>NZ_JBQHCX010000001.1:0-901919 GCF_052068475.1 Streptomyces sp. SD31 | reverse complement strand
GCTGTTGAGTTCTCAAGGAACGGACGCTTCCTTTGTACTCACCCTCTCGGGCTTTCCTCCGGGCGCTTCCCTTCGGTCTTGCGTTTCCGACTCTATCAGATCTTTTCTCGATCCGATTTCCTCGGCGCTTTCCAGGTTCTCGCTTTCGCGTTTCCCTTTCCGGCGGTTCTGACTCTATCAGATCCTTTCGGATCCGATTCCCGGTCAGCGGGGCTTGTCTTCGCGGCTGTTGGGCCGTTCCGACGAGTGAGACTTTAGCGGATTCCGGGCTCCCGAGCTAATCGGGGCTGCGTTCTTCCGAACGCGGATTCCTCATTCCGTAAATACGCACGCCAATGAAACGACGGCAGACAGATTCACTGTCGTCGAGTGATGGTTGGTACTTGCGGAGTGGCTGTCCGGGGACCGACCGGAGTCGGCGCTCACGTCGGACAACTCGGAGAACAGTACGGATCGGCTCGGGGCGTGTCAACTTCCCTCCAAGTGGAACCCCAGGGGCGTACTCTGGGACGCATGACGACGCGTACGTGCACCCAACTGTGGTGGGCCGCCTGACGGCGGCCGTACTCACGTATGCACTCAACGGCCGCCGCCTCGGCGGCCGTTCTCGTATCTCCCTCCGGAGCTCCAGAGGGTCGGCCGCCGTGACAGCGGCCTTGACCAGGAGATGGAGAAGAGATGACTCGGGTCTTCAGTGGGGTCAAGCCGACGGGGCATCTGACGCTGGGGAACTACCTGGGAGCCATGCGGCGGTGGGCGGGCGTCGATCAGCACGAGGCTGAAGCGCTGTTCTGCATCGTCGATCTGCATGCGCTGACCGTGGACCACGATCCGGCGCGGGTGCGCAGGCTGAGTCGGCAGGCGGCGACGTTGTTGCTGGCGGCGGGGCTGGATCCGGAGCTGTGCACCGTGTTCGTACAGAGTCATGTGGATGAGCACGCGCGGCTGTCGTATGTGCTGGAGTGCGTGGCCACCGATGGCGAGATGCGGCGGATGATCCAGTACAAGGAGAAGGCCGCGCGCGAGCGGGCGCGGGGCGGGAGTGTGCGGCTGTCGCTGCTGACGTATCCCGTGCTGATGGCCGCGGACATCCTGGTGTACGGGACCGATGAGGTGCCGGTCGGGGACGATCAGACGCAGCATGTGGAGCTCGCGCGGGATCTCGCGGTGCGGTTCAACCAGCGGTACGGGCACACGTTCGTGGTGCCTCGGGCGACGCCTCCGCAGGTCGCGGCCCGGGTGATGAATCTGCAGGATCCGACGTCGAAGATGGGTAAGAGCGACGACTCCGGGCCGGGGATCGTCTATCTGCTCGATGAGCCGGATGTGGTGCGCAAGAAGGTCATGCGGGCCGTGACCGACAGCGGGCGGGAGGTCGTGTACGACCGGGCCGCTCAGCCGGGGGTGGCGAATCTGCTGGAGATTCTGGCGGCGTGCACGGGTGGGAACCCATCGGAGCTGAGCGGTGTATATGAGTCGTACGGCGCTTTGAAGTCAGCCACCGCGGAGGCCGTGGTCGAGGTTCTCAGGCCCGTGCAGGAGAGGCACAGGGAGCTGTGCGCGGATCCTGGCTATGTGGAGGGGGTGCTGCGGGATGGTGCGGAGCGAGCTCGGGCGATGGCCCGGCCGACCGTGGATGCCGCGTATCGGGCGATCGGGTTGCTGCCGGCGGCTGCGGTTGCCGCTGCGGATATCGGGGTGACTGCTTAGGGGGCGTGCTGGGCCGCCCCCTGTGCAAGGGCGGCCAGGGCGTCAGCTGCTGTTGCCGGAGGCCAGTTGGCGGCTGCGGTCGCGGGCTGCTTCGAGGGCGGCGATGAGGGCGGCTCGTACGCCGTGGTTCTCGAGTTCGCGGATGGCGTTGATGGTGGTGCCGGCGGGGGACGTCACGTTCTCGCGGAGCTTGACGGGGTGTTCGCCGCTGTCGCGGAGCATCGTCGCGGCGCCGATCGCGGACTGGACGATCAGGTCGTGGGCCTTGTCTCGGGGCAGGCCGAGGAGGATGCCGGCGTCGGTCATGGCTTCGACCAGGTAGAAGAAGTACGCCGGGCCGGAGCCGGAGAGCGCGGTGCAGGCGTCCTGCTGGCCCTCGGGGACGCGCAGCGTTTTGCCTACGGCGCCGAAGATCTCCTCGGTGTGGACGAGGTCGGCTTCGCTGGCGTGGGTGCCGGCGGAGATGACGGACATGGCCTCGTCGACGAGAGCGGGGGTGTTCGTCATGACGCGGACGACCGGGGTGCCGGTGGCGAGGCGGGACTCGAAGAAGGAGGTGGGGATGCCGGCGGCTCCGCTGATGACCAGGCGGTCGGCGGGGACGTGCGGGGCGAGTTCGTCGAGGAGGGTGCCCATGTCCTGGGGCTTGACCGTGAGGATCAGGGTGTCGGCGGTCTTGGCGGCTTCCGCGTTGGTGACCGGGGTGACTCCGTAGCGGGTGCGGAGTTCTTCGGCTCGCTCCGCGCGGCGGGCCGTCACCAGGAGGTCGGCCGGGGCCCAGCCGCCGCGGATCATTCCGCTGAGCAGGGCTTCGCCGATCTTGCCGGTGCCGAGGACTGCGACTTTCTGGGTCATGGCTGGGGTGTCCTCCGGGGGTTGCGTCGTCCGGGTTCATCCTCGCACCGAGGGCGGCTTTGGACTTGGCGTGTCCGGTGGGCGGGACGGATGGGCGGCGGGCTCGCGTACTGCTCGGCCGCCGGGGCGGTCATGCCGTCCTGCGTCGCAGGGTCGCCGCGCCCAGGCCCAGTACCAGTAGGGCGCAGCCCGCCACGATCAGGGCATCGCGTACGAAGTCGGCGGTCATGTCGGTGTGCTTGAGGACCTCGTTCATTCCGTCGACCGCGTAGGACATGGGGAGGACGTTGGAGATGGCCTCGAGGGCGGGGTGCATGTTGTCGCGGGGTGTGAAGAGGCCGCAGAGGAGGAGTTGGGGGAAGATCACGGCCGGCATGAACTGGACGGCCTGGAATTCGGAGGCCGCGAAGGCCGAGACGAAGAGACCGAGCGCGGTGCCGAGCAGTGCGTCGAGCAGGGCCACGAGCAGGAGCAGCCAGGGGCTGCCGGTGACGTCCAGGCCGAGGATCCAGAGGGCGAGTCCGGTCGCCAGGGCGGACTGGATGATCGCGAGGGTGCCGAAGGCGAGGGCGTAGCCGGCGATCAGGTCGCCCTTGCCGAGGGGCATGGCGAGGAGGCGTTCGAGGGTGCCCGAGGTGCGTTCGCGCAGGGTGGCGATGGAGGTGACCAGGAACATCGTGATCAGCGGGAAGATCCCGAGGAGGGAGGCGCCGATGTTGTCGAAGGTGCGCGGGCTGCCGTCGAAGACGTAGCGCAGCAGGAACAGCATCACGCAGGGGACGAGGAGCATCAGCGCGATGGTGCGCGGGTCGTGGCGGAGCTGGCGCAGGACCCGGGCGGCGGTGGCGGTCGTGCGGGCGAGGTTCAGGGCGCCGGTGGGGGCGGGCCGGAGCGTCGTGGTCGGGCTCGTCGTCGTGGTCATCGGGTCGTCTCCTTCGCGTGGGCGGCCGCGGTTGCCTCGTCGACCAGGTGCAGGAAGGCCGCCTCGACCGTCTCGGAGCGCGTACGGGTGCGGAGGGCGTCCGGGGTGTCGTCGGCGAGGAGCCGGCCCTCGCGCATGAGCAGGAGGCGGTGGCAGCGCTCGGCCTCGTCCATGACGTGGGAGGAGATGAGGAGGGTGGCGCCGCGGGAGGCGGCGATGTCGTGGAAGAGGCCCCAGAGGTCGCGGCGCAGGACCGGGTCGAGGCCGACCGTCGGTTCGTCCAGGACGAGGAGTTCGGGGGTGCCGAGCAGGGCGACCGCCAAGGAGACGCGGCTGCGCTGGCCGCCGGAGAGGTTGCCGGCCAGGGCATCGGCGTGGCTGGTGAGGTCGACGTCGGCGAGCACGCGATCGACGTCCTGGCGCCGATCGGCGGCGGCGTGGCCGGGGTCGAGGATCGCGGCGAAGTAGGCGAGGTTCTGGCGGATCGTCAGGTCGTCGTAGACGGAGGGAGCTTGGGTGACGTAGCCGATGCGGGTGCGCAGGGTGGGGTGGCCGGCGGGGCGGCCGAGGACGTCGAGGGTGCCGGTGACCTTGGCCTGGGTGCCGACGACGGCCCGCATCAGGGTGCTCTTGCCGCAGCCGGACGGGCCGAGCAGGCCGGTGATCTGGCCGCGCGGGACGGTGAAGTCGAGGTCGCGGAGTACTTGGCGGGCGCCGCGGACGACGTTCAGGGTCTCGGCTCGGATGGCGGGGTCGTCGGGGGGATCGGAACGAGCGGAAGAGTAATTCATCATGCGATGAATAATCCTCCGGTGGGACTGCAGCGTCAAGGCGGCGAGGAGGGCGGGCGCGAGGAGCGGTCGACGCGACGGTGTGTGCGGTGCCGCCGCGGGCGGTGGGCTGGGCGGGGGGCGTGCCCCGCGTACCGGGCCTGCTGCGCCTTCGGGGTGGGGTTGCCTCCCGCGCTGTGACGGTGTGCGCGCAGGGCGCGAAGTTGGGCGCCTGGTTCGCGCGTGGTGCGGCCTCGGTCCTGGTCGGCCCGTTCGCCCGCCCTCCTCGGCTCGGCGCGGTGCTGGGTGTCCTGAGCCGTATGGGGAGGGCGGGCGTGAGGAGGGGGCTGACGGCGGTGGGCCGGCGTGGGAGGGCGAGGGGCGTCAGGAGGTGGTGGCTACGAGGAGGTCCACGTCGTAGGTCTCTTCGATGATTCCGTCCGGGAAGGCGGCGAGGAGGAGTCGCTTCTCCTCGGCGAGGAAGGCGGTGCTCGCCTCGGTGCCGTGGACCAGGAAGATCGAGTGGCTCCCGATGTTCGCCAGGTGTGTGTCGATCGGGACGCGGCGGCTCCAGCGGACCTTGCGGGCGGTGAAGGTGAGGCTGCCGGTCGGGTCGTTCAGGGCGGATCTGGCGCCGCTGCCGTTCTGCTCGACGACAGGATGGGCGCCGAAGCGCCGCTCGATACGGCCCGCCTGCGCCACATGCCACGGGATGTCGAGAGGCGTGATGTTCCACCACAGCGCCAGCGCACCGCCCGGGCGCAGCACGCGGAGGGCCTCCGGGACCGAGTGGGCGGGGTCGGTCCAGTGCCAGGCCTGGGCGTAGGTGATGAAGTCGGCGGAAGCGGTGGCGACGGGGAGTGTGTTGCCGTTGCCGCGGACGATCGGTATGTCGGGGTTGGTGCGGCGGAACTGGGCTGCCATGCCGTCGCCGGGTTCCACGGCCAGGACGTCGGCGCCGCGCGCGCGGAGCAGGGCGGTGGCGATGCCCGTGCCGGCGCCCACGTCGACGACGCGCGCGCCGGTGAGGGGACGGCCGGCGAGTTCCTCGATCGCGTCGAAGAGGGCGGGTGGGTAGGAGGGGCGGTTCGCGGCGTACTGGGCTGCGGCGGAGTCGAAGGAACGGGCTCGGTCGGCGTGGGAAGGGACCGTCATACGGCCATGGTGGCGGTGGATGGTGCGGTGTGCACCGAGTTTGCGGAGAGGTGGTTTCCCCCGGGGGCTGGCGAGAGAGCGGCGGCAGCGACGCGGGGTGGGGAGAGGCGGCGTGCGCTGGGTTCGGAGGGGGACGGCTCCCGTCCATACCGAGGGTGTGGCTTCTTCTGTGCGTTGAGGCGTGGGCGACACAGTTGGGGAGGTCCGGGCCGCCCGCACGTGCTTCGGGCTCGGCGGGGGTTGGGCTGGGCACCTCGCCGGACCTGTAGCAAGGCGTGGGGCGCTGTCGTCGGTGTCTGTCTGGCTATGGGCGGCGGCGCTTCTTTGCCGGGTTGCCTGTGCGGCGGGTCGTGCGGGTGTCGTGTTGTTGGCGTGCGGTCTCGTATTCCTGGCGGTGGAGTTTCTCGCCGGGAGCCTCGGTGAGGGAGCGGAAGAAGTAGGCGAGGAGTGAGCCGACGAAGCCGATGGCCAGCAGGCCGCGGAGGGAGGCCTGGCGGTCGGGGTCGGGGCGCTTGGTGAAGGCGTCCCAGGTGTGGCGGAAGGCGAGGGCGCTGCACACCGCGAACATCACGACCACCACGACGGCGACGAAGTTGCCGACGTCGGCGATCTGGAGCCCCTGGTAGGCGAAGCGCAGGACCAGGCAGGAGGCGGCCGCGGTGACGAGGGAGCCGACGGTCACCGCGATGCGGCGGGCGGTGTAGCCGTTGTCGTGGTCGACCCAGGTCGTGCCGAAGAAGCGCAGGGGCTCGGGGCGGGGGCCCGTGGAGCCCGCGGGGGTGGCCGGGGTGCCGTTCTTCTCGCTCACGCGTCGATTATGGCTCCGGCTTGGCCGCGGGCTCCGTACGGGTTCCGGTGACCGGACCGCAGTGCGGATCGGAGATCAGATCACAGGTCGGGGCACGGATCGGACCAGAGGTCGGCTCAGAAGGAGCAGCGCGGGCGGACGTAGCCGTCGCTGCCGGTGTTCACGTAGGCGTCCGCGACGTACTCGCCGTCGCCGATGTTGTCCCAGATGTTCGACGTGCCGTAGGGGCCCGTCACCGTGGTGCCCGGCGTCTGGCAGTAGATCGGGATCCTGGCGCCCTCGGGGAGCACGCGGACGAGGGCGTAGTTGGTGCCGGGGCCCCGGCGGACGTTCAGGCGGACGCCAGGTGCGACCGAGTAGTAGCGCACCGCCGTGGCCGTGACCGCGGTGGCCGTAGCCGCCATGGTGGTGTCCGGCGCGGTCGTGTCCGCCGTGGTGGTAGCCGGTGTGGCCGTGGTCAGCGTGGGCGTGGCGGCCATCGTTGTGACGGCCTCTTCCACGCTGCCGTCGATCTCTTCGGCTCTTCTGACCTCTTCAGCGCGGCCTGCAGACATGCGAAAACCTCCCCCGTTGATCCCCATGACAGCCATGGGGCCCCGTTGATTCCCCTAAATCACGCCACGCACGCATGTGCGTGTTTGGAACACGGAGGCTAGCAAGCCGCCTCTGCCTCGCACGAGTCATCGACTAGGCTCCGAGCGTCGCGCGCGCGGACGAACAGCACGGGGGTGGTCCCATGGCGCCACAGCAGGACGCCGGAGCGGGCGCGGAAGCGGAACTTCCGGAGTACGCCGGTCACTACCGCCTGGAGTCGCGCCTGGGGTCCGGGGGCATGGGCGTCGTACATCTGGCGCGGAGCACTTCGGGCATGCAGGTCGCGGTGAAGGTCGTGCATGCCGAGTTCGCCCGGGATCCCGAGTTCAGGGGGCGGTTCCGGCAGGAGGTGGGCGCCGCGCGCAGGGTGAGCGGTGCCTTCACCGCACCCGTGGTCGACGCCGATCCGGAGGCCGAACGGCCCTGGATGGCCACGCTGTTCATCCCCGGCCCGACGCTCGCCGACCAGGTGAAGCGGAACGGGCCGATGGACCCCGGACAGTTGCGGCGGCTGATGGCCGGGCTGGCCGAGGCGTTGCGCGACATCCACCGGGTCGGCGTCGTGCACCGGGACCTGAAGCCGAGCAACGTGCTGCTCGCCGGCGACGGGCCGAAGGTCATCGACTTCGGCATCTCTCGGCCAAAGGACAGCGAACTGCGCACCGAGACAGGGAAGTTGATCGGTACGCCGCCGTTCATGGCGCCCGAGCAGTTCCGACGGCCACGGGAGGTCGGGCCGGCCGCCGACATCTTCGCGCTCGGGTCCGTGTTGGTGCACGCGGCGACGGGACGGGGGCCGTTCGACTCCGACAGTCCGTATGTCGTCGCCTACCAGGTCGTTCATGACGAGCCGGACCTGACCGGCGTACCGGGGAATCTCGCTCCGCTCGTGGTGCGCTGTCTGGCCAAGGAGCCCGAGGACCGGCCCACGCCCGACGAGTTGATGCGGGAACTTCGGTCGGTGGCGGCGTCGTACGACACGCAGGCGTTCATTCCGGCGCAGCGGACCGGCGGGACGCCGTCCAAGCCGGAGCGCGATCCAGTGCTCGATGCGGGGCCCGGCCCGGGACTCGATTCGGTGCTCGATGCGGAACTGGATTCGGAGCTGGATTCGGAGCTCGATCCGCAGCCGGAGGCGGAGCGAGGGCGGCCGCGTGTCGGGGAGAAGCAGGCTGGGCGGCCGCCCGGCAGGCGCCGGGGCAGGCTGTCGGCCCTCGGGGCCGGGGCCGTAGCTCTCGCCTCGGTTGTCGCGCTGGCCTCCGTGCAGCTGCTCGGCGGCGACCCGACGCCGGAGCGGGAGAGCGCGGGGACCGCGTCGGCCGCTTTCGGCGGGTGGGCGGCGACACCGGCGCCCAAGAAGGGCACGCCCCGGTGTTCGTACGGTGCCGGGAAGGTGCTGTGCGCCCAGACCGGGCTCGTCTTCGCGCTCGACCCGCTGGACGGCCGGCTGCTGTGGCGGCAGCCCGTCGACGCGTCGCATGTGGACGGACCGCCGGCCGTGGCGGGCGGGCTCGTGCATCCGTCGTCCGGGCAGGGCCGCCGGCTGGAGGCGCTCGATCCCGCTACGGGCAAGGCGCGTTGGCGGCAGAACATGCCCGCGTACAGCGGACCTGCGACCGTCGGCGGCATGCTGCTGCTCACCGGCGCCGACGGCACGGTCACCGGCGTGGACGGCGCCTCGGGCGACACGAAGTGGAGTCGGGCCCTACCGGGGCACCGGGCGCCGTACTTCGTCTCCTTCGCCGGAGATTCGCTGGCGTACACGACGACGACCTCCGACGACGATTCGAGTACGCGGGTCACCGCAGTGGACCCGGCCACGGGTGACGTGCGCTGGGACGCGCGGCTGGATGGGGCGCTGGAGCTCGTCGGCACGTCGGACGGGTCGGCCTTCTTCATCTCCGTCGAGGGGATCTACAGCGACACGAAAACCGTGGTCCGCTACTCCCCCGCCGACAGGACCTCGCGGCGCGTGGCTCTGCCCCTCCCACTCCTGCAGGCGCGCGGCACCGTACACGGGGACGTCGTCCATCTCGTGGGCGGCGACGGGATGATGGTCGCCGTCGACACGGAGGCGCGCAGGCAGCTGTGGAGCCTGGAAACGGCCGTGCTGCGCACGTCGTCGCCCGTCGCCGACGGCCGGCATGTGTACGTCACGGCCCCCGACGGCCGGCTGTTCGCCGTGGATGCCCGCGACGGCCGCCTTCTGGGCCAGACGCCGGCCCGGCTCGGCCCGAACTCCGACGGGTTGGCGGCCGACCTGCCCGAGCCCGTGCTCACCGACGGCCGCGTCTACGCGAGCGCCCCCGACGGCACCGTCTTCGCCGTCGACGGCAGCGACCCCGCTGCCTGGTGACGCCGTACATGTGAAGGGGCGACGCGAAAGGGCCGCCCCCGCGCCGGCAGGAGGCGGCCCCGCGATACGACCTTCTCAGCCCAGCTTCGTGACGTCCCGCACCGCGCCCTTGTCGGCGCTGGTCGCCATCGCGGCGTAGGCCCGCAGCGCCGCCGACACCTTCCGCTCGCGGCCCTTCGGGGCGTACGCCCCGTTCAACGCCTGCTCACGGCGGGCGAGTTCCGCATCGTCGACGAGCAACTCGATCGAGCGATTCGGGATGTCGATGCGGATACGGTCGCCGTCCTCGACGAGGGCGATCGTGCCGCCGGACGCGGCCTCCGGGGAGGCGTGGCCGATCGACAGGCCGGACGTGCCGCCGGAGAAACGACCGTCGGTGATCAGCGCGCAGGTCTTGCCGAGGCCGCGGCCCTTGAGGAAGGACGTCGGGTAGAGCATCTCCTGCATGCCGGGGCCGCCCTTGGGCCCCTCGTAGCGGATGACGACGACGTCCCCGTCGGTCACCTTCTTGTTGAGGATCTTCTCGACGGCCTCTTCCTGCGACTCGCAGACGACCGCGGGCCCCTCGAAGGTCCAGATGGACTCGTCGACACCGGCCGTCTTCACGACACACCCGTCCACGGCGAGGTTGCCCTTGAGGACCGCGAGGCCGCCGTCCTTGGAGTACGCGTGCTCGGCGCTGCGGATGCAACCGCCCTCGGCGTCCTCGTCCAGCGCCTCCCAGCGCTCGGACTGCGAGAAGGCCTCGGCCGACCGGACACAGCCAGGGGCGGCGTGCCACAGCTCGACAGCCTCGGGAGAGGGCGACCCGCCCCGCACGTCCCAGGTCTTCAGCCAGTCCGCCAGGGAGGGGCTGTGAACGGCGTGCACGTCCTCGTTCAGCAGCCCGGCGCGGTGCAGCTCGCCCAGCAGCGCGGGGATGCCGCCGGCGCGGTGCACGTCCTCCATGTAGTACGTGCGGTCCTTGGCGACGTTCGGCGCGACCTTGGCCAGGCACGGAACCCGGCGGCTGACCGCGTCGATCTGCTCCAGTCCGAACGGAATCTCCGCCTCCTGGGCGGCGGCCAGCAGGTGCAGGATCGTGTTGGTGGAGCCGCCCATGGCGATGTCGAGGGCCATGGCGTTCTCGAAGGCCGCGAAGGTGGCGACGTTGCGCGGCAGGACCGTCTCGTCGTCCTCCTCGTAGTAGCGGCGGGTGATGTCCATGACCGTCTGCGCCGCCGCGACGTACAGCTGTTTACGGGCCGTGTGCGTGGCCAGGACCGAGCCGTTGCCGGGCAGGGAGAGGCCGATGGCCTCGGTCAGGCAGTTCATCGAGTTGGCGGTGAACATGCCGGAGCAGGAGCCGCAGGTCGGACAGGCGTTCTCCTCGATGCGGAGGATGTCCTCGTCCGAGATCTTGTCGTTCACGGCGTCGGAGATCGCGTCGACCAGGTCGAGCGTACGGACCGTGCCGTCGACCAGCGTGGCGCGGCCGGACTCCATGGGGCCGCCGGAGACGAAGACCGTGGGGATGTTGAGCCGCAGGGCGGCGTTCAGCATGCCCGGGGTGATCTTGTCGCAGTTGGAGATGCAGATCAGGGCGTCCGCGCAGTGCGCCTCCACCATGTACTCCACGCTGTCCGCGATCAGATCACGGGACGGCAGGGAGTAGAGCATCCCGCCGTGCCCCATCGCGATGCCGTCGTCGACGGCGATGGTGTTGAACTCGCGCGGGATGCCGCCGGCCGCCGTGATCGCCTCGCTGACGATCCGGCCGACGGGCTGGAGGTGGGTGTGGCCGGGCACGAACTCGGTGAAGGAGTTCGCCACCGCGATGATCGGCTTCCGGCCGATGTCCGCACCGGGTACACCGGAGGCGCGCATAAGGGCGCGGGCGCCCGCCATGTTGCGACCGTGGGTGACTGTGCGGGACCTCAGCTCGGGCATCGTCGCTCGCTCCTTCGGGACTGCAGAGACTGCGATCAGAGACTTCTGACTGCTAACGAGCGTACGCCGGTCATCCAGAGGTCGGGACGAGGTGTCCGGAATGCGGGATGCATGTCTCGTGGAGCAGGCGGTTGACTCACTCGTCCGATTCACTCGTCGGCGGCGTATCGCCCCGTGAGATGCCCCTGCACCACGGGCGCCACGCGCGCGATGATCTCCTCCGGGTCCGCCGACGCGATCGGCTCGATCTTGATGACGTACCGCATCATCGCGATGCCCACCAGCTGCGCGGCCGCCAGCTCGGCACGCAGTTCCGCGTCCGGGGCGTCGATCTCCCCGGCGATGCGCCGCAGCAGCTGGGCGGAGACGAGCCGACGAAAAACAGCGGCCGCGGCCTCGTTGTTGACCGCCGACCGGACGATCGCCAGCAGCGGCTTGCGGGTCACCGGGTTCTCCCAGAGCCCGAAGATGGTGCGGGTCATCCGCTCGCCGACGCCGTCGAGGGGCCCTTCGATCACCGCGTCGCGCACCTTGAGGGCGGGCGCGAAGGCGACCTCCACCGCCGCTTCGAAGACCTGCTCCTTGGTGCCGAAGTAGTGATGCACCAGGGCCGAGTCCACCCCGGCCGCCTTGGCGATGCCGCGGACGGACGTCTTCTCGTACCCCCGCTCGGAGAACTCCTCACGGGCCGCGTTCAGGATGCGGTCGCGGGTGCCGGCGGATTCCGTACGAGGGGGCCGGCCGCGGCGTCGGGAGCTCACCTCGCCCTGCCCCGAGGTGGGGTCGGTCACCGCCGGGGCACCTTCACCGCCGAGGCCAGATGCAGCCGCGTGAAGGCGAGGGCCTCGGCGAGATCGGCCTCGCGTTCGGCGCTGGACATCGCGCGGCGGGTGTTGACCTCGATGACGACGTGGCCGTCGAAGCCGGTCAGGGCGAGCCGTTCCAGCACCTCGGCGCAGGGCTGGTTGCCGCGGCCCGGGACGAGGTGCTCGTCCTTGGCCGACCCCCTGCCGTCCGCGAGATGCACGTGCCCGAGCCGGTCCCCCATGCGATCGACCATCTGGAGCGCGTCGCTACGGGCCGTGGCGGTGTGGCTGAGATCGATCGTGAAGTGCCGGTAGTCGTCCTTCGTCACGTCCCAGTCGGGGGCGTACGCGAGCATCTCGCGGTCGCGGTAGCGCCAGGGGTACATGTTCTCGACGGCGAACCGCACATCCGTCTCGTTCGCCATCCGCCAGATGCCGTCGACGAAGTCCCGGGCGTACTGGCGCTGCCAGCGGAACGGCGGGTGTACGACGACCGTGGACGCCCCCAGCTTCTCGGCGGCCGCCTGGGCGCGCTGGAGCTTGGTCCAGGGGTCGGTCGACCACACGCGCTGGGTGATCAGCAGACAGGGGGCGTGTACGGCGAGGATCGGGATCTGGTGGTAGTCGCTGAGCCGGCGCAGCGCCTCCATGTCCTGGCTGACCGGGTCGGTCCACACCATGACCTCGACGCCGTCGTACCCGAGGCGCGCGGCGATCTCGAAGGCCGTCGCCGTCGACTCCGGATAGACGGAGGCCGTCGACAGGGCAACCTTCGCATCCGGGATGCGCACCACTGGTTCTGCCACGGGGACAGAGTACGGGGCGGCACTGGACGCCGGGGAACCGATGGCCACGCGCCCGCCACGAGCGTCCGCAATCGGCCAGGGGTGCGAACTGGGCATATACCGGGGGCTCAAGCGAGGGGGCGCCGACGGGGGTGTGGCGGGGTTCACGCAGCCGCGCGCCGTCGGCTCCCTCGCCCCCGCCGCCCCTACCCGTCCCATCCCCAGGGGCTCCGCCCCTTCGCCCCCGCCAGGGGGCTCCGCCCCCTGAACCCCCATCGGCCTGACCGGCCTCGTCCTCAAATGCCGGACGGGCTGAAACGCCTGGACCGGCGCCGAGAGGCTGGCGTGACCTCGTCCTCGAACACCGGACGGGCCGAAATGCCTGGACCATCGCTGGAGAGTGACCGCAAGCATCGAACGAGGAGCCCCACGGACCCGCAGTCGCGTACGGCGGCAAGGGGACGTGCCGGGGGGTGTCCGCCCGCAGAGTCCGGTGTCAAGAAACGGCACCTCTCGCCCAACGCCCACCACCGGACCGAGGACGGACACCCCCCGGCACGGCCCCGACCCACACCCCACCCGCAGGCGCTACACGCACCCCCACTCACCCGCACAGGCCGCCGCAGGCACCCCCGCCCAACCGCCGGAGGCAACCGTCACCCCACCGTCAAGTGATCCAACTTCCGCAAAATCACGCCTTCCCGCAACGCCCAAGGGCATATCTCCAACGTCTCCACCCCGAACAGATCCATCGCCCCCTCAGCCACCAACGCCCCCGCGAGCAGCTGCCCCGCGCGCCCCTCCGAGACGCCCGGCAGTTCCGCCCGCTCGGCGACCGTCATGCCGGCCAGCCGCGGAACCCAGCCCTCCAAGGACTCCCGCTTCAGCTCACGCTGGACGTACACGCCCTCCGCGGAGCGGGCCGCGCCGGCGAGGCGGGCAAGCTGCTTGAACGTCTTCGACGTGGCGACCACGTGATCAGGAGCCCCGAAGCGGCTGAATTCACCGACCGTACGGGCGATCTGCGCCCGCACATGCCGCCGCAGCGCCCGTATGTCGTCGGGATCCGGCGGATCCCCCGGCAGCCAGCCGGCCGTGAGCCGCCCCGCCCCGAGCGGCAGCGACACCGCCGCATCCGGCTCCTCGTCGATGCCGTACGCGATCTCCAGGGACCCGCCCCCGATGTCCAGCACCAGCAGCTTCCCGGCCGACCACCCGAACCACCGCCGGGCGGCGAGAAACGTCAGCCGAGCCTCCTCCGCACCGCTGAGAACCTGCAGCTCAACCCCGGTCTCAGTCTTCACGCGCGCGAGAACGTCATCGGCGTTGGTGGCCTCCCGCACCGCCGACGTCGCGAACGGCAGCACTTCCTCGACACCCTTGTCCTCGGCGGCCTGCAACGCCTCATGGACGACGCCGACCAGTTTGTCGACCCCCTCGGGACCGATGGCCCCGCTGTCGTCGAGGAGTTGGGCAAGGCGCAGCTCCGCCTTGTGTGAGTGCGCGGGCAACGGGCGCGCGCCAGGGTGTGCATCCACCACCAGCAGATGCACGGTGTTAGATCCCACGTCGAGGACACCGAGTCTCATGTACGGAACGCTACTGCCACCTGGGCGATCCTCCGCCCTCGAAGCCGCGGCCACGGACGCCGTACTCTGGTCCCGTGCCAAAGACGAAAAAGGCGAAGAACGAAAAGATGGACAAATCCCCCAAGGGTTCCTCCAAGGGTTCTTCGCAGGCGAAGGCGGCAACCAAGCCCAAGAAGCCGAAGAGCGGCTCCCCTGAACCGGACGAGAAGGGGCTCGACTTCGCGCGCGCATGGGTGGAGTTCCCTGATCCGGCGGACGACGAGCAGGTCTTCCGCTGCGATCTGACATGGCTGACCTCCCGTTGGAACTGCATCTTCGGCAG
Organism: Streptomyces sp. SD31; assembly: GCF_052068475.1. Taxonomy (NCBI): domain Bacteria; kingdom Bacillati; phylum Actinomycetota; class Actinomycetes; order Kitasatosporales; family Streptomycetaceae; genus Streptomyces; species Streptomyces sp. SD31. The sequence goes on along the minus strand of NZ_JBQHCX010000001.1, from coordinate 887,318 downwards.
CGGCTGCCAGGGCATCCAGGCGGGCCGCGCGGACGACGGCTGCTGCACGCTGGGCGCGCATTTCTCGGACGAGGACGACGAGAAGCGGGTCGCCGAACATGTGGCGAGGCTCACGCCGGAGATCTGGCAGCACCACGACGAGGGCACGGCGCACGGCTGGATCTCGGAGGACGAGGACGGCGACCGCCAGACGCGCCCCTACAACGGCTCGTGCATCTTCCAGAACCGCCCCGGTTTCGCGGGCGGCGCGGGCTGCTCGCTGCACATCCTCGCCCTGAAGGAGGGCCGCGAGCCGCTGGAGACCAAGCCGGACGTCTGCTGGCAGCTGCCGGTGCGACGGACGTACGACTGGATCGACCGGCCCGACGACACGCGCGTGCTGCAGGTGTCGATCGGTGAGTACGACCGCCGCGGCTGGGGTCCTGGCGGCCACGACCTGCACTGGTGGTGCACCTCGGCGACCTCGGCGCACGGCGCGGGCGACCCGGTGTACGTGTCCTACCGGCCGGAGCTGACGGAGCTGATGGGCAAGGCGGGCTACGACCGCCTGGTCGAGCTGTGCGAGGCACGGCTGGCGTCGCAGCTGCCGTTGCTGGCACCGCATCCGGCGGATCCCGTCGACTAGGAGGTCGACCGGGTAGAAGGTCGACCGGGAGACCGACCGGCCACCGGCGTACTACGACGTCCCTGGGCTCGGATCGCCGCTGCCGCTCGGCGGCGGCATCGAGCCCCCCGGATCGGAAGGTCCGGACGGTCCGGACGAACCCGACGGCGACGGCTCGCCGGCCGTGGGCGTCGGATCGGGCGACGACGGCGGCGGCTCGCTGGGCATGGGGTCGGGCGGAGCCGAGGTCGTCGGCGACGGATAGGGCCCGGAGGACGAGGGCGGCGGGCTGCCGGGCGTCCCGGGGTCGGTCGGATCGCCGGGATGGGTGGGGTCGGTGGGATACGGGTCGGGGCCAGGGCCCGGGCCGTGACCCGGGTCGGACGGGCCGGGAGCGGTGCCGTAGCCCTCGATGGAGACGAGGGCTCCGACGGGTGAGATCGCCACGCGCGCGCTCCAGTGCCCGGACGGCTCGCGCAGATGGTCGACGTACACCTTGATCGTCAACGACTCACCGGGCGCCAGCGTTCCCGCCGACTGGCTCAGATAGAGCCAGTGCGCACCGGTGGTCGCGGACCAGCGCACCGGCGTGCGCCCCGTCGCCGTGAGCGTGACGAGCGTGGTGTCGCCACTGTGACCGGCGGACACCTCCAGGCGCCCGGCTCCCGCCCCGCGCTCGCCGCCGACGCTGATGACCTGCACGGAGACGTCGGGCTGGCCGCGATCACCGAAACGGTCACCGCGCTTGGCGCTCGCGCTGCCGGCGTTCTCGTAGCCGGCGTCCGCGGCGTCCCCGTCGAGGGTGCCCGGGCCGTGCGCCTCGCTCGCGCTGGCCGAGTGGCCGTCGACGCCCTCGCCGGTCGGGGTGGCCCGGTAGGCGGCCCACAGGGCGAGGACCGGGGCGGCGACGACGGTGGCGACGACGGTCGTGGTGACGGCACGCGCGCGTAGCCGGTCCCTGCGGGCGGCGCGGTCCTTCGGATCCATCGGGAAGCCACGCCGGTCGAAGCGCGGTACTGCGGCACCCCGCGCGCGTGGGTGGTGCGCCAGGGCCATGTGCAGGGCCGCGCGGGGCGCCTCCAGCACCGGCAGTTCGGCGGGGGTGACGGCCGCGCCGGGCCACCGGCCGGGGATGGCGCGCTCGGCGGTACGGCGGCAGCGCGGGCAGTCGTCGACGTGCCGGATGAGCTCGCGGCGCAGGGCCGTGCCGAGCACGAGCTGGTTGTCGCCGGTGAGCCGGGCGACACTCGGACAGGCGCCGGTCTCGACGACGGCGAGGGCCGCGCGCGTGCGCTCGACCTCGCAGGCGGCGGAGGCGAGCAGCTCGCGGGCGGTGGCCACGTCCATGCCGAGGACGGCGGCGACCTCGTGGGCGGCGAGGTGGTGGCGTACGGCGAGTTCGAGGGCCTCGCGCTGCTCCGGGGTGGTGCCGGCGGCCTCCGGCCAGGCGAGCAGGGCGAGTTCGCGGCGTCGCTGCTGCTGGACCTCCTCGGAGACGGGCGGGTAGGAAGCCGGTGCTCCCGCCTGCGCCCCCGTCGGCCGATGGGCGCCGGGGCGGGCCGCCGCATGACTGCCCGGACGTTTCTGCCTGGCCTCGGCCAGCTTGCGCAGGCACGCCCAGCGGGCCAGTGCGTACAGCCAGGGCCGCCGGTCCGCGGCGGCTTCCGGCACCCGCTGACCGCGCCGCTCGGCGAGCGCGAGGGCGTCGCCGAGGGCGGCGGTCGCGGTGTCGTGGTCGCACAGGACGGACAGGCAGTAGGTGAACAGCCCGTCCAGATACGGCTCGTAGCGCGCGGGCGGCCGCTGCGCCAGCGTTCGCGCCGCCGCACGATCACGCGCCTCCCGATGCGCCCGATGCGCGCCGGCGGTGCGGGTCGAGGTCTCCGGACTGCTGCTCATCATTGGTGGACCGTAGGGGGCTGCGGGTGGCGCCTTCTCCCTGCTTGAGCTCTTTTACTCCGTACGGGTGAAACGATCCCTCAAACGAGGACAGGAGCACGGGATTCCGTGACTTGTCCATGGCGAGACGGCCAGGACGAGGCACTTCCGCCGCACGGCGTTGTCAGTGGGCTCGGTTACGGTTCTTCGCATGGCTGCCCGTACCAAGACCACGAAGGACCGCCCGTCCTACCGCTGCACGGAGTGCGGCTGGCAGACGGCCAAGTGGCTCGGCCGCTGCCCCGAGTGCCAGGCATGGGGGACGGTCGAGGAGTACGGCGCGCCCGCGGTCCGTACGACGACGCCGGGGCGGGTGACGACGTCCGCGGTGCCCATCGGGCAGGTCGACGGCCGGCAGGCGACCGCGCGGTCCACCGGCGTGCCGGAGCTGGACCGCGTCCTCGGCGGCGGACTGGTGCCCGGCGCGGTGGTCCTCCTCGCGGGCGAACCCGGCGTCGGCAAGTCCACGCTGCTGCTCGACGTGGCGGCCAAGTCGGCGAGCGACGAGCACCGCACGCTCTATGTCACCGGCGAGGAGTCGGCGAGCCAGGTCCGGCTGCGCGCCGACCGCATCGGCGCCATCGACGACCACCTCTATCTCGCCGCCGAGACCGATCTGGCCGCCGTCCTGGGCCACTTGGACGCGGTGAAGCCGTCGCTGCTCATCCTGGACTCCGTACAGACCGTGGCCTCCCCGGAGATCGACGGTGCGCCCGGCGGCATGGCACAGGTCCGCGAGGTGGCCGGCGCCCTGATCCGGGCCTCCAAGGAGCGCGGGATGTCCACGCTCCTTGTGGGCCACGTCACCAAGGACGGCGCCATCGCCGGACCCCGCCTGCTCGAACACCTCGTGGACGTGGTGCTCAGCTTCGAGGGCGATCGGCACGCGCGCCTGCGTCTCGTACGCGGCGTCAAGAACCGCTACGGCGCGACGGACGAGGTCGGCTGCTTCGAACTGCACGACGAGGGCATCACGGGCCTTGCCGACCCAAGCGGACTTTTCCTGACCCGTCGTGCCGAACCCGTCCCCGGCACCTGCCTGACGGTCACCCTGGAGGGCCGCCGCCCCCTGGTTGCCGAGGTCCAGGCGCTCACGGTCGACTCGCAGATCCCCTCGCCCCGCCGTACGACGTCCGGTCTGGAGACGTCCCGCGTCTCGATGATGCTGGCCGTGCTGGAGCAGCGCGGGCGGATCAGCGCGCTCGGCAAGCGGGACATCTACTCCGCGACGGTCGGCGGAGTGAAGCTGTCGGAACCCGCGGCGGACCTCGCCGTCGCCCTCGCGCTCGCCTCCGCCGCCAGCGACACCCCCCTGCCCAAGAACCTCGTAGCGATCGGGGAGGTGGGCCTCGCGGGCGAGGTCAGACGGGTCACGGGCGTGCAGCGCAGGCTCGCCGAGGCGCACCGCCTGGGCTTCACGCACGCGCTCGTGCCGGGGGACCCGGGCAAGATCCCTGCGGGCATGAAGGTGCTGGAAGTGGCCGACATAGGGGACGCCCTCCGGGTCCTTCCGCGCTCCCGTCGTCGAGAGGCCCCACGGGACGAGGAGGAGCGCCGGTAGACTTTGCCCTGGTCTCGCCCGTCCGTACGAACCGAGTGTGCGAAACGGGAGCGTCCCAGAACCTGCGACCGGAGGAGTGCAGTGGCAGCCAACGACCGGGTAGCAGCTCCCGGAAAGTCCGGTGGGAGTACCGGTTCCGATGGCCTGATGCGCGCCTCGCTGAGCGCAGTGGCACCCGGCACGGCCCTGCGGGACGGACTGGAGCGCGTGCTCCGCGGCAACACCGGCGGGCTCATCGTGCTCGGCTTCGACAAGACGGTCGAGACGATGTGTACGGGCGGATTCGTCCTGGATGTCGAGTTCGCGGCGACGCGCCTGCGGGAGCTGTGCAAACTCGACGGCGGCATCGTGCTGTCGTCCGACCTGTCGAAGATCCTGCGGGCGGGCGTGCAGTTCGTGCCCGACGCGACGATCCCGACGGAGGAGACGGGCACCCGGCACCGCACGGCGGACCGGGTCAGCAAGCAGGTCGGCTTCCCGGTCGTGTCGGTCTCCCAGTCGATGCGGCTGATCGCGCTGTACGTCGACGGCCAGCGCCGCGTCCTGGAGGACTCGGCGGCGATCCTCTCCCGCGCCAACCAGGCCCTGGCGACCCTGGAGCGCTACAAGCTCCGCCTCGACGAGGTCGCGGGAACGTTGTCAGCGCTGGAGATCGAGGACCTGGTCACGGTCCGCGACGTCTCCGCGGTCGCCCAGCGCCTGGAGATGGTGCGCCGTATCGCGACCGAGATCGCCGAGTACGTGGTGGAGCTGGGCACCGACGGCCGCCTTCTGGCGCTCCAGTTGGACGAGTTGATCGCGGGCGTGGAGCCCGAGCGTGAGCTCGTGGTGCGCGACTACGTCCCCGAGCCGACGGCCAAGCGCTCCCGCACGGTCGACGAGGCGCTGTACGAGCTGGACGCCCTCACCCACGCCGAGCTCCTGGAACTGGCCACCGTGGCAAAGGCGTTGGGCTACACGGGATCCCCGGAGGCGCTGGACTCGGCAGTCTCCCCGCGCGGCTTCCGCCTCCTGGCCAAGGTGCCGAGGCTGCCCGGCGCCATCATCGACCGCCTGGTGGAGCACTTCGGCGGCCTGCAGAAGCTGCTCGCCGCCAGCGTGGACGACCTGCAGACCGTGGACGGCGTGGGCGAGGCCCGGGCGCGGAGCGTGCGGGAGGGGCTGTCGCGGCTGGCAGAGAGCTCGATCCTGGAGCGGTACGTCTAGCAGGCCTGCCCAGGGTCCAGTAGGTCTGAAGGGGCGCGGGGCCCTTCATCGACATGCGGCCGCCGCCGTGTTCGATATGCGGCCACCGCCGCGTTCGGCATATGGCCACCGCCGCGTGGGCGCGACGCCACGACGGCCCCGCAGTACGACGGCGCCGCAGACGCGACAACCGACGCCCCATGGCGGCCGCTTCAGCGGCGCGCCTAGTCGTTCTCCAGCACGAACGACGTCTGCGCCGTCCCGAACCCGGGCGTCTTGGCCTCCACCAGGTACGTCCCCGGCTCGGCCGATCCCGCGGCAGGCGTCGCACACTGCGGAGCGCTCGCCCGGCGGTCCCACTTCACCGTGTACGTGATGGCCGAACCGGCGGGCACCCGGAACACCAGGCTGCCGGAGACCTCGGGGCAGTCGGCGGAGGACCAGAAGTCGTCCTCGGCTCCCGCCTGAGTGATCGTCACCACCGAGTTCTTCGGGCCGAGATCGATCTTGCAGTCGTAGCTGGAGGTGTTCGTCGCGGTCAGCAGCAGCGCGGGCGTCTGGCCGGGCTCGTACGCGTTGTGGAGGCTGCTCACCGTCACCTTCACCGCACCCGCGATGCAGTCGCTCAGCGTGGAGCCCGCGGCCACCGTGTCGTCCACGCCGACGCCGGTCCCCGAGCCGCCGCCCGCGGATCCGCTGCCGGAGCCGTCGGAACCGTCGCCCCCGGCCCCCGCGCCGGCCCCTGAGCCGTCACCGGAGTCCGACCCGCCGGAGTCCCCGCCGCCGGGCGACTCGTCCCGCCCGCCCGGCGCCTGACTGATCGCCGGCCCGGAAGTCGACGGCCCCGGCGTGATCGTCGAGGGCTCGGGATTCTTGCCGTCGGACCCGCCCGCGTCGTTCTTGCCGCCTCCGCCGCCCGAGGTGAGCACCCAGGTGGTCAGCAGCGCCAACACGGCGACCACGGACAGCATGACGACCCTCCGGCGCCAGTAGATGGAGGAGGGAAGCGGCCCGACAGGATTGCGCAGAGATCCCACGGCGCAAACTGTACGAGAGATCGGTGCGTCAGCTTGCTCCACCCGCCGCCGAAGTCCGCAACTTTTCCGGATCATCATCCCGGAAGCCACCCGTCACCTGCTCTGCGACGACCACCCCACCCCTCTCTTCCGTCAGGTACGGCACCTGACGATCGCAGGGTGTGACGGTATCTGCCCGCCGCCTACGGTCCGTGACCATGGACTTCGAGGACGCCTAGCTCTACCGGGACATCACCGGCTTCGCCCACGACACCCCAAGGTGGGTACAAGACACCGCCGATACAGGGACGGAGACCGGACTGCTGCTGTTCGCCATGCTGTTCGTGACCACCTGGGGGCGAGCCAGACGCGACACCACCCGAGCGTTCGCGATCGCGGCCCTTGCACCTCTGGCCACGGCTATGGCGTACCTCTACAGCCACCACGCCACCATCACCGGCGCCGCCGCCGTCACCCCGGCCCTGCCCCTGGGCCTGGGCCTTGTCATGGCTCTCTCCCGCGTCTTCGTCGGCGTGCATCATCCGGACGACGCCGCGGCGGGCCTCGCCCTCGCCGCGCTGGTCCGCGGCGTCCGCACCGGCGTTCGTACGGTGGCTGACCGGGTCGGAGCGGTCCGGACTGCCCTATCTCCCTTGAACTGCACGGCATTTTCGCGTGGCGCGGACTGAGCTCAGCCACGCGCGCGTGCGGCGGCCTCGCGGCCGAGTCTCCGGCCACCGCCCGTACACCGGCGATCAGTTCGTACGGGCCCCCGGACTTCGGCAGGAAGCCGGTGGCGCCGCCGCCGAGTGCGCGGGCCACGTCCGGCCGGTGCGCCCCGACCCGCACCATCGCCTCGTCGTCGGCCGGCAGTACGCGGATCGCTGTGCGAACTCCGCATCTGTGGAAGGGCGTTGGGGCAGGCCGCCCCTGGGGATCACGTCCTTCGCGACCAGCCGCTCCTCATCATCGAAGCAGAGCCTGAAGTGGTCGATGGAGACGAGGAGTTCGCCGCTCGCGCGGTAGTAGCGGCAGTCGCTGCCCTTCGGGGCGGCATGGGCGCGTGCTCCACGGGGCTCGTCGCGCGCGGTGTGTTCCGGCAGGGCCTGAGCGGGGTCGTGGACCGACGCGCCGAGCCGCAACTCGGCGTAGGCAGCAGGCAGCGGGCAGCGGGCAGCGGGCAGCGGGCAGCGCGATCCTCGCCGTGCCGAGGCAGCCGACGCCCCGAAGACGACCGCCGCCGGGCGCACCCGTTCCGCGCGCAGGCCGGGCAGCAGCGCGAAGACGCCGAGCGCCGGGCTTCAGGAAACGGTGAACCGGGCGGGGCGACGGCCAGACTCAGTACGGCCGTCAGCCCGAAGGCCACCAAGGGGTAACGCCTGGCCACGGCGGCCGCGGCGGCGAGTGCGACCAGGCCGGCCAACTGCTGCCACACGGCACGCGGCTCGTTCATGCCGAGACGGTCGGCCGTGAGCGCGAGCAGCGAGGCAGAGGCAAAGACAGAGGCAGAGGCAGGTCAGTGGGGGTCTGGGGGCGCAGGCCCCACGAACCGCGTCCCACCCCGCCCAGGAGCCACAACGCACCGGCAGCCGCACCTACCCACCCGACCGCCACCGGCATGGCAGGATCGGAAGGCCATGACTGCGCCCACGAAACCCCCGCACAGCCACCCCGCCGACGCCGGCTCGGACGCCCCTCTCGCTCAGCCTCTGCAAGAACGCGCTCAGCCTCTGCAAGAAACCGTCATCGACTGGTTCGACGAAAACGCCCGCGACCTCCCCTGGCGGCGCCCCGAGGCCGGCCCGTGGGGGGTGATGGTCAGTGAGTTCATGCTGCAGCAGACGCCCGTGAACCGCGTCCTGCCCGTCTACGAACAGTGGCTCGCCCGCTGGCCCCGCCCCGCCGACCTGGCCAAGGAGGCACCCGGCGAGGCGGTGCGCGCCTGGGGCCGGCTCGGCTACCCGCGCCGCGCGCTGCGGCTGCACGGTGCCGCCGTCGCCATAGCGGAACGGCACGGCGGGGACGTACCGACCGACCATGCCCAGCTCCTCGCGCTGCCCGGTATCGGCGAGTACACGGCGGCCGCGGTGGCCTCCTTCGCGTACGGCCAGCGGCACCCCGTACTGGACACCAACGTCCGCCGGGTCTTCGCCCGCGCCGTCACCGGCGTGCAGTACCCGCCGAACGCGACCACCGCCGCCGAGCGCAAGCTCGCCCGCACCCTGCTCCCGGACGACGAGCGCACCGCCGCGCGCTGGGCCGCCGCGTCCATGGAACTCGGCGCGCTGGTGTGCACCGCGAAGAACGAGTCGTGTCACCGCTGCCCGATCGCCGCGCAGTGCGCCTGGCGGCTCGCGGGCAAGCCGGAGCACGACGGGCCGCCGCGCCGCGGACAGACGTACGCCGGCACGGACCGCCAGGTGCGCGGCAAGCTGCTCGCCGTACTCCGCGAGGCTCACACGCCCGTCCCGCAGGCGGCGCTCGACCGGGTGTGGCACGAGCCGGTGCAGCGCGCCCGCGCCCTGGACGGCCTGGTCGCGGACGGTCTGGTGGAGCCGTTGCCGGGCGGGATGTACCGGCTGCCGCTGACCTGATGCCGGCCCCGGCCGACAAGGGCGGGCAAGGGCGACCTGACGCACAGTCACATCACAGCCGTAGGCCCTCTGCAACACACCACACACAGCGGCCGCATGGTCGCCGCACGGCCATCACCTCACCAAATCACCCCATATCCACCCCAACCGATCGGCCGTTTTACCCCTTTCCTGATTCCGTTACACAACCGACGGACAGCCGAGCGCTAGCCGCAGGCTGCTTCGGACAGCCCCGTGACAACGCCTCCGTAGCTTCATTTCCGTACCCGACAGGCGGGGACGACTACGAACCACAGGCAGTGAGACCGACGGCGAACGGCCGGCCGGACACGGGGAAGCGGAGGCGGTCAACATGGCGCAGGGAGAGGTGCTCGAGTTCGAGGAGTACGTCCGCACCCGGCAGGACGCGCTGCTGCGCAGCGCCCGCCGACTGGTCCCGGACCCGGTGGACGCCCAGGACTTGCTGCAGACGGCGCTGGTGCGGACGTACCACCGCTGGGACGGCATAGCGGACAAGCGGCTCGCGGACGCCTACCTGCGCCGCGTCATGATCAACACGCGTACCGAGTGGTGGCGGGCCCGCAAGCTGGAGGAGGTGCCGACCGAGCAGCTGCCGGATGCCTCGGTCGACGACTCCACCGAGCAGCACGCGGACCGCGCCCTGCTGATGGACATCATGAAGGTGCTGGCACCGAAGCAGCGCAGTGTCGTGGTGCTGCGACACTGGGAGCAGATGTCCACGGAGGAGACGGCCGCCGCCCTCGGCATGTCGGCCGGAACGGTCAAGAGCACGCTGCACCGGGCGCTCGCCCGGCTCCGCGAGGAGCTGGAGAGCCGCGATCTGGACGCACGCGCGCTGGAGCGTGAGGAGCGGGAGCGTTGCGCGGCCTAGGCACGACAGCGGGCGGCACCGGACACACGGGCAGGACCGGACACACGGACAGGACCGGGTACACGGACAAGGGTGACAGGGACACGGACGGGGATTCCGAGGACGTCGGCCCCGACCGCCCCGGGCCCGTAACCGCCCGGGGAACCTTGCAGGCGGCGTTCACGGCGGTGGCCGTGGTCGTCGCCCTCGCCCTTTTCGCCTCCGCGTGCACCACCGGCGGTACCGGCGCCCGCGACGAGGGACCGGCGCACGACGCGGCGGGCGGCTCGACCGTCTCGGCGTCGCTCGCGGCGTCACCCTCGGCCTCGGCCGCCCCGGACTCGACGGAGGCCGTCCGGCTGGTCAAGGCGGACCCCGCGGTCTCGGCGGAGGTCAAGCGCGAGCTGAAGCCGTGTGTGTCCGACGACTATCCCGTCGACGTCTCCTACGGCGATCTGACCGGCGGACCGGCGGACGACATCGTGGTCAACGTCCTGTCCTGCGGCGATCAGGTCGGCGTCGCCTCGTACGTGTACCGCGAGCAGCGTGGCGCCTACCACAATGTGTTCAAGGCGGAGGATCCGCCGGTCTACGCGGAGATCGACCGCGGTCTGCTGGTGGTGACCGAGCAGGTGTACGCCAAGGACGACGCGCTGTCGAACCCGTCCAGCGAGTACGTGATCCAATACCTGTGGACCTCCGACCGCTTCGTCCCGAAGTACCGCTCGCGCACCGACTACAGCACTCTCGGCGGTGGTGACGAGTCGGCGCCGCCCGACAGCTGAGGACCACCCGAGAAGCGGTGAACGCATCGGCCGGTCCACGCGTCCCCCAAGTGGACACGCACGACGCACCCACACATACCTGAGAACATGCGGCACACGGCACACGAGGACTGAGAGCACCGGGATGGCAGACCAGACCCACGTTCTGTTCGTCGAGGACGACGACGTCATCCGCGAGGCCACCCAGCTCGCCCTGGAGCGGGACGGCTTCGCGGTCACCGCCATGCCCGACGGGCTGTCGGGACTGGAGGCGTTCCGGGCGAACCGGCCGGACATCGCGTTGCTGGACGTCATGGTCCCGGGCCTGGACGGCGTCAGCCTGTGCCGCCGTATCCGCGACGAGTCGACCGTGCCGGTGATCATGCTGTCGGCGCGCGCGGACTCGATCGACGTGGTGCTGGGCCTGGAGGCGGGCGCGGACGACTACGTGACCAAGCCGTTCGACGGAGCCGTGCTGGTCGCGCGGATCCGCGCCGTGCTGCGCCGCTTCGGGCACGCGGGTCGCGACGACCGGGCGGACGACGCTGGCGCCGCGGCCACCGGCGGGGTGCTGACCTTCGGCGATCTTGAGGTCGACACCGAGGGCATGGAGGTGCGCAAGACCGGGCAGCCGGTGGCGCTCACACCGACCGAGATGCGGTTGCTGCTGGAGTTCTCCTCCGCGCCGGGGACGGTGCTGTCGCGGGACAAGCTGCTGGAGCGCGTGTGGGACTACGGCTGGGGCGGGGACACGCGCGTGGTGGACGTCCATGTGCAGCGGCTGCGGCAGAAGATCGGCCAGGACCGCATCGAGACGGTCCGTGGCTTCGGCTACAAGTTGAAGGCCTGAGCGGGGCGGGCATGAGGGGGACCTTTCGACACGCGGCCGCGTCCGGCGCCGGGCACGCGGGCCTCACGGACTCGGCGCACATCGCGGGCCAGGCCGTGATCGGCAGTACGGGCCCGCGCGCCAGCACTCGCACGGGCAGCCGGGTCGCCATTCGTACGGGCCTGAGGTGGAAGCTGAGTGCGGCGATCGCGCTGGTCGGCGCGCTCGTGGCGCTCGTGCTGAGCCTGGTCGTGCACAACCAGGCCCGGGTCTCGATGCTGGACAGCGCGCGCGACCTCGCGGACGAGCGCGTCCAGATCGCCCAGCGCAGCTACGAGCAGTCCAAGCGGCTGAACTTCCCCAACGCCACGATCGACGACCCGGAGCTGCCTGCGGCACTGCGGGAGAAGGTCGAGGAGGGCCGGCGGGCGACGTACGTGACCGACACACCGAGTGGCGCGCCGGACATCTGGGCGGCCGTGCCGCTCAGCAACGGGCATGTGCTGTCGCTGCGCACCGGCTGGACCGACCGCAGTGAGCACATCCTGAACCGCCTCGACCAAGCCATGATCATCGGGTCCGTCTCGGTCGTCCTCGGCGGCAGCGCGCTCGGCGTGCTCATCGGCGGGCAGCTGTCGCGCCGGCTGCGCAAGGCGGCGGCCGCGGCGAACCAGGTCGCGAGCGGCGAGCCGGACGTGCGGGTGCGGGACGCCATCGGGGGTGTCGTACGGGACGAGACCGACGACCTCGCGAGCGCGGTGGACGCCATGGCGGACGCGTTGCAGCAGCGGCTGGAGGCGGAGCGCCGGGTCACCGCGGACATCGCGCACGAGCTGCGCACGCCGGTGACGGGACTCCTGACGGCAGCCGAACTCCTGCCTCCCGGCCGGCCCACGGAGCTGGTCCTGGACCGGGCGAAGGCGATGCGCACGCTCGTCGAGGACGTCCTGGAGGTGGCCCGCCTGGACAGCGCCTCGGAGCGAGCCGAGTTGCAGGGCGTCATGCTGGGCGAGTTCGTCAGCCGGCGGGTGGCGGCGAAGGATCCCGCCATCGAGGTGCGGGTCATCCACGAGTCGGAGGTCACGACCGACCCGCGGCGCCTGGAACGGGTGCTGTTCAACCTGCTGGCGAACGCGGCGAAGCACGGCAGGCCGCCGATCGAGGTCAGCGTCGAGGGCCGAGTCATCCGGGTCCGCGACCACGGCCCCGGTTTCCCCGAGGACCTGCTCGCCGACGGCCCCAGCCGCTTCCGCACCGGCAGCAGCGACCGCTCGGGCCACGGCCACGGCCTCGGCCTGACGATCGCGGCAGGCCAGGCCCGGGTCCTCGGCGCCCGTCTGACCTTCCGCAACATCCGCCCGCCGGGCGCCCCGGACCACATACCGTCGGAGGGCGCGGTGGCCGTCCTCTGGCTCCCGGAACACGCGCCGACGAACACGGGGAGCTACCCGATGCTGCCGTAGGGGACGGCCGCTCCGGGGGGGGCGGCTCCTGGGGACTCCCGGATGAACTCCACCCCGCGCGCCACCCCCACCCTCCAGCCCGCCCGGCGTTCGATGAACGAGACCACACCCTCCCTCTCGACGCCGGTCCGGGCATCTCAGCCCGTCTGGGGGAGTTTGAGGACGAGGCCCGTTCAGGGCCGAGCGGGGGTCCAGGGGGCGGCAGCCCCCTGGCGGGGTCGAAGGGGCGGAGCCCCTTCAGGATGGGACGGGTAGGGGCGGCGGGGGCGAAACACGCCCAAGGGCACCCGCACCGCACACTCAGACGGCCTCCACCACCGCAACCTTGGCCGCCGAACCGTCCGCAGTCTCAGCGTCCCCCTTCTCTCCCGCCCCCCTGAGCGGCACCTCCTTCACAAACACAGCCGCCACCAACGCGACCACGGCAACCACGGCCCCGAGGAGAAACGCCGAGTGCGTACCGGCCGACACCGCGTGCTTGTACGCCTCGCTGACAGCATCCGGCAGCTTCGCGAGACCCTTCGCATCCAGCTGCGCCGACTGCTCGGTCACCTTCGCCCCCAGCGCCCCGCCCCGCTCGGCCATGACGTCCTGGACCCGGCTGTTGAACAGCGCCCCCATGATCGCGACACCGAACGAGGACCCGAGCGTACGGAAGAGCGTGGTGGACGAGGACGCGACACCCATGTCCTTCATCTCGACACTGTTCTGCGCGACCAGCATCGTGATCTGCATCAGACAGCCCATACCGAGCCCGACCACGGCCATGTACACACCGGACGTGAACCGACTGGTCCCGGTGTCCATCAGCGACAGCAGATACAGCCCGACGACCATCAGCACACTGCCGACGACCGGGAACACCTTGTACCGCCCGGTGTTCGTGGTCACCCGCCCGGCGACCATCGAGGTGACCAGCATCGCCCCGAGCATCGGCAGCAACAGCAGCCCGGAATTGGTAGCGGAAGCGCCCTGTACGGACTGCTGATACAGCGGCAGGAACAACGTCGCACCGAACATCACGAACCCGGTGATGAACCCGATCAGCGACATCAGCGTGAAGTTCCGGCTGCGGAAAATGTGCAGCGGAACCACCGGCTCCGCCGCCTTGGTCTGCCAGAACACGAACCCGACGAGCGCCGCGACCCCGATCCCGACAAGCTCCATGATCACCGCGGACGTCCAGGCGTACTCCGTACCGCCCCACGTGGTGACCAGCACGATCGCCGTGATCCCCACGGTCAGCAGCGCCGCCCCGAGATAGTCGATCCGCGCCTGCGCCCGCTTCTTCGGCAGATGCAGGACGGCACTGATCGCGGCGAGCGCGACGACACCGAGCGGCAGGTTGATGTAGAAGGCCCAGCGCCAGCCCCAGTGGTCGGTGATGGTGCCGCCGACCAGCGGCCCGCCGATCATCGCCAGCGCCATCACGCCGGCCATCATGCCCTGGTACTTGCCCCGCTCCCGCGGCGGAATCAGATCACCGATGATCGCCATGACGCCGACCATCAGGCCGCCGGCGCCGAGCCCCTGCACCGCCCGGAACGCGATCAGCTGTCCCATGTCCTGGGCCATGCCGCTCAGCGCGGAGCCGATCAGGAACAGCACGATCGACGACATGAAGACGCCCTTGCGCCCGTACATGTCGCCGAGCTTGCCCCACAGCGGAGTGGAGGCCGCGGTCGCCAGCGTGTACGCCGTCACGACCCACGACAGATGCTCCAGACCGCCCAGCTCACCCACGATCGTCGGCATGGCCGTGCCCACGATCATGTTGTCGAGCATCGCGAGCATCATCGTGATCATCAGCGCGAGCAACACGACCCGTACGCTCTTCGGCTGCTTCTCGCCCGGCTCCGCCGCCCCCGGCTCGCCTGTCTTCGTCTCCGCCATGATTCCCACTCCCCCGGCCACTTGCTGCACTTACTTGCCGACCGGCTAGTTGTCTACACTCAGGGAAAGTAGGCCGCTAACTAGCCGGGCGTCAAGTAAGTTTTATGGAAAGCCGAGAGGTACGAGGATGGGTGGCACCATGGACGGCACCAAGCAGCGGCGCCGCGGGAACACCCGCCAGCGCATCCAGGACGTAGCCCTCGAACTCTTCGCCGAACAGGGCTACGAGAAGACCTCCCTGCGCGAGATCGCCGAGCGCCTGGAAGTCACGAAGGCGGCTCTGTACTACCACTTCAAGACCAAGGAAGAGATCATCGTCAGCCTCTTCGAGGATCTGACGCAGCCGATCGAGGACCTGATCGAGTGGGGTAAGCGGCAGCCGCACACACTCGAGACGAAGCAGGAGATCGTACGCCGCTACAGCGAGATCCTGACCGGCGCGGCCCCGCTCTTCCGCTTCATGCAGGAGAACCAGGCCACCGTCCGTGAGCTGAGCATCGGCGAGATGTTCAAGAACCGCATGCTCGGCATGCGCGACATCGTCATCGACCCGGACGCCGACCTCGTCGACCAGGTCCGCTGCATCAGCGCCCTGTTCACGATGCACGCCGGGATGTTCGTCCTGAAGGACCTCGAAGGCGACCCCGAGGAAAAGCGCAAGGCCATCCTCGAGGTCGCCACGGATCTGATCACTCAGGCGCACAAGGGCACCTGAACGGCTCGGTCCGTCAGATCTTCAGGCCCTTGGCCCGCAGGAAGGCGACGGGGTCGACCGCGGTGCCGTAGTTGGCGGTCGTACGGATCTCGAAGTGCAGGTGCGGCCCGCTGGAGTTACCGGTGTTGCCGGACTTGGCTATCCGCTGCCCGGTCTTGACGACCTGGCCGACCTTCACGTCGATGCGCGACAGGTGGGCGTACTGGGAGTAGGACCCGTTGCCGTGCTTGATGACGATGGCGTTGCCGTACGCGGGACCGTCACCGGCGCCGTTGCCACCGGCCTTGACGACGGTGCCGCCGTGCGCGGCCACGACCTGGGTGCCACTGGCGACGGCGAAGTCCTGCCCGCTGTGGGTGGACTGCCACATGCCGCCCGCCTGGGCGAAGCTGGCGGACTTCGTGTACTTCTTCACCGGGCTCACCCAGGAGACGGCCTTCTTGGCGGGGGCCTTCTTCGCGGCGGCCTGCGCCTGTACGGCGGTGGAGACACCGGTGGCGGAGGTCATCTCGGCGGCGACCGCGCCTCCGGCGCCCAGCACGACCGAGGCCCCCAGGCCGGCGGCCAGCACAGCGGCACGGTTGCGGATCGAGGACGTACGGGACGAACGGAACGAGAAGCGCGGGGACATTCGAAACCTCATGGGGACGACGACAGAGAAAACCACCCGGCGGACAAGGCCTCGCCGAATGGCCATCCCTTGGTAACCCGGCTCCCCTCGAACCCCAAAACCCCTGATCTACGACGGACCCTAGTACTCCGCCGCAAAATTCCCCGCATCTTGACAGAGCACCCAATCCGGACGAACCCATACTGACGCCGAAATTCTCGGCCATCTTTTGAGGCGAACGCCCTTTTTGTCCGATTGCCCGTTTCCACTATTCCCGCTAGTAACGGACAAATCGCCTGTGCGGCATGTCACCGCTGAGCGCAATCGCGAGACCCCGGAATGTGACGGGCGCTACGCCCGCGGGCTCCGCTTTTCCGAAACAAATCCGCGCCCAACTATGTGAGCGACGCCTCAAGTTGAGCTACCGTCCGGTAACCCGCTGGTTCCCCACCAGCCACCCGCACCCACGAACATGCACGCGACAACCAAGCGCACGTGACGTGAGAGGACCCCCCACATGACGCTTCGCCCCTGGGCTCGCCGAATAGCGGTCAGCACCGTCTCCGCGGCAGCCCTCGTGGCACTCGCGGTCCCCGCGGACGCCGCGGCGACCGCGACGAGCACCTCCACCACCGCCACCAGCACGGCAGCGGCCGAGGATGTCGACTACGACACCTGGCAGAAGGACTGCCAGGCGGTGATGGACCAGGCGCTGCCCTACCTGAAGCAGCGGATCGCGAACACCAAGCCGGGTGAGAAGCAGGCGATCGTCTTCGACATCGACAACACCACCCTGGAGACGGACTTCGGCTTCAGCTACCCGCAGCCGGCCAACGGGCCGGTCCTGGAGGTCGCCAAGTACGCCCGGGAGCACGGCGTCTCCCTGTTCTTCGTGACCGCCCGCCCGGGCATCATCTACTCGGTGACCGACTACAACCTCAAGCGCGTCGGTTACCAGGTCTCCGGCCTCTACGTGCGCAGCTTCGTCGACCTCTTCAAGAACGTCGCCGACTACAAGACGGCCCAGCGCGTCGACATCGAGTCGAAGGGCTACACGATCATCGCGAACATCGGCAACAGCGCCACCGACCTGTCGGGTGGCCACGCCGAGAAGACGTACAAGCTGCCGGACTACGACGGGCAGTTGTCGTAAGCCCCTCCCCTCGGGAGCGGCCCCCGCGGGCATGCGAAAGGGGCCGGTGCTGAAAAGCACCGGCCCCTTTCTTCGGCTCAACCCCCTGAGGGTCAGGCGTCCTTGCTCAGGTTCGGCCCGCTTCCACCGGCCGCCTGCTCGATCGGCGGGACGTCCGGCAGCGCCGACTTCTCCTCACCGCGGAAGGTGAAGGTCTTGGCGTCGCCCTCGCCCTCGGTGTCCACGACCACGATGTGACCGGGACGCAGCTCGCCGAAGAGGATCTTCTCCGACAGCGAGTCCTCGATCTCGCGCTGGATGGTCCGGCGCAGCGGCCGGGCGCCCAGCACGGGGTCGTAACCCTTCTTGGACAGCAGCTCCTTGGCGGACTGGGAGAGCTCGATGCCCATGTCCCGGTCCTTCAGGCGCTCGTCCACCTTGCCGATCATCAGGTCGACGATCCGCAGGATGTCGTCCTGGGTCAGCTGCGGGAAGACGACCACGTCGTCGACGCGGTTGAGGAACTCGGGACGGAAGTGCTGCTTGAGCTCGTCCGACACCTTGTTCTTCATGCGCTCGTAGTTGGTCTTCGTGTCACCCGAGGCCGCGAAGCCCAGGTTGAAGCCCTTGGAGATGTCCCGGGTGCCGAGGTTGGTCGTCATGATGATGACCGTGTTCTTGAAGTCCACGACCCGGCCCTGGGAGTCGGTCAGGCGACCGTCCTCCAGGATCTGCAGCAGCGAGTTGAAGATGTCCGGGTGGGCCTTCTCCACCTCGTCGAAGAGGACGACGGAGAACGGCTTGCGGCGGACCTTCTCGGTCAGCTGGCCGCCCTCTTCGTAGCCCACGTAGCCGGGAGGCGAACCGAAGAGACGCGACACCGTGTGCTTCTCGCTGAACTCCGACATGTCGAGGGAGATCAGCGCGTCCTCGTCGCCGAAGAGGAACTCGGCGAGCGCCTTGGACAGCTCGGTCTTACCGACACCGGACGGGCCGGCGAAGATGAACGAGCCACCGGGCCGCTTCGGGTCCTTCAGACCGGCACGCGTACGACGGATCGCCTTCGACAGCGCCTTGACGGCGTCGACCTGGCCGATGACCCGCTTGTGGAGCTCGTCCTCCATACGCAGCAGACGCGAGGACTCCTCCTCGGTCAGCTTGAAGACCGGGATGCCGGTGGCCGTGGCGAGGACCTCGGCGATCAGCTCGCCGTCGACCTCGGCGACGACGTCCATGTCGCCGGCCTTCCACTCCTTCTCCCGCTTGGCCTTGGCGGCCAGGAGCTGCTTCTCCTTGTCGCGGAGGGAGGCGGCCTTCTCGAAGTCCTGCGAGTCGATCGCGGACTCCTTGTCCCGGCGGACACCGGCGATCTTCTCGTCGAACTCGCGCAGGTCCGGCGGCGCGGTCATCCGGCGGATACGCATCCGGGAACCGGCCTCGTCGATCAGGTCGATCGCCTTGTCCGGCAGGAAGCGGTCCGAGATGTACCGGTCGGCCAGGGTGGCGGCCTGGACCAGCGCCTCGTCGGTGATGGAGACGCGGTGGTGCGCCTCGTACCGGTCACGGAGACCCTTGAGGATCTCGATCGTGTGCGGGAGCGAGGGCTCGGCGACCTGGATGGGCTGGAAGCGGCGCTCCAGGGCCGCGTCCTTCTCCAGGTGCTTGCGGTACTCGTCCAGCGTGGTCGCACCGATGGTCTGCAGCTCACCGCGGGCCAGCATCGGCTTCAGGATCGAAGCCGCGTCGATGGCGCCCTCGGCGGCACCCGCACCGACCAGCGTGTGAAGCTCGTCGATGAACAGGATGATGTCGCCGCGGGTGCGGATCTCCTTGAGCACCTTCTTCAGGCGCTCCTCGAAGTCACCGCGGTAGCGGGAGCCGGCGACCAGCGCGCCGAGGTCCAGGGTGTAGAGGTGCTTGTCCTTGAGGGTCTCGGGCACCTCGCCCTTGACGATGGCCTGGGCGAGGCCCTCGACGACGGCGGTCTTGCCGACGCCGGGCTCACCGATCAGGACCGGGTTGTTCTTCGTACGGCGGGACAGCACCTGCATGACCCGCTCGATCTCCTTCTCGCGCCCGATGACCGGGTCGAGCTTGGACTCACGAGCGGCCTGGGTGAGGTTCCGGCCGAACTGGTCGAGGACCAGGGACGTCGAGGGGGTGCCCTCGGCAGGCCCGCCGGCGGTGGCGGTCTCCTTGCCCTGGTAGCCGGAGAGCAGCTGGATGACCTGCTGCCGCACCCGGTTGAGATCTGCGCCCAGCTTGACCAGGACCTGGGCTGCGACGCCCTCGCCCTCTCGGATCAGGCCGAGCAGGATGTGCTCCGTGCCGATGTAGTTGTGGCCCAGCTGAAGGGCCTCGCGGAGCGACAGCTCCAGGACCTTCTTGGCACGGGGGGTGAAGGGGATGTGCCCGGACGGGGCCTGCTGCCCCTGCCCGATGATCTCCTCCACCTGCTGGCGGACCGCCTCGAGCGAAATCCCGAGGCTCTCAAGGGCCTTGGCGGCGACACCCTCACCCTCGTGGATCAGGCCCAGGAGGATGTGCTCGGTGCCGATGTAGTTGTGGTTGAGCATCCGGGCTTCTTCCTGAGCCAGGACGACAACCCGCCGCGCGCGGTCGGTGAACCTCTCGAACATCGTTAATCGCTCCTCAGAGCGGTCAGGCAGTGGGGGGAACTTCCCCTCCCTGTCCTTCCGCAGCTTAGTCCCGCAAGCGGGGACCGCTCATTCCAACTGCCGACACCGTCGATGGCCTCCTGACCCCGCTAACGCCGACATCTGCTCCAACCCGATGGTGCGAGACGATGTTCCCGCAGGCCAGGTGGTTACCCTCACCATCAGTACGCCGATGGCGAACGTGAGACCCACTGTCCTGCGTGTCGCCCCCTCCCACTAGGGATGTCTTACCCGCTGGGACCGACACTCCATGCCGCGCCCCCCGGTTCCCTCCGCTACGGGCGAACAACCTTGCGCCACCCCACACCCCCGCGCGCCCCCTCTTTCAGCACTCTGCGCACGCAGCAGGACACCCAGCGTAACCCGCACGTCCATTCGGCGGTTGCACTTGGCATGTTCGGCACCCGCCTCGCGATCACCACGGACTCCACCACGATCCCCTTCCCCCGTCGGCCGCTCGATCCGAGCGATCAGGTCCGCCGGTGGTACGAGAACGAACTGGGCTGGCCGGTGGTGCCCGGGCCGCCGGGATTCCCGCTGAGCCTGCGCGTGGGTCTGCGCTTCGACGTCCTGGACGCCCCTGCCGAGGCGGGCCTCGCGGCACTGCGCCATCTGACGTCTCGCTCCCCGGTGGCCGTCCGGGGCGAGCGGATGCTGCTGCTCATGTCCGCGGGCAGCGCCCAGGAGGTGCCGGGGGTCATGGACTGGCTGGACTGGGGCACGCTGCCCCTGGACCTGGCGACGCTCGGCGAGGGCGACCTCATGGAGGCGCCGCTGCCACCGGAGCAGGGGCCGGTCATGACCGTACGGCCTCTCGATACGCGATCGACGGAGGCCGTACGACGTCCTGGCGTGCCGGAGCGCGGTGAGGTGCGGCCGCTTCCCCTGGGCCGCACCGACGCCGTGCAGGGGGCCGCCGTGTGGCTGCGACCCCCCGAGCCTGGGGGCGAGGTCGAGGCCTCGCTGCCGACACTGTCGGCCATGGGGGGCGGTGGGGGCGCCCCCGATCTGGTGCGGGTTCTGGCCACGGTGGCGACGCAATGCCACCGCCTGCGACTGCGACGCGGGTGCGTCCAGCCTTTCGCCGTCCGTGGATAAGGCGTTGCCCTCGGATCAGGCGTTGACCTCTGATCAGGCGTTCGCCTTCTCGTAGGCCTCGCGAATGGACGCCGGGACGCGGCCGCGGTCGTTGACCTCGTAACCGTTCTCCTTCGCCCACGCGCGGATCTGCGCGGTGTCCTGGCTGCCACCGGAAGCGGCACGCGCCTTTCCACGCCCGCCCGAAGCGCGGCCACCGGTGCGACGACCGCCCTTCACGTAAGGGTCGAGAAGGCCACGGAGCTTGTCCGCATTGGCAGTCGTGAGATCGATTTCGTACGTCTTGCCGTCCAGCGCGAACGTCACGGTCTCGTCCGCCTCGCCGCCGTCGAGGTCGTCGACAAGAAGGACCTGAACCTTCTGTGCCACCGGATTTCCTTTCATCGATAACTTGAGGGCCTGGGGTCTGCGGCGTCCGCCGTTTCGCCGTCCCCTGTTATATGCAGTACTGCAGTACGTCGGAAAGCAAACCGCTTTTGCTGGAAAAACACAAACCCCCGGGAGAGACCCAGAGGGCGACCGCGGTCCGGAAACATGCGCGTTTCGGACATAGGGCACCTGGGCAGGGTCACCCACCGGAATAGCGGGCGGCGATCACAGATGCAGAAGCATCCGGCTGTTGCCCAAGGTGTTCGGTTTCACTCGTTCGAGACCGAGGAACTCCGCCACGCCCTCGTCATAGGAACGCAGCAGCTCCGCGTAGACATCGGTGTCCACCGGCGTCTCGCCGATCTCGACGAAGCCGTGCTTGCCGAAGAAGTCCACTTCGAAGGTCAGGCAGAAAACCCGGCGAACGCCGAGCCAGCGCGCGGTGTGCAGCAACTTCTCCAGCAACTGATGGCCGACGCCGGCACCCTTCAGGCCGGGCTTCACCGCCAGAGTGCGGACTTCCGCCAGGTCTTCCCACATCACGTGCAAGGCGCCGCAGCCGACGACCTCGCCGTTGTCGTCACGTTCGGCGACCCAGAACTCCTGGATGTCCTCGTAAAGCGTCACCGTGGCTTTGTCGAGCAGGATGCGACGCTGGACGTACTCGTCAAGGAGACGACGCACCGCCTCGACATCGCTGGTACGGGCCCGCCGGACGGTGATGGCTTTTGCGGTGACTTCTGGGCTCTCCGCCGAGGAGCTCTCGGCCGAGCGGCTCTCTGCTGACATGAGCGGACGCTATCGCCCGTCGGGCTCCTGCGCCGCGCCGGGGTTCTCGCTGCCGGTATCGGCACGGGTATCCGGGCTGGTATCGCCGCTGGTATGGGGGGCTGTATCGGTGCCGGTATCGGTGCTGCGGGTATCGGGAGCGGGGGTATCGGTGCTGCTCGTATCGGTGCTGCTCGTATCGGTGCTGCTCGTATCGGTGCCGCTCGTATCGGTGCCGCTCGTATCGGTGCTCTCGGTATCGGCGCTCGTAACGCGGCGCGTATCGGGCGGCTGCGCGGGCTCGGGTGTTTCCGGGCCCTGGACGATGCGTACGGCGTCCCGCAGGGCGTGGCGCTGTTCCTCGCTCATCATGCCGAAGAAGGCAACGAGTGCGGCTGCGGGGTTGTCGCTCTGCGACCAGGCGTCGTTCATCAGGGCGGCGGCGTAGGCGGCTCGTGTGGAGACCGCCTCATATCGATAGGCCCGGCCTTCCGCTTCGCGACGCACCCAGCCCTTCTGATGGAGATTGTCCAAAACGGTCATCACCGTGGTGTACGCGATGGACCGTTCCTGCTGGAGATCTTCCAGGACTTCTCGAACGGTCACCGGGCGGTTCCACTTCCACACCCGCGTCATGACCGCGTCTTCGAGTTCTCCCAAGGGGCGAGGCACAACTCAGCACAATAGTAGGAGATCTAGATGTTTGCGTGCCGAACGTGCACTTCAGTCAGCAAACGGGAACAAAAAGGGCGTACGACTCGGAAAGCGCTGAGGCTTGGAGTCGTACGCCGTTGACCGCGCCAGTGCCCGGATTCGGGCGCCGGGGTTCAGGCTTCCGGGTTCGCGGGGGCCTGGCGGGTGGCCTCCACGCGCGCGAGGGCGGCGTCCACGGCCGCGTCCTCCTTGGCCTTGTTGGCTCCGCCCTGGGTCTTCACGATCACCCTGATCAGACCGATGAAGAACACGGCCATGACCGTCGGGGGGAGGAGTGCGGAGACGTAGTCCATGCGTCCAGGGTAGCCAGGGGGTGGGGCTCGGCCGGGGTGGGGGTTGGGGGTGCGGTCAGCCTGCGGCGAGCTGCTGGGGCGGGGTCGTGGGGGGTGGGGTCGGTTTGCGGCGCGGGAAGACCTCGCCGGGGGTGGGGATGGGGCGCGTCGGCTTCGGGGCGGCGGGGGTGGGGCCGGGGCTTGGGGCGGGGCCTCGGCCGGGTCCGGGGGCTGCCGGCTTTTCGGCGGGCTTCTTCCGGGGCTGCTTGCCGGGTTCCTGGCCGGCGTCCTGGGCGGGGAGGTGGACCGCGGGGGTGGGCGAACCGTCGGAGAGGCCTCCAGGGAGGGCCTGGAAGCGCGTACGGGAGCCGGGGACGGTCGGCGTGACGTGGGGGGCCGGGCCGGCGGTACCGCGCGCGAGGCGGGCTCGTACGTCCTGCTCGGCGAGTGCCCGGCAGCGGCCGAGGAGGGTGGCCGCGGTGGGGTTGCCGCGCAGGGCCCGCAGTGCGGCGAGGTCGTCGGAGGTCGGGTGGTACCCGGCGCCCAGAGCCTCCTCGAGGAGGGTGAGGTAGCCGGCTGCGGAGCCGGGCAGGGCGGCGCGGCAGCGGGCGAGGTCGGCCACCAGGAAGGCGCGCATCCGGGCGCCCTCGCGCATGGCCTCGTCGAGCGACTCGGCGAGGCGGAGACAGTCCTGGATGTCCTCGGCCGTGGCGGGGCTGGGGTGAAGGGCGAGGGCGAGAGCGCGGCGGAGCACACGCAGCTCCTCCACGCCGAACGCCATGCCGCCGCGGGATCCGTATGGCGTGGGCATGGGCCGACGATACGCGCTAATCAGACAAACACGGCATAAGGGGGGTGGGTGTGGCGGGCGGAGCCACTCGGGTGGTGGGGGTGCGCGTTGGTGCCTGCGGCGGCCTGCTGCTGTTCGGTGGGGGTGCGGGTAGCGCCTGCGGGTGGGGTGTGGGTCGGGGCCGTGCCGGGGGGTGTCCGTCCTCGGTCCGGTGGTGGGCCTTGCGCGAGAGGTGCCGTTTCTTGACACCGGACTCTGCGGGCGGACACCCCCCGGCACGTCCCCTTGCCGCCGTACGCGGGTGCGGGCCGTCGCTCCCAGCCGTGGGCCGTCCCCAGCCGCGGGCCGTCCGGCCCCAGCCGCGGGCAGTCGTGCCGCTGGGGCGGCACGGGTGGGCGCGGGCGGCACCCCTTCAGCGCCGGGCTGCGCGACCCCCTCGCTCAGCGCCTACGCCGGGCAACCCGCAGCGAACGGCACCTGTGACTGGGTCGGCCGACGCAGTCACCCCGTACCGGGCTGCGCGACCCCGCCCAGCCTCATGCCGGGCAACCCCACAGCGAACGGCACCGGTGGCTCGGCTCGACCGACGGAGTCACATGCGGGAGACGTTGCGTTCGTACACCAGGCGTAGGCCGATCAGGGTCAGCCACGGCTCGTGTTCGTCGATGACCGAGGACTCGCCCAGGACCATCGGCGCCAGGCCACCCGTTGCGATGACCGTGACGTCGTCGGGGTCGTCCGCCAGCTCGCGGGCCATGCGGCTGACCACGCCGTCCACCTGGCCGGCGAAGCCGTAGATGATGCCGGCCTGCATCGCCTCGACCGTGTTCTTGCCGATCACGCTGCGCGGGCGGGCCACCTCGATCTTGCGGAGTTGGGCTCCCTTGACGCCGAGTGCCTCGACCGAGATCTCGATGCCGGGGGCGATGACACCGCCCACGTACTCACCGCGCGCGCTCACCGCGTCGAACGTCGTCGCCGTACCGAAGTCGACGACGATCGCGGGGCCGCCGTAGAGCTCCACGGCCGCGACCGCGTTGATGATGCGGTCCGCGCCGACCTCCTTGGGGTTGTCCGTCAGGATCGGTACGCCCGTCTTGACGCCGGGTTCGACCAGGACCGCGGGGACGTCGCCGTAGTAGCGGCGGGTGACTTCGCGTAGTTCGTGCAGGACCGAGGGGACGGTGGCGCAGATGGCGATGCCGTCGATGCCGTCGCCCAGTTCGTCGCCGAGGAGCGGGTGCATGCCCATCAGGCCCTGGAGGAGGACCGCCAGTTCGTCGGCGGTGCGGCGGGCGTCCGTCGAGATGCGCCAGTGTTCGACGATGTCCTCGCCGTCGAAGAGGCCGAGGACGGTGTGGGTGTTGCCTACGTCGATGGTGAGCAGCATGGCCGTTCCTACTCCGCCGCTCGCAGGTCCAGGCCGATGTCCAGGATCGGCGAGGAGTGGGTGAGGGCCCCTACGGCCAGGTAGTCGACGCCCGTGTCCGCGTACGCCTTGGCGTTGGCGAGGGTCAGGCGGCCCGAGGCTTCGAGTGCTGCCCGGCCGTGCACGATCGCCACCGCCTCCTCGCAATCGCCCGGCGTGAAGTTGTCCAGGAGGATCAGGTCCGCGCCCGCGTCCACCGCCTCGCGAAGCTGGTGGAGGGTGTCCACCTCGACCTCGATGGGGAGGTCGGGGAAGGCTTCGCGGACCGCCTTGAATGCCTGGGCCACGCCGCCTGCGGCCACTACGTGGTTGTCCTTCACCAGGGCCGCGTCCGACAGGGACATGCGGTGGTTGACCCCGCCTCCGCAGCGCACCGCGTACTTCTCCAGGGCGCGCAGGCCCGGCGTCGTCTTGCGGGTGTCCCGGACCTTCGCCCGCGTGTCTTCCAGTACGTCCGCCCACGCGCGCGTGGCCGTCGCGATGCCCGACAGGCGGCAGAGGATGTTCAGTGCGCTGCGTTCGGCCGTCAGGAGGTCGCGGGTGCGGGTGGTGATGGAGAGGAGCTTCTGGCCTGCCTCCACCTTGTCGCCGTCCTCGACGTGGCGCTCCACCTCGAACTCGTCCTCGCAGACGAGCGAGACGACCGCTTCGGCGACCCTGAGGCCCGACACGACGCCTGCCTCGCGTGCGACGAAGTCGGCGGTGGCGACTGCCTCTTCGGGGATGGTGGCGACCGTCGTGACGTCCACGCCGTGTGCCAGGTCCTCCTGGATGGCGACGTTGGCGATGTCCTCGACCTCGACCGGGTCGAGGCCGGCGTCGGCCAGCAGCTGTGCGAGGGCGGGGTCGAGGCCGCACTCCAGGTACTCCTCGTCGGCACCGCAGGCGCAGTCGTCGCCGCAGCCGCCGGTCGAGGCGAGGGGAAGGTCGGGGGTGGTCACTTCTGTCACTGCTCCTGCTGTGGCTGCCGGGTCGGGGGGAAGTCTGCGGTTTCGGTGGTGTGCACGGCCAGTGTGCGGTCCGGGTTCAGCCGTACGACGATATGGCGGCGCCAGGTCGTGTCGTCGCGGTCGGGCTCGTCCTCACGCCAGTGGCAGCCTCGCGTCTCCTCGCGCATGCGGGCGGCGGCGACCAGGACTCGGGCCACGCACATGAGGTTGGTGGCCTCCCACGTGTCGACGCCGGGCTCGGCGGTCTTGCCGTTCTCCGCGAGGGCGTCCCGGGCGTCGGTGTGCAGCTGCTGGATCTGCTCGGCGGCCTTGCCGAGGGACTCGGCGGAGCGCAGGACGCCGGCGCCGTCCGTCATGATCCGCTGGATCGCGAAGCGGGCCTCGGGTGCGAGCAGGGGGTGCTCGGGGGTTTCGGGGTACGGCACGGGGTGCGGCACGCGTGCGTGAAGGCCGTTCGACGTGCGGACCGCCGCGATGTCCGCCGCGATGCGCTCGGCGTACACCAGGCCTTCGAGGAGCGAGTTGGAGGCCAGTCGGTTGGCGCCGTGCACGCCGGTGCAGGCCACCTCGCCGCACGCGTACAGGCCGGGGACGGTCGTACGGCCCTGGGAGTCGGTGCGGACGCCGCCGGAGGCGTAGTGGGCGGCCGGGGCGATCGGGATGGGGTCGTGCACCGGGTCGATGCCGTGGGCGCGGCAGGCGGCGAGGATCGTCGGGAAGCGGTGCTCCCACATATCGGCGCCGAAGTGGCGGGCGTCGAGGAACATGTGCTCGGCGTCCTGCTCCTGCATGCGCCGCATGATGCCCTTGGCGACGATGTCCCTGGGGGCGAGTTCGGCCAGTTCGTGTTGGCCCAGCATGAAGCGCACGCCGTCGGCGTCGACCAGGTGGGCGCCTTCGCCGCGTACGGCCTCGGAGACCAGGGGCTGCTGGCCCTCCGCGTCCGGGCCGAGGAAGAGGACGGTGGGGTGGAACTGGACGAATTCCAGGTCACTGACCTCGGCGCCCGCGCGCAGGGCGAGGGCGACGCCGTCGCCGGTCGACACGGACGGGTTCGTCGTCGCCGAGAAGACCTGGCCCATGCCGCCGGTCGCCAGGACCACCGCGGGGGCGTGGACCGCGCCTACGCCGTCGTGCTGGCCCTCGCCCATGACGTGCAGGGTGACGCCCGCCGTACGGCCCTCGGCGTCCGTCAGGAGGTCCAGGACGAGCGCGTTCTCGATGCTGCGCAGGCCACGCGCGCGTACCGCCTCGACCAGCGCGCGGGAGATCTCCGCGCCGGTCGCGTCGCCGCCGGCGTGGGCGATCCGGCGGCGGTGGTGGCCGCCCTCGCGGGTGAGTTCCAGGCCGCCTTCCTCGGACTCGTCGAAGTGGGCGCCGGTCTCGATGAGGCGGCGTACGGCGTCGGGGCCCTCGGTGACGAGGAGGCGGACCGCGTCCTCGTCGCACAGGCCCGCGCCCGCGACCAGGGTGTCGTCGAGGTGCTGCTCGGGGGTGTCGCCCTCGCCGAGGGCCGCGGCGATGCCGCCCTGGGCCCAGCGGGTGGAGCCGTCGTCGAGGCGGGCCTTGGTGACGACGACGGTCGTCAGGCCGGCGGCCTCGCAGCGCAGGGCCGCGGTGAGGCCTGCGACACCGGAGCCGACGACCACGACGTCCGCGGAGATGGACCACCCGGGCGCGGGCGCGTGCAGTCGTATGCCTGTGCTGGTCACGAGGCGGCTCCGAAGGTGAGGGGGATGTTGTCGATCAGCCGGGTGGTCCCGACCCGGGCGGCGACGGCGAGGACGGCCTCGCCGGTGAAGTCGTCCTCGATCTCCGTGAAGTCGGACGGGTCGACGAGCGCGAGGTAGTCCAGTTCGAGCGGCGGGTCGAGGCGGGCGGCCTCGTCGAGGACCAGGCGGGCGGCGGCGCGGACGGCCACCGCGGCGCCGGGGACGGCCTTGGCGACCGCGTGCGCGTCGGCCGCCGCGCGGGACTCCCCTATGGCGCTGAGCGCTTCCGCACGCGCGTGCGTGGCGGGCACTTCCCGCGCACGGGCGCGCAGCGCTTCCTGGGCCGCGTGCCGGTCCCGGCCGGCGAACAGCGCCTGGGACAGCGCGAGTGCCGTGTGCCGTTCCTTGGGCGAGAGGTAGCGGTTGCGGCTGGAGAGCGCGAGGCCGTCCTCCTCGCGCACGGTCGGGACGCCCACGATCTCGACGCCGAAGTTCAGGTCGCGGACCATGCGACGGATCAGGGCGAGCTGCTGGGCGTCCTTCTGGCCGTACAGGGCGACGTCGGGGCGGGTGAGGTGGAGCAGCTTGGCGACGACGGTGAGCATGCCGTCGAAGTGGCCGGGCCGTGAGGCGCCCTCCAGGCTCTCCCCCATGGGTCCGGCGCTGATGCGGACCTGGGGCTCGCCGCCCGGGTAGACCTCGTCGACCGAAGGGGCGAACACCGCGTCCGCGCCCGCCTGTTCAGCGATCTTGAGGTCGGCGTCCAGGGTGCGCGGGTAGCGGTCGAGGTCCTCGCCCTTGCCGAACTGCAAGGGGTTCACGAAGACGGTGACGACGACCTCGCCGTCCGGCCCCGCGATGCCGCGCGCGGTGCGGATCAGGGTGGCGTGGCCCTCGTGCAGGGCGCCCATGGTCATCACGACGGCGCGGCGACCGCTGCGCACACGCGCGTGCAGTTCGTCGGCGGTGCGCAGCAAGGTGGTGGTCATCGGGCGTCTCCCTCGGCGCCGTTGGTCCCGGTGGCGAGTACCCCGAGGAGGTCCTCGGCGAGCTCCGGTTTGAGCAGTCCGTGGGCGAGCGCCCGGTCGGCGGTCGCGCGCGCCATCGCGAGATAGCCGGCGACGGTCTGCGGGGCGTGCCTGCGCAGCTCCGTGACGTGCGCGGCGACGGTGCCCGCGTCCCCGCGCGCGACGGGGCCGGTCAGGGCCGCGTCCCCGGAGCGCAGCGCGTTGTCCAGGGCGGCGCCGAGCAGCGGGCCGAGCATCCGGTCGGGGGCCGCGACGCCCGCCTCGCACAGCAGCTCCATGGACTGGGCGACGAGGGTCACCAGGTGGTTGGCGCCCAGCGCGAGGGCCGCGTGGTACAGCGGGCGCATCTCCTCGGCGATCCACTCGGGCTCGCCGCCCATCTCGATGACGAGGGCCTCGGCGGCCAGCCGCAGCTCCTCGGGCGCGGTGACGCCGAAGGAGCAGCCGGCCAGGCGCTGCACGTCCACGGGGGTGCCGGTGAAGGTCATCGCGGGGTGCAGGGCCAGCGGCAGCGCGCCCGCGCGCAGGGCGGGGTCCAGGACCTTCGCGCCGTACCGCCCGGAGGTGTGCACCAGCAGTTGGCCCGGCCGTACGGCTCCCGTCTCGGCGAGGCCCTCGACCAGCCCGGGCAGCGCGTCGTCCGGGACGGTCAGCAGCACCAGCTCGGCACGGGCGAGGACTTCGGCGGGCGGCACGAGCGGCACGTCGGGGAGCAGTTCCGCGGCCCGTCGCCGGGAGGCGTCGGAGACTCCGGAGACGGCCACCGGGCGGTGTCCGGCGAGTTGGAGGGACGCGGCGAGCGCGGGGCCGACACGACCGGCGCCGACGACACCGACGGTGAGCCGCGCGGGGCGGTCCCGGGGATCTGGCTGTTGGCTTGTACTCACGCGACGGAGGCCTTCCCGTTCCAGTCCGCTCTGGGTACCGGACGATTTCTCGTCATGTTAACGCGATCGGTTCCACGGGCGTCCGGTTGTCCACAGGCTGTGGGTTATCGCACGCAGCGTTTACGGCGGGCGGGCGTCAGGGGCGTACGGAAATGCGGGTGCTCGCGCGCGTGGGCGCACGGCATCATCCGGAGCATGAGTGATACGGCGGAGCAGGGCGATGAGCTGTCGGCACCGGAGCGGTTGCGCAAGCGGCGGTCGGCTGCCTTGCGGGAGACGCCGCGTGTGCTCTCGCGCGGCGGCTTCAGCAGCACGATCCGCCGACGGCTCGCACTGCTGATGGAAGCGGCTCCCGAGGTGTACGACCTGGACGAACCGTCGGACATGTACGGCAACGGGATCGTGGCGGCCCTGGAGGAGCGCGTGGCGGCGCTGCTGGGCACGGAGGCCGCCGCGTTCTTCCCGACCGGCACGATGGCCCAGCAGGTGGCCCTGCGCTGCTGGGCGTCCCGTACCGGGAACCCCACCGTCGCCCTGCACGCGCTGGCCCACCCCGAAGTGTGGGAGCGTGGCGCGTTCAGCCAGGTCAGTGGGTTGCGAACGGTGCGGGTGACCAGTGAGCCGCGGCTGCCCACCGCCGATGAGATACGCGACTTCGACGAGCCCTTCGGGGCGCTGATGCTGGAACTGCCTCTCAGGGACGCCGGTTTCGTGCTGCCCTCCTGGGAAGAGCTCATCGAGCTCGTGGAGGCGGCGCGGGAGCGCGACGCGGTGGTGCACTTCGACGGCGCACGCCTGTGGGAGTCCACCGTCCACTTCAGCCGTCCCCTCGACGAGATCGCGGCCCTGGCCGACAGCGTCTACGTGTCGTTCTACAAGTCCCTCGACGGCTTCGGCGGCGCCGCGCTCGCCGGTCCGAAGACACTCGTGGAAGAGGCGAAGACCTGGCGGCACCGGTACGGCGGCATGGTCTTCCAGCAGTTCCCCACGGCGCTGTCGGCGCTCGTCGGCCTGGAACGGGAGCTGCCCCGGCTGCCGGAGTACGTCCGCCACGCGCGCGTGGTGGCCGCCGCGCTGCGCGAGGGGTTCGCGGAGGCGGGCGTGGCGTGGGCGCGCGTACACCCCGAGGAGCCGCACACCCACGAGTTCCAGGTCTGGCTGCCGTACGAGGCCGGTCCACTGATGGAAGCGGCGGTGCGGCAGGCGGAGGAGACGGGCACGTACCTGTTCGCCGCGCCCTGGGACCGCGGCGGGCCCGGCCTGTCCTTCACGGAGGTCTCCGTCCGCGCCGCCGGCCTGGAGTGGACGGCCGGCGAGGTGAAGACGGCGGTCGCGGAGTTCGTGGCCCGGCTGACCGAGGAGGTCGGGGAGGGCAGGGAGGTCAGCAAGTAGAGCGCGGCCGCGGACCCAGCCACCGGCGCAGGGCCTGCCGTATCCGCCCCTGGGCCGGACGCTCCGCCACGACGGCCCGGAACTGCCGGTAACCGCGCCACTCGCGCACGATCCGCCGGTCGTGGGCACCGGGCGCGGGCGGTGCGGGCTCGCCGTGCTGCCGGGCGCGGTAGGTGTCGAGGAGGTACTGCTGCGTGATGCTCATGACGGGTCGCCTTCTCGGGACGTAGGAGTCATGGGTGGTGGTGATCGGGCTCCGCGGCTGCCCCGGTGATCCCACGTTGCGCCGAGCCTGCCGCCACGTCGCGTCGATTGACGGCGACCGTCAATCGACGGGGGCGTTGTCAGTGGCGAGGTGCACCATGAGGGCATGAGCGTGAGCATCGACATCGCGGGGCTGCGGCCGGAGAGGGTCGTCGTCGTGCCCTCGCCCCTGGCCGAGCTCGGCATGGCGCTGCACGCGCTGTCGGAGCCGGGGCATCACCCCGGCCTGCAGGGCTGGGTGACGGGCGTGACGGCCCGGCTGGACTCGCATCTGGCCGACCGGATGTGCGAGGCCGACTTCCTGTGGCGGACGACGTTCTCCGACCTCTTCATGCCCTTCGCCGGAATCCCGGGCCGCAGCACCCTCCCGGGCGCCACGCTCGCCGAGGACCTGGACCTGCTGGACAAGCTGACGGACGAGCAGTTCGTGGACGCGGCGCTGGAGTTCTCCTGCGCGATGCCCTACGGCGTCGGCCCCAGCCCACTCGTCGACGCCGGGCTGCGCCGCCGTGCCCTGGAGCTGGCCGCCGCGCGGGGACCGCAGCAGGAGCGGTTCAGTGAACTCCTGCTGACCGACCCGCCCAGGATCCGGGCCTGGCTGCGGCAGTTCCTGGAGGACTGCGACGAGGCGTTCTTCGCGGACACCTGGTCGCGACTGCGCCACCAGCTCACGGCCGACGCCCGCCGGAAGACCGACCTCCTGCGTCACAAGGGCCTGGCCGAGGCCCTGGCCGCGGTGTCCCCCGCGGTCACGGTCGACGAGACCGCCGGGGAGATCACGGTCGACAAACTGAGCGTGGCCCGTACGACCACCGAGGACGGCGGCCTTCTCCTCGTACCGACCAGCCTCGGCTGGCCCCACCTGTCCGTCCTGTACCGGCCCGGCTGGCAGCCGGCGGTGCACTATCCGGTCGGCTCCCCGGAGCTCGCGACCTCGTCCACCGTCGAGCAGCTGGCCCTGCGGATGACGGCCCTGTCCCACCCCGTCCGCATGCGGATCTGCCGCTATCTGGCCCGCAGCGCCTACACCACGAGCGAGCTGGCGCAGGCGCACGGCATGACAGCCCCGGAGATATCCCGCCACCTGAGCGTCCTGAAGAAGGCGGGCCTCATCACCACGCGCCGCCGCGGCCGGTACGTCCAACACCAGCTGGACATAGCGATCGTGGCCCGGCTGGGCAGCGACTTCCTGGAGGGGATCCTGCGCTGACCGGTCGGCTCAGTCGAACCGGATGTGTCTGATCCCGACCCCCGCCTGCCGCAGCCGCGTCCGCAGCGCACCCTCGTTGTTCGGCCGGAGCCGCAGCCCGGCCAGGACGGCGATGCGGTCCGCCGTCTTCGGCACGGTCGAGTGGTCCGTCCACAGGTGCTCGGCGAACTCCGGCTCGCGCAGCCGCTCCAAACAGTGGTCGAGCTGCTGGACGGCCCAACTCTCCCGGCGCAGCCCGGCGTTCTTCCCGGCGACATACTGAGGGAGGTGACCGAGGCCGCGTTCGCGCAGCCGCCTGAGTACGGTCTCGCGCTCGGCGAGGAGCGTGAAGTGCCGTACGTCGTGGCCGAGTTCGCGCAGTCGGCCGACCGTCTCGGCGAAGTGGTCCGGGTTCGTGACCGTCATGGGGGCAATGACCGCTCCGTCGTGCTTGGTGAGCGCGAGGTCGAGGACCTCGACGACGCCCTGCCGCCAGGAGGTCAAGTCCTGGAAGTCGCCGCGCAGTTCCGGCGGGAGCATGCGGCGCAGGCCGAACCCCGGGTGCTCGGGGTCGCAGATGACACTGCCGGGCAGCCGGCGCTGGATCTCGTGTGCGGTCTGTGTCTTGCCACCCCCGAAGGGGCCGTTGATCCACAGGAGCATGGCCAGACCCTAGTGGGCGCCGGTCACGCGCGCGTGACGTCCCGGGGACTCAGCCGTGCCCGCCCGCCCGGACCAGCCCCGTCTCGTAGGCCAGGACCACCACCTGCACGCGGTCGCGCAGCCCCAGCTTGGTCAGGATGCGGCCGACGTGGGTCTTCACCGTCGCCTCGGACAGCACCAGCCGGGCGGCGATCTCGCCGTTGGACAGGCCCTGCGCGACCAGCACCATGACCTCGCGCTCGCGGTCGGTGAGCCGCTCCAGCTCCTTGTGCTGGGCCTCCTCGCCGGCGGAGGGCAGCATGGGGGCGAACCGGTCCAGCAGGCGCCGGGTCGTCGACGGGGCCACCACCGCGTCGCCGCTGTGCACGGAGCGAATGGCGCCGAGGAGTTCGCCGGGCGGCACGTCCTTGAGCATGAAGCCGGAGGCGCCCGCCTTCAGCCCGGAGAAGGCGTACTCGTCGAGGTCGAACGTGGTCAGGATCAGCACCTTCGGCGGGTCCGGCTCCGAGCAGATTCGGCGGGTGGTCTCCACGCCGTCCAGCTTCGGCATGCGCACGTCCATCAGCACGACGTCGACGGGGGTCGAGCGCAGCACCTGGAGGGCCTCGACGCCGTCGCCCGCCTCCGCGACGACCTCCATGTCCGGCTGGGCAGCGAGCACCATCCGGAACCCGGTGCGCAGCAGCACCTGGTCGTCGACGAGCATCACGCGGATCGTCATCGGGTCCTCTTCCGTGTCTTCCGTATCCGTCTACAGGGTGTTCTACGCCTACAGGGCGTTCTACAGGGGCGTTACAGGTGTCAACAACGGGCATGCGCAGGCGTCAGTGCGCCGGTTTGAGCGGCAGCAACGCACTGATCCGGAATCCTCCGCCCGGGCGCGGCCCCGCGTCCAGGGTGCCGCCGACCATGCCGACCCGCTCGCGCATACCGATCAGGCCGTGCCCCTGGCCGTCGGCGCCGCCCTCCTCGTACAGCTCGTGCGGGGCACCCTTGCCGTCGTCCTCGACGAGCAGGCCGAGACCGTCGTCGAAGTAGACCAGGCGCACGCTCGCGCCCGCGTTCGGACCGCCGTGCTTGCGGGTGTTGGTGAGCGCCTCCTGCACGATGCGGTACGCCGTGAGCTCGACGCCGCTGGGCAGCGGACGCGGGGTGCCCTCGACCTTGAAGTCGACCGGCAGGCCGGAGGTGCGGCACTGCTGGATGAGGTCGTCGATCTGCTCGACGTCGGGCTGCGGGACGTACTCGCCGCCCTCCTGGTGCTCGCCGGTGCGCAGCACGCCGAGCAGGCGGCGCATCTCGGCGAGGGCCTGGCGGCCGGTGGAGGAGATCGTCTCCAGGGCCTTCTTGGCCTGGTCCGGGGCGGCGTCGAGGACGTAGGCGGCGCCGTCGGCCTGCACCACCATCACCGAGACGTTGTGCGCGACGACGTCGTGCAGCTCGCGTGCGATCCGGGCGCGTTCGGCGGCGACCGCGACCTTGGCCTGCGCCTCGCGCTCCTTTTCGAGCCGGGTCGCGCGCTCCTCGAGCTGCTCGTAGTAGGCGCGGCGGGTGCGGATCGAGTCGCCGAGCACCCAGGCGAGCACGAACGGCACCGTCATGAAGACCATCAGCGCCACGGTGCCCAGGACGCTCGAATCCTTCTCCGGCCAGCGCACCTGTGCGAGGGGCGCCGCGAACAGGGACACGCCCAGTGCGAGCCGGGAGGCCCAGCGGGCGCCGGTCGCGGCCACGGTGTAGGTGATCACCAGGAAGGCGAAGTTGGCGGGCGTCGTCGCCACGTCCAGCACCAGCTGCGCCAGCCCCACGCCGATGGCCAGCAGCAGCATCTTCTCCGGCATGCGCCGGCGCAACGCGATCACCAGGCACAGCAGGATGAGGACCGGGACGATGACCGCCTCGGATCCGGTCCCCCGACTCTCCTGCCCGTCCACCTGCCCGACGGACACGGTGAGCACAGAGATCCCGAGAAGGAAGACGGCCCAGAAGCCGTCGACCCATGTCGGGTGCCTGCGGAGAAAGTCATAGAGGCGTTGCACGTAACCCAGCGTAGGGAAGCGAGATGCGTGCAGGGGTCAACCGGAGGGCCGATCCGCACCACGCGCGCGTACTCCGCAAGGTGGAGGCTGCGTTCCCCTGTGCGCTTAGCCTGAGCCGGTGACAGCAGAGGCGACGGACGAGTGGCTCGGGTGGCGCGCGGCAGCGGAAGCCGCCCTCTACGGCCCGGACGGCTTCTATCGCCGTCCCGAGGGACCGGCGGGCCACTTCCGTACGTCCGTCCACGCCTCGCCGCTCTTCGCCGGTGCCGTGGCCCGGCTGCTGTGCCGGGTCGACGAGGCGCTGGGCCGGCCCGACTCGCTCGGCTTCGTCGACATGGGCGCGGGGCGGGGCGAGCTGGTCGCCCGCGTACTGGCCGCGCTCCCCGCCGAAGTGGCGGCACGCACGCGTGCGTACGCCGTCGAGCTCGCCGACCGCCCGGAAACCCTGGATCACCGGATCGAGTGGCTGCCGCAGCCGCCCCAGCGGATCTCGGGCCTGCTGTTCGCCAACGAGTGGCTGGACAACGTCACCGTGGAGGTCGTGGAGGTGGACTCCACGGGCGTACCGCGGCGGGTTCTCGTACGACGGGACGGGACCGAGCGCCTCGGGGAGCCGGTCGCCGGTGTGGAGGCGGAGTGGCTCGCGCGATGGTGGCCGCTGGGGCGCGTGAAGGGGGCGCGGGCTGGTGAAGGGGCGTGGGCCGTGTCGGGCGCGCCGGTCGTGGAAGGGCTGCGGGCCGAGATCGGGCTGCCGCGGGACGAGGCCTGGGCCGCCGCCGTCTCGACGCTGGACCAGGGCCTCGCGGTCGCCGTGGACTACGCGCACACGGCACCCGCCCGGCCGCCCTTCGGGACGCTCACCGGCTTCCGCGAGGGGCGGGAGACGGCGCCCGTGCCGGACGGTTCGTGCGACATCACGGCCCACGTGGCGCTGGACGCGTGCGCGACCGCGTGCACACTGCCCGGCGCACGCCTGCTGTCCCAACGCGAGGCGCTGCGCGCCCTCGGCATCACAGGCGCACGCCCCGCACTCGAGCTGGCCTCCACACACCCGGCCGCATACGTACGCGCCCTCGCGAGCGCCGGTGAAGCCGCCGAGCTCACGGCCACGGGCGGGCTCGGAGACTTCGGCTGGCTGATGCAGCCGGTTGGAATTCCGGACGTACTGGCGGACTGAGCGTCCTAGCCAGTCGGAATTCCGAACGAACCCCTACGATGACCTACGAAGTACCCCTACGACGTCCCCGGACGACGAGCCGCTACTTGTCGATGTCCCCCACCACGAAGAACATCGACCCCAAAATCGCCACCATGTCCGCGACCAACGTCCCCGGCAACAGCTCGACCAGCACCTGGATGTTGTTGTACGACGCCGAGCGCAGCTTGAGCCGGTACGGCGTCTTCTCGCCCTTGCTGACGAGGTAGTAGCCGTTGATGCCGAGCGGGTTCTCGGTCCACGCGTACGTGTGGCCCTCGGGCGCCTTCAGCACCTTGGGGAGCCGCTGGTTGATCGGCCCGGGCGGCAGCTCGGCGAGCCGGTCGAGGCAGGCGTCGGCGAGGTCGAGGGCGTTGTGGGTCTGCTCCAGCAGGCACTCGAACCGGGCGAGGCAGTCGCCCTCCTCGCGGGTGACGACCTTCAGGACGTCCCCCAGCTCGCCGTAGGCGAGGTACGGCTCGTCGCGGCGCAGGTCGAAGTCGACGCCCGAGGCGCGCGCGATCGGCCCGCTCGCGCCGTACGCGTGCACGGTCTCCGGCGGGAGGACGCCCACGCCCCGCGTGCGCCCGCGGAAGATCTCGTTGCCGAGGACCAGGTCGTCGAACCGGTCCATGCGCGAGCGCACGTCGGCGACGGCGGTACGCGCGCGCGTGGTCCACCCGGCCGGCAGGTCCTCCTTCAGGCCTCCCACCCGGTTGAACATGTAGTGCATCCGCCCACCGGAGACCTCCTCCATGACGTGCTGGAGCTCCTCGCGCTCGGTGAAGGCGTAGAAGATCGGCGTGATCCCGCCCAGCTCCAGCGGATACGACCCCAGGAACATCAGGTGGTTGAGCACCCGGTTCAGCTCCGCGAGGAGCGTGCGCGTCCACACCGCCCGCTCGGGTACCTCCATGCCGAGCATGCGCTCCACGGCGAGGACGACGCCCAGCTCGTTGGAGAAGGCCGACAGCCAGTCGTGGCGGTTGGCGAGCATGATGATCTGGC
Organism: Streptomyces sp. SD31; assembly: GCF_052068475.1. Classification (NCBI taxonomy): domain Bacteria; kingdom Bacillati; phylum Actinomycetota; class Actinomycetes; order Kitasatosporales; family Streptomycetaceae; genus Streptomyces; species Streptomyces sp. SD31. The sequence goes on along the minus strand of NZ_JBQHCX010000001.1, from coordinate 849,698 downwards.
GGTAGTCGCGGGCCTCGAACAGCTTCTCCGCACCGCGGTGCATATAGCCGATCACCGGCTCCGCGCGCGTGATGCGCTCGCCGTCCAGGAGGAGCTTGAGGCGCAGCACGCCGTGCGTGGACGGGTGCTGGGGGCCGATGTTGAGCACCATGTCGGTGCTCTCCGCGGCGCCGCCGATGCCGACCATGGTCTCCGTCGTAGGAGTCATGGACACAGTCTCCCCTACGTACGCTGACCTCATGGAGACGGGGAGCCCGGAGCACACCGGGGCGGCGGGAGACGAGCGGGCGGGGGACGAACGGGTGGAGGCCGAGCAGGCGGGAGCCGAGCAAGCGGGAGCCGAGCCGGGGTGGACCGGGCTGCCCCCGGGGCTGCTGAAGATGCGGCGGCTGTTGCTGGTGGTGTGGCTGGGGCTGCTGACGATCGGCCTGGCGCTGCTGCTCGGCCTGCTCGTCGGGCCCGGCTGGGCCGCCTTCGCCCTGGTGCCGCCGGCCCTGATGGCCTGGGGCTGGGTGATGCTCGGCCGCAACTGGCGTTCTTGGCGCTACGCCGAGCGCGCGGACGACCTGCTGATCAGCCGGGGCGTGCTGTGGCGCGAGGAGACGGTCGTGCCCTACGGCCGGATGCAGCTGGTCGAGGTCACCTCCGGCCCCGTGGAGCGGCACTTCGGCCTGGCCAGCGTCCAGCTGCACACGGCCGCCGCGGCCACCGACGCCACCATCCCCGGCCTCGACCCGGCCGAGGCGGAACGGTTGCGCGACCGGCTCACCGAGCTGGGCGAGGCACGATCGGCAGGGCTGTGACGACGCCCGGCGTCGACGACGCCATACGCGAGAAGCGGCCTGTGACCGAACGGCGGCTGCACCCCGTGACACCGCTCAGGCGCGCGTGGGCGCCGGTCGCCGTGCTCATCGGGTGGGCGGTGCACGACCCCGACCAGGCGCAGCGCCAGCTGACCAGGCTGACGACCACCACGATTCTGCTCGCGCTCGCCGTGCTCGTCCCGGCGGCGGCCCTGTACGGCTTCCTCACCTGGTGGTTCACGCACTTCGCGGTGACCGACACCGAACTGCGCATCCGTACCGGCCTGGTGTTCCGGCGCACCGCGCACATCCGGCTGGAACGCCTCCAGGCCGTCGACATCACCCAGCCGCTGCTCGCGCGCGTGGCGGGCGTCGCGAAGCTCAAGCTCGACGTCATAGGCACGGACAAGAAGGACGAACTCGCTTTCCTGGGCGCGGAGGAGGCGCGTGCGCTCCGCGCGGAACTCCTCGCGCGCGCCGCCGGTTTCGCGCCCGAGACGGCGCACGAGGTCGGCGAGGCACCGTCCCAGGAGCTGCTGCGCGTGCCACCGGGTGTCCTGGCCGTCTCGCTCGTCCTGACCGGCGCCACCTGGGCGACGCTGGCCGCCGCGGTCGTCGTACCGGCCGTCCTCTGGCTGGCCACGGAGAGCGCGTGGACGGTCCTCGCGACCGCGGTTCCGCTGTTCGGCGCGGCGGGCGCGAGCAGCGTGGGACGGTTCGTCACCGAGTACGACTGGACCGTGGGCGAGTCGCCGGACGGGCTGCGCCTCGACCATGGCCTGCTCGACCGGGCGCACGAGACGGTGCCGCCCGGCCGCGTGCAGACCGTACGGATCGTCGAACCACTGCTGTGGCGGCGGCGCGGCTGGGTGCGGGTGGAACTGGACGTGGCGGGCTCGTCCAACTCGGTCCTGCTGCCGGTCGCCCCGCGTGAGGTCGCCGAATCGGTCGTCGCGCGCGTGCTGCCCGGGGTTACCGTTCCGCCACGCGCGTCGCTGTCCCGTCCACCGCGGCGGGCGGGACGGTGCGTGCCGGTGTGGTGGCGCGGGTACGGCCTGGCCGTCACGGACGCGGTGTTCGCCGCCCGGACCGGCCTCTTCCGGCGGAGCCTGGCACTCGTGCCGCACGCGAAGGTCCAGAGCGTACGGCTGGCTCAGGGGCCGTGGGAGCGGCTGTGGGGCGTCGCCGACGTACACGTGGACACCGGGGCCAACAAGACCGTCACCGCCCGGCTGCGGGACGCCGGGGAGGCGGCGGAGCTGCTGCGGGGACAGGCGGAGCGGTCGCGCACGGGGCGGCGGGACGCCCGGCCGGACCGGTGGATGGCCTGAGCGTCCCTCACGGCGTGCGTGACCGGGTGAGCGTCAGGAAACCGCGCTCCTGAGCCCCTGTACATCGATCTGTTCCGTCTCGTCATGAGCCGTCAGGTCGATGACCTGGCCGATGCCCCGGGACTCCTCGTCGGCCGGCTTGAACTCGGCCTCGGACTCGGCCTTGTGGAGGGCGAGGGCCTCCTGGCCGACGACGTCGGCGAGGTCCTCGTTCTGGACGGACTCCAGCGCGGAGGGCGCCGCCCCCTGCTTCGTACCGAAGAAGTCGAAGCCGCCTGCGACCGCTTGACGCCGTACGGGCGTCGCCGGTACGACGGCCACCGCGGTCGGCGCGATGAAGTGCCCCGAGGCCTGCCGGGCCGCAGGCAGGGCCGACTGGGCCTCGGCGACCGTGTCTGCCGTGGAGGTGGCGGCCGCGCGCTCGTGCCCGTCGACCGCCTCGGGCTTCCCCTGCGCCTCGTCCTCCAGCGCGGGTTCCGTCTCGGTCCCCCCGGTGACCGCCGCCTCGACGGCATCCGGACCGGCTTCCGCCGACTCGTCGTCGGAGGGGCCGTCGCCCTTCGGGGGGTCGTTCTTCGGGGGGTCGTCCTTCAGCGGGTCGTTCTTCAGCAGGTCGTTCTTCGAGGAATCGTTCCTTGGCTCGCTCTTGGCGGGCTCGCTGTCCTTCGCCGAGCCGTCCCCGCTCTTGCCCGGACCGTCTCCCGCTGATCCCTCCGACGCCTCCGGAGCCTCCTCCGCCGCCCCTGGAGCCTCATCGCCGGCGAACCGTGCCAGCGCGGCGTTGGCCCGCAGGAACAACCGGGAACCCTCCGGCGAGAAGACGGCCGGAGTCTTTGCCGTCTCCCCGACGCCCTCGGTGTCCGCGCCCGCCGTCTCGGCAGGGGCAGCCACAGCCCCCTCCGCAGCGGCAGAAACCACACTCGCGGAAGCCGCACCGTCGACCGCCGCCGGCGGCAACGCGCGCGCGGGCGTGGCCGCCTCTATCTCCAGAACCCGGCGTTCCTCCAGGACGCTCGCCCGCTCGGTCTCCGCCGTGGCGTACCGGCGCAGCAGCGCCGCGTGCTCGTTGCGCAGCCCCGCGAGCTCCGTCCGCTTGGCCCGCAGCCGCTGCTCCAGCTTGACGCGCAGCTCGCGCGACTCCTCGAGGTCGGTCTCCAGTTCGGCGACCCGCTCCTCGTACCGCCACTCGTCGCTCGCACGCGCGCGCGTGAGGTCGGCGACCCGCTTGCCCGCCTGCGTGTCCCAGCGACGCAGGACGACCGCGCCCACGACCGCCGTCGCCGCGGCGGCCGCGGCAAGGCCGCGCAGCACTACGGGCTCGGTGAACACCCAGGGGGCGAGGGCCCAGACGAGGGAGACGCCTGCGATCGCCGACGGGGGCAGCAGCCTGTGCAAGGGCGGGGAATGACGGTGACGTCCACGTGGCATGGCCAGAAACTTACCGCGCGTAGGCGAATCTTGTTGCCCCGCCCCGTAAAAACACAGCCATCCCGAGTCGTTCACACCGCATCAGGAATCAGATCGGCCACCGAATTGACCGACAACCAAGATCACAAAGCCCCGACGGCCATGTCACCCGCCATGTCACCCGCCACTTAACCCGCCGCTTCACCGGTCACGTCACCGGCCGAGTCACCTGGCGCTGAGCCGCCCGCTCATCCACTCCAGCGTCCCCGGAATCTCCCGCCGCCAGGTGTTGAAGTTGTGCCCTCCGCTTTCCAGGATGATCGACGAGATCCGCGTCAGGTTCGTGGCCTTCACACGCTCAATGAACTTCAACGTGTCCTTGTAGTTGGATTCTCCAACTTTGCTGCTGCTGACGAGCAGTGAAGTGTCCGGAGCGGGCATGTGCTTGAGGTACCACCACAGGTTCGCGCGATTGCGCAGTTCCTCGTCGCCGTGGAAGAGATCGCCCGTCGTCGGATCGATCGGCGCCTTGTAGTACGCGGAAAGCCCCGCCCCGGCGGCGTACACCCGGGGATGGTGCATGGCGAGCTTCAACGCGCAGTAGCCGCCCGTGGAGTCACCGATGATGCCCCAGCTGCCCGGTTTCCCGCCCACCCTGTAGTGCCCGCTCACGGCATCGACCAGATCTTTGGCGAAGAACGTCTCGGTCTGCGGGCCACCCGGGATGTCCACGCATTCCGTGTCCCGCGGCGGCGCCACGGTCGGCCGCATCATCACCAGGATCATCGGCCGCATACGACCGTCCTCGGCGAGCCTCGCGGCCGTGCGCGGATAGTCGAGCTTGTCCACCAGCGCCCGGGCCGTCCCCGGATAACCGGTGAGGACGACGGCCGCCGGGAATGTGCGCGTGCGGTACTGCGGCTGAAAATACTCCGGCGGCAGATAGACGTACGCGGGCGTCGCGATGTGGGTCGTACGGCCCACGATGTCGATCTTCTGGATCTGCCCGCCCAGGTGCGGCCGGGCACTGGCCGCCCCGGGCACCCGCCGCGTGTCGACGACCTCCAGCGGCCCGCCGGCCGGCGTGTGGTCCACGACGACACCCTGGTCGGTCTCCTGCCCGAACAGGTCGGCCCAGCTGGCGTAGAACCCGAACGCCTGGTTGGCGACGAGACCGACCGCCGCGAAGAGCATCACCTGTGTGGAGAGCAGCAGACCGACGCGCCCGCCCACGTTCCGCCAGCCGCGCCGCGCCAGCCGTGGCCACAGCCACACCGTGCCGACGAACAGCCCTACGGCGGCCGCGACCGCCAGCGCCAGCACCTTGTCGCTCGTGAGACCCATCGATGGTTACCTGTCCGCGCTTTCCGCCCGGTTCGCGCTTCCTCCGCGCTGCCTCCCCCGCTCCTTCGCAAGGGTTTGCCCCGGACTTTCCTTGTCCTTTGAAGCGGTTTTGAGGAGTCGAGTGAACCTCTCCCCTCGAGACACCGTCCTAGAGGGCGCAATGTCGCCGGATGCCCGAATCGGCACCGGATCCAAGGTCTCTCGCAGAACTAATGGGATGCGATGTCTGTCAGGACAGATGTGGAAATGTCGGGCGAGGTTCCCCAACGATCGAGCCAGATACGGCACCTGCCGGGCCGAGTACGGCATCTGCTCCGCGGCCCGCGCCCGGAGGCCGTTCCGGTGCTCGTCGGCAGGGCCTGCGCCCTGGTGGGCCTGCTGGACATCGCCGCGGGCGTCTTCCCGCGCTTCCGGCACAGCCGTATGCACGCCATCGCCGAGGTGCTGCCGGGCGCGATGGGCCCGTTCGCGGCCGCGCTGTCGCTCAGCGCGGGCGTGCTGCTGCTCCTGCTCGCCCACGGCCTCAAGCGCGGCAAGCGGCGGGCGTGGCGCGCCGCGGTCGTGCTGCTGCCGGCCGGAGCGGTCGCGCAGTTCACGTACCGCCACTCCCTGGTGGGCGTCCTCATCTCTGTCGTGCTGCTCACAGCGCTGTTGCGCCATCGCGACCAGTTCGCGGCGCTGCCCGACCCGCGCAGCAGGTGGCGCGCGCTGGCCAACTTCGTCCTCATGAGCGCCGGTTCCCTCGCCCTCGGGCTGGTCATCGTCAGCGCCCATCCGGAGACCCTGGTCGGCGACCCGAGCCTGGCCGACCGCATCGCGCACGTCATCTACGGCCTGTTCGGCTTCGAGGGCCCGGTCGACTACGAGGGCAACACCTCGTGGACGGTCGCCTTCTCCCTGGGCGCCCTCGGCTGGATCACGGCGGTCACCACGATCTACCTCGCCTTCCGCCCCGAACACCCCGCCGCCCACCTCACCGAGGACGACGAGGCACGCCTGCGTGCCCTACTGGTCAAGCACGGCCGCCGCGACTCCCTCGGCCACTTCGCGCTGCGCCGCGACAAGGCCGTCGTCTTCTCCCCCAGCGGCAAGGCGGCGGTGACGTACCGCGTCGTCTCCGGCGTGATGCTCGCCAGCGGCGACCCGATCGGCGACGTCGAGGCCTGGCCCGGCGCCATCGAGCGCTTCATGGACGAGGCCAAGGCCCACTCCTGGACCCCGGCCGTCATGGGCTGCTCCGAGACCGGCGCCGAGGTGTGGACCCGCGAGACCGGGCTCGACGCCCTCGAACTGGGCGACGAGGCGGTGGTGGACGTCCCGGATTTCTCGCTCGCCGGCCGCGCGATGCGCAACGTACGTCAGATGGTCAAGCGCATCGAGCGCGCCGGTTACGAGACCCGGGTACGGCGCGTCGGTGACCTCGGCGAGGCCGAGCTGGACCGCATCCGCCGCGCTGCCGAGGACTGGCGCGGCACCGACACCGAGCGCGGCTTCTCGATGGCGCTCGGCCGTGTCGGCGACCCGGCCGACGGCGACTGCCTCATCGCCACCGCCCACAAGGCCGACGAGGACCCGGGTCCGTACGGCGACCTCAAGGCGATCCTCCACTTCGTGCCGTGGGGCACGGACGGCGTCTCGCTGGACCTGATGCGCCGCGACCGCTCGGCCGACCCCGGCATGAACGAACTGCTGATCGTGGCCGCGCTCCAGGCCGCCCCGAAGTTCGGCATCGCGCGCGTGTCCCTCAACTTCGCGATGTTCCGCTCGGCCCTGGCGCGCGGCGAGAAGATCGGCGCGGGCCCGGTGCTGCGCGCCTGGCGCGGGCTGCTGGTGTTCCTGTCCCGCTGGTTCCAGATCGAGTCCCTGTACAAGTTCAACGCCAAGTTCCAGCCCCGCTGGGAGCCCCGCTTCGTCGTCTACCGCGCCTCCGCCGACCTGCCCCGCCTCGGCTTCGCCGCCATGCAGGCGGAGGGCTTCGTAAACCTGGCCCTGCCGCTGCCGCGCTTCCTGCGCCGCCGTACGACCGCCCGGCGCCCGTGCCCCCACTCGGTGGCGGAACGGAACGTCCGCGCGGCGTGACACGGCCGTCCCGGGGCGGCATGACACGGCCCTCCATGACCGGCCCGAGCGGCAGCCCGCCCCCGCCCCCATCCCAGGGCTGCTGCTCGGGCCACCGCACGTCCCGGACCTCCCATGGGCCTACGCTGAACATATGAGCAAGCAGAGCGGACGCGGGCGCGTCACGGGCCTTCCGCAGTGGGACCGGTGCGCGGTCATGGGAGTCGTCAACGTGACCCCCGACTCCTTCTCCGACGGCGGCCGCTGGTTCGACACCACATCCGCCGTCAAGCACGGCCTGGCCCTGGTCGAGGAGGGCGCCGACCTGGTCGACGTCGGCGGCGAGTCCACCCGCCCCGGCGCCACCCGCGTCGACGAGGCCGAGGAACTGCGCCGCGTCGTCCCCGTGGTCCGCGACCTCGCCTCCGAGGGCGTCACGATCTCCGTCGACACCATGCGCGCCTCGGTCGCCGAGCAGGCCCTCGCCGCCGGCGCCGCCCTCGTCAACGACGTCAGCGGCGGCCTCGCCGACCCCGCGATGATCCCGGTCGTGGCGGACGCGGGCGCCCCCTTCGTCGTCATGCACTGGCGCGGCTTCCTGCAGGGCGGGAACGTCAGGGGCGTGTACGCCGACGTCGTCGCCGAGGTCGTCGACGAGCTCCACACGCGCGTGGAGGCCGTCCTGGCCGGCGGCATCGCCCCCGACCGCATAGTCGTCGACCCCGGTCTCGGCTTCTCCAAGGACGCCGAGCACGACCTCGTCCTCCTCGCCCACCTCGACCGCCTCCTCGCCCTCGGCCGTCCCCTCCTCGTCGCCGCCTCCCGCAAGCGGTTCCTCGGCCGCGTCCTGGCCGGACCGCAGGGCGCGCCGCCGCCCGCCCGGGAGCGCGACGCCGCCACGGCCGCCGTCTCGGCGCTCGCCGCGCAAGCCGGCGCGTGGGCGGTGCGCGTGCACGAGGTGCGCGCCACGGCGGACGCGGTACGCGTCGCGCGCGCGATCGAAGAGGCGCGTGACGCCCAGAACGCGCCCGGCGCGAACGCCGAGCACAACGGCACGCACAGCTCTGAAGGAGCCCGGTGAGCGCCCCCCACACCGACGTCGAGCAGGTGGAGGCCACCAACACCGCCTTCTACGAGGCGTTGGAGAGCGGCGACTTCGAAAAGCTGTCCGCGCTCTGGCTCACCCCGTCCGACCTGGGCATCGACGAGACGTACCACGACCCGGCCGACGCCGCTGTGGTCTCCTGCGTGCACCCCGGCTGGCCGGTGCTCACCGGGCGCGGCGAGGTTCTCAGGTCGTACGCGCTGATCATGGCGAACACCGACTACATCCAGTTCTTCCTCACCGACGTGCACGTCTCCGTCACCGGCGACACCGCCCTGGTGACCTGCACCGAGAACATCCTCAGCGGCGGCCCCGCCCCCGAGGGCGGGGAGGAGCTCGGCCCGCTCGTGGGCCAGCTGGTGGTCGCCACCAACGTGTTCCGCCGCACACCCGACGGCTGGAAGATCTGGTCGCACCACGCGTCGCCCGTTCTGGCCGAAAACGACGAGGAAGACAGCGACGAGACCCCCGCCTGAGTGGGTAGGCGCCCTCAGGGGCCGCTACCGGGACACCCCAGGGCCGACGCGCGGGAGCCACCCGCGAGGGGGCCTGCCTGGCCCGCCGGGACCAAGAAGTGGTTGGAATCACGCACCTGCGGGTAGGCGCGGCTACCAAGCCATGAGCCGCCGGGTTCCCCGGGGGAAACACTCGATGAATCCTCCTGGCCCCGGACCGGACCCACGCCCCCGTGGCCCGGTCCTGTCAGTGCCCGCAGGTAGATTCGTTCGAGGCCGGTGTGGAGCCCGCACGCGACACGGACCGGCCGTCACCGACGATTGCAGGAGTGATTCGCGTGGATCGTGTCGCGCTGCGCGGCCTCAAGGCCCGCGGGTACCACGGTGTGTTCCCCGAGGAGCGCAGGGAGGGCCAGACCTTCGTCGTGGACCTCGTCCTGGGCCTGGACACCCGGCCGGCCGCCGCCGACGACGACCTGGCGAAGACCGTGCACTACGGCATCGTGGCGGAGGAGGTCGTGGCCGTCGTCGAGGGCGAGCCGGTCAACCTCATCGAGACGCTCGCCGCACGCATCGCCCAGGCCTGCCTGAAGCACGAAGGGGTCCAAGAGGTCGAGGTCACCGTCCACAAACCGGACGCGCCGATCACGGTCCCCTTCGACGACGTGACCGTCACCATCACCCGGAGCCGAGTATGACCGCGTTCTTCACCGAAGGTCACAGCGACCCGACCGTACAGCCGGTACCCGCCTCCGTCGTCGAGAAGGTCGACGCCGCCGACACCACCCTCCACAACCCGAAACGGGCTGTGATCTCCCTCGGCTCCAACCTCGGCAACCGCCTGGAGACCCTCCAGGGCGCCATCGACGCGCTGGAGGACACCCCCGGCGTCCGCATCAAGGCGGTCTCCCCGGTGTACGAGACGGAGCCGTGGGGCGTGGAGCCGGGAAGCCAGCCGTCCTACTTCAACGCGGTCGTGGTCCTCAAGACCACGCTCCCCCCGTCCTCCCTCCTGGAGCGCGCCCACGCGGTCGAGGAGGCCTTCCACCGGGTACGGGACGAGCGCTGGGGCGCACGCACCCTCGACGTCGACATCGTCGCGTACGCCGACGTCATCTCCGACGACCCGACCCTCACCCTCCCCCACCCGCGCGCCCACGAACGGGCCTTCGTCCTCGCCCCCTGGCACGACGTCGAGCCGCAGGCACAGCTGCCGGGCCGCGGTTCGGTGGCCGACCTCCTGGCCGGTGTCACCCGCCACGGCGTCGAACCGCGCGCGGACCTGGAACTCCGGCTGCCCGAGTAGTCGTTAAGGTCAAGACGACACAGTCCGTGGGGACCCGGGGGAGCTGAAGGGACACCGTGAGAGAGCTGCGCATCAGGATGCTGGTCGGCATCTTCCTCGTCGCCGGGATCCTGTCCTGGGCGGGCGCCCGCCTCTGGAACTCGATCGGCACCCTGCCGAGCGTCCCCTTGGCCGCCCCCATCGTCCTCGCCGTGATCGCCGTGGTCCTGCTCGCCACGGCGCTCTCGATTCGCGCCCGCCTGAAGGCCCAGCGCGAACGCGACCCCGAGGCCAAGGGCGTCGACCCCCTGATGGCCGCCCGCGCGGTCGTCTTCGGCCAGGCCAGCGCCCTGGTAGCCGCCCTCGTCGCCGGCATGTACGGCGGCGCGGGCGCCTTCCTCCTGGAACTCCTCGACATCCCCGCCCGCCGCGACCAGGCCATCTACGCCGGCTTCTCGGTCGTAGCAGGCGTGGGCGTGATAGCGGCGGCCATCTTCCTGGAACGCGTGTGCAAGCTCCCGGAGGACGACGAGCACAACGGGGCGGGGGCGGCGCCGACGGTGTGACGCGGGATCGGCGTGTAGCGGGCGATCAGCGGGCGCGCGGGATCAGCGGGCCATGATGAGGCTCATCGCCTCGTTGCGCGTCGCCGCGTCCCTCAGCTGACCGCGCACCGCCGAGGTTATGGTCATCGCGCCGGGCTTACGGATGCCCCGCATCGACATGCACATGTGCTCGCACTCCACGACGACGATCACGCCGCGCGGCTCCAGCATCTCCATCAGGGAGTCGGCGATCTGCGTGGTGAGACGTTCCTGCACCTGAGGGCGGCGAGCGAAGACGTCGACCAGCCGGGCCAGCTTGGACAAGCCGGTGATCTTGCCGCTGGTGGCCGGAATGTATCCGACGTGGGCCACACCCCTGAACGGCACCAGATGATGCTCACAGGTCGAGTACACCTCGATGTCCTTCACGAGCACCATTTCGTCGTGCCCGATGTCGAACGTCGTGGTCAGCACGTCCTGCGGCTTCTGCCACAACCCCGCGAAGATCTCCCTGTACGCCCGCGCCACCCGCGCCGGCGTCTCCTTCAGCCCCTCCCGATCGGGATCCTCCCCGACCGCGATCAGCAGTTCGCGTACGGCGTTCTCGGCGCGCTTCTCGTCGAACTCGCCGATGAAGCCCTCGCCATCCAGCGTCACGGGGTCGGTCATGTGGTGCCTCGTTCCTATGCGGGTCGCGCGCGTGTGGGCCACGTGCGCGCTGAACTGCGTGCATACAAAAATGCCGCGCCCCCCAGGCTAGAACCAGGGGGGCGCGGCATCCATTCCGGGCCGGTGGGGTCACCGGAGCCGGGGCGTCAGCTCTCCGGACGATCCTCGGGAACCGGCTCGGTCGCCGGCGCGGGCTCCGCCGCCGTCGACTTCGCGGTGCTGATCGCCGGAGTCGCGCCGTTGGCGCCGTTCGTCAGTGCGAGCTCCTTCGGGGAGAGCACCGGCGGGCGGGTCGACGGCGTGCGCCGCGAGGAGCCGGTCCAAGCGGGCCGGGGCGGGCGCTTGACGATGGGGGCGAAGATCTCGGCGATCTCCTCCTTGCCCAGCGTCTCCTTCTCCAGCAGCTGAAGCACCAGGTTGTCGAGGACGTCGCGGTTCTCGACCAGGATCTCCCAGGCCTCGTTGTGCGCGTTCTCGATGAGCTTCTTGACTTCCTCGTCCACCAGGGCGGCGACCTCTTCCGAGTAGTCGCGCTGGTGAGCCATCTCACGTCCGAGGAACGGCTCGGTGTTGTCGCCGCCGAACTTGATCGCGCCGAGACGCTCGGTCATGCCGTACTGCGTGACCATCGCGCGGGCGGTGGCCGTGGCCTTCTCGATGTCGTTCGCGGCGCCCGTGGTCGGGTCGTGGAAGACCAGTTCCTCGGCCGCGCGGCCGCCCAGCATGTAGGCCAGCTGGTCCAGCATTTCGTTGCGCGTGGTCGAGTACTTGTCCTCGTCCGGGAGCACCATCGTGTAGCCGAGGGCACGGCCTCTCGACAAGATCGTGATCTTGTGGACCGGGTCGGAGTTGGGGGAGGCCGCCGCGACCAGGGCGTGGCCGCCCTCGTGGTACGCGGTGATCTTCTTTTCCTTGTCCGACATGATCCGGGTCCGCTTCTGCGGGCCCGCCACGACGCGGTCGATGGCCTCGTCCAGCATGTGGTTGTCGATCAGCTTCTTGTCCGAGCGGGCCGTGAGCAGCGCGGCCTCGTTGAGGACGTTGCTCAGGTCCGCGCCGGTGAAGCCCGGCGTGCGGCGGGCGACCGCCGACAGGTCGACGTCCGGGGCGACCGGCTTGCCCTTCTGGTGGACCTTGAGGATCTCCAGACGGCCCTGCATGTCCGGGCGGTCGACCGCGATCTGGCGGTCGAATCGGCCGGGGCGCAGAAGGGCCGGGTCGAGGATGTCGGGCCGGTTCGTCGCGGCGATGAGGATCACGCCGCCCTTGACGTCGAAGCCGTCCATCTCGACGAGCAGCTGGTTCAGGGTCTGCTCGCGCTCGTCGTGACCGCCGCCGAGGCCGGCGCCGCGGTGGCGGCCGACCGCGTCGATCTCGTCGACGAAGACGATCGCCGGGGCGTTCGCCTTGGCCTGCTCGAACAGGTCACGGACTCGGGAGGCACCGACACCGACGAACATCTCGACGAAGTCGGAACCGGAGATCGAGTAGAAGGGGACGCCCGCCTCGCCGGCGACGGCTCGCGCGAGGAGCGTCTTACCGGTACCGGGAGGCCCGTAGAGCAGCACGCCCTTGGGGATCTTGGCGCCCACGGCCTGGAACTTCGCCGGCTCCTGGAGGAACTCCTTGATCTCCTGGAGCTCCTCGACGGCCTCGTCCGAGCCGGCGACGTCCGAGAACGTCGTCTTCGGGGTGTCCTTGGTGATGAGCTTCGCCTTGGACTTGCCGAAGTTCATGACCCGGGAGCCGCCACCCTGCATCTGATTCATCAGGAACAGGAAGACGACCACGATGAGGACGAAGGGAAGCAGGGAGAGCAGGATGCCGACGAACGGGTTCTGCTTGGACGGCGAGACCGTGTAGCCGTCCGGGATCTGCTTGTCCTGGTACTTGTTCTGCAGCGTGCTGGCGATGGTCACGCCCTGATCGCCGATGTAGCTCGCCTGGATCTTGGTGGCGTCCTCGACCTTTTCGCCGTCCTTGAGCTGGACCTTGATGATCTGCTCGTCGCCGGTGGTCAGTTTGGCCGACTCGACCTTGTTGTCATTGATCGCCTGGACGACCTGGCCGGTGTCCACCGTCTTGTAGCCGCCGGACGAGCCGACGACCTGCATCAACACGACCACGGCAAGGACGGCCAGCACGATCCACATGACCGGCCCACGGAAGTATCGCTTCACGTCCATCCATACGGAGCGGTGCCGCCCCGTCCCTCCTGCCATAGTGAGTTTGATAAGACAGTTCTTCTGACGGTACCCCAGCTTTGACGACCGTAGCCGCACGGGACGGCTGGCAAGCCCGTCTGCATGCTCCAACGGCTCGAGGCCCGCCGGGGTTCCCGATCTTCATACGGCGCTTGGGCCCTTCGGGTCCGGTACCCCGGACCGTCGGACTCAGCCGCCGTAGACGTGGGGCGCGAGCGTACCGACGAACGGGAGATTGCGGTACTTCTCGGCGTAGTCGAGGCCGTAGCCGACGACGAACTCGTTGGGGATGTCGAAGCCGACCCACTCCACGTCGATGGCGACCTTCGCGGCCTCGGGCTTGCGCAGCAGGGTGCACACCTTGAGGGAGGCGGGCTCGCGCGAGCCGAGGTTGGAGATCAGCCAGGACAGGGTCAGGCCGGAGTCGATGATGTCCTCGACGATCAGGACGTGCTTGCCCTTGATGTCGGTGTCGAGGTCCTTGAGGATCCGCACGACACCGGAGGACTGGGTGCCGGCGCCGTACGACGACACGGCCATCCAGTCCATGGTGACGGGGGTGGACAGCGCCCGGGCGAGGTCGGCCATGACCATCACCGCGCCCTTGAGGACGCCGACGATGAGCAGGTCCTTGCCCGCGTACTCCGCGTCGATCTTCGCGGCCAGCTCGGCCAGCTTCGCGTCGATCTCTTCCTTGGTGATGAGCACCTGCTGGAGCTCGGCACCCATGTCTTTCGCGTCCACCCGCATCACTTTCGGTCGTCCCACCGGCTGCTCCGTGCCGCTCTCACGACCCCGCTCGAGGGCCGGTGGGAGGGTCCGGATTCAGCCTTGCCGAATCACCAGTCTGCCACCCTGGCGCTGTGCGACGACTTTGCCGGGGAGATTGATGGCTCCCTGACCACGCCAGCCGGTGATCAGGCGGTCGACTTCCTCGATGTGGCGGGCGAACAGCGCACCGGCGGGTGCCCCGGCCTCGATGGCGGCCCGGCGCAGGATCCGACGGCGTACGGCGGGCGGCAGGGCGTACAGCTTGGCGCACTCCAGGAGGCCGGCCGAGTCGCGTACGGCGGCCTCGGCCTGGCCGGCCCAGGCGTCGAGGGCGTCGGCGTCGTCGCGGGAGAGCTGGGCGGTGCGTGCGAGGGCCTCCACCACACCCTTGCCGAGCGCCTTCTCCAGCGCGGGCAGGCCTTCCTGGCGCAGGCGCGACCGCGTGTAGGCGGGATCGGAGTTGTGGGGGTCGTCCCAGACCGGGAGGGACTGGACCATGCAGGCCTTGCGGGCGGTCTGCCGGTCGAGCTGGAGGAAGGGGCGCCGGTAACGGCCGCCGGCCCCCGAGACCGCGGCCATTCCGGACAGGGAGCGGATGCCGGAGCCGCGGGCGAGGCCGAGCAGCACGGTTTCGGCCTGGTCGTCGCGGGTGTGGCCTAGGAGGACGGCGACGGCGCCATGGCGGACGGCCGCGGCGTCGAGGGCGGCGTAGCGGGCGTCACGGGCGGCGGCCTCGGGTCCGCCTTGGCGGCCCACGGTCACGGCGATGGACTCGACCGGGTCGAGGCCGAGTTCGCGCATGCGCAGGACGACTTCCTCGGCGCGCAGGTCGGAGCCGGGCTGCAGACCGTGGTCGACGGTGACGGCGCCGGCGCGGATGCCGAGTTTGGGGGCTTCGAAGGCGAGCGCGGAGGCGAGGGCCATGGAGTCGGCGCCGCCGGAGCATGCCACGAGCACGAGCGGGGAGGGGGGTCGCTCGTGCGGGGCGGTGCTCGGGGGCTCCTGCGGGACCTGGCCGGGGAGTTCGTACGACGGCTCGCGCGCCGTGTCGTACGCGGTGGGCATGACGCCGGTCGAGGTCATGGACGGCGCCATGGGCAGCGCCATGTGCGGGATCTCGTACGAGGTCGCGCGCGCGGTGGCGGGCGCGGGGACGTCGGTGGGGTGGCTGTGTTCGTTGAGGATGTCGTGGAGGACGCGGCGGACCGCCAGGCGTATCGCCGCGACCGCAGGATGGGGACCCATTGTCCGGTTCCCTTCATGAAATTGTCGGGGGGTGAGCCCGAGCTCGGTCACTCAGAGTGTGTAGATGGTGACAGAACCGGGCCGTTCCCCGAGCATTGCACGCCTACCCATCGCTCACGGTCCCTCGGACGGGTGATTGAAGGGGCGTTCGCCTGCCGTCGGCCGGATTCGGTTCACGACGTTCGTATGAGATGCACGACTCGGCGCGTGATTCACGACTCCGCCTTGCGGTGCACCCGCGCGATCCAATCCGCCGGTTTGGCGATCTCCGCCTTGGTCGGGAGGGTGTTCGGGGAGGTCCACACGCGGTTGAAGCCGTCCATGCCGACCTGGTCCACGACCGCCCGTACGAAGCGTTCGCCGTCGCGGTACTGCCTGAGTTTGGCATCCAGACCCAGCAACTTGCGCAGGGCCATGTCCAGTCGGGAGGCGCCCTTGGCGCGCCGCTGCTGGAACTTCTCGCGGATCTCGGCGACGGTCGGGACGACCTGGGGGCCGACTCCGTCCATCACGAAATCGGCGTGGCCCTCCAGGAGCGACATCACGGCGGTGAGCCGGCCGAGGATCTCCCGTTGGGCCGGGGTCTGCACCAGTTCGACGAAGGACCGTCCGCCGTCGTCCTCCTCGGCCTCGGGCCGGCCGCCGGCGAGCGACTGCGCGGCCTCACGGATGCGCTCCAGGACGGTCATGGGGTCGACGTCCGTCTCCCCCAAGAACGACTGGATTTCGCCCTCCAGGTGGTCCCGCAGCCAGGGCACGGCGGTGAACTGCGTGCGGTGCGTCTCCTCGTGCAGGGTCACCCACAGGCGGAAGTCGTGGGGCTGTACGTCGAGTTCGCGCTCCACGTGCACGATGTTCGGGGCGACGAGCAGGAGTCGGCCGCCGCCGTTCTGGCCCGCCGGGAGCTCGCGGGTGGCCGGGGCGAAGGTCTCGTACTGGCCGAGGACGCGGGAGGCCAGGAAGGACAGCAGCATCCCGAGTTCGACGCCGGTGACCTTGCCGCCGACCGCGCCCAGGACCGCGCCGCCGGTGCTGCCGCCGCGGCGCTCCTGCATCTTTTCGAGCAGGGGCTTGAGGATCTCGCGGAACCCGGCGACGTTCGCCCGCACCCAGCCGGGGCGGTCCACGACGAGGACGGGGGTGTCGTGGGTGTCCTCCGTGCCCATACGAGTGAAGCCCCGGACGTGTTCCTCCGAGGCCTTGGCATGTCGGCGCAGCTCGGCGACGACGGCCCTGGCCTCGTCGCGGCTCACCTCGGGGCCCGGCCGTACGAGCCGGGTCGCGGTCGCCACCGCGAGATTCCAGTCGACCATCTCGGCACCACCGATGCTCGTCATGTGTCAACCGTACGTGAGCGTTCCCACTTGGGGCAGGCCGTGGGGGTTGGCGGGGCCGCGGTGCCTTTGGGGGTTGCTCGGCGTCGTGGGGGGCGTACGTGGGTCGGCAGGGGCCGGCGCGTGTGCGGGCGGCGCCCGGCGTTGCAGGCCGTGCCCACCCGTTCCGCCCCAGCGGAACGACTGCCCACGGCGGGAGCGGACGCGGCTGCCGGTGGGGGCGGAGCGGTAGCCGGGCGGGCGTGGCGGCGGGGCGGGGCAGAGCTGTAGCCGGGCGAGACGGGACCGAAGCCGGGCTCGGTCGGGCGGTAGCCAGGCGGGACCGGACCGAAGCCGGGTGGGATCCGACGGCAGCCACGCGGGATCCGGCGAAGCCAGGCCGACGTGACCGAAGCGCAGGCGGGGGTGGGGCCGAAGGCGGGTGGGGCCTGGCGGTGGCAGCGTGAGGTCGGCGGCGTGGTCAGCCGCAGCCGCACGCCGCCAGGGCCGTTGCCGTTCTGTCCAGGGCCGACTGGGCCGCCGCCGGGTCCGTCGTGTTGGTCGCCAGGAAGGCGAAGGCCAGTAGGTGGCCGTCCTGGTCGACCACCGTGCCGGCCAGGGCGTTCACGCCGGTCAGGGTGCCTGTCTTGGCTCGGACAACGCCTGCCGCGCCGTCCGTGTAGCGGCTGGTCAGGGTGCCGGTGAAGCCTGCCACCGGGAGGCCGGTCAGGGTCGCGCGCAGTTGCGGGCGGGTCGGGTCGGCTGCCCTGGCGAGGAGGGACGTGAGCAGGTCCGCCGTGAGCCTGTCGTCGCGGTTGAGGCCGCTGCCGTCCTTGAAGGCGGCGCCGGAGACCGGGAGTCCGAGCTTCTTCAGCTGCGCCCCGATCGCCTCGCCGGCGCCGTCGAAGTCCGCGCGCTGTCCGCTCGCCACGGCCGTATGGCGGGCCAGGGCCTCGGCGATGTCGTTGTCGCTGTTGGTGAGCATGCGCTCGACCAGCGTGGAGAGCGGGGGCGAGGAGACCTCGGCGAGGGGCTCGGCCCGGTTCGTCGCCTTGGACGGGCCGGGGGACGTCGTCTTGATGCCGTGGTCCGCGAGGAAGGACGCGAACTGGGCCGCCGCGTCCTTCGCCGGGTCCGTCACCCGGGGTGCCGGGCCGCTGGTGGAGTCGTCCGTGCGGGCCTCGTCGGCCATGAGGGCGCTGACCGGGGCGAGGTTGTCGTTCACGCCGATGGGGTGCAGTTCGGGGCCGGCGTAAAGGGTCTTGTCGTACGAGAGGGTGACCTCGCGCACGTTTCGCTTCTTCAGCGCCGCCGCCGTCTCGTCGGCCAGCTCACGCAGGCTCGCCCAGCCGTCGGCCTCCTTGCGGGCCGTCAGCGTGGGGTCGCCGCCACCGACCAGGACCAGTTCCTTCGTGTCGGGTTCGAGGGCGGTGCGGGTGGTGAGGCGGTGGTCGGGGCCCAGCGCGGCCAGGGCGGCCGCTGCGGTGGCGATCTTCGTCGTGGAGGCGGGGATGAGGGGCTCGGAGGCTCCGTCGCCGTAGAGGCGCTTGCCGGTGGCCACGTCCACGATCGCCGCCGTCCCGCGAGTGCCGAGTTCCGGGACGTCCAGGAGCGGGCCCAGAAGGCCGGCGAGCGCCTTGCCGTTCGGGGCCGACTTCACGGTGCTGACGCCGCCGCCCAGGCCGGTGAGGACGGAGGCCGCACTGGGGGCGGGGCGGGGTCCTTCGGCGTCCGTATCCGCGGAATCGGACGTATCGGCATTACGGCCGTGATCTGTGCCACCCGTGCGCTCCTGGGCGGCCGCCCAGTCCCGCTCGGCCGTACGCTGACCGGTGGAGTCCCAGGGGCCGGCGGAGGTCACCACTCCGGCGGCCAGTGCCAGTCCGGCGGTGGCGGCGCCCGCGGTGTACTGCCAGGTCTTCGGCTTGCGTCTCCGCGCAGCCTGCGGGGAGACGGCTCGCGCGAGCCGTACGACCTGCGGTTTCGCGGCCGTCGCGGCGCGTGCGAGGCGGGGGCCCACGGCGTCCGCGGCCCGTGCCAGACGCGGTCGTACGGCGCTCGCGACCCGCGTCACATGCGGTCTCGCGGCTCGCCACGGCCTCAGCTCTGGCACTACCACCAGCCCCTTTCGCGATCACACACCTGCGTGAGGGACACTTAACCACCAGAACTATGTGCTGATCATGGAGGAGCCACCGGTGGAGTTCGACGTCACGATCGAGATTCCGAAGGGTTCGCGGAACAAGTACGAGGTGGACCACGAGACCGGTCGGATCCGCCTGGACCGTCGACTCTTCACCTCGACCGCCTACCCGACCGACTACGGCTTCGTCGAGAACACCCTCGGCGAGGACGGCGACCCGCTGGACGCGCTGGTCATCCTGGACGAGCCGACCTTCCCGGGCTGCCTCATCAAGTGCCGCGCGATCGGCATGTTCCGGATGACGGACGAGGCCGGCGGCGACGACAAGCTGCTGTGCGTGCCGGCGACGGACCCGCGGGTGGAGCACCTGCGTGACATCCACCACGTCTCGGAGTTCGACCGCCTGGAGATCCAGCACTTCTTCGAGGTCTACAAGGACCTGGAGCCCGGCAAGTCCGTCGAGGGCGCCGACTGGGTGGGCCGCACCGAGGCCGAGGCCGAGATCGAGCGGTCCTACAAGCGCTTCAAGGACCAGGGCGGCCACTGAGCCATCGGGCTGAGGCACCGGCTGCTCTCAGCCACTCTCAGCCATGTGAACGGGCTGCACGCGTGCGCGTGCAGCCCGTTCGCGTGTGTGTGCGCATACTGAGTGCGGCAGGAGGTGTCGTACAGGGAGTGCTACGCACGTGACGGACCCGGAGGACCGCAAGCCGCAGTCGGACGAGGCGAGGATGGCCTTCACGCCGCCCGTCGGCGTCGAGGTCGGGGACAACGAGTCGGAGACCACGTCCGAGTTCGCCCTCCCCAAGGGGCTGGGTGTACCGCAGGCGCCGGTCCAGGAACCCGAGGGCTCGGCGTTCCGGGCGCCGAGCGGCTACAGCGTCGAGGACGCCTCACCCGCGTTCACCCCCGCGACCGGCATACCGAAGATCAGCCTGACCAAGGACCTGCCCTGGCAGGACCGGATGCGCACGATGCTGCGCATGCCGGTGGCCGAGCGGCCCGCGCCGGAGCGGATGCCGAAGGCGGAGGAGGAGGGTCCGGCCGTCCCGCGCGTGCTGGACCTGACCCTGCGTATCGGCGAGTTGCTGCTGGCGGGCGGTGAAGGCGCGGAGGATGTCGAGGCGGCGATGTTCGCGGTCTGCCGGTCCTACGGCCTGGACCGCTGCGAGCCGAACGTCACCTTCACCCTGCTGTCGATCTCGTACCAGCCGTCGCTGGTGGACGACCCGGTGACGGCGTCACGCACGGTGCGGCGGCGCGGCACCGACTACACGCGCCTGGCCGCCGTATACCAGCTCGTCGACGACCTCAGCGACCCGGAGAGCCACATCTCCCTGGAGGAGTCCTACCGGCGGCTCGCGGAGATCCGCCGCAACCGGCACCCGTACCCGACCTGGGTGCTGACCGGGGCGAGCGGGCTGCTCGCGGGCGCGGCCTCCGTGCTGGTCGGCGGTGACGTGATCGTCTTCATCGCGGCCATGCTGGGCGCGATGCTCGGCGACCGGCTGGCGTGGCTGTGTGCCGGGCGCGGGCTGCCGGAGTTCTACCAGTTCACGGTGGCGGCGATGCCGCCGGCCGCGATCGGGGTCGCGCTGACGCTGGCGCACGTCGACGTGAAGGCCTCCGCGGTCATCACCGGTGGGCTGTTCGCGCTGCTGCCCGGGCGGGCGCTGGTGGCGGGCGTGCAGGACGGGCTGACCGGCTTCTACATCACCGCGGCCGCGCGCCTGCTGGAGGTCATGTACTTCTTCGTCGGCATCGTCGTGGGTGTGCTGGTGATCCTGTACCTGGGCGTGAACCTGGGCGCCGGCCCCGACCCCGACGCGCTGCTGAACGTCTCCGAGCGGCCGTACTGGCAGATCGGCGCGTCGATGCTGCTGTCGCTGACCTTCGCGGTGCTGCTCCAGCAGGAACGGGCCACCGTGCTCGCCGTGACCCTCAACGGGGGTGTCGCGTGGGTGGTGTACGGCGCGCTGCACTACGCCGGTGAGCTGTCGCCGGTTGCCTCCACGGCTGTCGCGGCGGGGCTGGTGGGGTTGTTCGGGCAGCTGATGGCTCGGTATCGGTTCGCGTCGGCGTTGCCGTACACCACGGCGGCGATCGGGCCCCTGTTGCCAGGGTCGGCCACTTATTTCGGGCTGCTGTCGATCGCGCAGAACAAGGTGGATGCGGGGCTTGTCTCGCTGGCCACGGCCGCTTCTTTGGCCATGGCCATCGCTATTGGGGTGAACCTCGGGTCCGAGATCTCTCGGTTGTTCTTGCGGATCGGGTCGCCCGAGAAGCGGCGGGCCGCCAAGCGGACGCGGGGATTCTGAGCGTCAGGTGCCTACGAGCCCTACGGCCCCGCGCCCCTCAGGGTTTCAGTAACCCTGGTTGGGCGGGTACTGCTGGTTCTGCTGGCCGTAGCCCTGGGGGTACTGCGGGGCGTACGGCTGCTGCTGAGGCTGCTGGTCGTAGTACTGCTGGTCGTAGCCGTACTGCTGTCCGCCCTGGTTGCCGTACTGCTGGTGGCCCTGGTTGCCGTACTGCTGCTGGGGCTGGGGCTGGTCCTCGGACGGGATGCGGCGGAGCTGGGTCGTCGCGTCGTCCATCACCATGTGCTGCTGCTGGGCGGGGGCCGGGGTCTCCGCCGCCGCGCGCTTGTTCTTGGCGCGCTCTCGCAGGTACTCGATGATGATCGGGACCACGGAGACGAAGACGATCAGGACGAGGATCGCCTCGACGTTCTTGTTGATGAAGTCGATCTGGCCGAGCCAGTAGCCCGCGAGGGTGACGCCGGTGCCCCAGGCGATGCCGCCGATGACGTTGTACGTGAAGAACGTGCGGTACTGCATGCGGCCGGCGCCCGCGACGATGGGGGCGAAGGTGCGCACGATCGGGACGAAGCGGGCGAGGACGATCGCCTTGGGGCCGTACTTCTCCATGAACTCGTGGGCCTTCTCCAGGTTCTCCTGTTTGAAGAGCTTGGAGTTGGGGCGGTTGAAGAGCTTCGGGCCGAGGAATTTGCCGATCATGTAGCCGACTTGGTCGCCGATGACGGCGGCCAGGACGATGAGCGTGCAGACCAGCCACAGGGGCTGGCTGATGTACTGCCCTTGGGCCACGAAGAGGCCCGCCGTGAAGAGCAGCGAGTCGCCGGGCAGGAACGCGAAGAGGCCGGACTCGGCGAAGACGATCAGCAGGATGCCGGGGAGGCTGAAGGTCTCGATCAGATAGTTCGGGTCGAGCCACTCGGGGCCGAGCGCAAGCGTGGTCACGGGATTGTGGCTCCTGCTGGATGGGGGCGGGCGGGCTGAGGCTGGCTGCTCAAATTATCAACGCTGCACTGGCCGCCCAGGTTCCATGGACCCCCTCAGGATGCACTGTGCCCCCGCTGGGTCAAAGCTGTGATTCATGGGCATCGAAGAGTACGGCGGCGGTCAGGGGCCTCAACCCGACGTTCTGGTCGTGACCACGAACGACATTCCCGGCCACCGGGTCACAGAGGTCCTCGGCGAGGTCTTCGGGTTGACGGTGCGCTCGCGGCACCTCGGCAGTCAGATCGGCGCCGGGCTGAAGTCGCTGGTCGGCGGCGAGCTCAGAGGGCTCACCAAGACGCTGGTGGAGACCCGCAACCAGGCCATGGAGCGGCTCGTCGAGCAGGCACGCGCGCGTGGCGCGAATGCCGTGCTGGCGTTCCGGTTCGACGTCACCGAGGCGGCCGACGTGGGCACCGAGGTGTGCGCCTACGGGACCGCGGTGGTCCTGGCCCGGGAGTGACCCGTACGGGGTCCCGGGCCAGGGGTTACGAGGAGTGCCGGGCGGCGTTGGCGAGGATCGCCTCCCGGAGGTGCTCGGCGAGGCCCGGCCGCATGGCGTCGTAGTACGCCTTGAAGCGCTCGTCGGAGACGTACATCTCCGCGAAGCACTGGTGCATCTCGTACGACACCTCGAAGTACCACCTGCTGACGTGCTGCCGGTGTTCCTCGGCCAGGTCCATGGCCGCCTCGCCGGACGGCTGCTCGCCGGCGGCCACCAGGGCGGCGTACCGTTCCTGCCAGTCGTCGACCTCGGCCTGGACGCGCTTCCAGTCCTCCTTGGTGTAGGTGGCGACGCGGCGCTGTGACTCGGCGTACGCCTCCGTGCCGCCCCAGCGCTGCTCCGTCTCCTCGGCGTACTGCTCGGGGTCCTTGTCCCCGAACACCTCGAACCGCTCCTCCGGCGTCAGATTGATGCCCATCTTGCGTGCCTCCATGGCGTGCTCCACGGCCGCCGCCATCTTCTGCAGCTTCTCGATCCGGGCGGTCAGCAGCTCGTGCTGCCGGCGCAGGTGTGCGCGCGGGTCCGCGTCCGGGTCGTCGAGCAGGGCGGCGACCTCCTCGAGCGGGAAGCCGAGCTCGCGGTAGAACAGGATCTGCTGCAGCCGGTCGAGGTCGGCGTCGTTGTAGCGCCGGTGGCCCGCGTGGCTGCGCTCGCCGGGTACGAGCAGGCCGATGTCGTCGTAGTGGTGCAGGGTGCGCACCGTCACTCCGGCGAAGCCGGCGACCTGTCCCACGGAGTAGCTCAACTTCCGCTCCCTTCTCGGTACGCACTCCACGGTGAGTCCTCACGCGACGTGAGGTGCAAGCCCGTTTTCCCTTCGGGGAGCCGGTGCCCGTCAGCTGCTAACGGCTCAGACGGGCGAACCGCCGTACCGCCAACGGGAAGAACACTGCCAGGAGCACCAACGGCCATACGATCGCCGCCGCCACATGGTCCGTGCCCGTACCGCCGAACAGGTCCCGTACGGCGGTCGCCGTGTGCGACATCGGGTTCCACTCGACGACCGTGCCCAGCCAGCCGGGCATGGTGTCGGGCAGCGCGAGGGCGTTGGACAGGAAGCCGATCGGCCAGACCAGGATCTGCACCGCCTGCACCATCTCCGGCTTTCCGGCCACCAGTGCCAGGTGGATGCCGATCCACAGCATGGCGAAGCGGAAGAGCAGGAGCAGTCCCACGGCGCCCAGGAAGGCCCCCGCGCCGCCGTCCGCGCGCCAGCCGAGCGCGTGTCCGACGCCCATGAGGACGCACAGGGTCAGCGCCGACTGGAGCATGTCGGCCACCGAACGGCCCACCAGCACCGCGCCGTTGGCCATCGGCATGGACCGGAAGCGGTCGATCACGCCCTTGTTGAGGTCCTGGGTGACCGCGATCATCGTGCCCTCCAGGCCGAAGGCCATGGTGAGCGCAAGCATGCCGGGGAGGACGTAGTCGATGTAGGAACCCTGGACGCCCCGGCCGCCGCCGATGAGGTAGCCGAACATCAGCAGCAGCATCACGGGGAAGACCAGGTTGACCACGACCTGCACGGGTTGCCGCGCCCAGTGGGCGAGTTCGCGGCGGGTCATGGTCCAGGAGTCGGTCAGTGCGTACGCGGTCACACGGCCTCCTTCACGCGTCGGCGGTCCCCTGTGAGGTGCAGGAACACCTCGTCCAGCGTCGGCCGCCGCAGCGCGACGTCCTCCGCCGCGATTCCGGCCTCCTCCAGTGCCCGTACGACGCCGGAGAGCGCCGTCATCCGGTCGGTTACCGGGGCGCTGAGCAGGCGGCGGTCGGGGTCGACGGAGATGTCGTCCTTCGGTACGGGCAACAGGGCCACGGCGGCGCCCAGCTGACCGGCGTCGCGCAGAACGACGTCGATGCGGTCGCCGCCGGTCAGCGCCTTGAGCTCGTCCGCCGTGCCGTCGGCGACCACGCGGCCGGCGTCGACGACCGAGATGCGGTCGGCGAGCTGGTCGGCCTCTTCGAGGTACTGGGTGGTGAGCAGGACCGTCGTACCGCCGCCGACCAGGGAGCGGACCGCGGACCAGACCTCGGTGCGGCCGCGCGGGTCGAGGCCGGTGGTGGGTTCGTCCAGGAAGAGCACCTCCGGGTCGGTGATGAGTGAGGCCGCCAGGTCCAGTCGCCGGCGCATGCCGCCGCTGTACTGCTTCACCGGCTTGCGGCCGGTGTCGGCGAGCCCGAAGCGGTCCAGGAGCTCACCGGCACGCACGCGCGCGTGGCGGGCGCCCAGGTGGTAGAGGCGGCCGAACATCTCCAGGTTCTGATGGCCGCCCAACTCCTCGTCCAGGGCGGCGTGCTGGCCGAGCAGGCCAATGCGCAGGCGTACCTCGTACGCCTGCCGCACCACGTCGTGCCCGGCCACCTCGACGCGGCCGCCGTCCGGCCGCAGGAGGGTGGACAGGATCCGGACCAGGGTCGTCTTGCCCGCGCCGTTCGGCCCGAGCACTCCGTGCACCGTGCCGCGCGCGACCGTGAGGTCGAGCCCGTCCAGTGCGTTCTTGCCGGCTTTGCCGCCGTACTTCTTGCGTGCCTTTTCGACGGTGATCGCCGTGTCGGCCACTGAGACCCCCTCGCTAGTCAAACTTGACTACCAGCTCGAAGCTAGTGCCCGGGGATGGGCATAGTCAAACTTGATTAGCGGCGATCCTCCGGATCCCGCTCCCCCGTCGCGTACGGGTTTTCCTGGTCCTCGGCGAGGATCCCGACGAACGGCTCACCCTCCCCCGCGAAGGTGTAGGCGCCGCCCCGGATGCGTTCGATGAGGCCGCGGGTCCACTCGGCGCCGGTGTCGGCGGAGTGGACCCAGAAGTTCATGATCTCGCCGATATGGCCGAGCCGGCCGGGGCCGTCCTCGGGCGTGTAGTACTCGGTGACGGCCTTGCGCCACTGCTCGATGCTGCGCACCCGCTCCTCGAGGAGGGCGAGGACCTCCTCGCGGTCCAGGTCGACCATGCAGCCGAGGGCGGCGGTCAGTACGTCCGGTCTCTGGTCGTAGGCCGTGAGGTACTGGCGCACCAGCCCGAGGTATTCCTCGGTGCCCTTCTCGGTGATCTCGTACTCCGTGCGCGGCGGCCCGCCGGCCGTGGACGGCGCGATCTCGTGGCCGTGCAGCAGTCCCTGCTTGGCCATCTGCTTCAGGGCGTGGTAGATCGAGCCGGGCTTGGCGTTGGACCACTCGTGCGCCCCCCAGTACTCCAGGTCGTTGCGCACCTGGTAGCCATGGGCCCGCCCGTGCTGGCGGACCGCGGCGAGCACGAGGAGACGGATCGCTGACATGCGGTCCAGATTAGGACCGGGACGGACCGGGGCCGAGACCAGCCCCGGAACGGCGTCCCGTCATGTCCCTCGGCAGCGCCCCGGTCAGAACGGGAACCCGCTCCTGCCGTGCTGCACCGAGATCCACTTGATCGTCGTGAACGCGTCCAGCATCGTCTCGCCGTTCAGGCGGCCGAGGCCGGAGTGCTTCTCGCCGCCGAAGGGGACGATCGGCTCGTCGTGGACCGTGCCGTCGTTCACGTGGAACATGCCGGTGTCGATCCGCTTGGCGAAGGCGACACCCCGCTCGATGTTGCCGGTGTGGACGGCGCCGCTCAGACCGTACGGGGTGTCGTTGACGAGGCGTACGGCCTCCTCCTCGCCGTCGAACGGGATGAGGAAGGCGACCGGGCCGAAGACCTCCTGCTGGAGCAGGGCCGAGTCGGCGGGGACGTTCGTGAGGACGGAGGGCTCGACCAGGTTGTCGGTCGTCGTGCCGTGCACCAGGGCCGTGGCGCCCTCGGCGATCGCCTGCGCGACCGTGGCCGAGATCGCTTCCGCCTGGGAGGAGTTGATGACCGGCCCGATGACCGTCTCGGGGTCGCGCGGGTCGCCGGCCTTGAGAGTCTTCACCTTGGCCACGAACTTCTCGGTGAACTCGTCCGCGACCGAGCGGTCCACGAGGACCCGGTTGGCGGCCATGCAGACCTGGCCCTGGTGGACGTACCGGCTGAAGACCGCCGCGTCGACCGCGTAGTCGACGTCGGCGTCGTCGAGGACCACCAGCGCGCTGTTGCCGCCGAGTTCGAGGACCGAGCGCTTGAAGAGCGAGGCGCAGACGGTGGCGACGTGGCGGCCGACCTTGTCGGAGCCGGTGAAGGAGATGACCTTCGGGGTCGGGTGCTCGATGAAGGCGTCGCCGATCTCCGCGATGTCCGTGATGACGACGTTGAGGAGGCCGGCGGGCAGACCTGCGTCCTCGAAGATCTTCGCGACCAGGGAGCCGCCGCAGATCGGGGTGTTCTGGTGCGGCTTGAGGACCACGCCGTTGCCGAGGGCGAGGGCCGGGGCGACCGACTTGATGGAGAGCAGGAAGGGGAAGTTGAAGGGGCTGATGACGCCCACGACGCCGACCGGAACGCGGTAGACGCGGTTCTCCTTGCCGTCCGTCGGCGACGGGATGATCTTGCCCTCGGGGCGCAGCGCCAGATGGACCGCCTCGCGCAGGAACTCCTTGGCGAGGTGGAGTTCGAAGGCCGCCTTCAGCCGGGTGCCGCCGAGCTCGGCGATGATCACCTCGGTGAGCTCCTGCTCGCGGTCCTCTATCAGGCGCAGCGCCTTCTCGAAGACGGCGCGACGGGCGTAGGGATTGGTCGCGGCCCACTGCTTCTGGGCGCGGGCGGCCGCCTGGTAGGCCTGATCCACCTCGTCGACCGTGGCTATGGTGATCGACGCCAGCTTCTCGCCGTCGTACGGGTTGAAGTCGATGATGTCCCAGGAGCCTGTGCCCGGGCGCCATTCACCGTCGATGTACTGCTGAGCCAGGTCGGTGAAGTAGGACGACATGTGATCCCTCAATCCCTAGCGGACACCCGATCGACTGATCACGGACGCCTGGATCGCCTTGATCGGGCTTGATCGGCTTTGATCGTCTTCACGGTCTGATCACACGTCATCGTACTTGCGTTTCAAGAGAGTTGAAGGAGTCCCCGGAGAAGATCCCGGCTCTCGTCCGGACCCGGACTGTCCTGCTGAAGCTCCTTCAGCGCCTTCTCGTACTGGGCGACGTCCTCGTGCTTGTCGAGGTAGAGCGCGCTGGTGAGCTGCTCCAGGTAGACGACGTCCGAGAGGTCGGACTCGGGGAAGCTGAGGATGGTGAAGGCGCCGGACTCGCCGGAGTGGCCGCCGAAGCTGAACGGCATGATCTGCAGGCGCACGTTCGGGTGCTCGGAGACCTCGATCAGGTGCTGGAGCTGGCCGCGCATGACCTCGCGGTCGCCGTAGGGGCGGCGCAGGGCGGCCTCGTCGAGGACGATGTGGAACTCGGGAGCGCTCTCGGCGACGAGGTACTTCTGCCGTTCCAGGCGCAGCGCGACCCGCTTCTCGACGTCGGCCTGGCTCGCGCCCTGCATCCCGCGCCGCACGACCGCGCGGGCGTACGCCTCGGTCTGCAACAGGCCGTGCACGAACTGCACTTCGTACGCGCGGATGAGGCTGGCCGCGCCCTCCAGGCCGACGTAGGTGGGGAACCAGCTGGGCAGGACGTCCGAGTAACTGTGCCACCAGCCCGCGACGTTGGCCTCGCGGGCCAGGGAGAGGAGCGAGGCGCGCTCCTGCTCGTCCGTGATGCCGTACAGGGTCAACAGGTCTTCGACGTCTCGCGTCTTGAAGCTCACCCGGCCCAGCTCCATACGGCTGATCTTCGACTCGGAGGCGCGGATCGAGTAACCCGCCGCCTCGCGCGTGATCCCGCGTGATTCCCGCAGTCGCCTCAGTTGCGAGCCGAGCAGCATGCGCCGCACCACCGATCCGGGCTCTCCCGCGCTCACGTTCGCCAGCCTCCCCAACCCGTCTTCAGGGCCCGCAGTCTGCCACTAAATCACTTCGAGCAGTACTCGTCCGATTACAGAGATGGAAAAAAGCCAAGGATTCCTGTCAGGGAACGGTGAGTGGGAGGCAAGGAGAGGGAGTGAAGTTGGCGGAAAAAATGGCCAACAAGCGGTACGGGAGCGTCCAATTCGGTCACGTGCACGTGCATCTGCCCTTGCATCTGCTCTGCGCATCGGAAACCATGGTCCCGCGCAACCGCTGCATCGCAACGACCGCGAACTCCCGGGAGTGCCTCGCATGGGGACGAATGGATCGACCATGCTCGAGCCGTTACGGCAGGGCCTTCCGCCGCTGGATCCCGCAGCCGTCTCCAACGCCGCCTCCTGTGCTCTGCCCGCCCGCTACGACGCGGTGCGCGAGGCACGGCAGTTCACGCGCCGCACCCTCGACCAGTGGGAACTGGGCCATCGCTTCGACGACGTGTGCCTCGTGGTCTCCGAGCTGGTGACCAACGCGCTGCGGCATGCGCTGCCGGCGGGGGCGCAGCGGATACCCGAGCAGACGCCGCCCGTGCGGCTGCATCTGATGCGGTGGACCGAGCGGCTGGTGTGCGCGGTGCGCGATCCCAGCCACGACAGTCCGGTCGCGCGCGATTCCGATGACTTCTCGGCGGAGTCGGGGCGTGGGTTGTTCCTTGTCGACTCCTTCAGTGACAGCTGGGGCTGGCATCCGCTCGCGGGGGCGCTGAGCGGGAAGGTGGTCTGGGCGCTGTTCCGGCTGCAGGCGGGGCAGGTCGCGGGGGCGGCGGGGTCGGGGGCGGGGTCCCGGTCGGGGGACTGATGAATCGCGGTGCTCGATTGCCGCTGTTCTACGCGCGTTGCTGGGCGCTTGGTGCCGAATGCCCTGAGTTGTGCCGCCGACTTCGGCCGGGTGCGGGTCGATGGAGGCTGCGTCAGCCCGCGACCAGGTGGTCGAACTCGCCGTCCTTGATACCGAGGAGCATCGCCTCGATCTCGGCGCGGGTGTAGACGAGGGCCGGGCCGTCCGGGAAGCGCGAGTTGCGTACGGCCACGTCTCCGCCGGGCAGGCGTGCGAACTCCACGCAGGAGCCCTGTGAGTTGCTGTGCCTGCTCTTCTGCCAGGCCACCCCGTTCAGATCCGTGGCTGCCATGCCGTTGTACACGTCGTGGTCCACAGGTCGCTCCCCGGTGGTGCGGTGGTGATGCCATTGATGCGCGAGGTGGTGCAGTGATTGCAGTGGTGGTGCAGGTGTCAACTGCTCACGGATCATAGCTCTGTTCACGTGCAGCTGCATGAGCAGATGCACGTGCACGCGGGGTGTTGCTGCGGTTACTTCTGTGACGTACGCGGCCCTGTATTCGTTCCGGCGTCAGCTGAGTGGGGCGTGCGGGCCGAAATCCCTCGCGTACTAGGAACAGACGCGTTTTGCTGCCTTTCTGTTCCATGCCATGCCTGCGGCGTCCTGTTCCTGATCGGTGGGGGTTCGCGTAGCGCCTGCGGGAGGGTTGTGGGTCGGGGCGGTGGGCGGCTGCGGGGACGTGGGGGTGCGCGTCATTCCCCGAAAACACTCAACGCCGGTCCGGGCAGTCAGCCCGTCCGGCGTTTGAGGAGGAAGTCCGGGGTCAGCGGCTCACGTAAGGCAGGAGGGCCATTTCCCTCGCGTTCTTGATGGCCTTGGCCAGTTGCTTCTGCTGCTGGGCCGTGACTCGGGTGACCCGGCGGCTGCGGATCTTGCCTCGGTCGGAGATGAACTTCCGCAGGAGGTCGGTGTCCTTGTAGTCGATGTAGGTGATCTTGGCCTGGTCCAGGGGGTTGGGGCGGTTCTTGGCGGGCTTGCGCTCGGGCTTGCGGGGCATGGGGGTCAGACCTCCAGGAGGGTGTCGAAGGCGGGCGGGAGTTGTTTCCAGGCGTCGCGGCCGGCGGCGTACTCGGCGTCGGTCAGGAGGCAGGACTCGAGGAGTTGCTCCAAGCCGTCGCGGTCCAGGGCCGGGGACGTGAAGACCAGGTGCTGGCAGCAGTCGCCGTGCTCGGGGTGCCAGTCCAGCGCGGCGGCGGCCCGGCGGACCGGCGGCACCATGTCCCAGGCCGCGTCGGGGAGCGAGGCGAGCCAGGGGCCCGCACTCTCCACGCACAGGGCACCGCCAGCCGCGTCCCAGTGGAGCAGGACGTCGGGCCGGTCGGCGAGCCAGAAGCGGCCCCGGCTGCGGGCGGCCGCGCAGGTGAGGTCCTCCAGTGCCTCGTACAGCCGCTCGGGGTGGAAGGGACGCCGGCGGTGCCAGACGAGGGTGGAGACGCCGTGCGCGTCGGCCTCCGCGGGGAGCAGGGCGCACGCCGGGTGCTGGGCGGCCGCGGCCGACTCGACGTCGAAGCCTGCGAGGGCCGCCTGGGCGAGAGGGGAGCGGTGGCGTGGAGGGGGCACCGTCAGGTCGTCGCCGGCGCCGATCGGGACCTGGCGGGCCGTCGGGTGGAGTTGGGTGAGCAGTTCGCGGTCCTCCTCGTCGGCCTCCGGGGAGTCGGTGACGGCGAGGACGGGGGCGTACTCCAGCTGGCGTGCGAAGGTGTCGGCGACCGTGCGCTGGTCGGTCGGCGCCGCCGCCAGGCCCCGGTCGGCCAGGTCGTCGCCGTTGCCCAGGTAGGGCAGGACCAGCGCCGGGTCGACCGCGGTGATCACGCCGGTGAGCGTCAGCCCGCCGGCCGTGACCACCTCGGCCATGGCCTTGGGTTCGACCGAGTCCCACAGTTCGACGATCGCCATACGGGTGGTGCCGGCGTCCCGGAGCCGGATCAGCTCCGGGACCAGGTCCTCGCGCAAGGCGCAGCAGGCGCAGTCGTTGACGAGGGGGGTCTCGCCGGCGGTCACGATTCCGGTGGCGTCGCGGATCGTGCGGACGACCGTGCCGGCGGTGGCCGTCGCCAGGTCGTGGTGGAGTACGACGCTGTCGGGGACGTCGGCGAGCAGCTGCGCCACGGCCGCCTTGCGGGCGTCGGTGTGCAGCCCTCCGACGATCACGACGGAGAGCCCGGACATCTGAGCCACGTCGTCAGCCCTGCTTTCCGTACCGGCGCTCGAAGCGCTCCACGCGGCCGGCGGTGTCCAGGACGCGGGCCGTGCCGGTGTAGAAGGGGTGGCTGACGTTGGAGATCTCGACGTCGACGACCGGGTAGGTGTTGCCGTCCTCCCACTCGATCGTCTTGCCGGTGGGCACACCGGCGAGCGTCGAGCGGGTGAGGAAGGCGTGGTTCGCGGCGCGGTCGCGGAAGACGACGGGGCCGTAGGAGGGGTGGATTCCCTTGCGCATGGGGGTCTTCAGCGCTCCTCTCGGAAGTCGACGTGGCGGCCGGCGACCGGGTCGTACTTGCGCAGGACCATGCGGTCCGGGTCGTTGCGGCGGTTCTTTCGGGTCACGTAGGTGTAGCCGGTGCCGGCGGTGGACCGGAGCTTGATGACCGGGCGGAGTTCGTTGCGAGCCATGCTGCTATCTTACTGAAAATGAATTCCATTAACAGCTGCGTCTGAGGAGAGGTTCGTCACCGTGTCCGCCCACTGCATGCTGACCGGCGCCCAGCCCGGTTTCGGCAACACCATTTCCCACTCCCATCGGCGGACCTCCCGCCGCTTCGACCCCAACATCCAGACCAAGCGCTACTGGCTGCCGAGCGAGGGCCGGTATGTGCGGCTGCGGCTGAGCGCCAAGGGGATCAAGACGGTCGACGTCATCGGCGTCGAGGCGGCCGTCGCCCGTATCCGCGCGCGGGGAGTGAAGGTCTGATGGCGAAGAAGAGCAAGATCGCGAAGAACGAGCAGCGGCAGGAGATCGTCGCGCGGTACGCCGAGCGGCGGGCCGAGCTGAAGGAGATCATCCGTCGGCCGTCGTCCACCGATGCCGAACGGCTGGCCGCGCAGCGGGAGCTGAGCAGGCAGCCGCGGGACGCCAGCGCGACGCGGGTGCGCAACCGGGACCAGGTGGACGGGCGGCCGCGCGGGTACTTCCGTGCGTTCGGGCTGTCCCGGGTGTCGATGCGGGAGCAGGCGCACGCGGGGTATTTGCCGGGGGTGCGCAAGGCCTCCTGGTAGGCCTGGCAGGTCCTGAAGATCCGCTTACGACTCCCTGGTAACTTGCTGCGGTCGTCTCGGCCCGGTGGGCCGGCTCGGCCGTATGCCGACCGCTACAGCTTGGGAGTCTCCAGTGACCTCGGCGAATTTCTCGCGTGCGCGCACGATGTCGGGCCGGCGGATGCGGGTCGCGGCCGTGGCCGCGTCCCTGGCGGGGGCGCTCGCGCTGACCGCGTGCAGCGGTGACGGCGGCTCCGACGCCAAGGACGACTCCGGTCCCAGCGCTCCCGCGTCCGCCAGTGCCGACACCGGCGGCGGTACGGGAGGGTCGGCATCCGGTGGCCTGGCGGGCAGCTGGCTGGCCACGACCGACGGCAAGGCGGTCGTGCTGGTCGTCAACGGCACGGAGGCCGCGCTCTTCTCGACCGGCGGGACCGTGTGCAGCGGGACCGCCGGTGAGCAGGACGGGATGCGGATGATCCGCCTCAAGTGCCCCGACGGCAGCAAGGACCGGGCGGTCGGGATGGTCGACTCCGTCGGCAGGACGCGGCTGAAGGTGACCTGGCAGGGCGAGGGCGGCCTCGGCGCGGAGACCTACCAGAAGGCGCAGGGCGGGAAGCTGCCTACGGGCCTGCCCACGGCCGGTCTGGGATCCTGATGTCCGATCAGTGAGCCCCGATCAGTTCGGTGATCGCCGTCCGGTCACCGGCGTGACTCCAAGAGGACCCATGCGCGCCACTCCCCTCACCGTCGCCGCCCTCGCCGCGGCTCTCCTCCTGACCGCCTGCGACGCCGGCGGGGGCGAGGACGACAGCAAGGACAGTGCGGCCGGTTCCGCCTGCGCCGACAAGGTGGCCGTGCAGTTCGGGCCCGCCAACGCCGCCCCGGCCGCCGGTGACACCG
The DNA here is from genome assembly GCF_052068475.1 of Streptomyces sp. SD31. Taxonomy (NCBI): domain Bacteria; kingdom Bacillati; phylum Actinomycetota; class Actinomycetes; order Kitasatosporales; family Streptomycetaceae; genus Streptomyces; species Streptomyces sp. SD31. Next base: position 816,433 of record NZ_JBQHCX010000001.1, on the reverse strand, counting down.
GCAACGTGCCCGTCACGATCACCAACCGCAGCGGCGCCGAGTGCACCCTGGACGGGCTGCCCGCCGTCGAGCTCTCCGCGGGCGACACCGTCACCGACGTCCCGACCGACAAGGCCGCACGGGCGAAGAAGACGGTCCTCGTGAAGGATGCGGTCACCTCCTTCACCCTCACCTACGTCCGGGGCGAGAAGGGCGGCGGCACGAGCCTCGCCGTGCGGCAGGTGAAGATCCACCTTCCCGGGTCCGCCGAGACGCACAGCTTCAAGTGGTCGTACGGCGATGTCGCGCTGAAGAGCGACGGGCAGGCGCCGGACGCCTCGGTGAGCGGGTTCCAGCAGTCCGGCGACTGACGGGGTTCGGCGCGCGGGTTCAGCCGAGCGGCCGACGGTGGGCCATCTGCGCCCGGTCGGCCGCCTCCGCACCCTCCACCCAGCCCGCCTCGTCGCTGACGCCGCGCAGACGGGTCGTGGTCGTCTCCGGGAACATGCGGTCCAGCCGGTCGGTGACCGCCACCTCGCGGGAGGCGAGGACCGGGAGCAGGTCGTCGCTCACCGGCGCCTCGGCCGCGGCCCGCAGCCGGGTGCCGACGCGGTGGGCGTAGGCCGCCAGGAACGACTGCCGGAAGGTCTTGGTCCGCTTGCGGCCGCCCGCGCGCTGGGCGGCCTCCGCCTTCGTCATCGCCGCCTGGGCCTGCACGAGGAGTGAGGTGTAGAGGAGTTCGACCACCTCCAGGTCGGCCTCGAAACCGACGACCGTGGAGAAGCCGAACGGTTCGTTCCACACGGCACGGCAGTGGTTGACGGTCGCCACCGCGTCCAGCAGGACGGCCTTCGCCTGCTCGTACGGCGGTTCCACACCGATCCGGCAGGCGCCGGGCGCGTCATGCGACGGCGCCTGCGCGTCCAGCAGTGCCTCGTCGATGCTGTGCCGGGCCATCAGCTCCTGCGCCTTGGCGCTGAGCGCCTCCGCCTCCTGCGGGAAGCCGGTGGCCTCCGCCTTCGCCAGCAGGGCGCGGATACGGGTGAGCATGCGGGACTCGGGCCTGGGGTGCCTGGGGTGCCTGGCGGGCTGCTCGGCCTGCTCGTCCAGCGGTTCCAACGCGGGCAGGCGCAGCAGGAGGCGGTACAGCTCCAGGACGGCCGTCGCGTGCGAGAAGCGGTCGGTTCGGGGTGGGGCTTCGGTGGGCAGGTCCTCGATCTGCGCCGTCCAGCGGGGGCCGCGGGGGCGGTCGTACGGCGTCTGGGAGCGGATCAGCGCCGCGAGCAGTCGTACGTGTACGTCGTCCAGGTCGCGGCGGATCAGCCGTACGACGTCGGCGGGCTGCCAGCCGCGTCGCCAGGCCGCGGCGACGAACTCGATGCCGCGCCGGGTGAGTTCGGCGTCCGTTGCGGGGTCGGCGGCGAGGAGGGAGGCGCCGGTGTCGAGGGCGGTGTCGGTGTCGGCGTAGAGGGCGTGCTCGAAGGCCCGGTCGACGGGGCCGGGCGTACCGCTCGAACTGTTCGTGCTGCTCACCCGGCGATGGTGCCACGGGGCGGACGCGGCCCGGCTTGGGCGGTGGGGGAAATCCCGTTGAGACGCGGGGCGGGCCATGCCTAGCTTCCGCACCATGGACGAGATTCGCCCCGTACGTTTCGACCATCCCGACGCCATGCGGCTCTCCACCCTGGTGCAGGCCGAGTACCTGCGGCGCTTCGGCTACGACGACATGACCCCGTTGCACCCGGCCCACTTCGACCCGCCGGACGGCCTCTTCCTCGTCACGTACCGCGAGGGCAAACCGGTGGCGTGCGGTGGCTGGCGTGCCCAGGAGGCGGACGACGAGGGGTACGCGAACGGCGACGCCGAGCTCAAGCGCATGTTCGTGGTGCCTGAGGCGCGGGGGCAGGGGCTCGCCCGCGGCGTGCTGCGTGCGCTGGAGGACAGCGCGCGGGCCGCCGGACGGGTCCGCATGGTGTTGGAGACCGGCACGCCACTGCACGAGGCCATGGCGCTGTATGTCTCCGGCGGATACGCGCCTACGGCGAGCTTCGGCCCGTATCGGGACTACTCCGACAGCCGGTTCTTCGCCAAGCCGCTCTGACCGCGCCCCCGAAAGCCGAATGTCAACCACGGGTTGACGCTCTAGGGAGCGTCAACCTACGGTTGACACATGTCGACGAACCCGACCATCACGTCATCCGTACGTCTCGACGAACTCATCGCGGCCATCAAGAAGGTCCACGAAGAGCCCCTCGACCAGCTCCAGGACGCGGTGATCGCCGCCGATCACCTCGGTGAGGTGGCCGACCACCTGATCGGCCACTTCGTGGACCAGGCCCGGCGATCGGGCGCCTCCTGGACCGACATCGGCAAGAGCATGGGCGTCACCCGGCAGGCCGCGCAGAAGCGGTTCGTGCCGAAGGAGTCGGCCGAATTCGACCCCCAGCAGGGTTTCGGCCGCTACACGCCGCGTGCCCGCAACACGGTGATGGCCGCCCACAACGAGGCCATCGCGGCCCGCAACGCCGAGGGCCGGCCCGAGCACCTGGTCCTCGGTCTGCTGGCCGAGCCGGACGGTCTGGCCGCGAAGGCGATCGCCGCGCAGGGCATCCTCCTGGACGCCGTACGCCAGGCCGCCGCCGCCGCACTGCCGCCCGCCGCCGACGAGGTCCCCGACCTCGTCCCCTACGGCTCCGACGCCAAGAAGGTGCTGGAGCTCACCTTCCGCGAGGCCCTGCGTCTCGGCCACAACTACATCGGCACCGAGCACATCCTGCTGGCCCTGCTGGAGTTCGAGAACGGCACCGGCGTCCTGTCCGGCCTCGGCCTCACCAAGCAGGCGGTGGAGGAGTACGTCGTCGAGATGCTCTCCCAGTTCCTGAAGAGCGGTGAGCAGACGAGCAAGGCGGCCCGGGAGGAGGGCGAGGCGCAGAGCTGAGGGCGTTGTCAGACCCGGGTGCCACACTCGCTGCATGACCGACCGGTGGGCGCTCGCTCCGGCCGAGGACGGTGGCGTGGAGATCGCCCCCCTCGGTCCGGACGGGCTGCCCGCGGGGCCGGTGCGGTGGGAGGCGGACCTGGGTGAGGCCGTGCGGGGGCGGCCCGATGTGGCGCGGTGGGTGTGGCGGTCCACCGCCGAGGTCTATCCGCGGCTGCTCGCCACGGGGGTGCGAGTGGAGCGGTGCTACGACATCGAGGACGCGGAGACGCTCCTGCTCGGCCACGAGGGGCGGTACGGCGAACCGAGGTCCGCCGCCGCCGCCCTCGCCCGGCTCCGGGGTGGTCCCGTACCGCCCGATCCGCCCCAGCGGGCGGCCGAACCGGGCTCGCAGTCCTCGCTCTTCGAGCCGCAGGCGGTCCATGTGCCGCTGGCCGACCTCGTCGAGGTGTACGCCGACCAGCAGCGCCGGCACGACCGGGCCGCGCACCCGGAGCGGATGCGGCTGCTGACGGCGGCCGAGTCGGCGGGGATGCTCGTGGCCGCCGAGATGAACCGGGCCGGGCTGCCGTGGAGCGCCGAGGTGCACCGCCGGGTGCTGCACGAGCTGCTGGGCGAGCGGTACGCGGGCGGCGGTGAACCACGACGGCTGGCCGAGCTGGCGGACGAGGTGTCGGCCGCGTTCGGGCGCCGGGTGCGGCCCGATCTGCCCGCCGATGTGATCAAGGCCTTCGCGCAGGCCGGGATCAAGGTCAGATCGACCCGGCGCTGGGAGATCGAGTCCCTGGACCATCCGGCCGTGAAGCCGCTGATCGAGTACAAGAAGCTGTACCGGATCTGGGTGGCCCACGGCTGGTCCTGGCTGCAGGACTGGGTGCGGGACGGGCGGTTCCGGCCGGAGTTCCTCGCGGGCGGGACGGTCACGGGGCGCTGGGTGACCAACGGCGGGGGCGGGCTGCAGATCCCGAAGGTGATCCGGCGTGCCGTGGTCGCCGACCCCGGCTGGCGGCTGGTGGTGGCCGACGCCGATCAGATGGAGCCGCGGGTGCTGGCGGCGATCTCCCGTGATCCCGGGCTGATGGAGGTGGCCGGGCGGGAGAGCGACCTCTACCAGTCCGTCTCCGACCGGGCCTTCTCCGGCGACCGTGCACAGGCCAAGCTCGCCGTGCTGGGTGCCGTCTACGGCCAGACCTCCGGCGACGGGCTGAAGAACCTCGCCGCGCTCAGACGCCGTTTCCCCAAGGCGGTGGCGTACGTCGACGAGGCGGCGCGGGCCGGGGAGGAGGGGCGGCTCGTGCGGACGTGGCTGGGGCGGACGTGTCCACCGGCGGTCGGGGCGGCGCAGGACGCGGCCGAGGAAGCGGGGATCCCGGTCCCGGACACGGAGGACGGGTCGGCCGGGGGCTCCGGTCCGCAGGAGTGGGTGCCGGGGTACGCCTCCTCCGACGCCCGCGCCCGAGGCCGCTTCGCCCGCAACTTCGTCGTGCAGGGCAGCGCCGCCGACTGGGCCCTGCTGCTGCTCGCCGCGCTGCGGCAGGCCTGCGCGGGCATGGCGGCGGAACTGGTCTTCTTCCAGCACGACGAGGTGATCGTGCACTGTCCCGAGGAGGAGGCCGAGGCGGTCGTGACGGCGATCCGGGAGGCGGCGGAGCTGGCAGGGCGGCTGACGTTCGGGGAGACGCCGGTGCGGTTTCCGTTCACTGCGGCGGTGGTGGAGTGCTATGCGGACGCCAAGTGATCAGCGCTGTTCGGTGTCGGCGGACTTGGTTTCGGCGGGCCCCTCGTCGGCGAGCAACTCCCTGAGTTCCGTGAGGACCGTCTTCTCGTCCGTGCCGTCCAGGGCCTCAAGGGCCGTGCGCCAGGCGTCGTACGCCTCCTGGATACGTCCGCGTTCGCGCAGCAGGAGGCCGTGCTGGTGGCGGGCGAGGCCGGCGGTGTAGCGGTCGGCGCGGGCGTCGGCGCGGTGGAGCAGCTCGGCGCACTCGCGGTCGGCCCGTTCGCTGCGGCCGAGGATGCGCAGGGCGCGGACCAGACCGAGGCGGGTCTGCGACTCGCCGTGCCAGTCGCTGTGGCTGCCGAGGATGCGCAGGCTCTCGTCGAAGTGCGGTACGGCGGCGGCCGGTTCGCCGAGGGTGACGTGGGCGTAGCCGATGTTGCAGTGGGCGGAGTGCCGTACGACGACGTTGCCGATCCGGTCACCGATCGCGAGGGAGCGCCGGTGCTGCTCGATGGCGGCCCGGGGGTCGGTGTGCTCGTAGAGGTTGCCGAGGTGCTGGTATGTCACGGCCTCGCCGTAGGGGTCGTCCAACTGCCGTGAGTACTCCAGGCTCTGGTGCAGCGCCTGCCCGGACTCGGCGTACCGGCCGAGATTCTCCAGCAGCAGCCCCCGGTTGTTGAGGCAGCGCCAGATCCGGGAGGCCACGTCGAGGCGCCGCCAGATCGCCAGGGACCGGTCGTTGAGGGCGAGGGCCTCGTTGTTGCGGCCGGTCAGGAAGTGCAGGCCGGCGAGATCGCCCAGCGCGTACGCCTCGGCGGCCTCGTCTCCGAGCCGTCGGGCCACGCGCAGGGCGGCCCGTCCGAGCACGTCCATCTCGGCGACGCGTCCGGCGCGCTGGACGCAGGGGAAGAGGAGGCGGATGAGGGTGGAGATGTGGGCGGCGGTGCCGTCGGCGTCGGCGTCGGCGTCGGCGTCGGCGTCGGCGTCGGCGTGCGCATACCGCTCGACCAGCACGACGATGTTCTCCAGCTCCAGGTCACCCCAGGCGAAGGCCTCCTCGGGACTGTTGAAGGGCGCGGTCATGAGCACATGGTCCGTGTGCTCCGGCGGCTGTGCGGCCGTCGGCCTGCAGCGGTCGTCCTGGTCGAGACCGGGTTCGACGATGGCGGTGAGGGTGCGTTCGGCGACGGCGGCGTACCAGCGCAGGGCGGTCTCGGCGGTGTCCGTCTCGCCGTCCGCTTCCGCTCCCGCGAGCTCACGGGCGAAGTCGCGCACCAGGTCGTGCGGGGCATAGCGGCCGTACGCGATCTCCTCCAGGAGAGCCACGTCGACGAGGCGGTCGAGGGCGGCCTCGGCGCGGCGCTCGTCGGTGCCGGTCAGGCGGGCCAGCAGGGGTGCGCCGTACGCGGGCAGGTCGACGGCGCCGATGCGGCGCAGGGCGAGGGCCGCGTCCCGGTCGGCCTCGTGGTCGGAGGCGGCGAGGGCGTCGTGGGCGACGGCGAGGGAGCGGCGGACGCTGAGGTCGTCGTACTCCAGGTGGGGCAACCGGCTCTCGGTGGCGGCCAGTTGACCGGCGAGCACGTCGAGGGTGAGGGCACGGCGGGCGGCGAGGCGGGCGGCGACGACGCGGAGGGCGAGAGGGAGGCGGCCGGTGAGCTCGATGAGGGGGTGGGTGGCGTCGAGGCCGTCGTGAGCGGGACGGGCGGCTGGTCCTGTGCGCTGGTCACCGTCGTGGTGCCGGTGCTGTGGGTCGTGGTGGTGCTGTGCGTCGTGCCGGGGGCGCGCGCCCTGCCCGTCTTGCGCGTCGCGCCCCGACGCCGCCCTCAGCAGGGCCGCGCTGTCCTCCGCCGTCAGGGGTGTGAGCGGGAAGCGGCGGACGCCGTCCAGGGCCGTCAGTGGGGAGCGGCTGGTGACGATCACGGCACAGCCGGGGCCGGCCGGGAGCAGCGGGCGTACCTGCGCGGCGCTCGCGGCGTCGTCCAGAACCATGAGCGTGCGGGTCGGGGCGAGCAGGGAGCGCAGCAAGGCGGCGGCCGCGTCCGGGTGTTCGGGGATGGAGCGGGGGTCGGCACCGAGGTCGCGGAGCAGTGCGGCGAGCGCCTGGCCGGGGGTGAGCGGGGGCATGCCGGGAGTGGCGCCGTGCAGGTTGACGTAGAGCTGACCGTCGGGGAAACGGTTCGCCAGCCCGTGCGCGGCCTGCAGCGCGAGCGCGCTCTTGCCGACGCCGGCCATACCGCTGAGCACGGCTACCGCGACGGGGGGCTGAGGCGTGGGCGTGGGGGCGAGGGCGGGCGCGGGGGCGAGGGCGCGGCGCAGGTCGCCGAGTACGGCGGTACGGCCGGTGAAGTAGGCGGGAGGTGGGGGGAGTTGGGCGGGGCGGGGTGGTGGAGGGGGGCCTTGTTGCTGGGGTGGGGTGGGGGGTGTGCTCTCCGGCTGGTGGGGGGCTGGGGTGGCGGGCGCGTCGGAATCCCGGGGGGCCGGGGCGGCCGACTCGCGGAGGGCCGAGTTCGCGGGCACGTCCGCTTCCGGGACCGGCTGGGCAGCCGAAGCCTTCTTCTCGCGGCGGGTGGGAGCGGGCAACGCTGCCGTCTCGTGGAAGCCGTCGGCGGGCGTGGGGTGCCGGACGGCGTCGTCATCGCGCGTAGCTTCAAGGGGCGTGGCGCCGTAGGACACGTCGTCGGCGTGGGAGGTGGCGGCGTCGGCGACGTCCCGAAGTACGTCATCGTCCCGCTCGGCTGAGCCCTCCGCACCCTCCTCAGCCCCACTCACCTCGCGCCCACCGGACCCCGCGGCTATGCCACGCACCCCACGCCCGGTGCCGCCGCCCTCCGCGCCCGGCTCCATCGCACGCCCCGCGCCACCGACGTCCCCGGTCCCCCGCAACACCTCCATATGCGCCTCTCGCACCCCCGCCCCCGGTTCCACGCCGAGCTCCTCGATCAGGCGCATGCGCAGATCGCGGTGGACGGCCAGGGCCTCGGCGCGCCGGCCCGTGCGGTGCAGGGCGAGCATCAGGTGGCGGTGGAAGGACTCCCGTAGGGGGTGTTCGGCAGCGAGGGCCGCCAGTTCGGGCACGAGGCCGTCGAGTCGTGGGCCGGCGACGGCCAGCTCGGCGTCGTAGCGCCACTCCAGGAGCAGGAGCCGCGCCTCCCTCAGGCGCTGTACGAGCGCATAGCCACCCACCTCCGCGGGCAGGCCGGACAGGGGCGTGCCCCGCCACAGCGCGAGCGCTGCCGTGCACTCGCGCGCCGTGCGCTCCCAGTCCCGCGCGGCATGCGCGGCGCGGGCCGCGGCGACGCGGCTCACGAAGACGTCGACGTCCAGCTCGCCCTCGTCGGCGCGGATCACATAGCCGGGCGGCACCGCCCGCAGCCGCTCGGGGTCGTCGAGCAGCCGCCGTAGGCGAGCCACATGGTTGTGCAGCGAGGCTCGCGCGGACGCGGGCGGCGCCCCGCCCCACAGCACGTCCGTCAGCGATTCCACGGAGACGACCCGGCCGCCTTCGAGCAGCAGCGCGGCGAGCAGGGCACGCACCTTGGGGCTGCGGATGGTCCGGACAGCGCGGTCGGTCGCGGCCGGCGAGTCACCGCCGCGGCCCTGGACGTCGTCCACATTCCGACCGTCGAGGTTCTGGTTGCCAGGAGCCAGACCGACGAGATTCTGACCGCCGAGATTCTGACCGCCGAGGTCCCGGCCGTCAGAGTCCCGACCGCCGAAATCCTGGCCATCAGCGTCCCGGCCATCGCCGGAACTCCTGTCGGCCTCATACACCACCGGCGGCCCCAGCAGTCCGAACCGCAGCCCGCACCGCTTCACGCCGCCCACTGCCTTCCCACGCGGCGGGTCGGCACTCGCACCCGCGCTCACGCTCCACGACGAACATCCACACAGCACGGCGAAAATGCCGCGCCTGGCGGAGATCCGCCCCCGTACGACGGTTTCCCGCCACCCTTTTCGACGCCCTCGGTGGGAAAACCGTTCCCCTCCGGGCCTTTCCCGTTACCGTCCGTCGACTTCGCGCCAATCGAACGGCCTCGAAGCGGAACGCCGTTGGCCATATGTTAGCGATCCGTTGGCGCGGCCTGATGTGATCACTTCATCGGATCTGGCCCGACGGCGCGCGCGTACGACGCGCAACTCGGGGGAGTGTCGCCGTCGGCCGGATCCGGGGACGCAGGCGGGTCCCGGTCGCCGGAGGTGAGCGACCGGGGCCCGCGTCCCTTCCCTCCTCGCGCTCCCCGCTCGACCTCGGCAGGTCATGCGCCGCGGTTCTCCCTGCGCCGCACGAACTTCAGGCCCGACCAGTCCTCTCCCAGAGACGCGACCTTCACGTCGACCACGCCGAGCGGGAGGAAGAGGTCCCGCAGCGCGTTCTCGGTGATGTCGCTGACGTGGCCGGCCGCCCGGCGGGGCCACGCGATCCAGAGCATGGCGTGGTCCGCGAGGTCGCCGACCAGCCCGGGACCTTCGGCGACGAGGTCGCCGTACGACCGATAGAACGCGACGGCGACGTCCGCGCCCCGCGGGCCTCCTTCGGCCACCTCGCAGCCGTCCGGCAGCCCGGGAATGTCCCAGCGTGCGGGCGCGTGACGGAGGCGGACCCGGTGGCCCGGCTGGATGCCGATCTTCCTGGCGAGCGGCGTACCGGAGTAACCCATGGCGACCCCCTCATTCATCTCCACCTGTATCCACCCATCTCCGGGCCGCCTTCCCGCCGCCTTCCCGCCCTCTCGGCACCGCCTTCAGGCACGGGAATCCATGCACGGGAATCCGACTTGTCCGATTCTCGCGCAACGCGCACGCTGGAACCGTGAGTAACATCACCGCTGCAAAGTGAGCCATAATGACCACTTTTGATCAGAACCTCGGTCACTACGGGTGGTCACCGGATGCCGCGACAGCCACGATCGGCCTGGAGGGCATCGTCACGGGGTGGAGCGAGGGTGCCCGGCGGCTGCTGGGGTACCGCGCCTCCGAGGTCGTGGGACGGGCCGCGGCCGACCTCCTGGTGGATCGGGAGGCGACCGGCTTCTCGCCCGTCGGCTCCCAGGAGTGGAGCGGCACGGCGGCGCTGCGGCACCGCGACGGCCACCGCGTCGAACTGACCCTGCACGCCCAGCCCTCCCTCGACGGCGACGGCGCGACGCAGGCGTTCGTCGTCACCGCAACCACCGGAACCCCCGCCTCCCAGCGCGACCGGTGGATGGTGGAGTGGGCCTTCGCCCAGTCCTCGATCGCACTGTCCACCTACAGCGCCGCGTCGGGATCGTGGCGGTTGAACGCGGGCGCCGAGGCCGACCCGCTCGGGGAGGCCCGCTCCGACGCGGGGTTCCTCAGGTGTGTCCGGCGGGTCGCCGAGGAGGCCATGCCGATGCGGTACGAGGGGTTCGCCCCGGCCCCGGCCGCGGCTGCCCGGCAGCGCTCCTGGATCGTCGAGCTGTGGCCCGTGCGGGACCCCGAGTCCGGCGAGGTGGCCGGGGTCGGCACCGCCGCCTTCGACAGCAGCGAGCAGTACGCCGCCCGGCAGCGGCTGGCCCTGCTGAACGAGGCGGGCACCCGCATCGGCACCACCCTCAACGTCGGCCGCACCGCCCAGGAGCTGGCCGATCTGGCCGTGCCGCGGCTCGCCGACTTCGCCAGCGTGGACCTGCTCGACTCGGTGATCCGCGGGGAGGAGCCGGTGCCGGGGCCGGTCGACGCGGCCGTGGCGCTGCGCCGGATCGCCCATCAGTCGGCCACCGAGGGCGAGGGCGTGCCGGAGGCCGCCGTCGAGCTGGGCGGGATCGACACCTATCCCCCGTTCTCGCCGCCCGCCCGCTCCCTGACCAGTGGCCGGCCGGTCCTCAGCGGCAAGGAGGACCCCGATTTCCAGCGGTGGGTCACCGAGCACGAGGCGCGGGCCGCCATCGTCCGGGAGCACAAGTTCCACTCGGTCATGGCCACCCCGCTGCGGGCCCGCGGCATCACCCTCGGGGTCGCGGTCTTCGTCCGCAGCAAGAACTCCCCGCCGTTCCAGCAGGACGACCTGATCCTCGCCGAGGAACTCGCGGGCCGGGCGGCCGTCGGCGTGGACAACGCCCGCCGCTACACCCGCGAGCGCACCAACGCGCTCACCCTCCAGCGCAGCCTGCTCCCCCGCGACCTTCCGAAACAGGCGGCCGTCGAGGTGGCGTACCGCTATCTGCCCGCCGGCACGGGCGCCGGCGTGGGCGGCGACTGGTTCGACGTCGTACCGCTGTCGGGCACCCGGGTCGCCCTGGTCGTCGGTGATGTCGTCGGGCACGGCATCCACGCCTCCGCCACCATGGGACGGCTGCGTACCGCCGTGCGCACCCTCGCCGACGTGGACCTGCCCCCGGACGAGCTGCTCACCCACCTCGACGACCTGGTCACCCACCTCACCTCGGACGACGACAGCACCGTCCGCGACCTGCCGTACACCGGTGGGGTCGGCGCGACCTGTCTGTACGCCGTGTACGACCCGGTCTCCCGGATCTGCACCATCGCCAGCGCCGGCCACGTCCCGCCCGTCGTGCTGCTGCCCGACGGGTCGGTCAGCGTCGTCCACCTCACGCCCGGTCCGCTGCTCGGCGTCGGCGGGCTGCCCTTCGAGGCGACCGAGCTGGAGCTGCCCGAGGGCAGCCTGCTCGCCTTCTACACCGACGGCCTGCTGGCCCGGGAGCGCGACGTCGGCGTCGGCCTGGAACGGCTCTGCTCGGCCCTGGCCTCCCCCGTGCCGTCGCTGGAGGTCACCTGCGACGCCATCCTCAAGGCGCTGCTCCCCGAGAGTCCCGCCGACGACGTGGCCCTCCTGCTCGCCCGCACCCGCGCCCTGCACGCCGACCAGGTCGCCGCCTGGGCCCTGCCGTCCGACCCCGCGATCGTGGCCGACGCCCGCGCGCAGGCCTCCCGGCAGCTCGCCGCCTGGGGCCTTCAGGAGGCGGCGTTCGTCACCGAGCTGGTGGTGAGCGAGCTGGTCACCAACGCCATCCGCTACGGCGACGTACCGATCGGGCTGCGCCTGATCCGCGACCGCACCCTGATCTGCGAGGTGTCCGACGCCAGTAGCACGGCCCCCCATCTGCGCCGGGCCCGGACCTTCGACGAAGGCGGCCGCGGGCTGCACATGGTCGCCCAGCTCACCCAGGGCTGGGGCACCCGTCAGACCCCCACCGGCAAGACGATCTGGGCCGAACAGCCCCTTCCCGTCGGCTGACCATGACCGCGCGCACGGGTTGCCTACGCGCTCGCCCGCGTCCGGATGCGCGGCTCGGGCGCGATGGTGCTCGCCCTGGCTGGTCGCCCAGCTCCCGCCCGCCATCGTGAACGCCTTCATCGGACGGCACGGCACATCGTGGGGCGCCCTGACGGCGACGGCCACCCTCATCAGCGTGCCGGTGGTCTGCGTGTTCGCCCTTGTGCCGGCGCTTCATGGTCGGCGGGTTGACCGCAGGCAGCGTCCGAGGGTGAGCCGGGTGAGCCGCTCGGAGAAGCGGGACGTCAGACCCCGAGCGGATTGAAGCGCGTCGCCGCCATCAGATACCAGGCGGTCGCCCCCGTATGCCGATACGGGTAGTAGCCGAACCCGAAGCCGGTGTCGAGCGGACTGCTCGCCGCCACGACTCCGCAACGCCCGGGAAGCTCCCGCCCCCCGATGGTCTGCCCGCCCCCGAGCAGATCCTGAGCCCGCTCGATGGAGTCGATCAGCCGCCGGGCCCGCGCCTCGTCACCCCGCCCGCTCCGCTCCCGCAGGGCGAGCGCGAGATGAGCGGTCCCCTCGAACCACACGCCGTTGCGGTCGGGCTTGGGCTGGGTGTCGGCGATCGGAGCGTCCTCGTTCGCGAGGAGACTGACCGAGCTGAAGGTGACGCCTTCGTACGACTGCCCCGCCGGGACCGTGCTGTTGCGCCGCTCGGCATGGTCGAGAACGGCCAGCTCACGCGCGGCCCAGTCCAACGACCGGGCGTGCACACGGGAGTCGAGGGCGAGGTGGGTCCAGGTCTGGGTGTCCTCGGGGACGGGCGAGGTGTTGATCGTCGTCCCGTCGTTGGTCCCGGTGTAGAAGAACCCGCCGGAGGGCTCCCACATCTGCCTGACGAAGGCCTCGGCACGCGCCCGCCGCGCCCTCCACACCCGGTCCCCCGTGAGCCGGGCGAGCCGCCCGAAGAGGCAGACGAGGTCGGTGTTGTGCTCGGTGGAGGTGAACGGAAGCTTCTCATTCGCCCCATTGACCCCGAACTTGTAGCCCCCGAGCGGTTCCTCGGTACGCCCGTTGCGCTCGATCCACTCCCCGATCCGCACAGCCCCGTCGAGGAACCGCCGCTGCCCGGTCCGCCGCGCGAGCGCGCTGAGCGCGATCCCGGCCCAGGCCATGTCGCCCACGGCCGTCCCCGTGAACCCGAACTGTGTCCCGACGTTGGCGGTCCCGTCCGCCCGCACGAACCCGTCCGGCTGCCGCGAGCCGTCGTAGAAGGTGTACGGCCCCACGTTGTAGGCCTGCCGCAGCCGACCGTCGTCATGGACCGGGTCATGCTCCTGGGCGTACAGCAGCGCGTCCCCGAGTACGACGGCCCGGGCATGTGCGTCTGTGGAGCGGGTGGCGAGGAGGGCGAGGATCGCGAGGGCGTTGTCGTAGGTGAAGGCGGTACTGAACAGCCCCGCCTGGTCGGTGTAGCTCTGGGCGAGCCGGGTGCTGCCGTGGTCGGGGTAGGCGTCCATGGCGGCGGCGAGGAAGGCGTGGGCGCGGCGCTGGGCGGAGGTCGCGTCGGCGTGGGCGCTGCCTGCCGCGGCCGAGGTGAGCACTGCGGCGCCGAGGGCGGCCCCGATGAGGGTGCGACGACTGAACGCCGGGCCTCGACTGTCGGTCATGCCGTTCGTGCCGTCCATGCCGTCCATGGGTCTCCCTTGCCGGGCTTTGAGAGCGCTCTCACGAGTGCGAGGCCATTCTGCTGGTGCGGGTGGGACGGGTCAACGGCCTTGCGGCACGGGACAGTCGGCGTCGTCAGTCGTGGTCGGGAACGCCCGAGGACGGCGCCGTCCTCAACCGGTCAGCTTCCACTGCTGCTCGGGGGCGTTCCACTCGGTGATGCAGGTCGACTGGATGGCCTGCGCGCCGTTGTCGGTGCTGCCGCCGCCTTCGATCGACAGGCACCTGGCGCTCTTGCCGTTCTTGAACTGGCCGCCCGTGGCCCGGGCCCACCGCTGCTCGGGAGCGTCCCAGTCGGAGATGCAGGTGGACTGGACGGCCCGGGCGCCGTTGGCGGTGCTGCCGTGGTCCGCGATGGACAGGCACTTGCCGGTCTTGACGTTCTTGAGCATGTTGGACGAGGGGCCGGCCCAGTACCACCGCTGCTCGTCACCCCCGTTGCAGGCCCACTGGATGGCACTGGTGCCGTTTGCGGCGCTGCCGCCGTTGTCGAGGGACAGGCACTTCCCGCTCTTCGCGTTGACGAGCCGGTACGTGGTCCTGTCCCCCGTCGCTTCGGAGGCCGAGGCGCTCGGGGCCGCCTCCGTCTCGCCGGAGGAGGCAGAGGGGTCAGGGGAGTTGACCGAAGGCGCCGGGCTCTGCGCGGGATCCGCCACGGCCTTGCCTTGATCTCCCGCCTCCTTCCCCTCCTTGCCGCCCTTGTCACCGGACTTGCTCGCACGAGCGCTGCCGGGCTGCTCCGACGGGGTGTTGTCGTCCCCCTCGGCCGTTGCGCGGTCGGCCGCAGAGGAGACGGCCGCGTTCTTGCCGTCGTTGTCGTCGGAGCCGGCGCCGACGGCCAGGTAGGTGACGCCGCCACCGATGAGGAACACCGCGAGCGCGGCCGCGGCGATCGTCAGTGAACGGCTGCGGCGCGACCGAGGGCCGGTGGAGGCTCGCTCGTCGACGGCTGCCGTGTCGGGCTGCGGCCGGAACGGCGCCGCGGCGTGGTTCAGGGCGGGCGGCGGGCCGAACGGTCCCGCTGGTGGCGCCTCGGGCGTCCCGGGGGTCTGTGCCGGCGGGGCGGAGCGGCCGAGGCGCATCGTGACCGCCGGATCGGGCTGCGCGGTGCCGGACGCGTCGGGGGACGCGGGGGGCAGCGGCCGGCCCGTGGCGATCGCGCTGAGGAGCTGTGCCGCCTGTGCCGCGTCCGGGCGGGACGCGGGGTCCTTGGCCAGCAGCCCGTGCAGGACGGGGGTGAGCGGGCCGGCCCGGCGCGGCTCGGGCAGCGGTTCGGTGACGATCGCGGTGATGGTCGACCAGGTGGAGGTGCGGCGGAAGGGAGTACCGCCCTCGACGGCGGCGTACAGGGTGGCGCCCAGCGACCAGACGTCCGAAGGCGGGCCCGGCTGCTCCCCGCGGGCCCGCTCGGGCGCGAGGTAGTCGAGGGAGCCGACGAGTTCACCGCTGCGCGTGAGGTTGGTGCCGGCGTCGTCGCCGGGATCGTCGATGGCCGCGATGCCGAAGTCGGTCAGCACCACTCGACCGCCGTGTTCGAGCAGGATGTTGGCGGGCTTCACATCGCGGTGGAGTACGCCGGCCCGGTGGGCGGCGGCCAGGGCGTCGAGGACCTTGGCGCCGATCTCGGCCGCGTGCCGGGGGTCGAGGGCACCTTGCCGGCGCATCACGTCGTCCAGGGAGGCGCCCTCGATCAGCTCCATGACGATGACGGGGTGACCGTCGTGGTCGGTGACGTCGTGCACGGCCACCACGCCGGGGTGGTGTATCCGGGCCGCCGCACGGGCCTCGCGCTGCATGCGCAGCCGCAGGCCGGCCAGTCGGTCCGCCTCGTGCTCGTCGGCGAAGTCGCGGAGCTCCTTCACCGCGACCTGCCGGCCGAGGGTTTCGTCGACGGCCCGCCATACGGTGCCCATGCCGCCGCGGCCCAGCCGCTCCACTGTGCGGTACCGGCCGGCGATCAGCCTGCCGTCACCCTTCGCACGGCTCTCCCCCGTCACTGCCACTGCCCGCCTCGAGG
Source organism: Streptomyces sp. SD31 (assembly GCF_052068475.1). Classification (NCBI taxonomy): domain Bacteria; kingdom Bacillati; phylum Actinomycetota; class Actinomycetes; order Kitasatosporales; family Streptomycetaceae; genus Streptomyces; species Streptomyces sp. SD31. The sequence continues at coordinate 800,856 of NZ_JBQHCX010000001.1, read as the reverse complement.
TTGGTTTCCCGTGTGCGCATGGCAGCCTACGGGCTGTCCGGAGGCGGCGAGTTGACGGGTCCCCGGGCTTGGACGAGCAGCATGGGCACAGCAGCGCGTCCCCGAGCCCCACGGCCCGGGCCCGCCGTCTCCGGCCCGTGCCGCTGCCGCTGCCGCTGCCGCCGCCGAGAGCGCTCTCACCAAGTGCGGGCTCACCCTCCCGGTGGGGCGGGGCGGGTCAACGGGCATACGGCGCCGTGCAGTTGATGAGAAAGCCCGGAAAGATCCACCTGGGCTGCACCCGGCGAGCCCAGACCCGAGAAAGGGTGCGAATTCGAACCTTTCAGGAGGATTGACGAACTCCGTTGCGGGGCGAGAAATGCACCGACTACTTTCGGACAGGGAAAGCTTTGGCCCTGAGACCTTCGAACATCTCCGGCCGCAAAGCACCAGAGCGGCCCGTGGGGCACCACTCAAAACAAGCCAACCGTTGCAAAATACATTCTTGTTGGTATATTTTTCGGTGTGCAGTAGCGCCGCGTTTTAGCGACGTGAACATCAACAGGGGGATTCTTACCGTGCATATTGACAGCACATTGTCCGATAGCGCCGATCGCCACGGTGGAAACGGGGTCCCGCACCCCCGTCCATCCCGACGGCGCCGGGACGAGCCTCTTCCTCGCCGCTAGCGCGTCGGCCATCGGTTGAACGCGGACCGGAGCGCAGCCACCCGCACCCATCCCGCCGCCCCGGTACCCACCTGATCCACCGTCTGTCGTTTGCCTCGCAACCCTTCCTCCGACGGCCCGCAACCGCCGGAGCGAAGCCATGACCAGAGGCATCCGAGCAAGGAACCGAACGGAAGTCGGCCACGCGCCGCACCGACCGCAGCGTGCCCTCGTACACAGGTCACGCTTCGGCGACCACGCACACGCAGCAGTCCCGCACAACGGGGCCTGCCCGCCGAGCGAATGAGCGGAAGCGACCCCGGTCGCCCGTCTGCGCGCGCCGCGGCCTCGACCGGGCCGGGCGATACGCCGACGACCCGCTCCCTGAGGGGAAAACATGGATATCCACCACCTGCGAGCGTTCCAGGAAGTGGCTCGCGTACTGAGCTTCACCGAGGCCGCCCGGAACCTGTACCGCGCGCAGTCCACCGTGACCGGGCAGATCAAGAGCCTGGAAAAGGTACTCGGCGTACAGCTCTTCCACCGCAAGGGCCGATGCCCGATCGAACTCACCGAGGCCGGCCTGCTGCTGCAGCAGCGTGCCGCGCTCATCCTCGATGCCGTCGATTCGGCCAACCGGGATGTCAAGCAGGCAGCCCGCCCACGACGAGGCCTCCGACCCGGCGGCAAGGCCACCGGGGGCGTACGACTGCGGGCCTGACACCGGCGCCGACAGCGCGCCGGGATCAGCCGAGTGAGCGCCGCGCGGCCGGAAGGACCGTCTCCCACATCAGTGCCAGCACGTCCGCGGCGTTCACCTTGCCGGTTACCAGGCCGAGCTCCCGGGGCCCGAGCACGGCCGCGATCAACAGCCGGGCAAGCAGTTCGGGCCGATGCCCGGCGCCGATGTCGCCCTGCTCCTGAGACGACAGGACCAGCGAGGTCACCAGGGTCCGCAGCTCGGCGAAGTGGGGCCCTTCGACCTCCCCGGCCCGGGCCGCTGCCATCGACAGGCGCAGCCCTGCCAGGAAACGAACGTCCTCGGCGGTACGCCGAGACAGTTCCAGCAACAGCCGGGTGAGCGTCTGCAGAGCGGGGCCGGGGCTGTGCCGGGCCGCGGTCGTCACCTCGATCCAGCTTTTGTCGAACTCGTCGATCACCGCCGCGGCGAGCGCCGCCTTCGAGGGAAAGTGGCCGTACAGCGCGCCCTTGGTGAGACCGATACGGTCCGCGACCAACTGGAGGTTGGTGTCGGCGAAACCGCGTGCTGCGAAGATTTCACCTGCCGCGTCCAGAATGACTGCGTGCGTCAGGCGTGCCCTCGCCTGCTTCATCGAGGCGCTCCTTGGGGCAGATCGACAGGATTTATCTGCGGGTACAGATACGACCCTATTCCGCCTCACTCATTCAGGCAGAATTCGAGAAACTGTCAATGAGAGTTGTTTTATCCTGCGTGTCCGCGTCCGGCCCGCCGCGGCAGCCGCGCCACGGCGGGCGTCTGCCTCACCAGCGGTGCGTCTCGGCGAAGAAGTCCGCGATCTCGACGGCCTTCTGCTCGGCGCGGGCCCTGCGGTGCACATGAGCGCCGAGCGCGAGGTCGAGGATGCCGAGCCCGAAGGGTGAGAACACCACCGGCCGGTCGTCCGGCACGGACAGGTCGCCGTTGAGCACTGCGGCCAGCGTGCCCGTGACGAACTCCCGCCCGCCCGAGGCCTGTTCGGCCAGGTGCGGCGAGGTGTTGGCCTTCATGCAGTGCTCGACGTCGTCAAAGATGTTCGCCGACGCGAGGATCACCTCGGGGGCGAGGTCGCGCAACGACAGGTTCAGCACGAGCTGGCCGGACTTGAAAGGCGTGTGGACATAGGGGGTGCCGGCGGTGGTGGTGAAGACGACCGTGTCCGCCTCGAGAGCGGTGCCGAGGTCCTCGGTGAAGACGGCTTTCTGCCCGAGCTCGCCGTTCAGGTGCTCGACGAGCGCCTGCCCGGACGCGGCGTGCAGATCGTGCACCAGGTACTCGTCGGGTGCGCAGCCGGCCGCGTGCAGGTACTCACAGACGTTGCGGGCGATGATGCCCGCGCCGACCACGGCGACCCGCGTACCCCGGTACCCGCCCGGTCGCAGCGCGTCGGCCGCGACGGCCGCGGACGCGGCGGTGCGGGCGGCGCTGATCTGGGCGGCCTCCAGGCAGGCGATCGGGTAGCCGGTCTCGTAGTCGTTGAGGATCAGCACCGCCGAGGCCCGCGGTATGGACTTCTTCGTGTTGGACGGGAAGCTGGAGATCCACTTGATGCCGGCCAGTTGCACGTCCGCGCCGAGGAACGACGGCAAGGCGATGATCCGTGCGTCGGGCTTCTCGGGAAAGCGCAGGAAGTAGCTGTCGGGATTGACGGACTCGCCGGCCTCGTGGTCCAGGTAGGTCTGCTTCACGAGGTCCAGGACCGAACGGCGGTCGTGGGTCAGGATCTCGTGGACCACCGGGCCGGGGACCAGGTCGAAGTCGAACATGAAGGTGTTCCCTCTCTGCGGGTTGTGCCGAAGACGCCGCTCCTCCGCACGCGTTCGGAGGCGGCTGACATCGCTAAGGGCGAGGCAGCGGAGCGAGTGCCTCGGTCCCGAAGTGCTCGAAGACCCAGGCGTCGTCGTAGATGGTGTCGAGGTAGCGCTCCCCCATGTCCGGGGAGATGCACACCGTGCGCAAGGTGCGCTGGGGGTCGTTCTGTTCGAGCCAGGTACGGGCTCCGTCGACGACGGTGCCCGTGGAGCCGCCGAAGAGCAGACCGCGCGCGGACAGGGCGCGGCACATCCGGACAGCGGCCTCCTCCGGGACGAAGACCACGTCGTCGAAGGCGTACGGATCGAGCAACGGCGGTACGACACCCGCGCCGAGGCCCGGTATGAGACGGGTCGCGGCGGGTGCGCCGAAGCTGACGGAGCCGACCGAGTCGACGGCGACGACACGGGCGCTGCTGCCCAGGTCGCGGAAGTAGCGCACGCAGCCCATCGCGGTGCCGGCCGTGCCGACGCCGACGAACAGCACGTCCAGGTCCGGGAAGTGCTTGAGGATGCCCTGGGCGGTGCCCTCGTAGTGGGCCAGCCAGTTCGCCTCGTTGGAGTACTGGTTGAGCCAGAGGTGGCGGGAGTCCTCCGCGCAGCGACGGCGTACGAGGTCCAGCCGGGCCTTGAGGTATCCGCCCTCGGGGTCGGGTTCGTCGACCACGACCAGACGGGTACCGAGCGCCCGCATGAGCGACGCCGTCAGCTCATTGCACCTGCGGTCGGTGACGCAGGTGAAGGGGATTCCCTTCGCCGCCGCGATGACGCTGAGGGCGACGCCGAGGTTCCCGGAAGAGGACTCGATGAGGACGGAGTCGTCCCGCAGGAGGTTGTCCCGCTCAGCGGCGGCGATCATGTTCGCCGCCGCCTTCATCTTGATGGAGCCGCCGAAATTGAGGCCTTCGCACTTGACGTGGAGCGCATGCCCCAGCACGGGTTCGAGATCTATGTAGAGATCCGAGTCGACCAGTTCATGCGGTGACCGAATGATGGGCACTGGTAGCTCACTCCGCGGTGACGAGGGACGGGTCGGTACGGCGGGTCACGTGCACCACGGTCGTGGCCAGGGCGATCAGGTCGGGGTTGTGCGAGACGACCACCCACGCCCCGGGCCACTGCTCGGGCACGGTCTGCCAGATCGCGCGCGCCGTCGGTCCGTCCAGCGAGGAGTCGCAGTCGTCGACGACGTAGAGCTCGGCGGGACGGCACAGCATGCGGGCCAGGGCCAGGCGCTGGCGCTGTCCGCCGGACAGGCGGCTGGCCTCGCCGGAGTCGAGGAAGGTGTCCAGGCCCTCGGGCAGCTCGGGGGTGCCGGGCCGCAGGTGGACCGCGGCCAGAGCCTGGTGCATGCGCTCCTCGGTGATGCTGTCGTCGCCGAGTCGCAGATTGTCGCGGACCGTACCGGTGACGAAGCGGGGTGACTGGCGGGCGTAGGAGATGTGCGGGGCGCCGAGCCGGGCTCGGTCACCGGTGATGTCGGTGCCGTTCCAGCTGACCTGGCCGGCCGCGTCCTGCTGCAGCGCGAGGAGGGCACGGACCACGGTGCTCTTGCCGGCTCCGATGTCACCGGCGACCGCCACCAGTTGGCCGGGCCGGACGGTGAGGTCGACCGGCTCGGGGGCGGGCCCTCCCTCCGCCGCCCGGCGGGTCAGTCCGGTCGCGGTGAGCTCCCGCAGGGGCTCGGCGGTGACGGAGCGGCCCGCGGTCGGCTCGGCGTCGCCGCTCATGCCGGCCAGGCGCCGGTAGGACACCTTGCCGCTCTGGTAGCGGGCGAGGATCTTGCCGAAGAAGAACATCTGCTGGCCCAGCCAGCTGGAGTACGTCATGAACAGCACGAGCTCACCGATGGTGAAGTCGCCCTCGACGATCCGCACACTCGCGGTCAGCAGCACCACGGCGGTGCCGATCATGACGAGGTTGCGGAACAGGTCGGAGAGCAGGTCGGCGAAGACCTGATGGCGCTGCTGGAGGCGACGCCGCTCGGCGAAACTCTGCTCCAGCCGAGCCATCCGGCCGGTGATGGCACCGGACAGACGCAGATCGCGGATGCCCGTCAGGGTGTCGGTGATCGCGCCGCCGATGAGGCCCTGCTTGACCCTGGTCTGCGCCTGCAGGGACGCCACCCGGTTCTTCAGCGCGACCGAGGCGAGCAGGCCCCCGAGCAGCAACAGCAGCGGGATGGTCATGACGAGGTCCGTGGCGACGAGCACGGAGACGGCGATGACGAGCAGCACCGACCGGTAGATGAGGTCGGTGGTCCACTCCAGCAGCCCCCCGATCTCGTCGGTGTCGTCGCGCAGCCGGTTGATGGTGTCGCCGTTGCTCGCGGCGGCGTCCCGGGTGGCGGGACGGCCGAGCAGACCGCGCAGCACGCGCACCTTGAGCCAGGCGCTGGTCTTGAAGATCAGCATGAAGGTCAGCTGCAGACCGCCCCACAGCACGAGGGCCCGGAGCGCCATCAGCCCGACGGCGAACGCGAGCAGCCACCAGACCCCGGTGTCGACGGAATCGGTCCCCGCGCGGTCGATGAGCCGGGAGATCACCAGGCCGATGACGAGGGGAAGAGCGTAGATGACGGTCCAGCTCGCGATCGCGGCGAGATAGAGGCCCTTCAGACGGACACCGGCGTGCAGCAGGAACCGGCCGAACGGCTGGGAGCCCAGCGGCGGTTGGAGCTGCCCGGACGGGGGGACGGCTTCTGGCGGATTCACCTGGCGGCTCCTTCGCGGGGGCGGTCGACGTCCGTGATCCGGCCGCCAGCCATGGCGACGATCCGGTCGACGCCGTTCAGCGCGGCTTGGCGGTGTTCGACCATGACGACCGTGCGGTCCTTCATCACGGTCCTGAGAAGGTCCGACCAGGTCCGTTCCGCTCCGGGGTCGAGCTTGGAGGCCCCTTCGTCGACGACGAGCAGGCCCACCGGGCGGATCAGGACGCGGGCGCAGGCGACGACCTGCATCTCGCCCTCGGACAGGGCCCGTCCCGCGGCGCCGATCCCCGTGTCGAGCCCCTGGGGCAGCGCCCGGATCCAGCCGTCCGCGTTGAGTTGCTTCAGCACCTGCCAGATCCGCTCGTCGGAGACCGAGTCGTCGAAGAGAGTGACGTTGTCGCGCACGGAGGCCGCGAAGACGTGCGCACGCTGGCTCAGCACGGTCAGCCGCGAGGTGAACTCCCCCGGGTCGATGCGGTTGACGTCCACTCCGCCGATGGTCACCCGGCCCTCGCCGGGGGACGCCAGCCCGCACAGGAGATTGATCAGGGTGCTCTTGCCGGCACCGGTCTGCCCGACTATGCCGAGGCTGCCCCCGGCGGGCACGGTGAAGGAGACGTCACGCACCACGGGGCTGTCGCCGTAGGCGAAGCTGACGTGGTCGAAGGCCACTTCGAGGGGTCCCTCGGGAAGCGAGCCGGACGGCAGCGTGTCCTTGGCCTCGGCGGCGGGTTCCTCCAGTGTGCGGGCCGCGGTGGCCAGGACCGCCATGGTCTTCTGCAGTTCGCCCCACTGGGAGGACATCTCCTCCATCGGCTTCTGCAGCAGGTCCACGTACAGGTAGATCATGGTCAGGGTGCCGATGGACAAGGTCCCCTGGTCCAGGCCGCGCAGCCCGAAGCCGAAGCCGAGAGCGAACGCGACGGCGAAGAACAGCTGGGTCAGCGGCCAGAAGGCACGACCGCTGATGTACGCGCGGCCCTCCGTGCGCAGCAGGCCGGCCAGTTTGTCCTGGACCGTGCCGGTCGCCCAGCGGGACTTGCCCAGGGGCAGCAGATCATCCCGTGCGGCCAGGGAGTCGCCGACGAACCCGAAGAGGGCGGCCTGCTGCTCCCGAGCCAACTCCCAGCGGGTGACGGCGCGTCGGGCGAGCCGGGTCAGCAGCATGCACACGCCGACGATGAGCACGGCGATCCCGGCTCCCGCGGCGGGAACCGCGACGACCATCACGGTGAGCGTGCCCACGACGATCGCGACATTGCCGATCATCTGGAAGCCGGACTCGGCGATGGACTTGCCGACGATGTCGCTGTTGCCCTCGACCTTCTCCAGCACCTCGCCGACGGGACGACTCTCCACCTCCAGCACCGGGCGTTCGACGGCGGCGCGGCGCAGCAGCCGGACGCGCAGGCCGTCCGAGATCTCCCAGGCGCTGCGCACGGCCAGGTAGCCGGCGCCGATGCGGGCCGCGCCGCCGACCAGGGCGACAGCCAGGTAGACCAGGGCGACGGTGACGAGCAGCGACCGGCTGCTCCCCTCGGTGGCGCGGTCGACGAAGTACTGGACGAGGAGCGGGCCCGCCAGCGTGGCGAGGACACTGACGACCAGCACGCCGAGGGCGCCGGCCACGACGGTTCTGACGGGCCGGATCTCCTGACGCAGCAGGCGCGTTGCACTGCTCCGTGTACCGGTCATGCGATCGGCACTTCAGGCCGCTGCGACGTCATCGCATCTCTCCCTCGGGTGGGGACCGCTGCGGACTCGTGCGCAGCCGGACGGAGGAAGAAGACCAAATCTCTTTCGAAGGTTTCAATTGACATCGGGGATGCCGATCGAAGTGAGGCCCCCCGGTTGGCACCTGACATTCCTTTGATCGGGATGCCCGATGTCATTTGAATCCCTCGCGAAGGTTTTGCTGTCCTGACGGCCACGGCGGCGGGCACGACGCCTCCACCGGATGCAGGTACGCGCGTTCGAGCGCAGACGCGAATGCGGACAGAGGGGCGACCTTGAACGAGTCCAGCAGGCTGATTCAGGAACTGATCGCGGAGCAGGCCAGAATCCGGCCGGACAGCGTGGCTGTGTCGTACGGCGACGAGCGGTTGACCTATCGTCAACTGGTCGTCCGCGTGCGGTCATTGGCCTGGCGACTGCGCGAGGAGTACGGCATCGGCCGGGACAGCCTGGTGCCGTTGCTGTTCGAGCGTTCCCTGGACATGGTCGTCGGCATCCTGGCGGTCATCGAGGCGGGTGGCGCCTGTCTGCCGCTGGACCCCAAACACCCGGCCGCGCGGCACCGGTTCATCCTGCGGGACAGCGGGGCGCGTCTGCTGCTGTCCGACATCGACTCGGATCCGAGCCTCGCCGAACTGGTGCACGTCCTCGATCTGCGCCGGCCCACCTGGCCCGAGCGAGCCGAGGAACTGCCGCTCGTCGGCACCGCCGACGACCTCGTCTACTGCCTGTACACCTCGGGTTCGACCGGCGAGCCCAAGGGGGTGCTCATCGAGCACCGCGGTGTGCGCAACGTGCTGCAGTGGGGTGCGGCGTACTTCTCGACGGGCCCGGACGACCGGGTGCTGCAGAAGACCACGTACACGTTCGACATCTCCATCATGGAGCTGCTCCTGCCGCTGATCAGCGGCGCCCGGCTGGTCCTGCTGGCGGCGGGCGCGGAGACGTCACCGCAGGCGATCCGCGAGGCCGTGGTGCGGCACGGCATCACCCTGATCCAGTTCGTGCCGTCGGGGCTCGCCTCGTATCTGGCCGTCATGGACAGCGCCGACCCGCTGCCCGGTGTCACGCGTTGCCTCGTCGCGGGCGAGCCGCTCAAGCCCGGTCTGCGCACGGCGTTCTACACGTCCACCACGGGCTGCGGCCTGTACAACCTCTACGGGCCCACCGAGACGTCGATCTACGCGACGGCCTGCCTGGTGGACCGCGAGGCGCCCGTCACGGTCGGCGGTCCGCTCGCCAACACCACCCTCCTGGTCGTCGACAAGGACAACAAGCCCTGCCCGGTCGGCGTGCCGGGCGAACTGCTCATCGCCGGCGACGGGTTGACCCGCGGCTACCTCAACCGGGACGAGCTGACCCGCGAGCGCTACATCGAGGACCCGACCGGCAGCGGCCTGCGGGTGTACCGCACGGGCGACCTGGCGATGCGGCTGGAGAGCGGCGAGATCGACCTGGTGGGCCGCATGGACCATCAGGTGAAGATCCGCGGCTACCGCATCGAGCTCGGCGAGATCGACAGCGCGCTGTCCGCGCTGTCCGGTGTGCACAACAGCGCGGTGATCGCCACCGAGATCCACGGCCGGCAGGAGCTCGTCGCCTACTGGGTCGGCGACGACCGGGCCGACACCGCGTCCCTGCGCACCGGCCTGCTCGAAACGCTGCCCGCCTACATGGTGCCCGCCCGGTTCATGCGCCTGGACGCCTTTCCGCTGACCTCCAGCGGAAAGATCCAGCGTGCCGCCCTGCCCGCCCCGGACCTGGACGCCGACTTCGACGGCACGGTCTACGAGGCACCGGTCGACGAGATCGACGGCGCGGTGTGCGCCGTCTTCCAGGAGGTCCTCGGCTGGGGGCGCGTCGGTCTGAACGACCGGTTCCTCGATCTGGGCGGTGACAGCCTCAAGGCCGTACGCGTCGTCCTGCTCGTCCGCAAGCGACTGCGGCGCGAGGTGGGCATGGACGCGCTGCTGCGCAACGAGACCGTCGCCGAACTCGCCGCGTCCCTGCGCGCGGGGGGACCGTCGGACGCGAGCACCGCGCTGCCCGCGATCGTTCCCGCGGCCGACGCCGAGTGGCACCCCCTGTCCTCGGGGCAACTGTCCATGTGGCTCCTGGAACAGGCCGGTGCCTCGCACGCGGCCTACACCGTCCCGGCGCTGTACGAGCTGCGCGGAACCCTGGACCGGGAGGCCCTGCACGGCGCTCTCACCGGACTTGTGGCCCGCCACGAGTCGCTGCGCACCGCCTACGGGCAGTTCGGCGGCGAACCCATGCAGCGGGTGCGCGCGCAGGCGGACGTCGCCTGGCAGGTGACGAGCGCCTCCGACGAGGCGGCAGCCCACCGGCTGGTCGCCGAGTTCGTGCAGCGCGACTTCGACCTCGCGGCCGGTCACCTGATCCGCTTTCTGGTCGTGGAGCGCGCCCCCGAGCACCATCTCCTCGTCATCAGCGCGCACCACATCGCGGTCGACGGCTGGTCGCTGACCGTGCTGATCGACGACGTCATCGAGGTCTACAACGCGCTGCTGGACGGCCGGCAGCCCGCGCGGGCCCCGCTGGGCGTGCAGTACAAGGACTACGCCCACTGGCAACAGGGACTGCTGGACCGGCCGACCACCGAGGAGTCGCGCGCCTACTGGCTCCGGCGGCTCGCCGATGCGCCGGAGCCGCTGGAGCTGCCCGCCGACCGCTCGCGGCCCGCCGTCCGCACCTACCGCGGCGCGGTGCTGCGCCGCACTGTCGCCGCCGAACGGCTGGTCGGCCTCAAGTCCCTGTGCCGTCAGGAGGGTTCGACCCTGTACGCGGGTATCAGCGCCGCTCTTCGCGTGCTGTTCTTCCGCTACACCGGTCAGCGCGATTTCGTGCTCGGCACCTCGGCGCTCGGCCGCCCGGTGGAGGCCCTGCACCACCAGATCGGCTACTACGTCAACAGCGTCGCCCTGCGCGAGGAAGTATCCGCCGGCACGTCGTTCCGGGCGCTGCTGGGCACCGTCCAGGGATCCCTCAGCGACGCCGTCCGGCACGGCGAGTACCCCTTCGACCGGGTGGTGCGCGACACCGGCGTGGTCACCGCGGGCGGTCACAACCCCCTGTTCGACGTCATGGTGATGATGGACCCGGCGTGGGGCGCGCCCACCGAAGGGGCGACGGGGCTGCGGATCCGCCACCTGGACCACCCCGTCCAGCACAGCAAGATGGACCTCACCCTCTTCTTCAAGGAGACGGACGACGGCCTGAGGATCACCGCCGAGTACGCGACGGACCTGTACGACGAGGTACGCGTCGCCCGGCTGCTCACGCACTTCGAGACGCTGCTCACCAGCGTCGTCGCCGACCCCGGGGCGCCCGTCGAGGAACTGGAGCTGCTCGGCGACGCCGAACGCGCGTTGGTGCTGACCGGCTTCAACGCCACGGACACCGACTACGAGACGGACACCCCGGTCCACCACCTCTTCGAGCGGCAGGCGGCCCGTACCCCGGAGCGCACCGCCACGATCGACGAGCACCGGAGCCTGACCTTCGCCGAGCTCAACGCCAGGGCGAACGCCGTCGCCCAGGTGCTGCGCGAGGACCACGGCGTCGGCCCCGGCAGCCTGGTCGCCCTGCACCTGGACCGGTCCGTCGACATGACGACCGCCGTCCTCGGCGTGCTCAAGGCGGGCGGCGCCTACCTGCCGCTGTCCACCACCGACCCGGAGGACCGCATACGCGCCATCCTCGAGGACTCCGGCGCCGCGGTCGTGCTCGCCGACCCGGTCCATGCGCAAGCGCCCGCCCTGAGCGGCCGTACCGTCATCGACGTCACCGCCGTCCCCGCGGACGTCACCGGCACGAACAACCCGCCCCCGCTGGCGGGCCCCGACGACGTCGCGTACTGCATCTATACCTCCGGCTCCACAGGCGTGCCCAACGGTGTCCTCGTCGAGCACCGCGGCCTGATCAACCGACTGCGCTGGACGATCGAGGACCTGGGCCTGAGCGACCGGGACGTCGTCCTGCAGAAGACGCCGTACGTCTTCGACGTGTCGGTGTGGGAGCTGCTGCTGCCCGGCATGATCGGTGCGCGCCAGGTGATGCTGGCACCCGGCGGCCAGTCCGACCCGGCGCTGATCCGCGACACGATCGAGCGCGAGGGTGTGACGATCCTGCACTTCGTGCCGTCGATGCTCAGCCAGTACCTGGCCGCGGTCGACCACGGGTTCGCGGGCGTACGCAGCGTCGTGTGCAGCGGTGAGGAACTCGGCCGGGACCTCGCCACCCGATTCCTCGCGGCCACCGCCGGCACCGGCACCCGGCTGCACAACTACTACGGGCCCACCGAGGCCACCGTCGACGTCTCCCTCCTGGAGGTCGACGACCGGCCCGGACCGGTCACCATCGGCCGCCCCGCCGCCAACACCCGGCTGTACGTCCTCGACGCGACGGGCCGCCCCTGCCCGGTCGGCGTCCCCGGCGAGCTGTACATCAGCGGCGTCCAGGTCGCCCGCGGTTACCTCAACCGGCCGGAGAAGAGCGCGGACAAGTTCACCGCGGACCCGTTCCGGCCCGGAGCGCGCATGTACCGCACCGGTGACCTGGCCCGCTGGCAGGACAACGGCGAGGTGCTCTATCTCGGCCGCCTCGACCACCAGGTCAAGCTGCGCGGGCTGCGCATCGAGCTCGGTGAGATCGAGCAGGCCCTGGCGGCCGGGGCGGAAGTCGAGCGAGCCGTGGTGCTGGTGCGGAAGGATCCGGCCGGCGCGGAGTTCCTGTGCGCGTACGTCGAGAACGCGGTGCCCGGCCGGCCGGCCTCCCCCGCCGAGCTGCGGGCCGCGCTCGGTGCGCGGCTGCCGGCGTACATGGTGCCGACGCACTACGTCTTCACCGACGCCATTCCCGTGACCCGCAACGGCAAGGCCGACCGCCGCGCCCTGCTCTCGCTGGCCGACACCCAGGTCGCCGACGGCGCGTACGTGGCGCCGCGCTCCGACACCGAGGAACGGCTGACCGGTATCTGGACGGCGCTGCTGCCGGTGGCCCGCGTGGGTGTGGAGGACGACTTCTTCTCGCTCGGCGGCAACTCGCTCAGCGCGCTGCAGCTGTCCACCCGTATCAGGCGGGAGTTCGGCGTGGAGCTGAAGCTGGCGGCGCTGTTCACGCACCGGACCGTCGCCGCCCAGGCCGAGCTGATCGCCGGTTCGGCGCAGGGCGCGGGGAGCGCACCGGTCGTCTCGCGCGTCGCCCGCGGCGAGCGGCACGTCCTGTCGTTCGCCCAGGAACGGATGTGGTTCCTGCAACTGCTCGATCCCGACAGCGGCGCCTACAACATCCCCGTACTGGCCCGGCTGGCCGGGCCGGTCGACGCGGAGGTGATGGGGCAGGCCGTCGCGAGCCTCGTGGCTCGGCACGAGATCCTGCGCACGACCTTCGTCAGCGAGGCGGGCGAGGTCTTCCAGACGGTCCGCGAGGACCTTCCGAGCCCGTACGCGATACGGGACCTCTCGGACCTGCCGGCCGACGCCGCCCGGGCCGAGGCCGCGCGGCTGGTGCGCGAGATCGCCGCCACGCCGTTCCACCTGACGGACGCGGCACCGCTGCGGGTCGTGCTGTTCAGGATCGGTGCCGAGGAGTCGCAGCTGCTGGTGGTGGTGCACCACATCGCCGGTGACGGCTGGTCCCTGCGTCTGATGATGCAGGAGCTCTCGGCCCTGTACACCCGCCACTCCGGCTCCGGCGAGCCGCTGCCCGAGCCCGCGGTGCAGTACATCGACTACGCGGCGGCCGTGCGCGCTCCCGAGTACCGGACCGCCGTCGAAGGCGACCTGACGTACTGGGTGGACCGGCTCGCCGACGCGCAGCCCCTCGAACTGCCCACGGACGAACTCGACGAGACCGTACGTGACGAGGCCGGCGGCGTGACGATCCTGCGGGTCGACGGCGCCACCGGCCGCCGGGTGCGGGAGCTGGCGACGCGCACCGCGACCACTCCCTTCGAGATCACCATGGCCGCGCTCAACCTGCTGCTGTCCCGCCTGAGCGACCAGCAGGACGTGGTCGTCGGCTTCCCGGTGGTGGGCCGGCCCGGCCTCGAACTCGAGAAGACGGCCGGCCTGTTCCTCAACACGCTGGTGCTGCGCACCGACCTGACCGGCGCCCCCGCCTTCACGACGCTCCTGGAGCAGGTCAGCACCCGGGTGCGGGAGGCCTACGAGCACCAGGCCGCCCCCTTCGAACTGCTCGTCGAACGCCTCAATCCGGTGCGCGACCTGGAGCGGACCCCGGTGTTCAACGTGCTGTTGAACTACCTGGGCGACCTGCGCGAGGACCTGACGATCGACGGGATCACCGCCGAGGTCGACGACCACGCCTTCGACCTGCGCGCCAAGTTCCCGCTCACCTTCTACGTCCGCGACGAGCCGGACGGCGGCATGCTGATCGAGCTGGTCCACCGGACGGACCTGTTCTCGGCCGCGCGCGCCGAGACGATGGCGGCCCAGCTGGCCGAACTCCTCGCCCTGGTCACGACGGCCCCCGAGCAGCCGATCACCTCGTACGCGCTGACGGCCGGGGCCGCCCGCGACCAACGGGCGGCGCTCGCGGCGCCGCTGGACGAGCCCGAGCAGCAACCGGTGACCGAGCTGATCGCCACGGTCGCCGTCCGGCACCCGGACCGGGTCGCCGTCCGGCAGGGCGACATCGCGCTCACCTACGGCGAACTCGTCGCCCGCGCCGAGGCCGTCGCCCGTCAGCTGGTGGCGCGTGGCTGCGAAGTCGGTGACATCGTCGGCGTCACCGGGCCGCGCGGGATCGGCTTCCTGGTCGGGCTGCTCGGCGTGCTGCGCAGCGGGGCGACCGCGTTCCCCCTTGATCCGGCGCTCCCCGAGGGACGCAGGCGACACCTGCTGGAGATCGGCAGGCCCGGCCTGTTCGTCCGGGTCACGGAGGACGAGTCCGACGGTGCGGCTCCGCCCCTCCTGCCGGACGGCCGACAGACCGTCGACGTCGGCGCCCGGGGTCTGCTCCCGCAAGAAGCGGCGGACCCCGGCGAGACGCCGCTGCCCGAGGTGTCCGCCGCCGATCCGGCCTACCTCTTCTTCACTTCCGGCACCACCGGCCTGCCGAAGGGTGTGCTCGGCCGGCACGGCTCGCTCAGCCACTTCCTCACCTGGCAGGCCGCCGAGTTCGGGATCGGTCCGGACGACCGGTGCTCGCAGCTGACCAGCGTGTCCTTCGACGTGATGCTCCGCGACACGTTCCTCGCCCTGGTCTCCGGCGGGACCGTCGTCGTGCCCGAGCCGGCCGACGAACTGGGCGGCAAGGCCGTCTTCCGCTGGCTGGAGCGCGAGCGGGTCACCGTCCTGCACGCGGCCCCGACCGTCCTGCAGACCTGGCTGCTGGACGCCCCCGACGAGGTGCGCCTCGACGATCTGCGGCTGACGTTCTGCGCGGGCGAGCCGCTGAAGGCGGCCCTGGTGGAGAACGTCCGCAAGCGCTGCCCGCGGACCGAGGTGGTGAATCTGTACGGGCCGACCGAGACGACGATGGCGAAGTTCTTCCATCGCGTGCCGGACCGGCCGCTGCCCCCGGTCCTCCCGGTCGGCACACCGCTGCCGCAGACCCAGGGCCTCGTCATGCGGGGCAGCGGCGACGACGCCGTGCTGTGCGGCGTCGGCGAACCCGGCGAGATCGTCATCCGCACCCCGTTCCGCACGTTCGGCTACCTCGACGACCCGCGGTCCACCGACGCGAGCTTCTTCCCCAACCCGCAGCGCGAGGACGCCGGTGACCTGCTCTACCGCACCGGCGACATCGGGCGGCTGCGCCCGGACGGGCTGCTGGAGATCCTCGGGCGCGCCGACCACCAGGTGAAGATCAACGGAGTGCGGATCCAGCCCGCCGAGGTCGAGAACGCCCTGACCGGTCACTCGGCCGTGGCCACAGGCATCATCGTCGCCCACAAGGACGACAACGGCGAGGCCCACCTCGTGGCCTACGTCGTCCCCGAGGAACGCGGCCAGGACGAGCGCGCCCTCGCCGAAACGCTGCGCGCCCATATGACGGGCCTGCTGCCCAGGGCGATGGTGCCCGGCGAGTACATCGCCCTCGACCGCATCCCCACCAACACCAACGGCAAGCCCGACCGAGCCGCCCTTCCCGCACCCCGCTTCGCCCGGACGGCACCGCCCAGCGCCTCGACGGCCCCTCGCTCCGAGGCCGAGCACCGCATCCGCGGCATCTGGTCGACCGTGCTGGAGCGCACGGTGCCCGGTGTCGAGGACAACTTCTTCGAACTCGGCGGTACCTCGCTGAAGTTGCTGCGTCTGTACGCGCTGCTCGACGAACAGTTCCCGGCCGCCTTCCGGGTCGCCCAGCTGTTCGCCCACCCCACGATCGCCACGCAAGCGGCGCTGGTCGCGCCTGTCACTGCCCAGTCGGAAGACGAGGTCACCGAGCATGAGTTCTGAGATCAACGCGATCGGCGCCGGCCGGGACGTCGCCGTCATCGGCATGGCGGCCCGGTTGCCCGAGGCCGACGACCTGCGGCTGTTCCTGCGCAATCTGCGCGAGGGCCGGGACAGCGTCCGCGAGCTGACCGCCGACCGCATCAGCCGGACCTCACTGTCCGCGGACGAGCAGTATCAACTGTGCGGCTTCCTGGAGGACATCGACACCTTCGACCACGCCTTCTTCGGCATATCGAAGGGTGAGGCGCAGAACATGGCGCCGGAGCACCGGCTGTTGCTCCAGGTCGCCTACCAGGCGGTCGAGAACGCCGGCTACGCCCCGACGTCCCTCGACGGCGTGCGCGGTTCGGTGTACGTGGGCGACACGAAGATCGAGTACGACCAGCTGGCGCTCGAGCCCGAGCCCACCATGGTGATGGGCACGCATGTGTCCGCCATGGCCGGGCGGTTGTCCCGGTTCTTCGGTCTGCACGGCACGTCCGCGATGGTCGACTCGGCGTGCTCCTCCGGCCTCCTCGCCGTGTACCAGGCGGTGAACGACCTGCTGCTCGGTGAGAGCGAGCTGGCCATGGTGTGCGGCGTCAGCCTCAACGTCCTGGCCGACCACAAGAGCGGCGATCTGGACATCGGTATCCGCTCGGCCGACGGCAAGGCCCGCGCCTTCTCCGCCGACGCCTCCGGCACCGGCTCCGGCGAGGCCGTGGCCGCCGTCCTGCTCAAGCCTCTCGACGCGGCGCTGCGCGACGGTGACACGGTGCACGCCGTCATCAAGGGCATCGCCGCGGGCAGCGGCGCCTCCCGCTCCAGCACGCTGACGGCCCCGGACAGCGCCGCCCAGGCCGAGGTCATCGAACGGGCGTGGCGGAAGGCCGGGATCGACCCGGCGACCATCTCGTACGTCGAAGCCCACGGCACCGGCACGCGCCTGGGCGACCCGATCGAGATCGAGGGTCTCGACCTGGCCTTCGGGCGGGTGACCGAGCGAAAGAACTTCGTCGCGGTGTCGACCGTGAAGTCCAACATCGGCCACACCTGGAGCGTCTCCGGCCTCGTCGGCCTGATCAAGGCGGCCCTCGCACTGCGCAGCCGACAGTTGTTCCCCAGCCTGCACACCGCCGAACTCAACCCGCTGATCGACTTCGCGAACTCGGCGGTGTCCGTCACCCGGGAGCTGACGTCCTGGGACCCGGCCGCCGGGGTACGCCGAGCGGGCGTCAGCTCGTTCGGCGTGATGGGCACGAATGTGCACGCGGTCCTGGAGGAGGCACCCGCCGCTGCGGCCGACGGCGTACGCGACGCCGGGGAGACGTACTTCGTCCCGCTGTCGGCGAAGAGCCCCACGGCCCTCGGGGCCAACGCAACCGCCCTGCGTGACTGGATCGCGGACCACCCGGACCTGGACCCGGCCGACGTCGCCCGCACGCTGGCGGCGGGCCGCGACCACCACCCGTACCGCATCGCCCTCACCGCGAACAGCTTGACCGGACTCACCGACGCCCTGGCCGCCGTGGCGCCCGAAGCGGCTTTTGTGCGCCCCGTCGAACCGGTGACGACGGCACTGCTGGTCTCAGGCTCGGGAGAGCCCGCTCCGGGCCTCGCCAACCGACTGCGCGCCGCTCACCCCTACTTCGACGAGCGGTACCGGCAGGCCACGGACGCGGCGTCCGACGGCGGTCCGGTGGACGAGCGGTTCGCGCTCCAGTACGCCTTCGTCAGCCTGCTCGGCCACATCGGTCTCGACTTCGAGCACGTCGTCGCCCAGGGCGCGGGGAAGCACGCACTGGACGCCGCCAACGGCCGCGTCGACCTCACCGAGGCGCTGCGCCGGGCCGCGGCCGAGGACCGTGCCGTACCCGCGGATCTCGAGGCGCGCGTGGACCGGCTCCTCGGCAAGCTCACCGGGCCGCGGCGCGTCCTGTTCGTCGAGGCGGGACCGCTGTCGACCATCTCCGGGGCGCTGACCGAGCGCTCGGGAGACGGCTACGACGTGGTGGCCGTGGACGCCTCAGGTCTCGCCGGCTTCCTGAGCGCCCTGTACACGGCGGGTGCCCGGTGGCGCTGGGAGGCCTGTGCGGGCCCGGGACGTCGGGTGGAGCTGCCCTCGTACCAGTTCGACCGCGTCCGCTGCTGGCTGGACGCCGGCAAGGTCCGCACCCGCGCATCCGCCCCGGAGACCGCGGGCGCACCGCCTGCCGCCGTAACTCCTCTGGAAGCGGTCCTGCTGGTGTGGCGGGAGGTCCTGGGCGTCGACACCCTCGACCCCGACGCCTCCTTCTTCGACCTGGGCGGCGACTCCATCAGCGGCATGCAGGTCATGAGCCGCCTCAGCACACTCCTCGACGCCGAACTCGACGAATACGCCCTCTTCGACCACGAGACCCCCCAGCGACTCGCCGACCACATCCAGGCCGCCCTGCCCACACCCGCCCCCGCAGAGACCACCACCATGAGCACGCTGGACGCCGTGACCCTGGTGTGGCGGGAGGTCCTGGGCGTCGACACCCTCGACCCCGACGCCTCCTTCTTCGACCTGGGCGGCGACTCCATCAGCGGCATGCAGGTCATGAGCCGCCTCAGCACACTCCTCGACGCCGAACTCGACGAATACGCCCTCTTCGACCACGAAACCCCTCAGCGACTCGCCGACCACATCCAGGCGACGGCCGGCTCCACCGCCGCGGCCCCGGCCGTGCCGGTCACCGGCTCGGCGGAGCCGTTCCCGGCTTCCCCCGCCCAGCTGAACATCTGGCTCGCCGCCCAGTTCGAGGGTGGTTCCGCCGCCTTCAACCTGACGCGCAGCTTCCGACTCGACGGCCAGGTGGACGCGGACGTGCTGCAGCGCGCCTTGGACGCGCTGGCCCGGCGGCACGAGGCGCTGCGCACGACCTTCGCCTTCGCCGACGGACTGCTCAGCCAGACCTCGGCTCCCGCCGAGGGCTTCACCGCGCCGCTCGACCTGGAGCGGTCCGCCACCGCGCGGCCCGACGACGCCCGTATCGCGGAGTACGTGCGGCCGTTCGCGTCAGCCGGCTTCGACCTGGCCACCGGTCCCCTGATCCGTGCGCAGCTGGCCACCTTCCACAACGACGAGCACGTCCTGACGCTCAGCACCCACCACATCGTGGCCGACGGCTGGTCCCTGGAACTGCTCGTCCGCGACCTGTCGGCGTTCTACGCCGCCTTCGCGGGCGGCGCCCCGCTCGACCTGCCCCCGATCGAGGTCGGCTATCGCGACCACCACATCGAGGAGAGGCGACGCGCCGACGAGCGCCGGGAGCCGGCGTCGGCCTACTGGCTGGAGCAGTACGCCGACGTTCCGGCGGCGATCGACCTGCCGGTCCGCTCCGGCGTCGGCGGAGAGGCGTTCAGCGGCGCCTATCGCAGCTACGCGCTGCCCGCCGGGCTGTTGGAGAAGCTGAGGCAGTTCGCCAAGGCCGAGGGCGGCACCGTGTTCACCTCGGTCGTCAGCGCCTTCGCGGCGCTGCTCGCCCGCTACACCGACGAGGGCGAACTCGTCCTCGGCACCTCGTTGAGCGGTCGCGGCAAGCAGAGCGCCGAGCAAGTGGTCGGCATGCTGGTCCGCACCTTGCCGCTGCGCCTGCGGGTCGACGACGAGGCGGACTTCAGGGACCTCTTCGCCCAGGCCCGCACCCGCTTCACGGAGGGCGCCCGGCACAGCGACTACCCCTACGAGGAGCTCGTCCAGGAGCTGCAGCAGCGCGGCCTCACCCACTCCTCGCACCTGTTCAACGTGCTGATCGAATTCGAACAGTTCGCCGGCGACGACGAGCAGGCCCTCAACGCGATGTCCAGTGACCGCCTGCGCGTCACCCCGCTGGACGTCACCCTGCAGACCAGCGTGTTCCCGCTGAACATCATGCTCGCCGAGCTGCACGGCACCCTGGAGGCGGCCATCCGCTTCGACACGCGCCTGTTCGACGACGGCGCCGTCGACCAGCTGTGGGAATCCTTCACCGGCCTGCTGGCGGCCGTCCTGGAGCGCCCCGACGCGGCGCTGAGCCAGATTCCG
This sequence comes from Streptomyces sp. SD31, assembly GCF_052068475.1. Taxonomy (NCBI): domain Bacteria; kingdom Bacillati; phylum Actinomycetota; class Actinomycetes; order Kitasatosporales; family Streptomycetaceae; genus Streptomyces; species Streptomyces sp. SD31. The sequence continues at coordinate 780,735 of NZ_JBQHCX010000001.1, read as the reverse complement.
TACCTGACACCGGCCGAGGAGCAGCGGGTACGCTCCATCGGCGCGCACACCTTCGACTTCGACCCGTCGTCGAAGATCCATCAGGCGGTCGAACGATTCGCCCGCACGCACCCCGACCGCGTCTGCCTCGCGGCCGGCTCGCAGGAGCGGACCTACGCCGAACTCAACGCCCGTGCCAACCGGCTCGCCCGCTACTTCAGGGACGAACTGCGGGTACAGGTCGAGGAAGTCGTGGCCCTGGTCATGGACCGGTCCCTCCTCACCGTCGAGTCGATCCTGGCCCTGTGGAAGTGCGGCGCCGCCTACCTGCCGATCGACCCGGGCTATCCGCCGTCGTACGTGAAGTCGATGCTGGAGTCGTCCCAGGTCCGCGTCGTGGCCCTCGATCCGACCCGGATGTCGCCCGAACTGCGCGATCACATCGGCGACGAGCGCACCGTGGTCGAGCTGACGGACGCCACCGGTGCCGGCCTCGACAGCGACGACCTGGGCATCACCACGGACGACTCGGCGTTGTCGTACGTCATCTACACCTCGGGCTCGACCGGTGTGCCCAAGGGCGTGATGGTCGAACACCTGGGGATGCTCAACCATCTGCACTCCAAGATCAACGACCTGTCGCTGAGCGAGCGCAGCGTGGTGGTGCAGAACGCGTCGAACAGTTTCGACATCTCCGTGTGGCAGATGTTCGCGGCCCTCTACGTCGGCGGGAAGACGGTGATCTACGAGGCCGCGCTGCAGCTCGACCCGGTGCGCTTCGGCGAGCGGGTCGACGCCGACAAGGTCACCGTCCTGGAGGTCGTCCCCTCGTATCTCGACACCATGCTGGACACCTGGGAACGCGCCGGGCGCCGCTTCGACCTGTCCTGCCTCGTCCATCTGATGGTGACCGGCGAGGCGGTCCTGCCGCGCTCGGTCAACCGCTGGCTCGCCCATTACCCGCCCATTCCGGTCGTCAACGCCTACGGTCCCACCGAGGCCTCCGACGACGTCACGCACCATGTGATGGCCGAGCCGGTCACCACCGACACCGTGCCGCTGGGCAAGCCCATCCACAACACGCTGATCTACGTCCTCGACGAGCATCTGCGGGTGTGCCCCCAGGGGATGAAGGGCGAGATCTACGTCTCGGGGATCGGGGTCAGCCGCGGCTACCTCAACGCACCCGAGCAGACCGCGCGCGTGTTCCTGGAGGACCCGTTCCAGCCGGAGCGGCGCATGTACCGCACGGGGGACGCCGGCCGATGGACCGCCGAGGGCACCCTGGAGTATCTCGGCCGTACCGACAGCCAGGTGAAGGTCAGGGGCTTCCGCATCGACCTGGGCGAGATCGAGCGCCGTGTGGACGCCTGTCCCGGTGTGAAGGCGGCCGCGGTCGTCGTGCGCGGCGACGCCAAGGACCGGCTGTGCGCGTACGTCGTCCTGGAGCCGGGAACCACCGTCGCCGAGTGCCGCACCCGACTGCACCGCGAACTGCCGCACCACATGGTCCCGGCCGACTTCGTCGAGATCGACAGGATGCCGCTGACGTCCAACGGCAAGATCGACCGCAAGTCCCTCGCGAGCACCGCCCCGCCGCGTCCGCGCACCACCGACGTGGCCGCGCCGCGCACCGAGGCGGAGCGGGTGCTCGCCGACATCTGGCGCGAGGTGCTCGGCGCGGAGGAGGTCGGCATCACCGACCCGTTCTTCGAGATCGGCGGAAACTCACTGCGGGCCATCCAGGTGCTGTCCCGGATTCGCAGCCAACTGGGCGTGGCCGTGGACTTGGAGGTGCTGTTCTCGCAACCGACCGTCGCCGCGCTGGCCGCCGCCCTGCAGCACGCGGAGAGCGGCCACGACGAGGCCATCGTCAGCATCGGCGGACCGGGCAGCTATCCCGTCGCACACACCCAGACCCTGCTGCTGCGCGCCGAGGAGACCTACAGCCGGCCCGACGCGTTCCACCGCAACGACCTGTACGAGCTGCGCGGCGATGTCGACGCGGGCGCGCTGGAGCGCAGCTTCGCCCAACTCGTCGACCGGCACGAGGCGCTGCGGACGACGTTCGCGAAGCAGGACGGCCGGTGGATGCAGGTCGTCCACGAGCCGGGCGCGTTGCCCCTGTCGTTCGCGCTCCACGACTTCACGGGCCGGCCGGCCACCGAGGCACGCGCCTTCGCCGAGGAACGGATCCGGGTGCCCTTCTCCGTCCTCGACGAGCCGCTGATCCGCGCCGACCTGCTGCACACGGACGAGCGGTGGCTGCTGGTGACGTCCATGCACCAACTGGTCTCCGACGGCCGGACGGTGGACGTCCTGCTCGAGGACTGGCTGAGGCTGTACGACGCCCAGGTGGACGGCCGCGACGCGGGCCTCGAACCCCTCGCGGCGCAGTTCAAGGACGCGGCCCAGTGGCGCAACGCCCGTATGACGGGTGAGCGGGAGGAGCAGCACCGCCGGTTCTGGACGACCGAATTGGCGGGTGCCAGTTCCGTCGTGCCGCTGGACACCGACCGGCCGCGACCGGCCCGGACCTCGTTCCCCGGGGGCCGGGTGCACCACCCGGTGACCGGCCTCGCGGCGCGCCTGGCGGATCTGGCGAGCACCCACGCCGTGACCGAGTTCGTCGTCGCGAAGACCGCGGTCAGCCTGTTGCTGACGGCGGAGACCGGCCGCGACGACATCACCGTCGGCACCTACACCCGCGGCCGCAACCGCCTCGACCTCGAGGACCAGATCGGCTTCCACATCAACACCGTGCCTCTGCGCACCCGGCTGCAGCCCGACGACACCGTCGCCTCGGTCCTGCGCACCGCCCAGCAGGATGTGCTGCGTGCCTTCCAGCACGAGGAGTACCCGTACGAGTGGACGATGCGGGACCTGGGTTGGGAGCGCGGCCCGGACCGCAGTCCCGTCTTCGACGTGATGGTGGCCATGGACTTGGCGGAGGCGCCCGAGCCGTCCGGCGCGGACGGGCACCGGCTGGAGTTCGAGCGGCTGGCGTTGCCCCGCCGCTCGAAGGAGGCCGATCTGCAGTTCGTGTTCGACCGCACCGCCGACGGCGGCATGGAGATCGCGGTCACCTACAACTCCGAGCTGTTCGACGCCGCCCGCGTCGAGCGCCTGGCCGAGCGTCTGGAGGACATCACGGCAGCCCTCGCCGAGAACCGGCCGCTGGTGGAACTGCTCAAGGGAGCACCGAGCCGGGCCGAGTAGGCCACAAGGAGACCGCAGACACCCCGGGTACCCCGGGCACTCCGGACACCCCGGATACCCCCGGGCACCCCGGACACTCCGAAGACCGCGGACACTCCGAAGACCGCGGACATCGCGGACATCGCTGACACCGCTGACCCGGTGCCGTCACCTCGGCGGCACCGGGTCACAACCGGGAGGAGATCACCGTCAGCACCTCGGAAAGCTGCTCGTCGATGAAGAAGTGGCCCCCCGGCAGAACCCGCAGCTCGAACCCGGCACGGGTCTCCTGCTCCCACAGGGCGACGCTCCCGACGGCCACCCGCGGATCACGGTCACCGGCCAACGCGACAATGGGGCAGCCCAGCTTCGGGCCGGGGACGTACGCGTAGTTCTCCAGCATCCGGTAGTCCGCACGCAGGGCAGGCAGCGCCAGGCGCAGCAATCCGGGGTGTTCCAGGACCCGCGCGTCACCGCCGGACAGCAGCCGCAACTCCGAGACCAGCAGCGCGTCGTCCGCGTCCCCCAACGAGGGCGTTCCCGGCGCGGGCCAGGGCAGTGACGGCGCCTGACGCCCCGACGCGAAGAGCACGACGGGCCCCCGCCCGTCCTCCTCCAGACGCCGCGCGACCTCGAACGCCAACACCGCCCCCATGCTGTGCCCGAGGAGTCCGACCGGCAGCCCGTCGCCGAGCTCGGGCGCCAACTCCCGCAGCACGGCGTCCACGAGATCGTCCACCCGCTCGACACAGGCCTCTCGGTGCCGGTCCTGCCGCCCCGGGTACTGCACGGCCAGCGTCTGCACGCCGTCCTCGGCCAGCCCCGCGGACAGGAGGTGATACGCGCTCGCCGACCCTCCCGCATGCGGAAAGCACACCAGCCGCGCCCGAGCCTCACCAAGAGGATGAAAACACCGCACCCACGCACCCACCGACGCCCTCCCCACCACGGCTTTCACCTCACGCTATCCGCCGCCCTTCGGCCCGAATGCGGGCCCCCACCTCGTCGACTCGGACGAGCACACCGCTGCCGACGCCGGTGGGGGTGGGGGTGGCGGTGACGGTGACGGTGACGGTGACGGTGACGGTGACGGTGACGAACTCGCCGGATGGATCGGCGACACCCTCACCAGCCTCGGCGGCACATGTGGCCGACCCGACCTCCCGACACACCCCGAGGGGATTCACCTCGGGTGTCGCAGCGGTCGGCTCTTCGATGCTGGGGCGCTCCGGCACGTCAACGTGGAGCACTGTTCGCCGTCTCCAGGTCCACGGCCGCAGGCAGCGCGAGCAGTTCCTCGCGCGCCGGCCCACGGGACACATCGCCGCGCTTAGTGATCACAGAGAACCTGTACCCCGAGAGCCTGGAGGCAGGTGGCGGATTTGCAAGCCACACGCCACAGAATCACTCCACCCCAATAACAAGAGTTTTGTTAATATGGCTCTATGGCCACCATTCCCGAACCCGCTCCCGGCGAGGGCCCCATCCGTCCGGTCTCCGTCTCCCTCCACGAAGGCACCATTGCTGCCCTCAAGGCACGCACCGGCAAGCGCGGCATGTCCGCCTACGTCGAAGCCCTCATCCAGCGCCAACTCGAGCGCGACCGGCTGCGCGAACTCATTGAAGACGCGGAGACCGAGCACGGGCCGGTGGATCAGGCAGCGGTCGAGGCCAAGCGGGCGATCCTGCGCGGCGACACGGCCGGCTCGGCGGACGCCGCGTGAGCGGCACCCTCGTCCTGGACTGCGAGGGCCTGTCCAAACTCGTACGACGCACACCTGAACTCACCGAATGGCTGGCTGCCGCCGAGGCGGAGGACATCCGCGTCATCACCAGCTCCGTCACCCTCGTCGAAGCCCGCGACCCCAAGACCAATCAGGCCCGCTTCGACTACGCCGTCTCCCGCGTCAACATCGTCCCGCCCACCGAAGCCATCGCTCGCCATGCGAGCAAACTCCTCGCCGCGGCCGGCCTCCACGGCCACAAATACGCCCTCGACGCCATCGTCGCCGCCACCGCACTGGCCTTCCCCGCACCCGTGACTGTCCTGACCTCGGACCCAGAAGACCTCCACATACTGTGCGGCCACGGCGTCCACATCATCAAGATCTGACACAGTGCGATGCCGGGCAGCGGAGAACTCCGACTCGCTGCCCCTCAGCACAGCCCTGTCCATCTGCGCGGAGACGAGGTCCGAGGCTGCGACGGAATACGCCCCGCACAAGCTGGCGGCCTATCTCTACCAACCGGCCGAACCCGCGAACAGTGCGAGAACCGTCTGTTCCTCTGCGACGTCACAGCGCGCGCCCTGCACCGGGACATGGCCCTGCTGGAGACCAGGACACCTGAGCGGCTCTGACCGGTTCGCGATCAGAACTGGGAGAGCTCCCCAGCCCTGACGTCTGTCGGCTCCCCGCGCGCTTGGCTTCGAGGATCGCTTCGGCCTTGACTTGCTCGGCCTCTGCAACGATCCGCCAGGAACTCCGATGCCCGTTTCAAGATCAGCCCTGAAACGGAGTGGTTGTGCCGCCGGTGCGCGGCGTGCAGCACCTCCGCGATCTGCGCGGCCCACCCGGCGGCGAGCGGCCAGGACGGCGTGGACTCCTTGAGCCGCCTGTGCATGGGCACTCCCTGCACGAGTTCCATGACCGCTGCAGCCAATCAATGAAAACAGCAGGTCAGGAGCACAAACGGCGCCAATCCCACGTCCTGCCGTCGTCGTCAAACCCTTGACCCACGCATTGCGACCGCGCAGGTCACCAGCCGGACTCCCGCCCGGACCAGACAGCATGAACAACAAGAAACCCCAGGTCGAAATCCTGACCTGGGGTTTGAATGGAGCCGCCTTCGGGATTCGAACCCGAGACCTACGCATTACGAGTTGTCCAATCTTGGTCCACAGGCGTCCATGAGTGCTCGCCGGGGGGCTCGTAAGCCTGGTCAGAGCATCTGCCGGACTTCCGCGGACCTCAGCGGACTGCCCCAGAACGAGCGGCGGGAGACCGTAATTGAGACCGCCGCATGCAGCGCTTCGTCCCGGCCGCTTCCTTCGGCACGCAAGGTCCACAAGCGAGGCAAACCGTGAGACACCGACGCATCCGAGTCGCCATACTTGGACCATGACCCTGAACGTCTCCACCGATCGTCCCCTCAGAAGCCCGAGACAGCTTCTGGACTTGGTCACAGCTATTCGCGATGCCGCCGAGCACGACGAAAGCGACTGGATCGAGTGGAAATCGAACCTGGATCTGACCAAGAAGGAAGTGAAGGCGACCCTCGCCCGTCACATCATCGGCATGGCTAACCGAATACCCGAGAAGTCTGCTGCCACATGCGGCGGTTATGGCTATATCGCCATCGGGGTGGAGCCTGAAAACGTCGAAGGCGTCACAAGTCTCGACTTGGCAGATCTCGATTCCGGCCTTCAGGCGTATCTCGGACACCAAGGGCCGGAATGGTCTGCGAGCTATGTAACCCTCGACGGCCGCACCGTTTTGGTGATATCAGTCGAGCCAGCCAAGATAGGCGACCCGATCCATACGCTACACAAGGATTTCGCCAACTATACGGCGGGAATGATCTTTGTGCGGCGAATGGGGCGAACCGTCCAAGCGAACCCTGGAGAGGTCGTTGCACTAACACGTCGAGCCACACAATCGACAACCACCCAGCAAAAAATGTCGATTTCCTCAGATATCGAACCGGTAGCAGTCCCCTTGTGGAAATTCAATGAGTTTATAGGCGAAGCAGTTGCGAAGAGAAGGGCGATTCTACTTGACCCCAAGAACTCAACCCGCCGCCCTAACCGACTCGGAATTGCTGCCAATCTGGACAGCCGCACCGAAGCGGACTACATGGAGGAAGTCGCCGAATACATAGAGGAGTACCACGAACATCTGATCAACTCGGCCAGAAAGGATTATGTCCGGGCCGGAGCAGGTGCTGCGCTGCTTACGGTATCCAACCCTGACCAGATGAGCCATCAAGGCGTGAGAGTGGAATTGAACTTCCCAACATGGTTGAGCGTGATACTCGCCAAAGATTACGAGGAAGTGGAATTCAAACAACCCCGACCGCCTGAGCCACTGGGCACTAAAATGTCCTACATGTTCAACACGTCTAACTTGGCAACCTTGATAAGCCCCCGTCCCGGGCAAAGCGAAATCGAAACCTCGATCGAGCCGGGCATTGTCGTGTTCAACGTCGCCAGCGTCAGGGCGGAGGGCCATGTAAAGCTTCCCAAGATTCACTTTATCGCCGAATCTTGGACGGCTTATGAAGGAGTGGTGGACTGGGCAGTCACTGCTCTCAACAGCGGCGGTCGAGCGAGAGGATCCATTCAGCTCACTCAAGCGGGTGTGGCGACCTATGTGGTCGAGGAGACTGACCCCAAGAAGAGCGAGTCGTGACACAGTGAGGCGGGCAGCTCCTCACACCGGCAAGTCGGGACCCCGATTGAACAGGCACAGTAGTGCTTGACTGATCCGATCTGATCTCGGACTACCTATTTCACAAATCTGGAACCCCGAGTAGACCCACATACAGCAGCCCTCCGAGCGCGACTCCCAGGTAACAGGAGTCTGCCTGCACATTCTGCTGCTTGCTCTTTATTTCGAAGAACGCCATAGCGCAAAGGGTTGTCGAAGTAACAAGTTCTGGCCGGTCGGCCGTCAAGAAGCGCAGCGCTACAAGCGAAAGCCCAAAGGAAATAATAAAGATTTCCCAATTTGCTTGCGAGTATCTTAACAAGAGCCTTGTCTTCCGACCGCGGCGCGATTGGCTGAAGTTTCGTGGACTGGGAGGCCGTGGATGGCCTCGCGAGATATGCCAAAACTACGGCCGGCACAAGCGACAGAGCGAGGGCTTGTGTGCCTGCACTGACACTTTCTGCAAAAGCCTGAACTATGAGGAGTACGGTAAGACCCAACATGGATGCGGGCGCAAGAATCTTCACCAGCGGAAAAACAATTCCGTTGGCGAGAACGCTTCCCCAATCTGTCTCGTGAGCCATCAGCCGCTCCACGCTCAAGAGCTAAGCGTCACCCCCCACCCACCTTTTCCCAGGTTAAGCAGGTATCGCGTCAGCCGCCACTCGGCGACCTAACACCAAGTGAGCTGCGGCTTTGTCCTCCAGGGCTAGAGGCCGTGATCGCCGCCTTGGGACTGCTGCCTCAGCGGCGAGGCAGCGACTTGCCGCGTGGGCCGCACGCTTAGAGAGGTCGACAGAACCGCCGTTCCGTCAACTTTTCAATTCAGGCGATTCCGCCCTATTTTAGGAATATTTCCCACCTTTCGGGCATACCGTCGAACGTGAACCCCTCGTGCCCTGCTCAACGCGACCGTTTACGTACGGCTCGATTCCTCTGGCACGAGTCGGCTCGTGAACCCTTCTCCGCGCAAGCGCTCGTACGCTGCTGCCACGTCGTCGGGGATCTCCTGCTCGATCATGAACCCTTGTCGGGGGTAAACCATGAGCCGCTGCTGAGCGCCGACCAGCATGTCAATTACAAGTCGCGCGTCCTGGATCGAGTCAACGTACTCAGGGAGCGTCATGGGCGTGGAGGCACTCACCCACTCCACGTCCGGCCAGAGCTTACGTGCCGTTGCGTAGGCGCGCCGTTCCTCGTACGGCTTGCTGACCAGTAGGACGGCGGAGACCGAGACACGCCGCTCTTCGAGTAGAGTCCGCGAGAAGCGGATGTTCTCGCCCGTGTTACGGGCCTTCGGCTCGACAAGAATGGCGTCCGCCGGAACCCCCAACTCCACGGCGCGGTCGCGGTAGTGCTCAGCCTCGCCGCGAGGCATCCGCTCGCGCGTCGTACGGCTAGTAGCCCCCGTGAAGACGACGAGCGGCGCCATGCCTCGGTGGTACAGCTCTGCAGTGGTGTCAGCCACTCCCAGGTCGTGACTGCCGAGTCCGATCGCGACAGAGCAGGGGCGCGGCTCGTGCCCCATCTGCTGGAAGTCCCAAAGTCGCTGCGCGTCTGACCACGCCTGAGTGGAGATCACTTGCGCTCGTCCTCCATGTTCTCCGAGTCGGGCACCTTGAATTCATACGCCCACGCGAAGCGTGTAGCAGCGTGGACCCCAATGGCGAACTCCACCACAGTGCCGTCGGCTGTGTACGTGGTGCGGTGAAGTTCCACCACCCATTCACCTGGAGATAGCTGGAGGAGCTGAGCTTCGTCTGTCGTGGGCACTCGCGCGAACAGCTCCTCCTTCATGTGGTCGATCTCGTATCCGGCGTCGTACAGGACGCGGAAGCCGCCGCCACGGCCAGCGGGACCCGGAGTTGGGTCAACGATGCGCGTACCCTCCACATGCTCGGGACGGTAGTAGCTGGTCAGGGTGTGGGTCGGCTGAGTGCCTTCCTTGACCAGGCGCGCCCGCGCGTACACCTCAGCGCCTTCCGGCAGGCCGTGAGCCCCAGCCACGAGCGCCGGCGCTTTCACGCGGCTGACGCTCTGGGTCTGCTCGTTCCTGCGGTACGCACGACCGGACGCCACACGGTCCGCTATGAACGCGACCTCGTCGCCGTCCCGCCACTTGGCTTTGTCGTAGCGCGCGATACCGAGCCTCTTGAGCGGTGCTCGCTCACGGACGACAGTGCCGTGCCCGCGCGAGGAGGTCACCAGCCCCTCGGCTTCCAGCGCCTTGTAGGCCGCGTGGACCGTGGACTTGGACCCTTCGCCTACTTCCACAAGGTCCCTGATCTGCGGCAACTGCTCACCGGGCGCGTATTCGCCGTTCCGGATCTTCTCCGCGATCCGGTCCGCCAGCTCCCGCCATTTGGGCGCCATGCAGAACCTCCTCTCGACACCGTCCAGTGAAGCACAGTCCCAGGACTGTTTACAGTCCTGGGACTGTGCGCCATTGTCTTCTCAAGCGGTTCGCAGTCCTAGGACAGCGAGCCGGGAGGGCCTTCTTTGGGCTGCTCCGAACGCGCCCGGCGGGCCCCGTACCGCAAGGTCGGGAGCCCCTCTGACCAGGGGTTACCGCGCTCACCGGAAGCGACAGTGCCTTGAGAACTCAACAGCGTGCTGAGGGAGTCCCGCCCCACCTCGCGCCAAGCGGGCGGGCGCGTACGGGTCCTGTCCCCGTGCGCGGTACAGCGCTTCTCGACCTCTCCGCAGCTCGCCCGCTGCGGCCGGTTGCCTCCGCCGCTCGTCTTGTACGAGCGGCGCTGAGGGGAGCCGGAGATTCCGACTTCAACGGCGTGAGCCCCCGGTGCTGGAACACCGGGGGCTCTGTTCGGGCCGTTGCCACCTGCGAGGGAGAACACGACCCATGGACCACATCGTCACTGTTCAGGACGCTGTTACCGCGTTCGAGCCGTGGATGGAGCCCACGGACGCGGAGCTGGACGCCATCGAGGCGGAGCTGCCCGTCATCCGTGCAGAGATGGAGTTGCTGGACGCGCAGATCGTCGTCATCGACCGTACGCCGTGCGAGCTGGACGAGCGGCGCATCCGCCGGGCCCGCCGACGCGTGCTCGCCGCCCACCGCGACCAGGTCAACGGCCTGTCCGGTGAGACAGGCGGTGCGGCATGAACCTGCACCGCAAGAGCCGCGCCACCCTGGTGCTCGCGCTGGTCGTCGTGGTCGCCATGGCCTTCCGGGTGTCCTGGAACGCGCTGCGGGACATCGCGGGCGCCATCGGCGCGGACGACACGGCCGCGACGCTGTACCCGTTCGTGGTCGACGGCCTCATGGCTCTGGCCCTGATCGCGACGCTCGTGCTCGCCGGGCGGGACCGCACGTTGCCTCACCTGGCGACACGGATGCGACGACCCGCACGCCTGCGGGGCCCGCCTGCACCGCTTCGAGCCGTGCCCGCCGGACTGCACCACTCACAAGGGCTACAAGCGCGGCTGCCCAAAGCCGTGCGCCAAGACCTGCACGAAGCACGCGAGCGCCTGCCCGGAACGCAAGGAGGGCGGACTCGTCTTCACCCGCCCCAAGACCAAGAAGAGCCGGAACGCCGTCCCGATCCCACCCGTCTTCATCCCCTTCCTGCACGACCACAGGGCCCAGCAGGAGGAGATGGGGGCCGCCGCCGGGGAACTGTGGCAAGAGCACGACGTCGTGTTCTCACGGCCGGACGGGCGCCCGCTCGACCCGCGCGCCGACTACGAGGAGTTCAAGGAGCTGCTCAAGGAGGCCGGGATCGATGACCGCCGCCTGTACGACGGGAGCCGCCACACCGCCGGCACGATCCTGAATGAGCTCGGCGTCGACATGCCCACGATCATGGAGATCCTGCGGCACACCCAGATCAGCCAGACCCCCAGGCACGTGAAGGGCCGATCTCACCTGTCGAAGGACGCCATGCGGCGCATGGGCGAGTTCTTCGTACCCGCGCCCTCAGCGCCGACTCCGGGCCCCACTGAGACCAGAACTGAGACCGCCGATACCCGTGCGGCGCGCGCCCGGCGTCGTCGCCGCGTCCGCTGAACGACAAAACCCCAGGTCGGAGCTAATCCGGCCTGGGGTTCGAGTGGAGCCGCCTTCGGGATTCGAACCCGAGACCTACGCATTACGAGTGCGTTGCTCTGGCCATCTGAGCTAAGGCGGCGCGCCGTGCGCACTTATGGTGCGATCAGCAACGTCGGTAAGTCTACACAGTTTCCGAGGGTGCTCCGTACCACCCCCGTCCAGCCCTGTTCCGGCCCTGTTCCGGCCCTGCCCCTGGCCCTCCCCGGCCCCGGAGCGAGGGCTTCCGGCGTCGGAGCAGGGCCGGAGCGAGCCGAAACCGGCCGGATCAGGGCCGGATCAGGCTCGGATCAGGCCGGGACAGGGGCGGATCAGCCTCGGATCAGGCCCGGACAGGGTCGCCCAAGGAGCTACGAGCAACGCTTGTCGCCAGTGGGCGGCGTCCCCCGGAGGAGATACGCGTTGATCGTCTTGTCGATGCACTTGCTGCCCCGCCCGTACGCCGTGTGACCGTCGCCGTCATAGGTGAGCAGCCGGGCAGAGGAGAGCTGGCCGGAGAGGGCGCGGGCCCAGCGGTACGGGGTCGCCGGGTCGCGGGTGGTGCCGACGACGACGATCGGGGCCGCGCCCCTCGCCTCGATGCGGCGCGGCTCACCGGTGGGCGCCACCGGCCAGTACGCGCAGTTCAGGGTGGCCCAGGCGAGGCCCTCACCGAAGACGGGGGACGCCTTTTCGAAGGCGGGCAGAGATTCGCGGACGTCGTCGGGGGTGTTGAAGGCCGCCGGGAGGTCCAGGCAGTTCACGGCCGCGTTGGCGAACATCAGGTTCGTGTAGCGGCCGTCGGCGTCGCGCTCGTAGTAGCTGTCGGACAGGCCGAGGAGACCCGCGCCGTCCTTCTCCCGCATCGCCGAGGACAGCGCGTCCCGCAGTTGCGCCCAGGCCCCCTCGTCGTACATCGCCGCGATCACGCCTGTGGTGGCGAGGGATTCACCGAGCACACGGCCGTCCGGGTCGCCGGTCGGGATGGGCCGCGCGTCGAGCTTCCTGAAGAAGGCCTTGAGGTTCTTGCCGACGTCACTGGCCTTCCTGCCCAGCGGACAGTCCCGATGCCGCACGCAGTCCCTCGCGAACGCCTGGAACGCCGTCTCGAACCCCGCCGTCTGGTCGAGGTTCATCCGGCGGGCCGGCAGGGAGGGGTCCATCGCCCCGTCCAGGACCAGCCTGCCCACCCGGTCCGGAAAGAGCCCGGCGTACGTCGCCCCGAGGAAGGTGCCGTACGACGCCCCCACATACGTCAGCCTCTCGTCGCCCAGCACCGCCCGCAGGATGTCCATGTCCCGGGCCGCCTCGGCGGTGGAGACGTGGCGCAGGAGGCCGGGCGCATCCGCGCCGCACCCCTCCGCGAACCTCTTGTAGGTGGCGACGAGTTCGTCGGCCTCCTTCGCGTCATCGGGCGTGAAGTCCGTCTGCGTGTACCTGTCCATCTGGCGGCCGTCCAGGCATTCGACGGGCTCGCTGCGGGCGACTCCGCGCGGGTCGACCGCGACCATGTCGTAACGGGCGCGCACGTCGAGCGGGTAGCCGATCCCCGCGTACTGCTGGAGATAGGCGATCGCCGAGCCACCCGGGCCGCCCGGGTTCACGAGCAGCGACCCGAGCCGCCCGCCCGGGCCCGTCGCCTTCTTGCGGGCCACGGCGAGCTTGATGTCCCCGGCGCCCGGCTCCGCGTAGTCCAGCGGCGCCTTCATCGTGGCGCACTGGAAACCGGGCGTCCCGCAGCTGCGCCAGGTCAGCTTCTGCCGGTAGTACGGCGTGAGCGCGGCCGGCGTCGACCGCGGCAGTGCGGCCAGCGCCGCCTCGGCCGCAGGCTTCCCGGAGGCCGCCGGATTCCCCGAGCGCGTCGACCCTCCGGAGGAGCAGGCGGAGACGAGCAGCGCGACGACGGCGAGGAGGGTGCCGACCGCACGGGCTCGCCGGGGGTTCGGGCGGCGGGTGCCTGGGCCGTGGCCGGTCGGGCTCGGGTCTGTGCTGACTGGAGTGCGCCTGATGTGCATCAGGCGAGCGTAACTCTGTGCAGCGGTTCGGGTGCAGTGCGTGCACGCCACGGCTCGTACGAGTTACATGGTCGGCCTCCTGCTGATCACTTGCGGGTGAGAGGGGCGGGACGAGTGGACGCGGGCGGCGGCTGCTTCAGCCCGCTCTGAGTGCCATGGTCATCGCCTCCACCGCGAGCAGCGGTGCCACATTGCGGTCGAGGGCGTCGCGGCAGGCGGCGATCGCCTCGATCCGGCGCAGCGTGGACTCCGGGGCGCTGTCGCGCGCGAGGCGCTCCAGGGCGTCCTCGGCATCGGTGTTGGCGAGGGCGACGCGGGAGCCGAGCTGGAGGGCGAGGACATCGCGGTAGAAGGCGGTGAGGTCGGTCAGCGCCAGGTCGAGGCTGTCGCGCTGCGTCCGCGTCCGGCGCCGCTTCTGCTTGTCCTCCAACTCCTTCATCACGCCGGCCGTGCCGCGCGGCATCCTGCCGCCCTGGGCCGCGCCCAGCGCCGCCTTCAGCTCCTCGGTCTCCTTGCCATCCATCTCCTCGGCGAGTTGCTTGGCGTCCTCGGCGGCGGCGTCGACGAGCTCCTGGGCGGCCTTGAGGCAACCGCCGACATCGCCGAGCCGGAGGGGCAGCTTGAGCACGGCGGCCCGGCGCTCACGGGCGGCCGGGTCGGTGGCCAGGCGGCGGGCCCGGTCGACGTGCCCCTGCGTGGCGCGGGCCGCAGCGGCGGCGACCCCGGGTTCGATGCCCTCCCGCCGTACGAGCATGTCGGCGACGGCGTCGACCGAGGGCGTGCTCAGGTTCAGGTGGCGGCAGCGGGAGCGGATGGTGGGCAGGACGTCCTCGATGGAGGGGGCGCAGAGCAGCCAGACCGTACGGGGGGCGGGCTCCTCGACGGCCTTCAGGACGGCGTTGGCCGACTTCTCGTTCAGCCGCTCGGCGTCCTCGACGAGGATGACCTGCCAGCGGCCGTTCGCCGGTGAGGTGAACGACTTGCGGACGGTGTCCCGCATGTCGTCGGCGAGGATCTGGCTGCCGACGGCTGCGACGGTGGTGACGTCGGCGTGCGTGCCCACGAGCGCCGTATGACACCCGTCGCAGAACCCGCATCCTGGGGCGCCGCCGAGCGCCCGATCAGGGCTGACGCACTGCAGGGCGGCGGCGAAGGCCCGCGCCGCCTGATTCCGCCCCGCCCCGGGCGGCCCCGTGAACAACCAGGCATGCGTCATCTTGGAGGCCTCGGGGGGAGGCGCATCGGCAGCGGCGGCGGTGACGAGGGCATCGGCGTCCCGAGCGGCAGCACCCAGCTGCTCACTCACCCTCTCCTGCCCCACCAGGTCGTCCCACACGCTCATGGGTCCCGCCGCCCTTCGCTCACATTTTGCGGTGCGGGATCCATTGTGCGGGCCGGCACTGACAACGGGTGCTGGGGCGGGCAGAACCCGCACCCGGCCGACGCCGACGAGCACCCCAGCCCCACGCCGAGCACCGACCCGGTCCGGCTGACCGACCGACCTCGGTGCCGCCCGGCCTGAGCGCCGACGGCCTCAGCGTCGCCGCCCGCGGCCCCCGTCCTCGTCGTACTCGTCCTCACGCGGCCCCAGAAGCTCATCGGCCAGCGTCGGCAGATCATCCAGCGGCGTCTCCTCGGCCCAGTCGGACCGCGTCCTGCGCCGGGGCGCCCCCGCCTCGTCGACCTGAGGCATCTCGCGCGTACGTTCCTCGTCCCGGAAGTACCCCGGCGGAACCCGATCCGCAGACTCCGCCCCCGCCCCCGACACGGGAGGCAGCACAGCTGTCTCGTCCGCGGCCCCCGGCACCACCGGCGGAAGCACCGCAGTCTCATCGGCCGCACCAGGCGTCACCGGCGGAAGCACCGCAGTCTCGTCCGCCGCACCAGGCGTCACCGGCGGAAGCACAGCCGTCTCGTCCGACGCCCCCGAAGGCACGGGCGGCTGCGGCAGCTTCGCCGTCACCTCGGAGTCGGACTCCCCGGAAACCCGCTCACCGGAAGCCTGGCCACCGGAAGGACGATCACCGCCCCGCTCCTCACCCCGCACCGGCCGCAACACAGTCGTCTCGTCCGACGCCCCGCCCGGCGCCTTACCCGGCGTCACCACCGGCGTAGGAACGGTCGCCGCGTCCCCGAAGGGAGCCCTGGCCCCAGGCCCCGTCGGCCTCGGCCCCGCCTCAGCCGCGGCCGCCGCCTGCTCTGCCAGCCGCCGTGCCTCCTCGGCCCGCAGCAGAGCCTCCTCCGCCTTGCGCTGCTTCTCCAGGCGGAGCGCCTCCGCCTCGGCGCGCAGCCGGGCCTCTTCCTCGGCCTGCTTGCGGCGCCGTTCCTCGTCGGCCTTGCGGCGCGCTTCCTCCTCGGCGCGTGCCTTCTCCTCCGCGAGGAGCCGCTGCCGCTCCTCCTCGGCACGCCGACGCGCTTCCTCGGCCCGCTGCCGGGCCTCCTCCGCCTGCCGTTCGGCCTCGCGCCGCTGCGCCTCCTCCAGCTCGCGCCGCTTGCGCTCCTCCTCCTCGGCGCGCAGCCGGGCGAGCTGCTCCTGGCGCTCACGCTCCAGGCGCTCCTCCTCGGCCTTGCGGGCGGCCTCTTCCTCGGCCTTGCGGCGGGCCTCCTCCTCGGCCTTGCGCCGAGCCTCCTCCTGGGCCTGGATCTCCGCCTCGGACAGCGGCAGCATCTGGTCGAGCCGGTGCCGGACGACGGTCGTCACGGCTTCCGGCTCCTGGCCGGCGTCCACCACCAGGTAGCGCCCGGGGTCGGCCGCGGCCAGCGTCAGGAATCCGGACCGCACGCGCGCGTGGAACTCGGCCGGCTCGGACTCCAGCCGGTCCGGCGCCTCGGTGAACCGCTCGCGGGCGATCTCCGGCGAGACGTCCAGCAGCACGGTCAGATGCGGCGCGAGTCCGTTCGTCGCCCAGCGGTTGATGCGGGCGATCTCCGTCGGGGACAGGTCTCGACCCGCCCCCTGGTAGGCGACCGAGGAGTCGACGTACCGGTCCGAGATCACGACCGCGCCGCGCTCCAGGGCGGGCCGGACCACCGTGTCGACGTGCTCCGCTCGGTCCGCCGCGTACAGCAGCGCCTCGGCCCGGTGCGACAGCCCCGCGCTCGACACGTCCAGCAGGATCGACCGCAGCCGCTTGCCGACCGGCGTCGCCCCCGGCTCGCGCGTGACGACGACCTCGTGGCCCTTGCCCCGGATCCACTCGGCGAGCGCTTCGGCCTGGGTGGACTTCCCGGCGCCGTCGCCGCCCTCCAGGGCGATGAAGAAGCCGGACGTCGCCGGCACCTGCTCCGGGTCGTCCCCGCCGAGCAGCGCGTCCCGCAGGTCCTTTCGCAGCGGCACCCCGGAACGGTCGTCGACCTTGGCCAGCACCAGCACGGCCACCGGCAGCAGCAGCGCCCCGACCAGCATCAGGGTGAACGCCGCGCCGCCGTGCGCGAAGGTGAACTTGCCGCTCTCCAGCCGGTGCGGCCCGATCAGCGCGGCCACCACCGGCGCGATCACCGCGCCGAGCGCCACGCACACGCGTACCACCGCGTGGAGGTGCTCCGTCGTGCGCGGCCGCCGGAATTCCTCGGCCTCCTGGTCGAGCAGCGTGTGCCCGGTGTTCGCGGCCACGCCCGCGCCGACACCCGCCAGCGCGACGATCAGCAGCACGGTCGTGACGTCCGGGACGAGTCCCGCGGCCAGCAGCGCGACGCCGGTGAAGGCGATCGCCAGCGCCAGCATCCGGCGCCGCGACAGGGCGGGCACCACGGAGGGCGCAGTACGGATGCCGACGACCACGCCGCCGCTCAGCGCGAGCACCAGCAGGCCGTACAGCACCGGCCCGCCGCCCAGGTCCTTGGCGTGCAGCACCGCCACGGCGACCGCGGCGGACACCGCCCCGGCGACCGCCGCGCAGGCCGTCACCAGCAGCGGGATGGCGCCGGTACGGCCCTTGTCGACGCCGGAGCCCGTCTTGGGGCGGCGCAGGCCCTCCAGCGGCGACCGCGCGCGCGGGGTGCGTGTGCCGGGCAGCTCCAGGAAGGTCAGCACGGACAGGGACGCGGCGAACAGACCGGCCGCGACATACGACGCGAGGGCCGCCTGGTGCTGGTCGAACCAGTCGAGTCCGGCGCCGAGCAGGTTGTTGAGCAGAGCGGCGACGACGAGTGCGGCGGCGGCCAGGGGGATCGCCACGAAGCCCGTACGCAGCGACAGGCGGCGCAGGGCGTCCATGTGGTCCGGCAGCGGTCGTACCGTCGCGCCCTCCGGGGGCGGGGGCGGCAGCAGCGCGGGCGCCGCGCTCTCCCGGCACACCGTCCAAAAACGCTCGGCGATGCCGGTGACGAAGGCGGTGACCAGCAGGACGGCCAGCGCGTTCTCCGGCGTCCAGTCGATCCACAGGGGCGCGATGATCAGCAGGGCGACCCGCAGGCCGTCCGCGCCGACCATGGTCCAGCGCCGGTCGAGCGGGCCCTCCTGGGAGGTCAGCGACGTCAGGGGCCCCAGGAGTACGGCGCCGAAGAGCAGCGTCGCCAGGATGCGCACGCCGAAGACGGTCGCCACTGCGAACGCCACGCCCCGGTACCCACCGCCGAACGACCCCTCGGCGATCGCCGCCTGGAGGGCCAGCAGGACCAGCACAAGGAGGGCGAGCATGTCGCCGACACCGCCCACCAACTGCGCGCTCCACAAGCGCTTGAGCTGCGGTCGGCGCAACAGGGCGCGCACGGCACGCTCGCGGGAGTCCGCGGCAAAGGCGTCGTCGGAGGCGGGGTGGGGGGCCGTTGGCTGCTCGGCTCGCGTCATGCTTTCAGCCTATCGGGACGCACTGACAGCCAGGCGCGCGCGCCCGAACGTACGCGCGCCCCGACACCAAACTGATGCCGAGGCGTTCGTTTTGCGAACCGGAGGTGAAGAACCGGACCCTCAACCGGGCGCAGAGTGAGCCCTGTTGCGAGTCCGGTCCTCCCGGCTCAGTCCTCGCTCGCCGACTTCGAAGCCGTCGCCTTCTTCGCGGCCGTCTTCTTCGCCGCTGTCTTCTTCGCGGCCGTCGTCGTCTTCTTCGCCGCGGTCTTCTTGGCGGCCGCCTTCTTGGCCGGGGCGGCCTTCTTGGCGGTCGTCTTCTTCGCGGGGGCCTTCTTCGCCGTCTTCTTGGCGGGACCCTTCGCGCGCTTCTCGGCGAGCAGCTCGAAGCCGCGCTCCGGGGTGATCGTCTCGACGCTGTCGCCGGAGCGCAGGGTCGCGTTGGTCTCCCCGTCCGTCACGTACGGCCCGAAACGACCGTCCTTGACGACGACCGGCTTCTCGCTCACCGGGTCGGTGCCCAGCTCCTTCAGCGGCGGCTTGGCGGCCGCGCGGCCACGCTGCTTGGGCTGGGCGTAGATCGCCTGGGCCTCCTCCAGCGTGATCGTGAAGAGCTGCTCCTCGGTCTGCAGCGAGCGCGAGTCCGTGCCCTTCTTCAGGTACGGGCCGTAGCGGCCGTTCTGCGCGGTGATCTCCACGCCGTCCGCGTCGGTGCCGACGACGCGCGGCAGCGACATCAGCTTGAGCGCGTCCTCGAGCGTCACCGTGTCCAGCGACATCGACTTGAACAGCGAGGCCGTACGCGGCTTGACGGCGTTCTTGCCGGTCTTCGGGGTGCCCTCGGGAAGCACCTCGGTGACATACGGGCCGTAGCGGCCGTCGCGGGCGATGATCTGGTGACCGGTCTGCGGGTCGGCGCCGAGCTCGAAGTCGCCGCTCGGCTTGGCGAGCAGTTCCTCCGCGAGTTCGACGGACAGCTCGTCCGGGGCCAGGTCCTCGGGCACGTCCGCCCGCTGGTGCTGCTCGGAGTCCTTCTCGCCGCGCTCGATGTACGGGCCGTAGCGCCCGACCCGCAGCACGATGTCGTTGCCGACGGGGAAGGACGACACCTCGCGCGCGTCGATCGCGCCCAGGTCGGTCACCAGCTCCTTGAGGCCACCGAGGTGGTCCCCGTCGCCGTTGCCGGCCTCGGCCGCGCCGCCGTTGTGCGTGCCCTCGCCGAAGTAGAAGCGCTTCAGCCACGGCACGGACTGGGCCTCGCCGCGGGCGATGCGGTCGAGGTCGTCCTCCATCTTGGCGGTGAAGTCGTAGTCGACGAGCCGTCCGAAGTGCTTCTCCAGGAGGTTGACCACGGCGAAGGACAGGAAGGACGGGACGAGGGCCGTGCCCTTCTTGAACACATATCCGCGGTCGAGGATCGTGCCGATGATCGACGCGTACGTCGACGGGCGGCCGATCTCGCGCTCTTCCAGCTCCTTGACCAGCGACGCCTCGGTGTAGCGGGCCGGGGGCTTGGTGGCGTGCCCGTCGACCGTGATCTCCTCGGCGCTCAGGGCGTCGCCCTCGTTGACCTGCGGCAGCCGGCGCTCGCGGTCGTCGAGCTCGGCGTTCGGGTCGTCGGCGCCCTCGACGTAGGCCTTCAGGAAGCCGTGGAAGGTGATCGTCTTGCCGGACGCGCTGAACTCGACGTCGCGTCCGTCGGCCGCCGTGCCGCCGATCTTGACGGTGACCGAGTTACCGGTCGCGTCCTTCATCTGGGAGGCGACGGTCCGCTTCCAGATCAGCTCGTAGAGCTTGAACTGGTCGCCGGTCAGCCCGGTCTCGGCAGGCGTGCGGAAGCGGTCCCCGGAGGGGCGGATCGCCTCGTGCGCCTCCTGCGCGTTCTTGACCTTCCCGGCGTACGTCCGCGGGGACGAGGGCAGGTAGTCGGCGCCGTACAGCTGCGTGACCTGGGCACGAGCGGCCGCGACGGCCGTGTCGCTCAGCGTCGTGGAGTCCGTACGCATGTACGTGATGTAGCCGTTCTCGTACAGCTTCTGCGCGACCTGCATGGTGGCCTTCGCGCCGAAGCCGAGCTTGCGGCTCGCCTCCTGCTGCAGCGTCGTCGTACGGAACGGGGCGTACGGCGAGCGGCGGTACGGCTTGGACTCGACGGACCGGACCGCGAACTGCGTCTGCTCCAGGGCGGCGGCGAGGGCGCGGGCGTTCGCCTCGTCGAGGTGGAGGGTGTTCGCGCTCTTGAGTTGTCCCAGGGAGTCGAAGTCGCGGCCCTGCGCGACTCGCCTGCCGTCGACGGTCTGCAGGCGGGCGACCAGCGACGACGGGTCCGACGAGTCTCCCGCGCGGCCGGTCGCGAAGGTGCCCGTCAGGTCCCAGTACTCAGCAGAACGAAACGCGATGCGCTCGCGTTCCCGCTCCACGACGAGACGGGTGGCGACGGACTGGACGCGGCCGGCCGACAGGCGCGGCATGACCTTCTTCCACAGGACCGGCGAAACCTCGTAGCCGTAGAGACGGTCGAGGATGCGGCGGGTCTCCTGGGCGTCGACCAGCTTCTGGTTCAGCTCACGGGGATTGGCGACGGCGGCCTGGATCGCGGCCTTGGTGATCTCGTGGAAGACCATCCGCTTGACCGGGACCTTGGGCTTGAGCACCTCCTGGAGGTGCCAGGCGATGGCCTCGCCCTCGCGGTCCTCATCGGTGGCGAGGTAGAGCTCGTCGGAGTCCTTCAGCAGATCCTTGAGCTTCTTGACCTGGGCCTTCTTGTCGGCGTTGACCACATAGATCGGCTCGAAGTCGTGCTCGACGTCCACGCCGAGCCGGCGGACCTCGCCGGTGTACTTCTCCGGCACCTCCGCGGCACCGTTGGGGAGGTCGCGGATGTGCCCGACGCTCGCTTCGACTACGTAGCCGGGGCCCAGGTAGCCCTTGATCGTCTTCGCCTTGGCAGGCGACTCGACGATGACGAGTCGGCGGCCGCCCTGTGCGGTCTCGCTTGTCGGGGACAACTTCGCTCTTCTCTCCGGTCGACGCTGGGGCCTCCCCAGGGTCGATTTGCGCCCGGGGTCGGGTGGTGGTGACGCTGCGGAGTGTGACGGTACATCCCGCCCTGTTGTCAAACGGGAAAAGCCCGCAACGGCCACTCGAACGGTAACCCGACTTCCGCCATTCCTGCCGCCCGGAGTGCCACCGGCCTTTTCGAGCCTTTCCGGAAGAGGCCCTCCCAATTATCGGCCGCGCAGCTCGTGGGCCGTTCTCAGAGGCGGTAGAGGCACCATGTTCCGAGCATCAACGCGATCACCGAGACAAGGCCCGCAAGCGTCGCCGATGCGACCGGGCTCACACCGTGGGCGACGGGCCGACGCTGCCGAACCCGGACCGCGGTCCACGCCAGCAGCCCACCTCCGAACAGGGCGAACACCGCTCCGGCGAAGATCGCCGGTCCCGTTTCCATGTCCCGCTTGCCCCTTTTCTCCTGTCCGGTGAGTGCCCAGTCCGGCGAGGCTGACACGCGTGGACGGCGCACAGGCGAACCTCAGGTGAACGCGGGGCCGACGCGGCTGTGGGCTCCCCGGACCGTGTGACCCAACCGCCACGTCGGCCCCACCGCGCTCATCGCCCTCGTCGGCTCCACCGCGCCCGTCGGCCCCAGCGAGCCCATCACCTCGCCGGCCTCACCGAGCCGATCACTCTCACAAGCCTCACTTGCCTCGCCCACTTCGGACACCTCGGACTCGCGGCGCGCGGGTATCTTTCCGGCCGTCTTCTTTCAGGGCGTCTTCTGTGGTCGGTCCTGCTGATCATGCGGACGACCTTGTTGAAGTCGAGTTGTCGCCCCACAGCTCGCTGTGGTTGTCGAAGCCCTTCTTGGCCCTTCTTGTGGCTCATTTCACCGGGTGCCTGAACAGTGGGCCCCAGCGGGTTCACCGCGCCGGTTCGAGGAACCCCTGCTCCACCAGCAGCCTGATCTGCGCGGGCGAACGGTCGCGCAGCAACACCGGATCCTCGCCCATCAGTTGGGCGATCGCGTCCAGAATGCGACCCGCGCTCAGCGAACCGTCGCACACGCCGGCAAAGCCCGCGCCGACCGTGTCCACCTGAGTGGCCCGGCGCATTCCGCGGTGCTGGCGCAGCACCACGTGCTCCGGGTCCTCGGCGCCGGGCAGCCCGACCTGTTCCTGCACGACCTCGCCGACGAGCTTGAAGTGGTCCTCCAGCAGGGCCGCGTCGTCGCGGGCGCGCAGGTAGTCGAGCCGGCCGAAGTGCGCCCGTACCGTGTCACCGAGCGGCTGCTCGACCGGATGCGGCCACTCCTCCACCGTGATCGAGGGCACGGCCGCCGACGCCTTGCGCAGGGTGATCCAACCGAACCCCACGGCCTTCACCTTGCGTGCCTCGAACTCGTCCAGCCACGCGTCGTAGCGCGCCTGGTACTCGGCCGTATCGCCCCGGTGGTCCCCGGCGTCCCTGAGCCACAGCTCGGCGTACTGCGTGACGTCCTGGACCTCACGCTGCACGATCCACGCATCGCACCCACGCGGCACCCACGACCGCAGCCGGTCCTGCCAGTCCTCCCCTTCCACGTGCTGCCAGTTGGCGAGGAACTGCGCGAACCCGCCCTCGTTCAGCCGCTCCCCCGCCCCCTGAACGATCGACCGGCACAGATCGTCCCCGCCCATCCCGCCGTCGCGGTACGTCAGCCGCCCGCCCGGCGAGATCACGAAGGGCGGGTTCGACACGATCAGGTCGTACGTCTCGCCGTTCTTGAGCGGTTCGAACAGCGAGCCCTCCCGCAGGTCCACGGAGGGCGCGCCGGACAGCGCGAGCGTCAGGGCGGTGATGTGCAGCGCGCGCGGGTTGAGATCGGTCGCCGTCACGCGCGTGGCGTGCTGTGCGGCGTGCAGCGCCTGGATGCCGGAACCGGTGCCGAGGTCGAGGGCGGAGGCGACAGGCGTACGGACGGTGATGCCGGCGAGGGTGGTGGAGGCGCCGCCGACGCCGAGGACGACGCCCTCTTCCTTGCTGCCGATGCCGCCCGCTCCTCCGACCGCACATCCGAGGTCGGACACGATGAACCAGTCCTCGCCGTCGGGCCCGCCGTACGGCCGTACGTCCACGGTCGCCGCGAGGTCGTCGCCGGCCCGGACCAGCCACCCGCTCTCCAGGCACGCGTCGACGGGCAGAGCGCCCGCCACGCGCGCGTGCGGCACGGGTTGCTGCAACAGGAACAGCCGTACGAGCGCCTCGAGCGGCGTGTCTCCCCGGGTCGCCCGGAGCGCGGGCACGGTCTCGCTCCGCGCGAGCGCCGTGTACGCGGGCACGCCGAGCAGCTCTAGCAGCCCGTCGGCGGTGAAGGAGGCCCCGAGCAGGGCATCCCTCAGCCGGGCGGCGACATCGGGGCGGTCGGAGGCGGGCAGGGCAGACAGGCTGGAGTCACTCACGCCCTCATTGTGACCCGCGTCCGCCCCTGAGGGTGGCTCAGCTGTTGGTCGCCGGGGCCGACGCGGACGCCGAAGCGGCCGCCTTGCAGCCCTCCTGAGACGTCAGCGCCTTCTTGGTGTCGCCCGACTCCAGCTTCTTCAGCGCCTGGATCGCGCTCTTGCGCTGGGTCTCCACCTGCTTCATCTCGGCCGAGACGTCCTTCAGGCCGGACGCGAACTTCGCCTGGTCCTTCGTGTTCAGCCCGTCGACCTGCTTCTTCAGGTCGGCGTATGCCGCGGAGAGGGCGGTGAGCTTCTTGACGACGTCCTGCTGGATCTTCGCGCCGCCCTCGACCCCCGGAGGCGCCCCGGCCTTGCTGATGAGGCTCGCGCGCGCCTGGTAGCCGTCGGCCAGGTCCTGGAAGGCCTTGGCGTCGGCCTGCTGGAGCTCCTTGGGCGTGCTGGTGGTGTCCTTGGCCGCCTTCGTGATCGCGACGTAGGCCGCCGAGATCTTCGCGTTCTGCGCGGGCACGGCGTCGCAGACCTGCTTGGCCCAGGCGTCCAGCTCCGGGTTGCCCTCGTCGCTCGTGCATCCCGTCAGCGCCAGTACCAGTACCGCACCGCCGGACAGTGCGGCCGCGAGCTTCTTGTTCACCGGTTCGGTCCCTTCCGTGGCTCTCGGCCAACGGACCTTACACGTCGGGCGGTGGACGGCCGTGCCCCCAATGGCGTATCTGAGGCTCTTATTACGATTTACACCATGTGAGAGAAGGGTCACGGCAAGGGCGTGAACAAGCACGAGGCGGGCGGGCGGCACGTCAACACGCGCCGCCCGCCCGCCCCTTGAACTGGGCCGTCGTAAGACCGCCTACGAAACCACCGCGGGATCGACCGGTTTGGCCACCCTTTCGGCGTTGTCTTCGTCACCCATGGCGATGCCTCGCCGCTTGGAGACGTACACCGCGGCGACGATCACGAGGAGCGAGAGCACGGCGATCACGACCCGTACTCCGACGTTCTTGTCCTCGCCGTAGCTGAACTGGATGACCGCGGGCGCGATGAGCAGCGACACCAGGTTCATCACCTTCAGCAGCGGGTTGATCGCGGGACCGGCGGTGTCCTTGAAGGGGTCGCCGACCGTGTCGCCGATCACGGTGGCGGCGTGGGCCTCGCTGCCCTTGCCGCCGTGGTGGCCGTCCTCGACGAGCTTCTTGGCGTTGTCCCAGGCGCCACCGGAGTTGGCCAGGAACACCGCCATCAGCGTGCCGGCGCCGATCGCGCCCGCGAGGAACGAGCCGAGGGCGCCGACGCCGAGCGTGAATCCGATGAAGATCGGCGCCATCACGGCGAGCAGTCCGGGCGTCGCGAGCTCCCGGAGCGCGTCCTTGGTGCAGATGTCGACGACCCTGCCGTACTCCGGCTTCTCGCTGTAGTCCATGATCCCGGGGTGCTCGCGGAACTGCCGCCGCACCTCGTACACCACGGCACCCGCCGACCGCGAGACGGCGTTGATGGCGAGTCCCGAGAAGAGGAAGACGACCGCCGCGCCCGCGATCAGGCCGACGAGGTTGTTGGGCTGCGAGATGTCCATCATCAGGTTCATCGGCGCGCCTTCGCCGGTGAGCTTCTCGCCCACGTCCCGTGCGCCGGTGGTGATGGCGTCGCGGTACGACCCGAAGAGCGCCGCCGCCGCCAGGACGGCGGTGGCGATGGCGATGCCCTTGGTGATGGCCTTGGTGGTGTTGCCGACCGCGTCCAGGTTGGTGAGCACCTGGGCGCCCGCACCCTCGACGTCGCCCGACATCTCGGCGATGCCCTGCGCGTTGTCGGAGACGGGCCCGAAGGTGTCCATGGCGACGATCACGCCGACCGTGGTGAGCAGGCCGGTGCCGGCCAGCGCCACCGCGAACAGCGCGAGCATGATCGACGTGCCGCCGAGCAGGAACGCCCCGTAGACGCCGAGGCCGATCAACAGGGCCGTGTAGACGGCAGATTCGAGACCGACAGAGATACCGGCGAGGACGACGGTGGCCGGGCCGGTCAGCGAGGTCTTGCCGATGTCCATGACCGGGCGACGGTTGGTCTCGGTGAAGTAGCCGGTCAGCTGCTGGATGACGGCGGCCAGCACGATACCGATCGCCACCGCGACGAGCGCGAGGATCCGCGGGTCGCCGTCCTTGCCCGCGATCGCCGCGTCGGTGACGCCGTCGAGGTCGGCGTACGACGACGGCAGGTAGATGAACACGGCGGCCGCGACCAGCACGATCGAGATCACCGCGGAGATGAAGAACCCGCGGTTGATCGCGGTCATGCCGCTGCGGTCGCTGCGGCGCGGGGCCACCGCGAAGATGCCGATCATCGCGGTGATCACGCCGATCGCGGGCACGATCAGCGGGAAGGCGAGCCCCGAGTCACCGAATGCCGCCGACCCGAGGATCAGGGCAGCGACCAGGGTCACGGCGTACGACTCAAAGAGGTCGGCCGCCATGCCGGCACAGTCGCCGACGTTGTCGCCCACATTGTCGGCGATGGTCGCGGCATTGCGCGGATCGTCCTCCGGAATGCCCTGTTCGACCTTGCCGACCAGGTCGGCGCCGACGTCGGCGGCCTTGGTGAAGATGCCGCCGCCGACACGCATGAACATGGCGATCAGTGCGGCACCGAGACCGAATCCTTCGAGCACCTTCGGCGCGTCGGCCGCGTACACCAGCACCACACAGGAGGCGCCCAGCAGGCCGAGCCCCACTGTGAACATGCCGACGACGCCGCCCGTGCGGAAAGCGATCTTCATGGCTTTGTGCGAGACGGCGGTGAGATCCTTTTCCGGCTCTCCCGGCGCCGGGGTCGCTTCCCGTGCGGCCGCGGCGACGCGCACATTGCTGCGTACGGCGAGCCACATGCCGATATAGCCGGTGGCTGCCGAGAACGCGGCGCCGATCAAGAAGAACACCGATCGGCCGATGCGCTGATTCCAGTCGTCCGCGGGCAGCAGCATGAGCAGGAAGAACACGACGACGGCGAATACGCCGAGCGTGCGCATCTGCCGTCCCAGATAGGCGTTCGCGCCTTCCTGGATCGCCGACGCGATCTTCTTCATGCTGTCGGTGCCCTCGCCCGCCGCGAGCACCTGGCGCACCAGGACGCCGGCGACCACGAGCGCTGCCAGTGCCACGACGCCGATAACCGTGATGATGATCCGGTTGTCGTCGGTCAGCACGACGGCTGCGAGGGTTGTGGGATGGTCCAGCTGATGAGGGGTAGAAAGCCCCGCCATTCGTCCTCCTTGACGCTTGGGCTGAGCTCAAGATGTGGACGGATTCTAGGTACCGGAACCTGATCAAAACAGAGCGCGGTAAACGGAATCGGCCTTCACGTGCCGTTCAGCAAATGATCGACGTCACGCCACTGAACCCGAAAGTGCTAATGCCTCAAAACCATTGACGTGAGCATTGGCTCTTGATCGAATTATCGGGAGATTGATCGTGAATTCCTTCACGAATTTCCGGTGCCGATGGGGAAACGCGAAAGGGCCCTGCTGAGCAGGGCCCTTTCGCGATGATGTTCGCCTTGGCGGGGTCGTTCAGGGAAGCACCACGGCCGGCGGCGTGGTCGGCCAGGTCATACGGATCAGCCCACCATGCTCCCCTGCGGAGACCTCCACATCGTCGACGAGACCACTGATGACCGCGAGGCCCATTTCGTCCTCTTCGGCCTCGATCTCGCCGTCGCCGCCCGCGGCGCCGGGCGCCCGCTCACCGGGGGTGGCGTGCGGCGCCTCGTCGCCGACCTCGATGGAGAACTGTTTCTCCTCCTCGATCAGCGACACCTTCACCGGCGCCGTGATGCCGACGCTCTGGTGCAGTCCGACGGCACGGCTGCAGGCTTCGCCGACGGCGAGTCGCACCTCGTCGAGTACGGCCTCGTCCACTCCGGCCCTGCGCGCCACCGCTGCCGCCACCAACCGGGCGGTCCTGACGTGCTCGGGCAGCGCGCTGAAGCGGAGTTCAACGGTGGCCATGCATCCCCCTCGGAACTACGGGCGTGCTGTCCGGAGGGCCGGGCTGCCGAAAGCCCGGTCCCCCTTCTCTTTCCACTTCCACCGCCCCGGGCACGCTCAGCGGCGGGCCCGGGTCCGGTGATCAGTCGGTCGCCGCAACCGCTTCCTCGACCGAGGTGTGGATCGGGAACACCTTGGTGAGACCGGTGATGCGGAAGATCTTCAGAATGCGCTCCTGGTTGCAGACCAGGCGCAGTGAGCCCTCATGGGCACGCACACGCTTCAGGCCGCCGACCAGCACGCCGAGCCCGGTGGAGTCGAGGAAGTCCACGCCCTCCATGTCGACGACGAGGTGGAAACTCCCGTCGTTCACCAGCTCGACCAGCTGCTCGCGCAGCTTGGGCGCGGTATATACGTCGATTTCGCCACCGACCTCGACGACCGTACGATCGCCGACGGTACGGGTCGACAGGGACAGGTCCACGGATCCTCCAGCACCTTGCTATCGAGCGGTCGTCCCTCGGGACACCTCGGCTTACAGCCCCCAGGACGGTTCGCCAGCCGCGATGGCATTCAATCACTTACCGGCAGGCGTGCACGACGCCTTGGTCCCATTGTCCGTCACGCCAGTGACACACTCGGTGCCGATGGCCAAGAATCACCGATCCGATCGATCCCCGACGGGCCCCGTTTCCCGGGTGGACCCGGGTACGGTGCTGGGCCGGCTCGCCTCGGGGCCGAGCCGGGCTTCGCGCATCACTCATACGGAGCATGTGCCCCCGCGGGAGGGTCGCCATGCCGTCTGGCCTGACCGGATCCGCGCGGAGGTCATCTCCGCAGTCCAGACGGCGGGAATCGAACATCCCTGGGCCCACCAGGCACGCGCCGCCGAGCACGCCCTGGACGGCGACTCCGTGGTCGTCGCCACGGGCACGGCGTCCGGCAAGTCCCTGGCCTACCTCGTGCCGGTCCTCTCGACGCTCCTGGACGGCTCCGAGGCCCCCAACGGCCGTGGCGCCACCGCCCTCTACCTGGCCCCCACCAAGGCCCTTGCGGCGGATCAGTGCCGTTCGGTGAAGGAACTTTCACATCCGCTGGGCAATTCCGTACGGCCGGCTGTGTACGACGGCGATACTCCGTTCGAGGAACGCGAGTGGATCCGCCAGTACGCCAACTACGTCCTCACCAACCCCGACATGCTGCACCGGGGCATACTCCCGTCCCACCCCCGCTGGTCCTCCTTCCTGAAGGCGCTCAAGTACGTCGTCATCGACGAGTGCCACACCTACCGCGGCGTCTTCGGCTCCCACGTCGCCCAGGTCCTGCGCCGCCTGCGCCGCCTGTGCGCCCGCTACGGCGCCTCTCCCGTCTTCCTGCTGGCCTCCGCGACCGCCGCCGAGCCCGCGGTGGCCGCCGGCCGCCTCACGGGCCTGCCGGTGGTGGAGGTCGCCGACGACGCCTCCCCACGCGGGGAACTGGTCTTCGCCCTCTGGGAGCCTCCGCTCACCGAGCTCCAGGGCGAGAAGGGCGCCCCCGTCCGCCGTACGGCGACCGCCGAGACGGCGGACCTTCTGACGGATCTGGCCGTGCAGGGTGTGCGGTCGGTCGCCTTCGTACGCTCCCGGCGCGGCGCCGAACTGATCTCGGTCATCGCCCAGGAACGCCTCGCCGAGGTAGACCGCTCCCTCGCCCGGCGTGTCGCGGCCTACCGAGGCGGCTACCTCCCCGAGGAGCGCCGTGCCCTGGAACAGGCCCTGCACTCCGGCGAACTCCTCGGCCTCGCCGCCACCACCGCCCTGGAACTCGGCATCGACGTCTCCGGCCTGGACGCCGTACTGATCGCCGGCTACCCGGGCACGCGCGCGTCGCTGTGGCAGCAGGCAGGCCGGGCGGGCCGCTCCGGACAGGGTGCGCTGGCCGTCCTGGTCGCCCGCGACGACCCGCTGGACACCTACCTCGTCCACCACCCCGAGGCCCTGTTCGACCGGCCGGTGGAGTCGACGGTCCTCGACCCCGACAACCCGTACGTCCTGGCTCCGCACCTGTGCGCGGCGGCCGCGGAAATCCCACTGACCGACGAGGACTTGGCGCTTTTCGGTCCCGAGACCAAGGAACTGTTGCCGCAACTGGAGGCCGCGAAGCTGCTGCGCCGCCGCACGAAGGCCTGGCACTGGACGCGCCGCGAACGGGCCGCCGACCTCACCGACATCCGCGGTGGGGGCGGCCGGCCGGTCCAGATCGTCGAGGCCGGGACGGGACGGCTGCTCGGCACGGTGGACGCGGGCGCCGCGCACGGCACGGTGCACGAGGGCGCTGTCCACCTGCACCAGGGCCGCACCTACCTCGTCCGCTCCCTCGACCTGGAGGACTCGGTCGCCCTGGTCGAGGAGGCCGCACCGCCGTATTCGACGGTCGCCCGCGACACCACGTCGATCTCCGTGCTGGAGACGGACATCGAGGTCCCGTGGGGCGACGGCCGCCTGTGCTACGGCTCCGTCGAGGTCACCAACCAAGTGGTCTCCTTCCTGCGTCGTCGGCTGATCACGGGTGAGGTACTGGGCGAGACGAAACTCGACCTCCCTCCTCGTACGCTGCGCACCCGCGCGGTGTGGTGGACGGTCACCGAGGACCAGCTGGACGAGGCCCGGATCAACCCCGAGATCCTCGGCGGCGCCCTGCACGCCGCCGAGCACGCCTCGATCGGCCTGCTGCCCCTCTTCGCGACCTGCGACCGCTGGGACATCGGCGGCGTCTCGATCCCGCTGCACCCCGACACGCTGCTCCCGACGGTCTTCGTCTACGACGGCCACCCCGGCGGCGCGGGCTTCGCGGAGCGCGCCTTCCACACCGCCCGCGCCTGGCTCACCGCCACCCGCCAGGCCATCGCCTCCTGCGAGTGCGACGCCGGCTGCCCGTCCTGCATCCAGTCCCCCAAGTGCGGCAATGGGAACGATCCGCTGCACAAGAAGGGGGCTGTGCGGTTGCTGACGGTGCTGTTGCGGGGGGCGGCGGAGGGAGAGGTTGCCGTGAGCGGGGAGGGGGAGCTCGCCACGGCTGGGGAGGGGGAGGCTGTGCCGGCGAGGGGTGGGGGGCCTGGCCCAGCGGGGGGCGGCACCCCGGCGAACGACGGCGGGTCCTGAACCGGCTGGGGACGGCTCGCGCGGCGGGGCGGGGGCGGCTGGCCTGCTGCCACGGCTAGGACGGGGAGCTGCCGATGTCGGCCGTGCAACCGGTCATGGAGCCGACGGCGGCCGCGCAACCGGTCGAGGAGCCGACGGCGGCCGGTCCGTCCCCGCAGCGCCGCCCGACGGAGGCCCCTCCGGCGGGGTCGCCGCCTCCGGACCCGCAGGCCCCGCCCGTGCCCTGACCTCCGCCGCGAACGGCCCCCGGCCCGACACCGCCGTCACGTCCGAGACCTCGCCCACCACCACGCACCGCACGAGCCGCGCGCCCTGCGCCCGGGCCACCCGCTCCGCACGGGCGCAGGCGGCCGTACCGCCCTGCGCCCAGTGATCGGCCGCCGCGAGCGCCGCCAGATCCGCACCGCCGGCCGCACGGTGCCGGGTCACAACAGCTTGGCCCAGGGCGAGTACGACGCCGAAGACGACACACAGCACGGCGATGGCGCCGAGGCTCCAGACGGTGGCGGAACCGCGGTCGGAGCGCGTGCCGACAGCAAGTCGCTGGGCAACATGCCTGGTGGCGACGGGCCTGCGGGCCGCATGCCGCTCGATGCCGGGACCGTGCCCGGAGTGCGGACCGGTCAGGGGCGTGTGGTCAGGTTCTCGGCCAGTGGCGGGCCTGAGGGCGGGTCCCCAGCCGACGGGCGTGCGGCCGGTCTCTGCGAAACCCCCTCTCATGTCCCCGCCCCCACCATCTCCTCCGCCGCTGCCACGGCTTCCTCCCGTACCTCGAACGGGAGCCCACGCAGCACCGGCGGCTTGGCCACGACGACCACGCGGACTTCGTCCCCCTCCCGGCCGACCGTGACCGTCGCGCCGCGCGGCGCCGCCTCACGGGTCACCTCGATGACCGCGTCGGCCGGGTCCTGCCGGGCCGCCGCGCGGGCGCCCGTCCGGGCCGCGTCCACGCACTGGATCTGCGCGGCCACCACGAGCAGCCCCCACACCAGCGCCATCGCGAACATCACCAGCACGGGCAGCACGACAGCCGACTCCGCCGTCATGAACCCCTGGTCCGATCCCCGACCGTGCTCCCGACCGGCACCCCGGTCCGTTCCTCGCTCAATGTCCCGCTCACATCCGCGCATCGAGCGCCTGCTTCACGATGGCCTGCAACTCCGCGCTGACCTGCCCGCTCGTCACGACCTTGTAGAGCACCACGGCGAACGCCACCGCCGCCACGATCCCCATCGCGTACTCGGAGGTGACCATCCCCGCGTCCCTCCGCGCCGCCCGCATCCTGCACATCAGGGCGCGCATCCGTGCCCGTACCGTCTTGTACATCTCAACCCCCGTAAGGCTCAGTCCTGTTGAAACCAGCTGTTGAACGTCTGCTGCCGAAGCCCGAACTCGCCTGCTGCCGAACGCCGAGCTCGTCCACTGACCGGCGACCGTCGCCGCCCCTCACCTGCTCATCCACCACCCCCTCCCAGCACCCCGCCCGCAAGCCCGATCACGACCGGCGCCACGCCCACCGCGATGAACGCGGGCAGGAAGCACAGCCCGACCGGCGCCGTGACCATGACGGCCGCCCGCCGGGCCCGCTCCGTCGCGGAGCGCGCCCAGTCGGCACGGGCCTCCGCGGCGAGCCGAGCGACCGGTCCGGCCGCCGGAAGCCCCGACACGCCGGCCCTTTCGAGCAACCGCGCCAGCGCGCCGGCCCCCTGCATCGAGGCCAGCCGTTGCCACGCCTCGCGTGGTTCACCGCCGAGCCGCACCTCCGCCGCCCCTCGCGCCAGCCCGTCCCCGACGGGACCGCCCAAGGCCTCGCCCACCGCCTGTGCCGCGATCACCGGACCTGCTCCCGCCGCGATGCAGGCCGCCAACAGATCGGCGGCGAGCGGCAACTGGCGAGCCACCTCACCGGCGTCCGGCTCCTCCTCGACGCCAACAGCCCTCTGCCGGCGCCGCCACATCCACATCCCGCCCGCGACGATCAGCCCCATTGCCAGGCCCACGACGCCGCCGACCACCGCCCAGCCTGCGCCCACGACCGCCGCCATGGGCAGCCCTCGCCGCATCCCCTGCCGGACGTCGAACCGTCGGCGTATCGACGTAACGTCGGCAGTCGTCATCAACTCGGCCAGGCGTCGCCGCACCCTCCGTTCGCGCCGCGCCGCCACGGGCCACCGCAACAGCCACCCGACGGCCAACGCCGCCCCCAGGGCCGCCCCCAGCCTGTGGACAAACTCCGCACTCACGCCGCCACCTCCCTCGCACGCCCCGGCCCGCCCAAGTCCTCACGCCGCCGTCTCCTTCGCGCGCCCCGACGCCGCCTCCGCTCCCCGCACGATCCGCATCGCCCACCACATCCCCAGCCCCTCCAGCACCCCGCCGACCACCACACACCCGAGCCCCGCCCCGGTGTGCAGCAGCACATGCAGGGGGTCGGCCCCCATCGCGGCACCCAGCAGCAGCCCCAGGACCGGCAACCCGGCGAGCATCACCACCGTCGACCGAGCCCCTGCCAACTGGGCGCGCAGATCGGCACGTTGGTCCCGTTCGGCCCGCAGCGCCCCTTCCAGCCGGTCGAGTCCCGCCGCAAGTCCCGCGCCCTGGTCGACGGCCACCCGCCAGCACGCGGCCAGGCCCGACAGGCCCTCGGCGCCCGGCTGCCGTGCCGCGGACGTGAGCGCGCCCGGGACATCCCCACCGAACCGCGCCGCCGCCAGCACCGCGGCCTGCGCTTCACCGAGCCCACCGCAGTCCCGCGCCACCCGCAGCAAAGCCTCACCCGGCTGCCGCCCGGCCCGTACCTCCCCGGCAAGCGCCCCGCACAGCGCGATCACCGCGTCCCCGCAACGCTCCCGCGTCCGGCGCGCCTCCCGGGCCAGCCGCACCCTCCGCAGCAACGGCACCCCGGCCGCCCCCGCGACGACCGGCAGCAACGACGCCCCCAGCACACCCAGCACCAACCCGACGGCCGGCGCCCACCATTCAGCCCGCAACCGCCCCCGCAGCCGATGCAACTCCCCGGCCATCTGCCGCCAGTCGGGCGGCCCGGCGCCCACCACTCCACCGCCCGCAAGCAGCAGCTCGGCCCGCCGCGTCCCGGAGTTCCGTCCGCCCAGCAACCAGACCGCCGCCCCGAGACACGCCGCTGCCGTGCCCAACGACATCTCACCCATTCAGACCACCGACCCCCTCACGCCACCGACTCCTCACCGCTTCGGAACCCCTCACGATCACCACGCCCCACCTCCGGGGCCCCCGCACCCTCACGATCACGGCACACACCCCTCATCGCTTGCGCCCCGAAGAAGACCCCGCAGGCGCTCCCACCCCCGCTCGTACGCGAACGCCTCCACGCCCCAGCGCAGCGCCGGCACCGTCCGCACCAGCCCCGACGGGTCCCGCTCCAGCACATGCACCTCCGAGATCCGCCGCCGCCCGGCCCGGTCCCGCACGAGATGGAGTACGACCGACAATGCGGCCGCCAACTGGCTGTGCAGCGCGGCCCGGTCGAGCCCGGCCGCCGTGCCGAGCGCCTCCAGCCGGGCCGGTACGTCGGCCGCCGCGTTCGCGTGGACGGTCCCGCAGCCTCCTTCGTGACCGGTGTTCAAGGCGGCCAGCAGATGGACCACTTCGGATCCGCGCACCTCGCCCACGACCAGCCGGTCCGGCCGCATCCGCAGCGCCTGCCGCACCAGGTCCTCGAGGCTGACGAGCCCGGCGCCCTCCTGGTTGGCGGGTCGACTCTCCAGCCGTACGACATGCGGATGGTCCGGCCTGAGCTCCGCCGAGTCCTCCGCGAGCACGATCCGCTCGCCCGGCCCGGCGAGCCCGAGCAACGCGCTCAGCAACGTCGTCTTGCCACTGCCGGTCCCGCCGCTGATGAGGAAGGACAGCCGCGCGTCGACCAGCGCCCGCAGCACCCGGTCCCCGCCCGGCGGCACCGTGCCCGCCGTGACCAGTTCGTCGAGCGTGAACGCCCGCGGCCGTACGACCCGCAGCGACAGACAGGTACAGCCGACGGCGACGGGTGGCAGCACCGCGTGCAACCGGGTCCCGTCGGGCAGCCGGGCGTCCACCCAGGGGCGCGCGTCGTCCAGCCGCCGCCCGGCCACCGCGGCCAGGCGCTGGGCAAGGCGTCGTACGGCCGCCGCGTCCGGGAAGGACACGGAGGTCAGCTCCAGGCCCCCGCCCCGGTCCACCCAGACCCGGTCCGGCGCCGACACCAGCACATCCGTCACCGACGGATCCGCGAGGAGTGGCTCCAGCGGGCCGCTCCCGACCAGCTCGGACCGCAACTGCTCGGCCGCCCCGAGGACTTCGGCATCCCCCAGCACCCTGCCCTGCTCCCGCAGGGCCTGCGCCACGCGCGCGGGCGTGGGCTCGGCCCCGCTCTCGGCCAGCCACTGCCGCACCCCGTCGAGCAGCCCCGTCGGCATGCCCGCCCCGGACGCGGCTCCGGCCGCCGTCCCGGCCGACGCCCACCGCCCAGCCGACGGACCGGCCCGGTCGACCGGATCCCACCGCCTCGTGGACGTACTCGCCGCGACCTCCGCCACGCGCGACACCACAGCGGCGCTCGTCGAGCCTTCCGACACCCGGGCGCGCACCACACCGGCACTCACCGAACCGTCCGGCACCCGAGCCCGCGCGACAGCGTCACTCGCCGAACCGTCCAACGCCCATCGCGGCGGGCGCCTATGCACCCTCCCGGCCGCTGTCCCGCTCGACCGCCACCGCTCGGGGGACGCCCGCACCGAACCACCCGCGCCACCGCTCACCCACTCGAGCCCGAGCCCCGCAGCCGTACTCATGCCGTCACTCATGCCGTCACTCGTGCCACTGCGGGCACCCTCGCTCTCGCCACTGCGCACGCCCCGACTCATGCCGCTGCTCGCACCCGCACTCGTACCGTTGCTCACGCCACCCCTCATGCCGCCCTCGCCTCAAGCACCGCGCGCTCCCAGAACTCCCCGCAGAACCGCGCCAGCGGCCCTCGCCCCACCGTCCCCGGCGGAGCCTTTGTCTCGTGCGGTCGCAGCAGTCCCGCCTCGACCGGCACCTCGCCCACCAGCGGAAGCTCCAGCAACCGGGCCACCTCGCGGTCGTCAAGGCCGGGCGCGTACGGCCCGCGTACCGCCACCCGCAGATCCCGCAGGACCATCCGGACCGCGGAGGCCACCTGCCGAGCGGCGGTGAGGGCGCGCAGTTCGGCTGGGACCACGAGGATCCCCATGTCGAGCTGGGCGAGGGCCTCCGCGACGCCGTCGTCGATGCGGCGGGGCAGGTCGACGACGACTGCGCCGCCACGGCGCCGGGCCGCGGCGAGTACCGCTCGCATCGCCTGTGGCGGGACGGCGAGGCAGTCGCCGCGATCCCAGCTCAGGACCCGTAGGGAGTGCAGCTTCGGCAGGGACTCCTCCAGGGCGCCGCTGCCGAGCCGCCCGCGCGAGCCGGCGAAGGCGGGCCAGCGCAGGCCGTCGGCGGCCTCACCGCCGAGGAGGACGTCGAGTCCACCGCCCAGCGGATCGGCGTCCACGAGCAGCGTGCGCAACCCCTCACGCGCGGCGGTGACGGCGAGGGCACAGGCGAGCGTGGACGCTCCGGCCCCGCCGCGGCCGCCGATGACCCCGACGGTGAGGGCGGGCCGGCCGACGCCCTCGGCGACATCGGCGATGCGGTCGACCAGCCACTGTTCGCCGTCGGGCAGCATCAGGACGTGATCGGCGCCGATCTCGACGGCCCTGCGCCAGACGCCCGAGTCGTCCTGGTCCCGGCCGACCAGCACCACTCCCCGTCTGCGTCCGGCTCCGCGCACACGGCGTGCGGCGTCGTCGCCGACCAGGACGAGCGGCGCGGCCTCCCAGCTGCCTCTGGGCTCGGGCACCCCGTGGTGGACCTCCGGTGTGGCGCCGGCCGCCGCGCACAGGCGCAGCAGGTCGTCGAGCAGATCGGCGTCCTCCGTGACGATCAACGGTTTGCCCGGCCGCCCCGAGGCGGCGGGCGGCTGATCGTGTGTGACGGCTGCGGTCACGGTTTCCATCCCCCATCGCTGCACCACTCGCGCGGCCCTGCGGCCCCGCGATTCCCAAACGTGTGGAGAACCGGCAACCGGCCTCCATATGAACGGCCGATACGAACCGGCCAAACTCGCCCGACTAACCAGAACCGGCCATGAAGTCGGCCTGAGCGGACGCGCTGGAATCACGGTGCAGCGATCCCGGAAATCGTGTGGATCTTGGTCGATAACTGTGGACAACTCGGCGGTTGTGAATATGGCCGTCACCCATACCGGTGACCCCCGCACCGACCTCTGTACGACTTCCGCAGAGCAGCGCGACAGCTACACACAGTCACGGATCATGAACATGTGCAAGAGGCGGCCGCCGCCGCCTCGCCTCGGCCTCGCGGCCAGGATCAGAAGGGGAAAACCCACCCGGACATGCGACGACCCCCGCCGGGGGGGAGAGCGGGGGTCGTCTCCACGGCCGACTCGGGGGGGGAGGAGTCGGACCGGGTTAGCACGGTCGCGAACGATCCGTGACTTCCATGGTGTACCCGAGAGCCCTCTCAGGCAAACCCACGCGCCCACCTTACGCCGAATGGGCTGCCCCTATGCTCAGGGTTGTGGAAAACCACTCCTTGCCCCGCACAGCGGCCTTCTTTGACCTGGACAAGACGGTCATTGCGAAGTCGAGCACGCTCACGTTCAGCAAGTCCTTCTACCAAGGCGGTCTGATCAACCGCAGGGCCGCCTTGCGGACCGCATATGCCCAGTTCGTCTTCCGCCTGGGCGGTATGGACCATGACCAGATGGAGCGCACGCGCGAGTACCTCTCCGCGCTCGTCCGCGGCTGGAACGTCCAGCAGGTCAAGGAGATCGTCGCCGAGACGCTGCACGACCTGATCGACCCGATCATCTACGACGAGGCCGCCTCCCTCATCGAGGAGCACCACACCGCCGGTCGCGACGTCGTGATCGTTTCCACGTCGGGTGCCGAGGTGGTCGAGCCGATCGGCGAGTTGCTCGGCGCCGACCGCGTGGTGGCCACGCGCATGGTCGTGGGCGACGACGGCTGCTTCACCGGCGAGGTGGAGTACTACGCCTACGGCCCGACGAAGGCCGAGGCGATCGAGGAGCTGGCCGCGTCCGAGGGCTACGACCTCTCCCGCTGCTACGCCTACAGCGATTCAGCCACCGACCTGCCGATGCTTCAGTCCGTAGGCAACCCACACGCCGTGAACCCCGACCGCGCGCTGCGCCGCGAGGCACTCGCTCGCGGGTGGCCGATTCTCGACTTCCACCGCCCGGTCCGACTCAAGCAGCGGATTCCCTCCTTCTCCGTGCCGCCGCGACCCGCTCTTGTCGCGGCGGCGGCCGTAGGAGCCGCCGCGGCCACCGCAGGGCTGGTCTGGTACGCGAGTCGACGCCGTACGGCTCTCACCTGACTTGCGCCTCCCGGTTTCCGTGTGCCCAGTTCGAGCCATCGGCGCCCGTTTGACGCAGTTTTGAGAGTAAAAGTAAAGAACTGCAACCAGGCCTTCCGCTTGGTTGGGTCCTGGAGTACAAAGGACTCAACGGCCCGCGAGACCAAGGACATCCGCGAGGATCACCTTTAATACGCATTTGGCCCCACGGACCGAGCATGAACACCGGGCACCCACGCGACGTCGACCCGTCGATTACGGGCCAGCCACACCAGGTGACGGGCAAAAGTTCCCGACCTGATGGGCAACATATCGAGGACGCTTGGTAACCCGGTGGACATGCCAGCGGCGGTACGAGTCCTCGTACCGCCGCAACTCATATGAGCCCCCGCGCGGGGCCTTTTTCGTGCCCTACGACTCTCGAGC
Source organism: Streptomyces sp. SD31 (assembly GCF_052068475.1). Taxonomy (NCBI): domain Bacteria; kingdom Bacillati; phylum Actinomycetota; class Actinomycetes; order Kitasatosporales; family Streptomycetaceae; genus Streptomyces; species Streptomyces sp. SD31. Next base: position 741,880 of record NZ_JBQHCX010000001.1, on the reverse strand, counting down.
CGCCCTACGACGCCCCACGCGCGCGTGCGTTACGACGGACCCACACGCGCGTGCGCCCACGCCCGCGTGGGTCACCACGGCCCACACCCGCTCGCGTGCGTTACGCCGCCCCACGCTGCAGCGCCTCGCACACCGCCGTCGACTCGCGTGCGCCGAGCTGGATGGCCTTGCCGCAGTGGGCGATCCAGGCGGCCATGCCCTCGGGGGTGCCGGAGACGTAGCCGTCGAGCGCCGCCAGATAGGCCGCGCGGCCCAGTTCGGCGTGGCCGACCTCCGCCGGGCAGACGGACTTCGGGTCGAGGCCGCTGCCGACCAGGACGATGCGCTCGGCCGCGCGCGCGACGAGGCCATTGCGGGAAGTGAAGGGGCGCAGCGCGAGGATCTCGCCGTGCACGACAGCGGCCGTCACCAGAGCGGGCGCCGATCCGCCGGCGATGATCAGCTCGGACAGGCCTTCCAGACGGCCGTGCACCTCCGCCGCGCTCGGCAGCGGCAGCTCGACCAGCGGCTCGTCGACCGACTCGCCCTCCTGGCGCGGTCGCCCGACCTTGTCGTCCTTGCTCGCCGCCGCCACCAGGTGCAGCCGGGCCAGCACCCGAAGCGGTGACTGCCGCCAGATGGACAGCAGTTGGCCCGCCTCGGCCGTGAGCCGCAGGGCCGCACCCATCACGCGCGCCTCGTCGTCACCGCTGAAGTCGGTACGCCGGCGCACCTCTTCGAGCGCCCAGTCGGCACCCGACAGCGCCCCGGAACCACGGGCGCCGCGCAGGGCCGCCTCGGAGGTGATCTCGTTGCTGCGACGCCGCATGATCCGGTGCCCGTAGACCCGGTCCACGGCCTTGCGCACGGACTCCACGGACTCGGGCACACCGGGCAGTGAACCGAGGGCCGCGAGCGGATCGGCGGTCGCACCTGTCGTACTCATGAGTACGACATTACGCACCCCGGGCCCTCACCCCACGATCGAGTGGCCTTCTTCACGCACATCTGCCACATACAGCTACCGCCCCACTACCCTTCGTGAACATGAAAATTGCTTTCGTCGGGAAGGGCGGCAGCGGCGAGACCACCTTGTCCTCCCTGTTCGTCCGCCACCTCGCCGCCGCAGGCGTGCCGGTCGTCGCCGTCGACGCCGATATCAACCAGCACCTTGGAGCCGCGCTCGGCCTCGACGAGAGGGAGGCCGCCGCGCTGCCCGCGATGGGCGAGCGGCTGCCGCTGATCAAGGACTACCTGCGCGGCTCCAATCCGCGGATCGCCTCCGCCCAGACGATGATCAAGACGACCCCGCCCGGCGAGGGTTCGCGGCTGCTGCGGGTGCGCGAGAACAACCCGGTGTACGACGCCTGCGCCCGGTCGGTGGAACTCGACGGCGGCGCCGTCCGTTTGATGGTCACCGGCGCCTTCACGGACTCCGACCTGGGGGTCGCCTGCTACCACTCCAAGACGGGGGCGGTGGAGCTGTTCCTGAACCATCTGGTGGACGGCCCCGGCGAGTACGTCGTGGTCGACATGACGGCGGGCTCGGACTCCTTCGCCTCCGGCATGTTCACCCGCTTCGACATGACGTTCCTCGTCGCCGAGCCGACCCGGAAGGGGGTCAGCGTCTATCGCCAGTACAAGGAGTACGCCCGCGACTTCGGAGTCGTCCTGAAGGTCGTCGGCAACAAGGTGCAGGGACAGGACGACCTCGACTTCCTCCGCGCCGAGGTCGGGGACGACCTGCTGGTGACCGTCGGGCATTCGGACTGGGTGCGCGCCATGGAGAAGGGCCGCCCACCCCGGTTCGAGCTCCTGGAGGACGCCAACCACCTCGCCCTGCGCCGGCTGCGCACGGCCGTGGATGCGACGTACGAGCTACGGGATTGGGAGCGCTACACGCGCCAGATGGTGCACTTCCATCTGAAGAACGCCCAGTCCTGGGGAAACGAGCGCGCCGGGGCCGACCTGACGGCGCAGATCGACCCCGGGTTCGTGCTCGGTGAGGCACGCGGCGAGAGCGTCCTCGGCTTGCGTGAGGGCAACTCGCCCCTGACTGCTACTGCTTGACCGCCGGCGCCCCGGGCGCCCCCTTCGGAGCCGGGGCGGGCCGCCCCGAGAGGAAGGACGCCCAGCCCTGCTTCGGGGCCTCGCCGACCCCCAGCGTGCGCAGCTTCTTCAGGACCGTCGGGTCCTGGGCGTCCAGCCAGTCGGCGAGCTGCCGGAAGGAGACACAGCGCACGTCGGGTTTGTTGCAGACGGCCTCGACCACATCCTCGACGGCGCGCATGTAGGTGCCGCCGTTCCAGGACTCGAAGTGGTTGCCGATGATCAGGGGCGCTCGGTTGCCGTCGTAGGCCCGGCGGAAGCCCATGAGCAGGCCGTCCCGCATCTGGTCGCCCCAGAAGTCGTACTTGGCGGGGTCGCCCTGGCTCGTGGTGCCCGACTGGTTGACCATGAAGTTGTAGTCCATGGTGAGCTGCTCGTAGGAGTGGCCGGGGAAGGGCACGAGCTGCATCGACAGGTCCCACAGGCCCCCCTTCTTCGCGGGCCAGACCTGATTGTTGACGCCGCTCGAGTCATAGCGGAAGCCCATCTCGCGGGCGGCCTTGACGAAGTTCTTCCGGCCTTCCAGGCAGGGCGTGCGGGCGCCGATGAGTTCCTTGTCGTAGTCGAAGGGCAGGGGGGCCGCGTCCGCCATGCCGGTGTTGGTCTTCCAGGACTTCACGAACCTCTTCGCCTGGGTGATCTCGTCCTTCCACTCCTCGACCGACCATGCGCCGACTCCGCCGCTGCCGCAGAAGTGGCCGTTGAAGTGGGTGCCGATCTCGTTGCCCTCAAGCCACGCCAGACGCAGCTGCTTCACGGTGTCGGCGATGCCCTCCACGTCGTTGAAGCCGATGTCCGAGCGGCCCGGGGAGTGCTGCGGCGGGCGGTACAGGTCGCGCTTGTGGTCCGGCAGCATGTACACACCGCTGAGGAAGTACGTCATCGTCGCGTTGTTCGCCTTGGCGACCCCGCGGAAGTGGGAGAACAGCTTCTGGCCGTCCTCGCCGGCGCCGTCCCAGGAGAACACCACGAACTGCGGGGGCTTCTGACCTGACCTCAGGCGTTCGGGTCTGGGCAGGTGTGGCTGGGCTCCGGTGTACGCGGTGGAACCGTCGCCGATCAGGCGGACCGCGCTTTGGGGCGCGGGCGCCGCCGGCTGCGGCTTCTGCGGTCCGGACGCCCCCTGCCGGATCGGGTCGGTGCCGGTCGAGCAACCGGCGAGCGATACGGCGCAGACCGCGGCGATCGCGGTACCCGCGGCGATCCGGTGCGTCACGACGATCCTGTGTGTCGCAGAAATCCTGCGGGGGGCGGCGAACCTGCGGGTGGCGGCCATGTTCCGTCCACCTTCTTCCTTCTCTCGGGTGCCGACAGCGCCGCCAAGGTCGCACGGGGCCGAGAAGGAATTAGTACGACAAGCCGACTAATTAGCCACTTCATCCTTTGGGGGGATTTATTAGCCCATTTGCCCGGAAAATCTATTCCGGGCCTTTACTCTGCATTACGATCCGTTTACCGACTGTTGATGCATCCCGCCGCTGCATGCCGTGACCACACGGCCGCGACCCGACCCCTCGCCCAGGAGCGAGGGACCACCAGATCCGCGACCGCGCTGCCCCGGAGGAGACGGGAAACATGTCCGCCTGCGTCCCCACCCGCGCCGACGACCCACGTCGACAGAAGCGCATCCACGAGCCCCACAGTCCGCCCCCGAACCGGCCCCGCCGCTTCCGCATCGCGGGCGCCGATGTGTCGGCCTCGATCGCGGTCTTCCTGATCGCGCTCCCCCTGTCCCTGGGCATCGCCCTGGCCACCGGCGCGCCCCTGCAGGCCGGCCTCGTCGCCGCCGCCGTCGGAGGCATCGTCGTCGGATGGCTCGGCGGCTCGCCCCTCCAGGTCAGCGGTCCCGCCGCCGGGCTCACCGTCGTCACCGCCGACCTCATCCATCGCTACGGCTGGCGGACGACCTGCGCCATCACCGTGCTGGCCGGCCTCGCCCAACTGGGCCTGGGCTGCCTGCGCGTCGCCCGCAGCGCCCTCGCCGTCAGCCCCGCCATCGTGCACGGCATGCTCGCCGGCATCGGCGTCACCATCGCCGTGGCGCAGCTGCACATCGTCCTGGGCAGCACCCCGCAGAGCGCCGTCCTCGACAACCTCCGGGCGCTGCCCGCGCAGTTGGCGAACCTGCACCCGGCCGCCGTGTCGGTGAGCGCGCTGACGCTGGCCCTGCTACTGCTCTGGCCTCGCATCCCCGGGCGCGTGGGGCGCCTCCTGCGCAAGGTCCCCGCCGCGCTCGTCGCCGTCACCGGTGCCACCGCCACCGCCTCGCTCGCCGGGCTCACCCTGCCCAAGGTCGACCTGCCGTCCTGGAGCAGCCACGCCTTGGCCGGGCTCCCCGAGGGCTCGGTGCTCGGGCTCGCCGCCGCCGTGCTCACCATCACGTTGGTGTGCAGCGTGCAGTCGCTGCTCGGCGCGGTCGCGGTGGACAAGCTGGTCGCTTCCCGTCCCGATCTGGTCGCCGCCCGGCCCGGTCGCGTCGGCCGCTCCGATCTGGACTGCGAACTGCTCGGACAAGGCGCCGCGAACGTCGTCTCCGGCACGCTCGGCGGACTGCCCGTGGCCGGTGTGGCGGTGCGGAGTTCGGCGAATGTGCAAGCCGGTGCCGTGAGCCGGAACTCCACGATGCTGCACGGCGTTTTCGTAGTAGTCGCCGCGCTGCTGATGGTCCCGATCCTGGAGCTCATCCCGCTCGCCTCGCTCGCCGCCCTGGTGATGGCCGTCGGCATCCAGATGGTGTCCCTGCACCACATCCGCACGGTGACCCGCCACCGAGAGGTGCTGGTGTACGCCGTCACCACCCTCGGCGTGGTGTTCTTCGGCGTCCTGGAGGGCGTGGCGGTGGGGATCGCCATGGCCGTCGCCGTCGCCCTGCACCGCCTCACCCGCACCCGGATCACGCATGAGGAGAAGGAAGGAGTCCATCACGTACATGTACGAGGGCAGCTGACGTTCCTCGCGGTGCCACGGCTCAGCCGGGCCCTGCATCTCGTACCCCAAGGCGCTGACGTCGTCGTGGAGTTGGACGGTTCGTTCATGGACCACGCGGCGTACGAGTCACTGCAGGACTGGCAGAACACACACACCGCGCACGGCGGCTCGGTCGAGCTGATCGGCCGTAGGGCCGGGGTCCGGATCGGCGAGCCGACGGGACCGGTCGGCCTCCATCTCGACGCCGGGAGGAACGCCGCCGAGTCGGCCGACTGCCGGTGCCACCCCTGGACGGCCTGGCGCAACCACCAGTGCGAGATCCCGGAGTCCGTCGCGCCCCAGGACGGACACCCCAGGGAGGCGCAGGCGGCCGGGGCCGGCGACGGCAACGGCGAGAGGGACAGGGCCGGCGACGTGTCCTGCGACACCGACGCCCCCAGTACGGCGGGCGAGCTCGACGCGGTCGGCGAGGCCGGCGGCGCCGACGGGCCCACCCGGTCCGGCCGGCCCGGCGAGAGCAGAGCCGACGGGTCCGGCGGAGTCGAAGGGAGTCGACCGAGCGCACATCAACTGGCACGCGGCATCAGCGCGTTCCAGCGCAACACCGCGCCCCTGGTGCGCAGCGAGCTGGCGCGGCTGGCGCGTGAGGGGCAGCAGCCCTCCCAGCTGTTCCTGACCTGCGCGGACTCACGGCTGGTCACGTCGATGATCACCTCCAGTGGTCCAGGCGACCTGTTCGTGGTGCGCAACGTCGGCAACCTCGTTCCTCCCCCGACTGACGCTGGGAGGTGCCCCCAGCCCGGCCAGGAGAGCGGGGACGACTCGGTGGCGGCGGCGATCGAGTACGCGGTGGACGTGCTGCAGGTGCGGTCCATCACGGTGTGCGGGCACTCCGGGTGCGGGGCCATGCAGGCGCTGCTGAACGCCGAGCCCGGCGGTCCGCAGACCCCGCTCCGGCGGTGGCTGCGGCACGGGCTGCCGAGTCTGGAGCGGATGTCCGACGAGAGCCGGCCGTGGGCCAGACTCGCCGGGCGGGCGCCGGCCGACGCGGTCGAGCAGCTCTGCCTGACCAACGTGGTCCAGCAGTTGGAGCACCTGCGCGCCCACGAGTCGGTGGCCCGAGCCCTGCGGGCGGGGGCGCTGGAGTTGCACGGGATGTACTTCCACGTGGGCGAAGCGCAGGCGTATCTGCTCGCCGAGGGCACCGAGGACGAGGTGTTCGACGACGTGGGGGTGGCGGATCTGTCGGCTTGACGCGGAGAGGTACGCGCGGCCCCGCTCGGTGCGGGGCCGCGCTTCATGTGGAGGGGCCGACGCCCCCGAATCCGAGGAACGGCCTTTCACCTGCCCCGGACCGGAGTGGGATCCGGAATGTGAAAGGGATTACAGAGCTGAACCGCCGCCGTGCGGCGTCCGTGGGAACGGATGACCCCGGTGCCGAAAGAACCTCCGGGCCGCCACGGCCCAACCGCCACCGACAGGTCTAAACCAATTTTCCGTCGACCCTTGTCATCGGGGCCCCGGGTCTGATGAGCTGTGGCCTGGGACACAACGGACACCCTGGGAAAGGGAGATGTCGTGAGCAACGAAAGCCTGGCCAACCTGCTCAAGGAAGAGCGCAGGTTCGCACCCCCCGCCGACCTGGCCGCTGATGCCAACGTCACCGCGGAGGCGTATGAACAGGCCAAGGCTGACAGGCTCGGCTTCTGGGCCGAGCAGGCCCGTCGGCTGACCTGGGCCAAGGAGCCGACGGAGACGCTGGACTGGTCGAACCCGCCGTTCGCGAAGTGGTTCAAGGACGGCGAGCTGAACGTCGCGTACAACTGCGTGGACCGGCATGTGGAGGCCGGGCACGGCGACCGCGTCGCCATCCACTTCGAGGGCGAGCCCGGCGACAGCCGCGCCCTCACCTACGCCGAGCTCAAGGACGAGGTCTCCAAGGCCGCCAACGCCCTACTGGAGCTGGGAGTTCAGAAGGGCGACCGGGTCGCCGTCTACATGCCGATGATCCCCGAGACGGCGGTCGCGATGCTGGCCTGTGCCCGCATCGGCGCCGCGCACTCCGTCGTCTTCGGCGGCTTCTCGGCGGACGCCCTCGCCACCCGTATCCAGGACGCGGACGCCAAGGTCGTCATCACCTCCGACGGCGGCTACCGGCGCGGCAAGCCGTCCGCGCTCAAGCCCGCCGTGGACGAGGCGATCGGCAAGGTGGACAACGTCGAGCACGTGCTCGTCGTACGGCGCACCGGCCAGGACGTCGCCTGGGACGACAGCCGTGACGTCTGGTGGCACGAGATCGTCGAGCGGCAGTCCGCCGAGCACACCCCCGAGGCGTTCCACGCCGAGCAGCCGCTGTTCATCCTCTACACGTCCGGTACGACGGGTAAGCCGAAGGGCATCCTGCACACCTCCGGCGGCTACCTCACCCAGGCCGCCTACACCCACCACGCCGTCTTCGACCTCAAGCCGGAGACGGACGTCTACTGGTGCACCGCCGACGTCGGCTGGGTCACCGGCCACTCGTACATCGTGTACGGGCCGCTGGCGAACGGCGCGACGCAGGTCATGTACGAGGGCACGCCGGACACCCCGCACCAGGGCCGGTTCTGGGAGATCGTGCAGAAGTACGGGGTGACGATCCTGTACACGGCGCCGACCGCCATTCGTACGTTCATGAAGTGGGGCGACGACATCCCCGCGAAGTTCGACCTCAGCAGCCTGCGGGTGCTGGGTTCCGTGGGTGAGCCGATCAACCCCGAGGCGTGGATCTGGTACCGCAAGCACATCGGCGCCGACCGGACGCCGATCGTGGACACCTGGTGGCAGACCGAGACCGGCGCGATGATGATCTCCCCGCTGCCGGGCGTCACCGCGACCAAGCCGGGTTCCGCACAGACGCCGCTGCCCGGCATCGCCGCGACCGTCGTCGACGACGAGGCGAACGAGGTGCCCAACGGCGGTGGCGGCTACCTGGTGCTGACCGAGCCGTGGCCGTCGATGCTGCGCACCATCTGGGGCGACGACCAGCGGTTCCTCGACACGTATTGGTCGCGCTTCGAGGGCAAGTACTTCGCCGGTGACGGGGCGAAGAAGGACGACGACGGGGACATCTGGCTGCTGGGCCGCGTCGACGACGTCATGCTCGTGTCGGGGCACAACATCTCCACCACGGAGGTCGAGTCCGCCCTGGTCTCCCACCCGTCGGTCGCGGAGGCGGCCGTGGTCGGCGCCGCCGACGAGACCACCGGGCAGGCCATCGTCGCCTTCGTCATCCTGCGCGGTACGGCGAACGCGGAGGACGAGGGCCTCGTCAACGCACTGCGCGACCACGTCGGCGCCACCCTCGGCCCGATCGCCAAGCCCAAGCGGATTCTGCCGGTGGCCGAGCTGCCCAAGACCCGCTCCGGCAAGATCATGCGCCGTCTGCTGCGGGACGTCGCCGAGAACCGCCAGCTCGGTGATGTGACGACGCTGACCGACTCGACGGTCATGGACCTCATCCAGGCCAAGCTCCCCGCCGCACCCAGCGAGGACTGAGCCCGGCCGAGACTGAGTCGGCCATCGAGGGGCACTCGGCGACAAGCGCGCCGGGTGCCCCTCGTGTACGTACGGTGGAGCTCGACGGATGCACTCCGGCGCACCCTTAGATAAACTAAGCAAAACAATCTCAACCTCAGGTGCGCCGGGAAGTCTGGTCGGCATGTGCTCTGTCCTGCCCACCGACCGGAGGTCCCCCTCGTGGCCGCGCCCCGCACCCCCACCCCCGTCCGCAAGGTCTTCGGACGGCTGTCCCTCCCCGAGCGGAACTTCGTCGCGGAGGCGCTGCGCACCGAGACCGTCGGTGGTGTGCTGCTGCTCGTCGCCGCGATCACCGCGCTGCTGTGGGCGAACGTCCCCGTACTGCACGACAGCTACGAGAGCGTCGGCCACTTCCACCTCGGCCCCGAGGCCCTCGGCCTGAACCTGTCCATCGAGCACTGGGCCGCCGACGGGCTCCTCGCGATCTTCTTCTTCGTCGCCGGGATCGAGCTCAAGCGTGAGCTGGTCGCCGGCGATCTCAAGGACCCCAAGGCGGCCGCACTGCCGGTCGTCGCCGCCTTGTGCGGGATGGCGGTGCCCGCGCTGGTCTACACGTTGACCAACGTCACCGGCGGCGGCTCGCTGCAGGGCTGGGCCGTGCCCACGGCCACCGACATCGCCTTCGCGCTCGCCGTGCTCGCCGTCATCGGCACCTCCCTGCCGCACGCGCTGCGCGCCTTCCTGCTCACGCTCGCCGTCGTCGACGACCTGTTCGCGATCCTGATCATCGCGGTCTTCTTCACCGACCAGATCAACTTCGCCGCGCTCGGCGGCGCCGTCGTCGGCCTGGCCGTCTTCTGGCTGCTGCTGCGCAAGGGCGTACGCGGGTGGTACGTGTACGTCCCGCTCGCCCTCGTGATCTGGGGGCTGATGTACAACAGCGGCGTCCACGCCACCATCGCCGGCGTGGCGATGGGTCTGATGCTGCGCTGCACCCGGCACGAGGACGAGCCGCACTCCCCCGGTGAGCACATCGAGCATCTCGTACGCCCCCTGTCCGCCGGCCTGGCCGTGCCGCTGTTCGCGCTGTTCAGCGCCGGTGTGACCATCTCCGGCGGAGCACTCGGCGATGTGTTCACCCAGCCGGAGACGCTCGGGGTCGTGCTCGGGCTGGTCGTCGGCAAGACGCTCGGCATCTTCGGCGGTACATGGCTGACGGCACGATTCACCAGGGCCTCGCTCAGCGACGACCTGGAGTGGGCGGACGTGTTCGCCGTCGCGACCCTCGCCGGCATCGGCTTCACCGTCTCGCTGCTCATCGGCGAACTCGCCTTCGAGGGCGACGCCGCGATGACCGACGAGATCAAGGCCGCCGTACTCCTCGGCTCCCTCACCGCGGCGATCCTGGCGACGGTGCTGCTGAAGATACGGAACGCCAAGTACCGCAGGATGGTCGAGGCCGAGGAGCGCGACGAGGACGCGGACGGCATTCCGGACATCTACGAGCAGGACACGCCGGAGTACCACCTGCGCATGGCCGCCATCCACGAGCGCAAGGCCGCCGAACACCGCCGTATCGCCGAGGAGCAGGCCGCCGTACGCCACGCGCTTGCCGAAGTGGCGGGCGGGGCAAGCGAGGAGGAGCACCGTCGGGCATGATCTGACGGGACGGTACAAAAGACGGAACCGTACGCAGTCAGGCAGAAGACGGAACCGTAACTACGAGGGAGATCGCGATGAGCGCACCCGACGGCAGCCCGGTCGGCGCCGAACGCAGCATCGGCCAGCTGTTCGCCTCGGCGACGACCGAGATGTCGGCGCTGGTGCACGACGAGATCGCACTGGCGAAAGCGCAGCTCAAGCAGGACGTCAAGCGCGGCGCGACGAGCGGCGGCGCATTCACGCTGGCCGGTGCGGTGCTGGTGTTCTCCCTGCCGATGCTGAACTTCGCCCTGGCGTACGGTATTCGGACCTGGAGCGACTGGAACCTCGCGATCTGCTTCCTGCTGTCCTTCGCCGCGAACGTCCTGGTCGCCGCGGTCCTCGCGCTGATCGGCGTCGTCTTCGCGAAGAAGGCCAAGAAGAGCAAGGGTCCGCAGAAGGTCGCCGCCTCGGTGAAGGAGACGGCGGGCGTCCTGCAGAACGCCAAGCCGCACCCGCGTCCGGCCCCGGCGACGACGCCGGAGCTGGAGGACCGGGCGCCCGCGGCCATCGAGGCTGTGGCACGCTCATCGTCATGACCGATCCCGCCACCCCTTCGGCGCAACCCGCCTCAGTCGTACGACTGGACGTCCCCGGCGGGAAAGAGGTGACGCACCGGGACGTGGCCGCCAACGGTGCGCGCTTCCACATCGCGGAGATGGGCGACGGCCCGCTGGTGCTGCTGCTGCACGGCTTCCCGCAGTTCTGGTGGACCTGGCGGCACCAGCTCGTCGACCTCGCCGACGCCGGCTTCAGGGCCGTCGCCATGGACCTCAGGGGCGTCGGCGGCAGCGACCGTACGCCGCGCGGTTACGACCCGGCCAACCTCGCCCTCGACATCACCGGTGTGATCCGCTCGCTCGGCGAGCCCGACGCCGCGCTGGTCGGGCACGACCTGGGCGGATACCTGGCGTGGACGGCTGCCGTGATGCGCCCCAAGCTCGTACGGCGGCTCGCGGTCGCGTCCATGCCACACCCCCGGCGCTGGCGCTCGGCGATGCTCTCGGACGTCAAGCAGACGAGTGCGAGTTCCTACATCTGGGGGTTCCAGCGGCCCTGGATTCCCGAGCGGCAGCTGACGGCCGACGACGGTGCGCTCGTCGCCCGGCTGATCCGGGACTGGTCGGGCCCGCGCCTGCCGGACGACGAGGCGGTGGAGACGTACCGCCGCGCGATCTGCATCCCGTCGACGGCGCACTGCTCCATCGAGCCGTACCGCTGGATGGTGCGCTCGCTGGCCCGCCCCGACGGCATCCAGTTCAACCGGCGCATGAAGCGACCGGTGCGCGTGCCGACGCTGCATCTGCACGGCTCCCTCGACCCCGTCATGCGCACGCGCAGCGCGGCCGGTTCGGGCGAGTACGTCGAAGCGCCGTACCGCTGGCGGCTGTTCGACGGGCTGGGGCACTTCCCCCACGAGGAAGACCCGGTCGCATTCTCGACCGAACTGATCAATTGGCTGAAAGACCCCGAACCCGATCGGTGACCACGCCGATGCGCCCGGTATCCGGAACTGAACACGTGTCCTACGAACAGCCAATTGCCCGGCGCATAGGCCAATTGGGGGCCCTGGAGGCGGTTATCGACCTTGGGGCAGGGGCAGACGTCGGGGTATGGGCTGGACGCACGACTACAGTGACGCAGCACGCAATCGCCGCTCGGCCAATGGGCTGAGCCCCCACCAGCGAGGCAGCACCCCGCAGATGCAGGGCGCAGACCTCCGGGTGGGCATTCCGCGCATTCTGCGCCGCCGGGCCCGCTGGGTCTCGGTACGCCTGCGCCACCCGCGCGGCTGACCCAGGCACTGTCGTTTGGATCATCCCGGCGTCGCGGGCCCTGGCACGCACAGGTCGGTCCACAGGAACCGCACCTCACAGCCGGCCCGATCCAAACGACAGGGCCTCGACCGACCGTCAGAGCGCGCAGCTGTCGCTGTCCACCTGCTGGTTGGCGGTACGGCCCTTGACGATGTCCTCCTGGATCTCGTCCGCCGTGAGCGCGTAGCCGGTGTCCGCGTCGTCGAGGGACTTCGCGAAGACCACGCCGTACACCTTGCCGTCGGGCGTGAGGAGCGGGCCGCCGGAGTTGCCCTGGCGGACGGTCGCGTACAGCGAGTAGACATCACGGTGCACGGTGCCCCGGTGATAGATGTCCGGACCGTTGGCCGGCAGGCGCCCGCGCACCCGCGCGGAACGCACGTCGTACGACCCGTTCTCCGGGAAGCCCGCGATGATCGCGCTGTCGCCGCTCTCGGCGTCGGTGGCCGTGAACTGCAGAGCGGGCGCCTTCATGTCCGGCACGTCGAGCACGGCGATGTCGCGCTCCCAGTCGTAGAGGACGACCGTCGCGTCGTACCGCTTGCCCTCACCGCCTATCTGGACGGTGGGTTCGTCGACGCCGCCGACCACATGCGCGTTGGTCATGACACGGCGGTCCGCGAAGACGAAGCCGGTGCCCTCCAGGACCTTGCCGCAACTCGTCGCCGTGCCCATCACCTTGACGATGGAGCGCTGGGCGCGGGTGGCCACCGGGCTGCCCGCCAGAGCCGGGTCGGGCGGCGCGACCTCCTTGATCGGCTCGTTGGCGAACGGGCTGAAGACCTGGGGGAAGCCGTTCTGCGCGAGGACCGAGGTGTAGTCCTTGAACCAGGTGTCGGCCTGGTCGGGCAGCGCCTCGGAGACGCCCAGCAGCACCTTGGAGCTGCGGACCTCCTTGCCCATCCCCGGCAGTGTGGTCTGCCCGAGGGCGGAGCCGATCAGCCAGGCCACCAGGAGCATGGCGACGACGTTGACGAGGGCGCCGCCGGTGGCGTCCAGGGCGCGGGCCGGGGACCAGGTGATGTACCGGCGCAGCTTGTTGCCGAGGTGGGTGGTCAGAGCCTGGCCGACGGAGGCGCAGATGATGATGACGACGACCGCGACAACGGCAGCGGTCGTGCTCACCTCCGCGTTGTCGGTCAGCGTGTTCCAGATGACCGGAAGGAGGTACACGGCCACGAGGCCGCCGCCGAGGAAGCCGATCACCGAGAGGATGCCGACGACGAAACCCTGGCGATAGCCCACGATCGCGAACCACACGGCGGCGACCAGCAACAGGATGTCCACCACGTTCACTGCTTCAGGCCTCGCCTCGTCACTTTCCGATCACCACAGGACGGCCGGGGGGACCGAGGGCCGGAGCGCCCCGGGCAACACAGCACGGCAGACACCCTGTCATGACCGCCAATCGAGCGGGACCTGCTTCTCCCGGTCCCAGGGCCGCTCCCAGCCCGAGAAATGGAGCAGACGGTCGATGATTCCGGCCGTGAAACCCCAGACCAGGGCCGATTCGACCAGAAATGCCGGACCTCGGTGGCCGCTGGGGTGGACGGTCGTGGCGCGGTTGTCCGGATTCGTGAGATCCGCCACGGGAACGGTGAAGACGCGTGCCGTCTCGTTCGGATCGACGACGTCGACCGGGCTCGGCTCGCGCCACCAGCCCAGCACGGGCGTGACGACGAAGCCGCTGACCGGGATGTAGAGCTTGGGCAGCACGCCGAAGAGCTGGACGCCGCCGGGGTCGAGCCCGGTCTCCTCCTCGGCCTCGCGCAGCGCGGCCCGCAGCGGCCCGTCGGCCTTCGGGTCACCGTCCTCGGGGTCGAGGGCGCCGCCCGGGAAGGAGGGCTGGCCGGCGTGCGAACGCAGCGAGCTGGCCCGCTCCATGAGCAGCAGCTCGGGCCCTTGGTCGCCCTCGCCGAAGAGGATCAGTACGGCGGACTGGCGCCCCGCGCCGCTCTTCGGCGGCAGGAACCGGCTCAGCTGCAACGGCTCGACCGTCTCCACGACCCGCACCACCGGATCCAGCCAGGCCGGCAGCCCTTCCTTGCTCAGCACCACCGGCCCGTCCTGCGTACCGCTCGCGCGCGTCATCGCCACCCCCGTCGTCCTGCCGATTCCAACGCCCGAGGGCACCGAGATCGTTCCGCCCGGGCCGTATGACCGCACACCCGACGCCACCCGGCCCGTCCCGCGCCGGCCGTACGACCGTGTCGCGGCGCCCCTGCCGCTTCGGTCCGCACCGTCATCCGGCCCCCAGCGGCGGGGCCGGCCTGCCGCCCGCGTCCAGGTAGGACTGCGGGGGCTTGAGGCGTTGGCCGGGGAAGCCGCCCTTCTCGTACTTGAGGAGCTTCTTCGCCTTCTCGGGGTCCGTCTCGCCCTCGCCGTACGCCGGACAGAGCGGCGCGATGGGGCAGGCGCCGCACGCGGGCTTGCGGGCGTGGCAGATACGGCGGCCGTGCCAGATCACGTGGTGCGACAGGTCCGTCCAGTCGCTCTTGGGGAACAGCGCGCCGATCTCGGCCTCGATCTTGTCCGGGTCCGTCTGCTCGGTCCACTGCCAGCGCCGCACCAGCCGCTGGAAGTGCGTGTCCACGGTGATGCCGGGGTGGCCGAAGGCGTTGCCGAGGACGACGAAGGCCGTCTTGCGGCCGACGCCGGGCAGCTTGACCAGGTCCTCCAGCCGGCCCGGGACCTCGCCGCCGTGGTTCTCCACCAGCGACTTCGACAGGCCCATCACCGACTTGGTCTTGGCCCGGAAGAAACCGCACGGACGGAGGATCTCCTCGACCTCCTCGGGATTGGCGGCGGCCAGATCCTCGGGGGTGGGGTACTTGCCGAAGAGCGCGGGGGTCGTCTGGTTGACGCGCAGGTCGGTGGTCTGGGCGGACAGAACCGTGGCGACCAGGAGCTGGAAGGGGTTGTCGAAGTCCAGCTCGGGGTGGGCGTACGGGAAGACCTCGGCGAGCTCGCGGTTGATACGGCGGGCTCGGCGCACGAGGGCGGTACGGGACTCGGCCGTGGAGGGCTTCGGGGTGACGGTTCTGACGGGGGAGGCGCCCTTTACCGCGGCGGTGGCCTTTATGGGGGCAATGGCGGGTTTCTTGGTGATCGCCTTCTTCGTGGTCACCTTCTTCGTGGCCACCTTCTTCGCAATCGCCGTCGCCTTCTTGGCGGTCGCCGTTTTCTTGGCGGTCGCCGTTTTCTTGACGGCCGCCGTCCTCTTCGCAGGCGCGGCCTTCTTCGCAGTCGCCGTCTTCTTCACCGCCGCTTTCTCGCCACTCGCCGACGCCGCACCCGGCGCCCCTTTCGCCGCTTTTGCCGTTTTCCTTCCGCCACCGGGGTTCTGTTCGCCCACAGCGGAATCGCGACGTACAACCACCCGCCCAGCCCCCTTGGCCTGTGCTCTCACCGGCGATTTGGACACCCGGCCAGCCTAAAGCCCGGCACCGACATCCGCCCCGGACCCTGAAGATCGGCCCCCAATTGGACCCCTGCCGCGTACCCCGGGACACCTGTGCGGCATCCTTGTGACAGATCACACTGTTTGGACTGTCCGGCAAAATGGGCACCACGGTCCCCTGGTACGCGGGGGAGCAAGATCCCCTGAGCAGGTCGACAAGGAGAGAACTCGTGGACGACGTTCTGCGGCGCAACCCGCTCTTCGCGGCGCTCGATGACGAGCAGTCCGCGGAGCTCCGCGCCTCCATGAGTGAGGTGACCCTCGCACGCGGTGACTCCCTGTTTCACGAGGGCGACCCCGGTGACCGGCTCTACGTCGTCACCGAGGGCAAGGTGAAGCTCCACCGCACCTCACCCGACGGCCGCGAGAACATGCTGGCCGTCGTCGGTCCCGGCGAGCTCATCGGTGAGCTGTCCCTCTTCGACCCGGGTCCGCGTACGGCTACGGCGACCGCGCTGACCGAGGTGAAGCTGCTGGGTCTGGGCCACGGCGACCTCCAGCCCTGGCTGAACGCCCGCCCCGAGGTGGCCACCGCGCTGCTGCGCGCCGTCGCCCGCCGTCTGCGCCGCACCAACGACGCGATGTCCGACCTGGTCTTCTCGGACGTCCCGGGCCGTGTCGCCCGCGCACTCCTCGACCTCTCCCGCCGCTTCGGCGTGCAGTCCGAAGAGGGCATCCACGTCGTCCACGACCTCACCCAGGAGGAGCTGGCCCAGCTGGTCGGCGCCTCCCGCGAGACGGTCAACAAGGCGCTGGCCGACTTCGCGCAGCGCGGGTGGCTCCGCCTGGAGGCGCGTGCGGTGATCCTGCTCGACGTGGAGCGGCTGGCCAAGCGGTCGCGCTAGGCGCCCCCAGCCAGGCGTTCAGTCAGCGTCCAGGTCCCAGGATGTCGAGGTCCCGTCTCACCGCGAGGCGGGACCTCGCTGCATTCGGCCACCCCTCGAACATCCGCGC
Source organism: Streptomyces sp. SD31 (assembly GCF_052068475.1). Lineage (NCBI taxonomy): Bacteria > Bacillati > Actinomycetota > Actinomycetes > Kitasatosporales > Streptomycetaceae > Streptomyces > Streptomyces sp. SD31. The sequence goes on along the minus strand of NZ_JBQHCX010000001.1, from coordinate 725,413 downwards.
ACCAGGAGATAGCCTCCGCCCATGGCAAACGGGCAGTGGTACCCACCGGAGTGGCCGGATCGCATCCGTGCGCTCGCGGAAGGAAGCCTGACCCCTGTCGTTCCGAAGCGTGCGGCCACCGTCATGCTGCTCAGGGACACCGACGCCGGGCCGTCCGTGCACATGCTGCGCCGCCGCGCCTCCATGGCCTTCGCCGGCGGGGCGTATGCCTACCCGGGCGGCGGTGTCGATCCCCGCGACGAGCATCGGATCCGCTGGGCGGGCCCCACGCGCGCGTGGTGGGCGCGAAGGCTCGGCGTCGACGAAGCGACGGCCCAGGCGATCGTCTGTGCGGCCGTACGGGAGACGTACGAGGAGGCGGGCGTCCTGCTCGCCGGGCCCACCGACGACTCCGTCGTCGGCGACACCACCGGCGAGGACTGGGAGGCCGACCGTGCCGCCCTGGTCGCCCGGGACCTGTCGTTCGCCGAGTTCCTGGACCGCCGTGGACTGGCCCTGCGCTCGGACCTCCTGGGCGCCTGGACCCGCTGGATCACCCCGGAGTTCGAGCCCCGCCGCTACGACACCTGGTTCTTCGTCGCCGCCCTCCCTCAGGGCCAGCGCACCCGCAACGCCTCCACGGAGGCCGACCGTACGGTGTGGATCCGCCCCGCGGACGCCGCCGCCTCGTACGACAAGGGCGAGCTGCTGATGATGCCGCCCACCATCGCGACACTGCGCCAGCTGTCCCCGTACGAAAGCGCCGCCGACGCCCTCGCCGCCGCCCCCGACCGGGATCTGACCGCCGTACTGGCACAGGCCCGCCTGGATGACGGCGAGATCGTGCTCTCCTGGCCGGGCCACGACGAGTTCACCAAGCACATCCCGGCCGGCGGAGCTCCCGCATGACCGTGCCCGCAGCGCCGGCAGCGCCCGCACTGTCCACAGCTCTGGAAGGCCCCCTCGCATGACGGACGCAGCAGCCCTCCCCGGCCAGCCGCGAGGCGGGGTCCTCACCGGCCCCGCCACCCCCCGCGCCGTCAACGTCCTCGCGCCCAACCCCTCCGCGATGACCCTGGACGGCACGAACACCTGGATCCTCTCCGAGCCGGACTCCGACCTGGCCGTCGTCGTCGACCCGGGCCCGCTGGACGAGGGACACCTGCGCAACGTCGTCGCCACGGCCGAGAAGGCCGGCAAACGCATCGCCCTGACCCTGCTCACCCACGGCCACCCGGACCACGCCGAGGGCGCCGTCCGCTTCGCCGAACTGACCGGCACGCGCGTGCGTGCTCTGGACCCGGCGCTGCGGCTCGGCGACGAGGGGCTGAGGGCCGGGGACGTGGTCAGCGTCGGTGGGCTGGAGCTGCGCGTCGTTCCGACGCCGGGCCACACCGCCGACTCCCTCTCCTTCCACCTCCCGGCCGACCGCGCCGTGGTGACCGGCGACACGATCCTGGGTCGCGGTACGACGGTCGTGGCGCACCCCGACGGCCGCCTGGGCGACTACCTGGACTCGCTGCGGCGGCTCAGGTCCCTCACGGTCGACGACGGCGTGCACACCGTCCTCCCCGGCCACGGGCCGGTCCTGGAGGACGCCCAGGGCGCCGTCGAGTTCTACCTCGCCCACCGCGCCCACCGCCTCGCCCAGGTCGAGACGGCCGTCGAGGACGGCTACGGCACACCGGCCGAGGTCGTCGCCCACGTGTACGCGGACGTGGACCGCTCCTTGTGGCCGGCGGCCGAACTGTCGGTGCGGGCGCAGCTGGACTACCTGGAGGAGCACGGGCTCATCTAGGCCCTGCCGTTCGGATCATCCCGGCGTCGCTGGGCCTCGCCCGTGCCTACGCCTCCTGGGGCCGCGGCGCTTTGACCCCGTGCACGCGCGCGTACTCGTCCACGAGCCACGGCCCGAGGTCCTCGACGTACGACCGGAGGACGCCCGCGTCGCCCGTCGGCTCGTACCCGAGCACGGCCGCCGCCCGCATCCGCTCGGCCTGTGCGGGGTAGTACGACGCGAAGGCCTCCGCCATCTCCCGCAGATCGCTGGTCCACCCGCCCCAGCGGGGCATGACGAGGGTGAACCCGGTCCGCACCAGACGCCGCGACATGAACCGCACGAGCGGCCTGCGTGCGTCCTCGCTGTCGTCGGCGTCGGCGATCCGCTCGCGCCACCGAGGCAGCAGGAGGCCGAGATCGCCGTTGGTCTCGCGCGCGAGCAGCGAGTCGGGGCGGTAGCGCGGCAGATACTCGGCGAGATCCTCCCCCAGCAGAGGCGTACAGAGGCAGGCGACGAACCATCCGAGGTCGTACGTCTCCAGGTCGCTCAGCAGCCGCCCACGGCTGTCCAGCAGCGTCCCGGCCCCGTCGATCTGCGCGAACTCGTTGTCCAGCGCCTCGTCGAGCAGGCGCGCGTCCGCCCGGTCCGCGTCGGTCGGCTCCGCGTGCAGGGCGATCAGCAGATCCAGGTCGCTGCGCCCCACGCGCGCGGTGCCGCGCGGAATCGACCCGTAGAGGTAGGCGCTGTGCATCCGCGCCCCGAACACCTCCAGCAGGCGGTCACGCGCGGTGGCGACGACCGGCCGGAAGGCGTGGGGAACGCGCGCGAGGGAGCCTTCGCGCGCGATGTACCCCTGAGCGTCGAGCCCTCTGCGGAGAGCGATTTCGGCCATGGGATCACTGTGCCCTGCCGGGAGGTCGGGGGCGGCTCATTTTTTTGCGGCTGGGATACGCCGCCCCCACGCCCCACCACCGAAGGCCTACGCCTGCGTCAGCTCCACCTGGACCTCGACCTCCACCGGCGCGTCCAGCGGCAGCACGGCCACGCCCACCGCGCTGCGCGCGTGGACGCCCTTGTCGCCGAGGACCTCGGCCAAAAGTTCGCTCGCGCCGTTGATGACGCCCGGCTGGCCGGTGAAGTCCGAGGCCGAGGCCACGAAGCCGACCACCTTCACCACGCGCGCGATACGGTCCAGGTCGCCCGCGACGGACTTGACGGCGGCCAGCGCGTTCAGCGCGCACGTACGCGCCAGTTCCTTGGCCTCCTCCGGCGTCACCTCCGCACCCACCTTGCCGGTGACCGGAAGCTTGCCCTCCACCATGGGGAGCTGGCCGGCGGTGTAGACGTACACGCCCGACTGCACGGCCGGCTGGTACGCGGCCAACGGAGGCACCACCTCCGGAAGCGTCAGGCCCAGCTCTGCGAGCTTCGCCTCGACGGCGCTCACGCCTGCTTCTCCCGCTTCAGGTAGGCCACGAGCTGCTCGGGGTTGTTCGGCCCGGGCACGACCTGGACGAGCTCCCAGCCGTCCTCGCCCCAGGTGTCCAGAATCTGCTTCGTGGCGTGGACGAGCAGCGGCACGGTTGCGTATTCCCACTTGGTCATGTGGCCGACTTTATCCGTTGCCCGCGGGGGTCCATGCGGCCGACCGCTGTCAGGTTGTCCACAGGCCGCCGCGTGACTCGCGCGGCGACTGGTTAGGCTCGAAGACGTGAGCAGGCTCCAGGTCGTCAGCGGCAAGGGCGGGACCGGAAAGACCACGGTCGCCGCCGCGCTCGCGCTCGCCCTCGCCACCGAGGGGAAGCGGACGCTTCTCGTCGAGGTCGAGGGCAGGCAGGGCATCGCGCAGCTCTTCGAGACAGAGGCGCTGCCATATGAGGAGCGGAAGATCGCCGTCGCTCCAGGGGGCGGGGAGGTGTATGCCCTCGCCATCGACCCCGAACTGGCCCTTCTGGACTACCTCCAGATGTTCTACAAGATGGGCGGCGCCGGCCGGGCCCTGAAGAAGCTCGGCGCCATCGACTTCGCCACCACCATCGCGCCGGGACTGAGGGACGTACTCCTGACCGGCAAGGCGTGTGAGGCGGTGCGGCGGAAGGAGAAGAGCGGGCGGTTCGTCTACGACTACGTGGTCATGGACGCGCCCCCCACCGGGCGCATCACCCGCTTCCTGAACGTCAATGACGAGGTCGCCGGGCTCGCCAAGATCGGGCCGATACACAATCAGGCGCAGGCCGTGATGCGGGTGCTGAAGTCGGCGGAGACGGCCGTGCACCTGGTGACGCTGCTGGAGGAGATGCCCGTCCAGGAGACCGCGGACGGGATCGCCGAGCTGCGGGCGGCGCGACTGCCGGTGGGGCGAATCATCGTGAACATGGTGCGGCCCGAGGTGTTGGACGCGACCGATCTGGAACTCGTACGCAGTGTGCCGCGCGCCGCCATGGCCAAGTCGCTGTCCTCGGCCGGGCTGGGCGGGGCGCGGCGCGGCGGGAACGCCGAGCGGCTGGTGGACCCGCTGCTGGCGCAGGCCGGCGAGTACGCCGAGCGGCACGCGCTGGAGCACGAGCAGCGGGCGGTCCTGGAGGAGTTGGAGCTCCCGGTGCACGAACTGCCCCTGCTGGCCGAGGGCATGGATCTGGCGGGCCTGTACGAACTCGCGGGCGAGCTTCGGGAACAGGGCCTGTCATGAGTTCGTTCACCTATCGGGAGCCGTACGCGGTACGTCGGAAGCAGGGGATGTCATGAGTCCGGAACCCGCCCACGCGCACGATGCCGCCCGCCAGCCGCACCATCCCCCTCACCTCTCCCCCGCGCGCGTGCTCGACCTCGACCCGCTGCTCGACGACCCGAAGACCCGCATCGTGGTGTGCTGCGGCTCGGGCGGCGTCGGCAAGACCACGACCGCGGCGGCGCTGGGGCTGCGGGCCGCCGAGCGGGGGCGGAAAGTGGTCGTGCTGACCATCGACCCGGCCCGCCGGCTCGCCCAGTCCATGGGCATCGACTCGCTGGACAACACCCCGCGCCGGGTGAAGGGCGTCGAGGGCGACGGCGAGCTGCACGCGATGATGCTCGACATGAAGCGCACCTTCGACGAGATCGTCGAGGCGCACGCGGACCCCGAGCGGGCGTCCGCGATCCTGGGCAACCCCTTCTACCAGTCGCTCTCGGCGGGCTTCGCGGGCACGCAGGAGTACATGGCGATGGAGAAGCTGGGCCAGCTGCGGGCCAGGGACGAGTGGGACCTCATCGTCGTCGACACGCCGCCGTCCCGCTCGGCGCTGGACTTCCTGGACGCGCCCAAGCGGCTCGGCTCGTTCCTGGACGGCAAGCTGATCCGCGTCCTGCTGGCCCCGGCGAAGGTCGGCGGGCGGGCGGGGATGAAGTTCCTGAACGTCGGCATGTCGATGATGACGGGGGCGCTCGGCAAGCTGCTGGGCGGTCAGCTGCTGAAGGACGTCCAGACGTTCGTGGCCGCGATGGACTCGATGTTCGGGGGCTTTCGTACCCGCGCGGACGCGACGTACAAGCTGCTTCAGGCACCCGGGACGGCGTTCCTCGTCGTGGCCGCCCCGGAGCGGGACGCGCTGCGTGAGGCCGCGTACTTCGTGGAGCGGCTCGCCGCCGAGGACATGCCGCTCGCCGGCCTGGTGCTCAACCGGGTCCACGGCAGCGGCGCCGACCGGCTGTCCGCCGAGCGGGCGCTCGCCGCCGCGGAAAATCTTGAAGAGCCCCGCATTGTGGATCAGGAGGGCGGGAAAGCTGGACTTCGTAACTCCCCCGACACGTACGACAGTTCAGAATCGGCCGCTTCCGAGGCACCGGCTCCTGACGAAGGCTCCCCCGCCGTCACGGACATGGAGCGAACCGCGGCCACGGACGAGCCACAGTCCGCCACCCCGCATCTGGAGCGGTCCGTCGACCAGCTCACGGCAGGCCTGTTGAGGCTGCACGCCGAGCGGATGCAACTGCTCTCCCGCGAGCAGCGCACGCGTGACCGCTTCACCGCGCTCCACCCCGAGGTGGCGGTGGCCGAAGTGGCCGCGCTGCCCGGCGATGTGCATGACCTCGCGGGACTGCGGGACATCGGACACCGGCTCGCGGCCAACCGGCCGGAGCTGCCTGATCCCGCGGTCGGCGCCTGAGGGAGGCCTGTTGGGCCCGCCCGAGGGCAAACCCTGTCCGCAGTGTGCGAGGAGGTCCGCGGTGTGCGAGGAGACCTCGTGGCCCCCTCAGCTCACCGCCGCGTAGTTCTCGTACACCTCGTCGTCGTCGAGCGGCAGGATGCCCGCCCCTCGCTCGTACTCCGTACGCGCCGTCTCCAGCAGTCGGCGCCAGGAGGTCACCGTTGGTCGCCTGCGCAGCAGTGCGCGGCGCTCCCGCTCCGTCATGCCTCCCCACACGCCGAACTCGACGCGATTGTCCAGCGCGTCCGCCAGGCACTCCGTGCGCACCGGGCATCCGGTGCACACCGCCTTGGCCCTGTTCTGCGCTGCTCCCTGAACGAACAGTTCATCCGGATCGGTAGTGCGGCAGGCCGCCTGCGCACTCCAGTCGACTACCCAGCCCATACCGGCGCCGTCCTCTCCCGAATCGAGGCTCCCCCACGGCGGCAGCGGCATATTCACCGCCGCCAGTTGAGGACGTTACGGAAGGTGGGCACAGCGCAACACCCCCTTCGGGCCCAATCTTGAATGGCCCGAACGGACTATGGGTAAGCGGCAGATCACCCGGGGGAGTGAGCTGGCGACATGCGTGACTTTCCCGGCAAACCGGGACAGTTCAGTTGAGTCACAACGGACACCGGATGACACACAAGGCGGATTCGGACACGCGCCCACCAAAAAAGTGGGGAACCTCCGCAACGATTCGGGGTCGCCGGACGTATTGATACGTGGCCGCACTGCTGTGACAGTTGAGAGCAGCTTAGGCCAACGCCTGCACGCCTGTCCGGGAAATGGGCTGACTTTGCCGTGCCATGGCCTGCGTCGGCGCACGCCCCCTTCACAAGGCCATGGCCAACGTCACCTCACCGTGCCCCGTTGAGGGGCAGTCGGCCCTCGGTTCGCTCATCTCTACGGTTTAGGCTGCCCCCATGCCAAAGAAGCGCTCAGGCGGTGGTCTGTCGCCCACGCAGCAGGCGGCCAAGTTCCTCGGTGTCAGTGTGCTCGCGGGAGCCGTGCTGGCCGGCATCGCACTGCCCGCCGTCGGCGCGCTGGGGCTTGCCGCCAAGGGATCGGTCGAGAGTTTCGACGAACTCCCGGCCAACCTCAAGACACCGCCGCTGAGTCAGCGCACCACGATCCTGGACGCCAAGGGCGGCACGATCGCCACCGTCTACTCGCGCGACCGTACGGTGGTCGACCTCAAGGACATCTCGCCGTACATGCAGAAGGCGATCGTCGCGATCGAGGACGCCCGCTTCTACCAGCACGGCGCGGTCGACCTGAAGGGCATCCTGCGTGCCCTCAACCGCAACGCCCAGAGCGGCGGCGTCAGCGAGGGCGCGTCCACGCTCACCCAGCAGTACGTGAAGAACGTCTTCGTCGAGGAGGCCGGCGACGACGCGACGAAGGTCGCGCAGGCCACCCAGCAGACCCTCGGCCGCAAGATCAAGGAGCTGAAGTACGCGATCCAGGTCGAGGAGGAGCTCGGCAAGAAGAAGATCCTCGAGAACTACCTGAACATCACGTTCTTCGGTCAGCAGGCGTACGGCGTCGAGGCCGCCGCCCAGCGCTACTTCTCCAAGTCCGCCAAGGACCTCAAGCTCCAGGAAGCCGCGCTGCTCGCCGGCATCGTCCAGTCACCCAGCCGCTACGACCCGGTCAACGACGAGGCCGAGGCCACCAAGCGGCGCAACACCGTGCTGCAGCGCATGGCCGACCTCGGCGACGTCTCCCAGGCGGAGGCCGACAAGGCCAAGGAGACCCCGCTCGGCCTGAAGGTCAGCAAGCCGAATAACGGCTGCATCACCGCAGTCAAGGGCGCCAGCTTCTTCTGCAGGTACGTCGAGAAGGTCTTCCTCAGCGACCCGGTCTTCGGCAAGAACCGCGAGGCCCGCGCCAAGGTCTGGAACCAGGGCGGCCTGACCATCACGACCACCCTCGACCCGCAGGCCCAGGAGTCGGTCCAGGCCTCGCTCAAGGACCACGTCAACCAGACGGACAAGGTCGCGGCCGCGGCCACCCTGGTCGAGCCCGGCACCGGCAAGATCCTCGGCATGGGCCAGTCGAAGCCGTTCGGCTACGGCAAGAACGAGACCGAGCTCAACTACTCGGTCGACTCGGCGTACGGCGGCTCCAACTTCGGCTTCCCGACCGGTTCGACGTTCAAGCCGTTCGTCGCGGCGGCCGCGCTGGAGGAGGGCCGGCCGCCGACGCAGGAGTACTCGTCGCCGTACGAGATGGAGTATCCGAGCCCGGTCCAGACGTGCGAGAGCACGCCGTGGACCAACCGGAACGGCGAGAAGCTGGAGAACGAGAGCGAGTCGGAGCGCGGCCCCTACCGTCTGAAGAAGGCGATGGAGCTGTCGGTCAACACCTACTTCGTGCAGATGATCGCCGACATCGGCCTGTGCCCGGTGGTCAACATCACCGACAAGCTCCAGGTCCGCCAGGGCAACGGCGACAAGCTCCCCGAACGCCCCGCCATCGCCCTCGGCTCCGTCGGCCTCTCGCCGCTGACGATGGCGAGCGCGTACGCCGCCTTCGCCTCCCGCGGCATGTACTGCACGCCGATCGCCATCGAGTCGATCTCGCAGAAGGTCGGCGGGGAGCAGAAGTCGCTGGAGGTGCCCAAGTCGACGTGCTCACGGGCGATGTCCGAGCAGACCGCGGACACCATCAACAGCCTGCTGCAGGGCGTGGTCGACTCCGGTACGGGTAAGGAGGCCGGTCTCACCGACCGCCAGAGCGCCGGTAAGACGGGTACGACCGACGAGCGCCGCAACGCCTGGTTCGTCGGCTACACCCCGAACCTCTCCGGCGCCGTCTGGGTCGGCAGTGCCACCCAGAAGGTCAAGATGCGCAACATCTACATCGGCGGCCAGTACCACGACCTGGTCTACGGCGGCCGGGTCCCGGGCCCGATCTGGCGGGACGCCATGACCGGCGCCCTCGATGGCAAGCCCGTCGAGCAGTTCAACACCATCCACATCCCGGACGACGAGGAACGTGACAAGGGTGACGGAAACGGCGACGACAACGGGAACCAGAACGGCGGCAACGACGGGGACAACGGCGACGACAACCTGATCGGCGGCCTGGTCGGCGGCGGAAACACCGGCGGCACGGACGGCGGCACGGAGCCGACACCGACCTTCACGCTCCCGGAGGGCTGGTGGCAGGGCCAGACGAACGGGAACGGCAACGGGGGGCGTGACTGACGGGGTGGACCGAGGGTCCGGGAGATCCTGAGTGCCCTTGAAACCCTGCGGGCCCCTCGGGCCCCTATACGGCAGACGGCCCCTGTCCCTTCGTACGAGGGACAGGGGCCGTCTGCCGTATAGGACCGGTCGTGCACGGGGCGTTCGCAGCCGTCGGCTGCTGCCCCGTGCCGTGGGTGTCAGCCGGCCAGCAGCTTCTTGACCGCCGCTGCCACGCGGCCGCCCTCCGCCTGGCCCGCGACCTTGGGGTTCACGATCTTCATGACGGCGCCCATGGCGCGCGGCCCCTCGGCCCCGGCCGCCTTGGCCTCTTCCACGGCCTGGGCGACGATCTGGTTCAGCTCGTCGTCGCTGAGCTGCTTCGGCAGGTACGCGGCAAGGACCTCGCCCTCCGCCTTCTCCCGCTCGGCCGACTCGGCACGACCACCCTGCGCGAAGGCGTCGGCGGCCTCACGACGCTTCTTCGCCTCGCGGGTGATCACCTTCTGCACCTCGTCGTCGGAGAGCTCGCGCTTCTCCTTGCCCGCGACCTCCTCCTTGGTGATCGCGGCGAGCGTCAGCCGGAGCGTCGAGGAGCGGAGCTCGTCGCGCTCCTTGATCGCGGCGTTGAGGTCTTCCTGCAGCTTCGACTTGAGCGTGGTCATGACGCCGATTGTCGCAGGTGTGGCGTGCGGAACGCCCGTTGATTTCAAGGGGCTGCGCGAAGGGTCGTACCGGAAACGGCGCAAGCTGGCCGGACACGGGACACTCCCACGGTCTGACACGATGGTCGTATGCAAGCGCGATACGGAGTACCCCTGGGAATCACGGCGGTTGGCGCCGCCGGTCTGCTGTACTCGGCGGGTTTCGAGGCCCGTTCCTTCCGCCTGCGACGGGTGACGATCCCCGTCCTGCCCGCCGGCATGCGTCCACTGCGGGTGCTCCAGGTCTCCGACATCCACATGGTGAGCGACCAGCGCAAGAAGCAGCGCTGGCTGCGCTCGCTGGCCGGCCTGCGCCCCGACTTCGTGATCAACACGGGTGACAACCTCTCCGACCCGGAGGGCGTGCCGGAGGTCCTGGACGCGCTGGGCCCGCTGATGGAGTTCCCGGGCGCGTACGTCTTCGGCTCGAACGACTACTACGGCCCGAGGCCGCGCAACCCCGCCCGCTACCTGCTGGAGAAGGTCCAGGGCCGCCACGGCCTGAACGGCAACCCGCCCGTCGTCGGCGCGATCCACAACCCGTGGGAGGACCTGCGCGACGGCTTCGACGCCGCGGGCTGGCTCAACCTGACGAACACACGCGGGACGCTGAAGGTCGAGGGCGTGTCCGTGGAGCTCACCGGCCTGGACGACCCGCACATCAAGAGGGACCGGTACGAGCAGGTGGCCGGTGGCCCGTCGGGCGCCGCCGACTTCGCGATGGGCGTGGTGCACGCGCCGTACCTGCGAGTGCTGGACGCCTACGCGGCCGACGACTACCCCCTGATCCTGGCCGGCCACACCCACGGCGGCCAGATCTGCATCCCCTTCTACGGCGCCCTGGTCACCAACTGCGACCTGGACACGGACCGCGTGAAGGGCCTGTCGACGCACACGGCGGAGGGGCGTACGGCGTACCTGCATGTCTCGGCAGGCTGCGGTACGAATCGCTATACGCCGTTCCGCTTCGCTTGCCCGCCGGAGGCGACGTTGTTGACGTTGGTGGGGCGGGAGTAGGTGGTGGGGGCGGAGTAGGTGGTGGGGGCGGGGCGGTCGGTAGGGCGCGGGAGTCGGTAGGGCGCGAGTAGTGGTGGGGGCGGGGCAGTCGGTAGGGCGCGGGTAGTGGTGGGGGCGGGAATCGGGGAGCGGCCGAAATAGGGACGGCTCGGCGTAACCCGCACAGCCCACCCGCATCGCCCCTTTTGTCCGCCCTGCTTAGCGTGAGGGCATGACCGCCCCGATACCCAGGGACATGCCGGACCTCCCCGCGATACCGGGCATGCCCGCACTGCTGCCCTCCCACGTCCCCGCCACGGCGGTGATGCCCCCGGTGCGCCGCCCCTTGACCGCCGGGTACCGCCTGCTGATCGCCCTGGCCGCGGCCACGGCCGTCACCGTGGAACTGGCCCTCGGCAGCCCTCTGCGCACCCTGAGCCACTTCGCGATCCAGGCCAACGTCCTGCTGGCCCTGGTCTTCGCCCTGGCGGCCCGCCGCGCCTGGACCGCCCGCCGCCCGCTCCCGTCCGCACTGACGGGCGCCACGCTGCTCTACGCCCTGGTCACGGGCCTGGTCTACCACCTGCTCCTGGCGAACCCGTCGAGCCCTTTCACGCTGCCCGGCGCCCTGACGGGCGAGGCCACCGACCCGACCGGCTGGCACGCGTTCACGACCCAGGTCCTGCACACGGTGACGCCCCTCGCGGCCCTGCTGGACTGGCTGCTCCTGACGGCCGCCGGCAACCTGCACCTGCGCCAGGCAACGACCTGGCTGGTCTACCCCCTCACCTACCTGGCGTTCACCCTCATCCGAGGCGAGCTTCTCGTCCCCGGGACGCCGGCCCGTTACCTCTACCCGTTCCTCGACGTGGGCCGGCACGGGTACCGGAGCGTCCTTGCCAACGGCCTCCTCATCGGCCTCGCCATCTACGCCCTGGCCATCCTCTTGGTAGCCCTCGACCACACCCGCCCCAACCCGCTCCGCCACCGCCTCCGTCACCGCGCGAAAACCGGATTTCGTCTCCAGCCACCGGTGGGCTAGAGTAAACGTCGTCGCCGCGACAAGCAGCGACATCGGGGTGTAGCGCAGCTTGGCAGCGCGCTTCGTTCGGGACGAAGAGGTCGTGGGTTCAAATCCCGCCACCCCGACGCTGGTCAGAGGGCCAATCGCATGATTGCGATTGGCCCTCTGTCATGCTCGGGGGGCCAAACAGGGGGCCAAACGATTTTGATCAGGCCACCGCGTCGCCCTCTTCCTGGCTCTCCGTGTCCTCCCCTTCCTGATCTTCGGCGAAGATGTCGTCCATCGCTTCGGCGGCCTGCGTGATCACAGGCCGGAGCTGTTTCCGGTAGACCGCCTCTCTGGTCGCCTGGCTGCTGTGACCGACCAAGAACGCGATCCGCTCCAAGGGGATGCCGTGGTCGGAGAGCAGGGACACGAAACTGTGCCGGAGCTCCCGCGGCGTCCACTCAGGCTTCAGTCCGGCCTTCTTTACGATGGCCTTGAAGTCTCGCCGTGACGTTTGCCGCGTCGAGCATTCTGCGGCCCTCCGCGGGAAGCTTTATTGCGGCGCCGCGTCGGGTTCGTCCGTTGCTGATGGGTGAACGTACCTGCCCTCGTCGAACGGGGTGAACCACGACCCGAACGCCATGGGGGCGATGCCGAGAGCCGCGCCGGTGGCTCCTACGGCTCCTTCGTCGACCCCGTCCGACGAGTCGTCGTAGAGCCACTCGTGATCCATGTCCTCGTACACGTTGTCGGCGAATGCTTCGAGAGCGGACGCTACGTCGTCGTCCAAAAGCCCGTGCAGTTCCAGAGTCGTGGTCGCCCCGCTCAGCAGGAACCTCAGGGCGAGTTCCTCGGCCACGCAGCTGAGTTGCTGGAAGCTGCCGTCGGTGAAGCGGGTGGTCATCGCGATCACGGTCGTCAGGAAGCGGCGGGCGAACCGGGCGTCGTATCGGAGGGCGTACCGGTCGGGCAGTCGCTCCAAGTGCCACAAGGGGCCCTCGCATTCCGCGACGTTGGTGTCCTCCTGCGTCAGGACCTGTACGTCTTCGAACAGCTCGTCCACCAGGGTGCCGGTCGCGTAGACCAAGGCGCCGGCGGCGAGTCGGGCGCTCCCGGTGAACTGCTTGCCCCCCGCCCCGTCTTCGTGGTCCTCGTCGTCGTCCTCGTCCCTCCCTTCGGCATCGAGCACACCGAACATCGCCGGGGAGAACGCACGCAGTTCGTCCGCCAACCCCAGCATCCGGCTTCGCACGGCCGTGGCCTTCGCCTCGGTGTCGTCGCTGTCGTCAGCGCTCTCGGTGCGCGCGCTCTCGGTGTGCCGGGCCTTGCGAGCGGCCGGGTCGTCGGGCGGGACGTCGGGGCCGTCGGCTGCGTCGAGGCTCTCCTTGGCCAGGCCCGGGTGGAGTTCGACCTCGCACCGTTCGATCTTCCAGTCCGCCAGCAGCTCGGAGCGCTCCAGCAACTCATCGACCAGCGCCTGCACCGCGTCCTCGGCGAATTCCAGCGCCGGAGCATCCACGATGACCTTGAGCAGAGCGCCGCCCGGATAGACGGCCACGATGCTGTCGATGAGATCGACTTCGACTCCGTCAGGCCCTTCAACGGACTTGACGGAGACGAATCCGTCCTCGATGAGCGCCACGGCGCCCGCTCGTTGAAGTGGGTCCATCTCCGGAGTGCCCTCCGGGATGCAGGTGTCCACGGTCACTACGTACGTCACGTACCCGAGCTTGGCAGTAGGGAGCCGTTCCGCGTGGGGGAATGGGACCGTTCACGGATGGCTGTTCGGCCACTGTTCAGCCTTTCACCTGCGTTGTCAGAGGCATGGGTCACTATGGGTTACGCACGATGACCGATCCGTGGGGGGATTGCATGACCGCTGACGAGCCGCGCTCCGGCCTGCCCATCGAGTTTCTCCGTACCGTTGCCGCAGAGGCGGACTCGGACTCTCCGCCGGTCCGCATGGCTGTGGAGAAGGCGCGGGCGCTGCCCCCGGGCAACGCCCGTGACGATCTTGTGCTGGCCCTCCTCCAAGGCGCGTTGAGCGACTGTGCACCGGAGTGGATGCTCCAGGCCGCGACGGACAGCGACCTGCGGAGGGACGACCAGCCCTCCGTGGGCTCCTCCATGAGCTCCTCCATGAGCTCCTCCATGGGCTCCTCCATGCGTCTCGCCACGATCGCGCTCGCCCACCCCTCGTGCCCGGACACGCTGCGCGCTGAGGCCCTCCGACGCTGTTCCGTTCAGCAGCTCGCCGCCGTCGGCCGCGCGCACTGTGGGGACGTACTGGCTCAGGCCGTCGTGAGCGAGTTGCAGCACCGAGGACCGCACAAGCAGCCCATGACTCCGGAGCTCCTGACGGAGCCGACGGTCGCGCAGGTGGTCCTGCGTGAGCCCGGCCTGCATGACGCGGTGTTCTTCGCCGCCGTCGACCTCCTCCCCCGGTTTCCGGCCTTCGAGGACGAGTCCGACGCGGACGACGCGGATGACGCCGACGACGACAGCTGGGCGCAGTACGAGAGGTACCGGGATGCCCGCAAAGCCTGGAAGGGCATGTGGGAGCACGTGGTGACCCTGCACACCGGCCGCCACCGGCAACTGGTCGAGTGGGCGCAGGACGGCGACGCCCTGCATGTCATCCGTGAGCACCTGCTGGGCACCGTTCCCTGGGATGTGGAACCGTCGTTGCTGGAGGAGCTGGCCGCCGAGGATCTGGCCGAGTTCCACGTCAGCGAACTGATCACCCGCCTCTGCCGGATGCTCAGGGACGGTGCGTCCGAGGAGGTGACGCGCGCTCGTTTCGCCGATGACCTCGAGGCCGTCGAGCCCGGTGACCGGGAGCGTATCGAGGACTACTTCAGTGACCCCGTCCCCTTTCGGAAGTACGGTCTCCGGGCCGCGGTCACCTGGGTGAAGTCGCGGGCCGACGGTGCCTGGCGGCACATCCTCAACCCCGCCGAGGCCAAGAACCGCTACGGCGAGCCACACACGTGGCTCGCATCGGAGGAACTCCTCGCCAGGCTCGGCCGGGACTTCGCCGCCACGGCTGTCGCCGCCCTGCTCCTGTGGGAGCCGGACCCCGAGCCCGGCCGTCCCCGGCCCCGCGACCTGCGCTGGCTCCACACCATGCTGCTCCACCTGCCCGAAGTGTCGGAGGAGGTGAGGGAGAAGGCGCGGGCCGTGGTGCGGCACATCCGCCCGCGCTCCCGCGGTTCCTGGGAGCGCGTCGACTACTCGACCCAGCAGGACGACCGTCGGCTGGACGAGATCCGCACCGCCGTCGTGCGCATCCTGGGCGATCCCGCGACGGCGGTCCGAAAGGCCGCGCTCGGAGACCCCGAGCACATCACCGTGGCCGAGCTGTCCCGGGCCTCCGGCGACGTTCTGCGCGACTACCTGGACCGTCATCCCGGCAGGGACGACCTCATGGAGAAGGTGCTGCTGTCCTTCGCCTCCGCCTCGCACCGCTCCCCGCTCTCCTTCGCGGATGTCCTGGCGCGCCACTCCGCCCCGCAGGCCGCGCTGCTCCAGATCACCCGGGATCTGCGAAAGCGTCTGGGGGGCGGCCCCCACCTGAGGGAGACCTGGACTCGGCGAGTGCTCGCGCTGCCGGACCGCACACCGGAGCTCATCCGTGCCCTGCCGGCGTGGACCGCGCTCACCGTCGGCGGCACGTCTTACCGCACCGCCCACGAAGCTGTCGTCTCCGTGGTGTTGACCACGCTCGGCAGTGACGACGAAGCATGGTCCCGCTTCGCCACGAGCCCTGCCTCCCACGCGGGGCCGACCGCCTGGCTACGGCTCGGTGATGTCCTCGATGCCGCGGCCAAGGGTGAGGCATGGCCGAAGCCCCCCAGCGCCAGATGACGATCCACGCGGGGCGCGGCGCGGACTCGCCGGTGTGGCGAAGCGCGGTGAAATACCCGTCGTCCGGCACCGGTCCCTCCCCTCGTGGGGACCGGTGCCGGACGACGGGGGTGGTGTCGATCCGCAGAACCTGCCGTGTAGGTACGCGGCGGGTCAGTGTGGATCGAGCAGGAGGGGGGAGGCACGAGGTGTTCGCGGATCCTGCGGGAGGGGATCCGGCGGAAGCGGATCCTGCCGAGGGTGACCAAGAACTTGCGGCGCCATGAGTGGTCTCTCCGAGCTCTGGGCTGGTGGCCTGCCTGAGCGACGCGCGAGTGATGCGCATTTGCGTCGTGATCCTGCCAGTCGAGGGTGCCGGGGAGGAGTGTCCGGTCTCCGGAACCCGCCTTTGCCGCAGGTCAGCCGTATAAAGTGAGTTTTCCGGTCCGGATGTCCAGTGCGGCGGAGGTAAGGGAGTGGAGGCCTTGAGTCCCGATGCGGGGGCACGCACAGCCTTCGCGGAACGGCTCGCGCTGCTCTACAAGGAGGCCGGCAATCCTCCGCTGAAGAGCGTGGCCGAGGCGGTCGTCCGGCTTCAGCGGGTCGATGAGCGCGGGCGGCCCGTACGGGTCTCCGCCCAGCGGATCAGTGACTGGCGCCGGGCCAAGAACGTGCCTGCCCAGTTCGCCGCGCTCCAAGCCGTCCTGCATGTCCTGATCCCCCAGGCTCGGCGCGCGCGTCCCGTGCCCGTGTCCGCCGGGCTGTACGACCTCGGCCAGTGGCAGCGGCTGTGGGAGCGGGCGACCGCCGGGGAAGAGGAGGAGCAGGCTCCGGTCGAGGTCCCCGTGGTTGCCGGTGGGGTGTGTCCGTATCGGGGGCTGGCCTCGTACCGGCAGCAGGACGCCGGCTGGTTCTTCGGCCGGGAGCGGAGTACGGCTTCCCTGGTCGCCCAGCTCCGCGCGGCGGGGAAGACCGGCGGCCTCGTCATGCTCGTCGGTGCCTCGGGCGCCGGTAAGTCCTCGCTGCTGAACGCCGGCCTGGTGCCGGCCCTGCAGAGCGGTGCGCTGAGCGGTGAGAGTGGCCGGTCGAGCGCGGTGGCACAGCTCGTACCGGGTGCCGATCCGCTCGCCGAGCTGACACGTCGTATTCCGGAACTCGCGGACGTTGTCACTTCCCCGGGGGGCGAAGGCGGGTCCTCAGGGGACCAAGACGGGTTGGAAGACGAGGCCGGGGCCGGGGCCGGGGCCGGGGCCGGGGCCGGGGCCGGGGCCGGGGCCGGGGCCGAAGAAGGAAACGGCGAGTTGGCGGGGGCCGAGGAACCCGGCGGCCAAGCGCCTCACACCGACTTCGTGCAGGCCACACGTGACGCCGTCCTCGCCTGGGCCCGGCGCGTAGACCCCGCTGCCGTCCCCGGCTCCACCCCACCCGTCCTCATCGTCGACCAGTTCGAAGAGACCTTCACCCTCTGCCCCGACGAAGCGGACCGACGTACCTTCATCCGGCTCCTCCACGCCGCCTGCACGCCCGTCGAACCCGGTGGTCCGGCTCCCGCGCTCGTCGTCCTCGGCATACGCGCCGACTTCTACGAGCAGTGCCTGGGGCACCCGGAGCTGGCCGACGCGTTGCAGCACCGGCACATGGTGCTCGGGCCGCTCACCACCGCGGAGTTGCGGGATGCGGTGACCGGGCCGGCCAAGGCCGTGGGGCTGGAGTTGGAGCCGGGGCTGGCGGAGCTGATCGTGCGGGAGGTGAGTGCGGACGGGCCGCGGGGGACGCATAACGTGGGCGTGTTGCCGTTGCTGTCGCACGCGCTGCTCGCCACATGGCAGCGCCGCAAGGCGGGGCGGCTGACGCTGGCCGGGTATCGCGCGGCCGGGGGGATCCAGGGAGCCGTCGCCGCCACCGCCGAGCGCGCCTGGTCCGGGCTCGATCCGGCGGCGCGTACGGCCGCGCGGCTGCTGCTGCTCAGGCTGGTGCGGCTGGGCGAGGACACACAGGCGACGCGCAGGCGGGGGACGCGGCGGCAGCTGGCGGCGGAGTCGACGGATCCGGGCAAGACGGAGGAGTCGCTCGAAGCGCTGGTGCGGGCCCGGCTCGTGACGCTGGACGCGGAGACCGTGGAGATCACGCACGAGGCGCTGCTCCATGCCTGGCCCCGGCTGCGGGACTGGATCGACGACGACCGGCAGGGCAATCTGCTGCGCCAGCGGCTGGAGGAGGACGGCCGGGCCTGGGAGGAGTCCGGGCGGGACTCATCGCTGCTCTACCGGGGCTCCCGGCTGGGGCAGGCCCACAGCTGGGCGCGGTCGGCCGGCGACACCTTTCTGACCCGGAGCGCGATGGAGTTCCTGGCCGCCGCGGTCCGGCTGCGCCGGCGCACGGTCTGGATCAGCCGGGGTGCGGTGGCGGCGCTCGTCGCGCTCGCGATGGTGGCCGTCGGCTCGGCGGTGGTCGCCTGGCAGCAGCGCGACGACGCCCAGTTCGCGCAGGTGCTCGCCGAGGCCGACCGCTTCCAGTACTCGGACCCGTCGCTGTCCGCCCAGCTCGACCTGGTCGCCCACCGGCTGCGCCCGGACGACGAGGACACCACCAGTCGGCTGATCTCGATCGTGAACGCCCCGCTGGCCACGCCCCTGCTCGGCCACACCGGCGCCGTCTACCTCACCACGTTCAGCCCGAACGGAAAGCTCCTGGCCACCGCCAGCTATGACCGGACGGTCCGGCTGTGGGACGTGGCCGACCGGGAGCGGCCCAAACCGCTGGGCAAACCCCTGACCGGGCACAAGAGCTGGGTGAGCAGCGCGGTCTTCAGCCCCGACGGCCGCACGCTCGCCAGCGCCGGCGACGACGGCACGGTCCGGCTGTGGGACGTACGGGATCCGAGCCGGCCGCGGCCGCTGGGTGCGCCCCTGACCGGCCACAAGGGCACGATCTACCTGATCGCCTTCAGCCCGGACGGCCGTACGCTCGCCTCGGTCAGCGAGGACCGGACCGTGCGGTTGTGGAACGTGGCGGATCCCCAGCGGCCCGAGGCGGCGGCCACGCTGACCGGGGCCGGGGCCGCCGTGCGGTCCGTGGCGTTCAGCCCCGACGGCGACACCTTGGCGGCCGGGGGCGACGACAAGACGATCCGGCTGTGGGACGTGTCCGAACCGGACCGGCCGAAGGCGCTTTCCACGCTGACCGGCCACACCGCCCTGGTGCACTCCGTCGCCTTCAGCCCGGACGGCCGCACCCTCGCCAGCGGCAGCTCGGACGACACGATCCGGCTGTGGGACATCTCCGATCCCCGTCACGGCGGCCAGCTCGGCTCCCCGCTCACCGGGCACACCGGCCCCATCTGGTCGGTGGCCTTCAACCCGGCCGGCAATATGCTCGCCGCCGCCAGCGCGGACAGCACCGCGAGCCTGTGGAACGTCAGCGACCGGGAGTATCCCTCGCAGGTCGGCGAGCCCCTCGCGGGCGCCAGCGGGGAGATGTACGCGCTCGGGTTCAGTCCCGACGGCCGTACGCTCGCCACCGGCAGCGGCGACAGCAAGGTCCGGCTGTGGTCGATTCCGACGGCGGACATGACCGGCGGCAACGGGGCGTTCCGCCCGGACGGCAAGGTGCTCGCCACGGCCGCGCGGGACGGACGGATCCGGCTGTGGGACGTACGGGATCCTGCCCGGCCGGTGGCGCTGAGCAAGCCGTTCCTGCCCGGGGACACCGGCCAGCGCTCCCAGGTGTTCTCGCCCGACGGCCGCACGCTCGCGGTGACGACGGGCGAGCAGAGTGTGCGCCTGTGGAATGTCAGCGATCCGGCACGCCCGGTCGCCTACGACTCCCCCATCATGCTGCGCACCCGGTTCATGGGCCCCGACGCGCTGGCGTACAGCCCGGACGGGCGCACGCTGGCCACCGCCTGGGACGAGCGCACCCTCCGGTTGTGGGACGTCAGCGACCCCGCCCATGTCGTGCCGCTCGGCCCGCCCATCACCGGGCACACCGGCTACATCAACTCCCTCGCCTTCAGCCGGGACGGCCGTACCCTCGCCAGCGGCAGCGCGGACGCCACGATCCGGCTGTGGAAGGTGACCGACCCCCGCCGTCCCACCCTGCTCGGCGCCCCGCTCACCGGGCACGCCGGGCCGGTCAACGCGCTCGCCTACAGCCCCGACGGCCATACGCTGGCCAGCGGCAGCGACGACGACACCGTACGGCTGTGGGACGTCACCGACCCGCGCGAGGCGACTCCGCACGGCGACCCCCTCACCGGCCACACCGAAGCGGTCGTCTCCCTGACGTTCAGGGAGGGCGGGCGTTATCTGGCCAGCGGCGGCAACGACAACACGGTCCGGCTGTGGAACGTCACCTCCCCGTCCGACGCCTCCGCCGTCGGCCAGGCGATGAGCCCCAACGCCAAGACGGGCAACTTCCTGTCGTTCAGCCCGACGAGCCACATGCTCGGCGTCTCCAGCGGCACCGACACCATCCGGCTGTGGAATCTGGACGTCGACCAGGCGATCCGCCACGTCTGCTCGAGCACACAGGGCGTGCTGACGCGGGAGAAGTGGCATGAGTATCTGCCTCGGCTGTCGTACGAGCCGCCGTGCCGGCGGTAGCCCCGTTCCGGCGGGAGCCCTGTTCCGGCGGTAGACCCCGTGCCGGCGGTAGACCCCGCGGTGGACCCGTGCACGCGGTAGATCCGAGCAGGCCGTAAACCCCGGTAAGAGCGGGTACGGCCGCGCTCCATGCGCTCAGTGACGGGGCGGGAACTCAAGTGACATGACGGGGGTTCGATCGAGAGCGGTTTCCGTGATCCCGATCACAACCCCGGGCCGCAGCCGAGCGGGCGGCTCCCGCGAGGCAGACAGCCTTGTTACTGTGGGCTCAGCCCGATCGCTGGTGCATCCCCCGTCGCCAGCGGTCGGGCCTTCTCATGTCCGCGGCGCCGCCGGCCCGGGACCTGCCCGGCCCGGCGGGAGCTTTCGCGGAGTCGTACGCTGATCCTGTGCCAAAGGCGTACGAAGTGATCGTGGACGACCTGCGACGCCCCCGCACCCCGATGCTCCGCGACAACCACCGGCACCAGTGGGAGAAGGACCGGGCACGCCGCCCGCTCGCCACGCGGGCCGCGACCGGGGCCACGGAGCGCGACACCGGGCTTCAGGTGCGGGACCTCGTCTTCCACGCGCGGTACCGGGAGGTCGCCGCGCCCCCGGAACTGGCGGACGCGTTCGGCGTGCCGGAGGGGACCCCGCTCCTGGAGCGCGTCTACCGGACGCGGTGCTCGGCCGAGAGCGCCCCGTTCAGCCTCGTGACGTCCTACCTCGTCCGCGCCATGATCGCCGCGAACCCCGCTCTTCTGGACGACTCCCACGAGCCCTGGCCGGGCGGCACCCAGAACCAGCTCCACACGGTCGGCATCGAGGTGGGCCGGGTCGAGGAACGGGTCACCGCGCGGCCGGCGACGCCTCGGCAGGCGTGGGAGCTGGGCCTGCCGCCGGGGGCGCCGGTGATCCTGCTGCGCAAGACGTCGTACGACATCATCGACCGCGTGGTGGAGATCTCCGAGGTGACGCTGCCCGGGGACCGCACGGAACTGCTTTTCACCACTCTCCTGGAAAGGTGGTGAGTGCCGCGGTGGGTCGGCGCGTCATCATCGTCACGGCTGTCCACGGCCCTTCGGCGGCGTTCCTGCCGGACGCCCACAAGTCGCTGCGCGCGCAGGAGTTGCCGGCGGGGTGGGAATGGCGGTGGGTGATCCAGGAGGACGGGAAGACGGACCAGGTCCGCCCGTACGTCCCCGATGACGCGCGCGTGACGTTCCGCCAGGGCCGGCCCGGGGGGCCCGGCGTGGCGCGCACCATCGCGCTCGCGCACGCCGAGGGCGAGTACGTGAAGATCCTCGACGCCGACGACCAGCTCACCCCGGGTGCCCTCGCCCGTGACCTGGCGGTCCTGGAAGCCGACCGGACCATCGGCTGGACGACCTCCCGGGTCCTGGATCTCCTGCCGGACGGTACGACGGCCGGATTCCCCGGCGACCCCGACGACGGGCCCGTCGAGCGAGGCGCCGTACTCGACTTCTGGAAGGCGAACGACTTCCGCGCCCCGGTCCACCCGGCGACCCTCTGCGTACGCCGGGACCTCCTGCTCGCCCTCGGCGGCTGGATGGCGCTCCCCGCCTCCGAGGACACGGGCCTGCTGCTCGCCCTCAACTCCGTGAGCCGGGGCTGGTTCTCGGCGGAGGTGGGGCTCCTCTACCGCAAGTGGGAGGGCCAGGCGACCGGCCAGTCGGCCCACCTGGACCCGGCGGAACGAGCGGCGCGCATGGCAGTGGCCGAGGCCAGGGCGCGGGCACTGGCCTCCTTCGACTGGTGGTATCCGCCGGGCCGGTGACCGCCGCCATCCGGTGACGGAGAGGCAACCGAACACCGACGGGGCCGCCCCGCGCACGCGCTCGGCGGAGCCGCAGCAGGGGCTGGGACGGGGCTGGCGGACTCTCCCACCGCAAGCGGAAGGACCAGGCGACCAGCCCGTCGGCCCACCTGGACCCGGCGGAACGAGCGGCGCGCATGGCAGTGGCGGAGGCCTGGCGGACGACTGGGCCGTCCGCCTGTCGAGCCCGCTGCGTCACTGGTCGAAGGACAGGTCGAGCATCCGGATCGCGTTGCCCCGCAGCAGCTTGTAGGCCACCTCGTCGGAGAGACCGCCCACGTGCTCCGCGGCCACCCGCTTCGTGTCCGGCCAGGTCGAGTCGACGTGTGGGTAGTCCGTCTCGAAGGTCGCGTTGTCGACGCCGACCGTCTCGATGGCCTCGATGCCGTGCTTGTCGCGGAAGAAGCAGCAGAAGATCTGGCGGTAGTAGTACGTCGACGGCGGCTCCGGGATCAGGTCCTTCACGCCGCCCCAGGCCCGGTGCTCCTCCCAGACGTCGTCGGCGCGTTCGAGGGCGTACGGGATCCAGCCCATCTGGCCTTCGCTGTACGCGAGTTTCAGCCGGGGGAACTTCACCAGGACCCCGGAGAAGAGGAAGTCCATCATCGACGCCATGGCGTTGTTGAAGGACAGGGACGCCTGGACGGCGGGCGGGGCGTCGGGGGACGCGGCCGGCATCTGGGAGGAGGAGCCGATGTGCATGTTGACGACCGTGCCGGTCTCCTCGCAGGCCGCGAAGAACGGGTCCCAGTAACCGGAGTGGATGGAAGGCAGGCCCAGATAGGTCGGGATCTCGCTGAACGTCACCGCGCGCACCCCGCGCGCCGCGTTGCGGTGGATCTCCGCGACCGCGAGGTCGATGTCCCACAGCGGGATGAGGCACAGCGGGATCAGCCGGCCGCCGCTGTCGCCGCACCACTCCTCGACCATCCAGTCGTTGTAGGCGCGCACGCAGGCCAGCCCGACATCCTTGTCCTTGGCCTCGGCGAAGGTCTGGCCGCAGAAGCGGGGGAAGGTGGGGAAGCAGAGCGAGGCCTCGACATGGTTGATGTCCATGTCCGCCAGCCGCGCCTTGGGGTCCCAGCAGCCGCGCCGCATCTGCTCGCGGGTGATGCCGTCCAGCGTCATCTCGTCCCGGGAGAAGCCGACGGCCGCGATGATGCGCTTGTACGGGAAGAGGTCGCCCTCGTACTCCCACCAGTCGGTGATCTGGCCGTCCGGGTCCGTGGTGAACCGGTACTTCCCGCCGATGTACTCCAGTTCGCCGATCCCGGCGGTGAGGGGCTTCGGGCCCCGGTCCCGGTACTTGGCCGGAAGCCAGGTCTCGAAGAGGTGCGCGGGCTCGATCACGTGATCGTCCACGCTGATGACCTTGGGCAGATCCTTGGTGCTGCTGTCGGTGGTGCTGCGGTTGGCGGTCGCCACGTCTGGCCCCCTAGTGCCTGCCTCGTGCCTGCCGGCGGACCGCCGGAAAACCGGATCACGATCCGAATCTGACGGTCCATCAGATTTGTGGTTCACAGTAAGGGGCCTCCCCGGCGACGGCAAGGGGCCATCCGGTCAGCGGTGAATCGAGGCGAGTTCGCGAAGGTCCGACGCAGGGGGCTGCCGGGTCCCGTGTGCGCCGCTACGATCCCCAAGTGATCGAACTCGCAGAAATGATCCGGGAGTTGCGTCACGAGCTGAACGCGGCCCTGGCGGACGGGTCGGCCGCGCCGGTGCGGTTCGAGCTCGGGGCGGTGGAGATCGAGGCGACCGTCATGGTGGGGCGCAGAGGCGGAGCAGCCGGGAAGGTGCGGTTCTGGGTCGTCGAGGCGGGCGGTGACACCCAGTCGGAGTCGTCACGGACGCACCGGATCAGCCTCACCCTGGAGCCCAAACTGGTCGCGCCGGACGGAACGCGGCGCACTGTGCTGATCGCCGGGGACGAGACCGACGCGGAACGCTGATCCGCGCGCTTCGCGCCCCTGACGTGGCTGGAGTTGTGGCCGTACGCTGGGTCGACGACTGTCGGTAGGAACTCGATGACGACTGGTGGCGATCGGGAGGTCACGGGGGTGGAAGGGCGCAGCCCTGCACGGGTTCGCAACGAGTTGATGGCCGAGGTCGTCGACGTACTCCAGGAATCGACCACCATGCGGCAGCCGACCAGCGTCGACTTGCTGGTGACCATGCTCAGCCAGGAACTGGGCTCGCCCGTGGAACCCCTGCGCAACGAGTCGCTGCGGCCGTGGCTGCTGCACCTCGTCGAGCAGTGCACCCAGATACCGGACGGGCTGCCGTGTCTGGTGCGCTGCCTGGGCTACGTCGAGCAGCAGTCCGTCGCCGTGACGACGCTGCGGCCCCTGGTGGACGAGTGGGAGGCCGTGGACTTCTTCGACGGCGCCGATCTGCTCCCCCTGCGGCACATACTCCGGGAGATGCGGTCGTCGTCCACCCTCGCGACCCTGGCGCGGCGGGCGAGCCGCTCACGCACCCAGGAGCTTCCCCCGTGGTGCGACACGGGCTGGACGGTGTTCCTGCGGCTGGCCGGCGACAACTCCGGCGCGAAGGACCTACCGGTGAGCATGGCGTTCCTGTCGCTGGCCGCCGACCACTTGATGGAGGACGGACAGGCGCCGGCGGCCGAGGAGCTGCGCCGCTGGCTCCGTCGGCAGGCCCGCGCCTGGGAGCTGGAGGAGAAGCTGGCGGAATGGCAGCGCAGCGGAGTTGCCCAGCCGCCCCCTTCGCTGGTACCGGCGTATCTGATGATCCAGTTCGAACCCGACGGGGTGGATCCCGAGCGGTACTACCTCTCCCACTGGCGGCAGTCGGATGCGGAGGGCTGGCATCCGGTGCCCGGCGAGACGCTGCACCTGCACCGCGACCAGCTTCCCTCGGAGGTCGAGCTCCTCATCGAGCAGACCGAGGAACGCTGGTCGGACCTGCGTCAGCCGGTCGTGCTCGAGTTCATCCTCCCTTGGGAACTGCTCGGCGAGCCGGTCGAGTGGTGGCACAAGGAGTCGGACTCGGCCTCGCCGACACCGCTGGTGATGGACTACGCGGTGCTCGTACGGTCGTTCGAGCGCCTGCGCAAGGCCGCCTGGCACCGGCCGTGGCACAACAAATGGCGCCAGTTCAAGGAGCGGCCGGCCGACACCCACTCGCACTGGAACCGTCCGGGCCGCTCCCACTTCCATCTGGAGCGGGAGTTGAAGGAGGACGAGCAGGCGGTCTGTCTGGTGCTCAGCGAACCCCCGGGCACCGACTCCGTGACCGGCCGTCAGGAGTACCTCGCGGGACTGCGGTCGGGCATACCGGCCATGCTCTGGCACCGCGGCGACTGTTCCGACCCCTCCTTCAAGGAGGCGGTGGCCGACATCGTGCAGGACCGCGGGCTGGCCGGTCTGCTGGAGCGGACCGGAAAATGGCGCAAGGAAGCTCTGGCCATGGGGCCGGAGGGCTGGGACAACCACGTGGGACGCCATCTTGCGATCCTGCTCGACGATCCGGAACGCAGACCCGGCCCTCCCGGGCCCGACCACCGGCCGGTGAAGCCGTGACCGGGGGCGGAGGCGGAGGCCGGGCACGGGTGGCACAGATGGCACGGACCCAGGGTCCATCCGCCCGCGGCGAGAGGGGCTGCCCCGATATGCAGCAGCGTGCATCCGCTGGTCCGCGTCTGTGTCGCACCCGCTTCCCCGCCCCTGACGTGCCCATGCGCACACCGTGCGCGAGCCCCCGTACGCACTTGCTTCCGCAGTGCACGCACTGCAAGGCTTTGACCGTGGATGTCACGCATGCCCGGGGTCTGCGCGACTCCCCAGCACTCTCACCGTCACTTCGACGCCTTGAGAGCACCTATGCGTGACGACGATGGTCAGCGACCGGCACGGGCTGCGCGGGCACGTCGTGAGGCCGCGAGGGCCCTCGGACGGCTCGGACGGAAGGACGGGCCGCAGCTCACGGAGGCGGTACTCGTCCTCGACACCCACCCGACGATGCGGGTGTGGGACCGTTCGGTGGACGAACTGCTCGACGAGCTGCGGCAGTCGGGGCGGTTCACCCGGGTGCGGCGGGTGCGCCTGCTCGGGACCGACGAGACGGACGCGGCGCGGGTGAGCACCGAGGAGCCGCTCGCCCCCGCCTCCGCGGATCTGCGCCGGGTGGTGCTGGTGCTGACCGACGCCCTGGCGGTCGGCTGGCGGCTGGGCGCCGTACAGCCGCTGCTGCGCGAAGCGGGGCGCAGGTGCCCCGTAGCCGTGGTGCACCTGCTTCCCCAGCGGCTGTGGTTCCGTACCGGGCTGGACGTGCACCGGGTACGCATCCGCGCCCCGCACGCCTGGGCGGCCAACCGGGAATGGGACTGGGAGGGACGCGAGGTCCCGGCCGGATTACCGGACGCCGAGGAGTCCGGATCCGAGGGTGACGCCGTGGTCGTCCCCGTTCTCGCCCTGACCCACCGTTCGGCGGAGTCCCTGGTCCGACTGGTGGCCGGGCCGGCATCCGAATGGCGGGATCTGTCCGCCATCCAGGCGCGGGAGTGGAAGCGCAGGCCCGACGCGGCCCGTGCCCTGCCCTGGGCGGAGGACGTGCCCGACCCGCACAGCACCGTGCCCGCCGCGGAACGGGTCTCCGACTTCAGAGCCGCCGCCAGCCCCACCGCGTTCATGCTCGCGACCCGGCTGGCTGCCGCGTCATTGAGCCTGCCGCTCATCCGTACCGTCATGGAGAGCGCCCCGAACGCGGGCCCGGTGCATGTCTCCGAACTGCTGCTGAGCGGTCTGGTCCGGCCCACCCGGACGGAGAACGAGGGTCCGGCGGACGTGGCGTTCACCTTCGCACCGAACACCCGCGAGGAACTGCTGGCGCTGGGCCGCCGCAGCGCGACCGCCCGGGTCCTGCACGACGTACGCGCCTTATTGGCCGCGGACCCCGCGACCCGCTCGCTGTTGCCCGACCCCACCGAGCCGCTCGACACCCTGGCGATGCCGCGCGTCAACAGCCGTAACATCGCGTTCCTCCGGGTGGAGCTGACCGCTTTGCGTGCTTTGTCCGGGCGTTATGGCCAGCGTGCCGCCATGTTGACGAGGGTGCTGAGCTGGCACGATCGGCGATACGCCGTCAGCCTGGAAAAACCGCCCCGTACGTCACCGGGAACCGCACCCCCCGGTTCGGCCACGGCGGCGGTCAAACCGCGTCCTCAGTCCCGGCCCGCTTCTGAAGGAGCCTCTCAGATGTCGACAACACCCCAGCGCACCGTGGAGGAGGACCGGACGACACGGCCGCGTGTCTGGGGGAACCTACCGCCGCGGAACCCGAACTTCACGGGTCGCACCGCCCTGCTGGAGCTGCTCGACCAGCGCCTGCGGGAAGGCACGACCACGGTGCTGCCGGAAGCGATCCACGGCATGGGCGGCGTCGGCAAGACACAGCTCGCGATCGAGTACGCCTACCGCCACCAGTCGGAGTACGACATCGTGTGGTGGATTCCCGCGGAGCGGCCGGGGCAGATCGGCCAGGCGCTGGTGGAACTGGCCCAGCGGCTGGGTCTGGTGACCACGACCGAGGCCAACATCGCCGGTCCCGCGGTCCGGGAGGCGCTGCGCGAGGGCCGGCCGTACTCCCGCTGGCTGCTCATCTTCGACAACGCCGACAACCCCGAGCAGGTCCGCCACTACTTCCCGCAGGGCGGCAACGGCACCATCCTCGTCACCTCCCGCAACCGGCGGTGGGGACAGGTGGGCGGGTCCCTGGAAGTGGACGTGTTCACCCGGGAGGAGAGCAAGGAGCTGCTGCGCCGCTCCGGGCCGCCCCTGCACGACGACGAAGCCGACGCGCTGGCCGAGGCGCTGGGCGATCTGCCGCTGGCCCTGGAGCAGGCCGCCGCCTGGCGCGCCGAGACGGGCATGCCCGCCTCCGAGTATCTGCGGCTGTTCGAGAACAAGCGCATGGAACTGCTGGAAGTGGCCCCGCCGCCGGACTACCAACTGCCGGTCGCCGCGGCCTGGAACGTCTCCCTGGACCACCTGGAGACCCGCAGCCCCGCAGCACTGCGCCTGTTGCAGCTGTGCTCCTACTTCGCTCCCGACCCGATCTCGCGGTCCATCTTCTCGGGCCTCGGCAACAGCAGCATCTTCCCGGAGCTGGACGCCGCCCTGAACGACCCGATGAAACTCGCGCGCGCGATAAGGGAGGTGAACCGCTACTCCCTCGCCCGCATCGACCACCGCACGAACTCCATCGAGATGCACCGCCTCGTGCAGCTCGTCCTGAACAACCGCATGACCTCCGAGGAGCAATCTCGCATGCGCCATGGCGCCCACACCCTGATGGCCGCCGCGGACCCGAAGTCCCCGAACGACCCGGCCAGCTGGCCCCGCTACGCGGAGCTCTACAGCCATGTCATCGCCGCGGACGCGATCAAGTCCGACCAGCCGTGGGTGCGCCAGCTGGTCAGGAACATCGCCGAGTACCTCTACTACTGGGGCGACCACGAGGTGTCGCTCGACTTCTCGGAGCAGGCCTGGGAGTCCTGGCTGACCATCTTCGGCGAGGAGGACCAGCAGACGCTGCTGATGGGGCAGTGGCTGTGCTTCATGTACTGGGTGGTGGGGCGGTTCGACGACGCCGGCCGGCTGGTCACCCACCTCCGGGAGGTCTACGAGCGCACCGCCCCAGCCGAGGGCGAGGACACCCGGGAGGACGCCCTCGACGCCCTCCAGCTCGAAGCCGCCGTACGGCGGGTCGAGGGCCGGTTCGCCACCGGCGCCGAGCTGGACAAGATCGCGTACGAACGCGCCCGCAGGGCCTTCGGCGAGGACGACCCGACCACCCTCAACATCGCGCACAACCTCGGGGTGAGTCTGCGTCTGGTCGGTGACTTCCGCCAGGCGCTCGAACTCGACCAGCGCACACTGGCGCTGAAGCTGCGTCTGTACGGCCGTGACGACCGGCGGACTCTGATCACCGAGAGCGGCGTCGCCATCGATGTGCGCGAGACGGGGGACTACGTCGGCGCCCGATCGCTGCACGAGACCGTGCTGGCGGCCTACCGGGAAGTGTTCGGTCATGAGAACCCCGCCACGATCGGGGCGATGCGCCAGCTCAGCGAGGCCTGCCGCAAGGAAGGCGACCATGTGCGCTCGCTGGAGCTGGCCACCGAGGCGCACGCGATGTTCATCCGCCGCTACGGCGAGACCCACCCCCAGTCGCTGGCCTCCGCGCTGACCCTGTCGGTGGCACTGCGCCAGAACGGCGATCTGCAGGCGGCCAGGACCCGGGGCCTCAAGGCCAGCGAGGGATACCGGCAGATCTACGACCCGCACCACCCGCACGTGCTCTCCGCCGACGTGGACCTCGCCGTCACCCTGCGCCTGCTCGGCAAACCCGAGGAGGCGCACCGCCTGGACGAGACGGCACTGGCCTCACTCACCGACCGGCTCGGCGCCGCTCATCCGCTCTCCCTGATCTGCGCCATCAACCTGGCCAGCGACCTGGCCGCGCTCGACCGGCACGAGGACGCGCGGCGCCGGGGTGAGGACACGCTGGCCCTGTGCCGCGTCACCTTCGGGGATAACCATCCGACCACGCTGGCGTGCGCCGGCAACCTGGCGATGGACCTCGTCTCCGTCGGCGCTCAGGCCCAGGGCAGCGCCCTGCGCGAGGACACCGTGGCGCGCATGGAGCGCGTGCTCGACGCACCCCGGCTGCGCGCGGAGCACGGCACTCCGCACCCGGCCACCGTGCAGTTCAGGGACCGCGAGCGGGCCAACTGCGACATCGACCCGCTGCCGCTGTAGGAGCCTGTGCTCGGGCGGGGCCATGGGCCTCGCCCCGCCGGGCGAGTTCCGGGGACGCGGTGCGCGCCGTGTCGTCCGGTCAGCTCGGGTGGCGTGCCAGCCAGGTCGCCAGGCCGATGGGGTCCGCGCCCCGTCCCGTCGCCGACTCCAAGGCGTCCTGCACGGCTCGGGCACGCTCCGGGAAGCCGAGCAACAGGCGGGACGCCGCCGCGTGGGCCGGATCGTCGGCCAAGGCCCGCCCCAGGCCGACCCAGGCGGCCGCCGGCGCCCCCTTGTCGGCCAGCCGGGCGGCGAAGGCGGCCCGCGCTCCGGCAAGGTCACCGCAGGCCAGCAGCACGTCGGCCGAGTCGGCGCCGTCGACGCCCCCGGCCTTGGCGCCGTACGCGGCGGCGGTGTGCCGCCAGCTTCCCTCGGGCTCGCTGAGCCGGTGCCGGGTGAGGACGGCCGCGCTGTCCAGAAACCGGACCTCGGTGTCCGGGGCCAGCACGGGGTCATCGGCCAGGGCGGCCGGCGGCTGGGGGGCGCCGCGCTGCCAGGCCTGTACGGCGTCCTCGACGGCCGCGGCCGACGGTCGCAAGTGGTGGGCCCGCCAGCGGGCCAGGTGGTCGTGCGCGGCGTCCTCGGCGAGCCGCAGCGGCGCCACGGGCACCTCGTCGGCCAGCCACTGCGCGCAGCGCTCGCTCAGGCCGTCCACGACACGCTGTCCCAGCGATGTGAGTCGCTCATGGCCACGGACCCGGTTCAGCGTGGACCACACCTGGCCTCGCCAGAGCGCGAACTCGAAGTGCGCCAGCGGGGCGTACGCCGGGTCGGCGGCGTGCCGGTGCGCGCGCCAGAACCGGGTCACCCCCAGGAAGGCGTAGATGCCCTGGAGCAGACCGTCCAGCGGACGGGGATCGTCGCGCCAGGGGGCGTAGAACAGCTCTTCCGGCACCTGGGGGTCCGGTGCCGGCACGGTCAGTGGTCCCAGGTGGATCAGGCCGCCCAGTTTGATGTGCTGGACTTCGTGCACCAAGGTCGCGGCGAGCTGGGCGGCGTCGTCCGGGCGGGAGGCCACGACCCCGCCGAACGCGGCGGAGGCCGTGCAGCTGTAAGGCCGAAACCTTTCTCTCGCCGGGGTGGGAGCCACCGACATCAGCCCCAGGTGCATCGCCCCGGCGCTCACCGGATCATCGCGCTGCAGCACCTCCCAGGCACCGGCGAGGAGCGACGCCCACGCCTGCGCCTCCGCCTCCGCCATCGGGCGGGGTTCGCTGGGGCGGGGGAAGGTCCGGTAAGGGTCCAACTCCTCCAGCACCAGGGACTTCGCCGTCTCGGCAGACCCCAGCGCCATCCGGCGCACCGGCAGCCAGCCCGGGCCACGCCGGTTCCATCCGGGTGCGACCTCCACCTCACCACCCGCACCCGTGATCCGTAACCGGCCCTCGCGGCCCATGACCCGGGCTGTGCTCCATGGTTCGGTGTCCGGCAGAACCGCGCATCCCAGTGTCGGCAGCAGCACCAGCCCGTGACGCACGGGAACGGTGATCGAGAAGTCCAGTCCGGCCCGCGCCGCCGCGGCGGCGGCCAGCGCCGCCAGATGCCCCGTGACCACCCATTGCGGCGCCTCTTCCTCGGCCACCCACCCCCTGACCCTGCGGACCGCGAGTGAGGCCCACATCCCGGTGTTGGGGGACATCAGGACGTCCTCGAACGCCTCGGGCGCGCGCCGCTGGGCACGCTCCAGCAGGGCCCAGGCCTCCGCGTACGGAGCCGAGGCTCCCCGGGGTGCGGCCGGACCGCGCCGGGACAGCTCCTTGTCCAGTGCCCGCAGCAGCAGGAGTCGACGGCTGCGCTCCGCGCCGATCAGTGCCTTCAGCACCGTGTCGTCGCCCTCGCCCCGCGCGAGAGCCAGAACGCCGTCCGACGAGAGCCGATGGAAGGGCAGGCGATCCCGCGTGGTCGTGGCTTCAGCGGCCACGGACGCCCCACCACTCCGGGTCGATCACCTCGTCAGGCGTCGAAGCGGGACCCGTTGTAGCCCCCCGCAGTGATGCCCTGGGGGCCGTCGATGTCGTGCACCACCTGCTCCAGCGACTCGCCGAAGACGGTGCCGTCCATGGAGCGCAGCGCTTCAAGAGAGACCCCCGAGAGATCGACGAGACCGGACTCGACGGCAGGCATCGTTTCCTCCACGGCTGCCAAGTCCCCTCCCGTACCTACCAGTCAGCGCTGTCGGTGCCTCAACCATGATGACCCAGCAGGGCACATGTCGAAACCCCGTATCCCGGCCGCGCCACTACATCAAGTCAGCCAATGGCCCACACCGTCGGGCCCCTTGAGTACCTGCCGCGAACCCGTCGGCGTCACCCGATGCGCCGCGCGAGTCCGGCCGCCGCACGGTCCACGCGTTCCACTTCCGGGGACGGCCCCTCCAGCAGACGCACGGCTTCCAGGAACTGGTCGAGTGTGCCCGGGTAGCGCAGGCAGGTGCGCACGATGCCGTAGATCGCCATCCGCAGCCTGGGGTCGCGGGGGGTGTGGGCCGCGATCCGGCCGTCGATGCTCTCCAGGAGGAGCTCCGTCCCGCTCCCGCCGCGCAGCATCGGAAGCGCCGTCAGGGCGTCGACGAGGTCCGCCAGTTCCCGCAGCGGCAGATCCGCGGGCAGACCGGCCAGGGCGGGGACCGGGCGGGCGTCAAGGGCGCCGTCGGCGAGGGCGAGCGCGCCCCGCGGGGGCAGTCCGCCGTACCGCTGGAGCAGTTCCAGCTCGGCGGGGGCGAGGGCGTCGTACCAGCGTTCCACCCGCCCGGCCGCGAGCCTGCCCAGGCCGTCCGAGCGGTGATGGGCGCTCACCACGCCGATCACGCTGCCGCCGCACCACACCACGGCACCCGACATCCCCTCCCACGGCGAGCGTTCCGGTTCGACCTCGGCGGGCGGGGTGAGGACGGCCAGCTCCAGCGTGCCCGCACGGCGGTTGGACAGGACGGAGATCTTGCCCGAGACATGACACGAGTCCCGGTACTGGCTGGGGGATCCGTCGTCGAGGCGGTGCGCGGTGTCCTCGCGCAGCTTGAAGCGGGGGAAGCCCATCGCGCTGAAGGGCAGGGTCACATCGGCGTCCGGCACCGCCGCGTAGCGGGGCGGGCCGACCGGGGGCCGACCGGGCGGGAGGTCGGCGAGCTCCAGCAGCGCGAGGTCCGCGGACTCGGCCAGCAGCACGACACGCGCCTCGGCGCTCCACTCCCCCGGCCGGTCCGCGTCGAAGCGCACCCGTACCGAGGCCACCGGCCCGGCCACGACATGAGCGGCCGTCAGCACGCACGCCTCGCCCACCCGGTATCCCGAACCGCGGCGACCGGCCGGTCCGCCCGGCCGCCGCACCAGTATCTCGGCGACCCGCGCCGCCTCCAGTCCCTGCGCCCGTTCCCCCACAGCGGCCCCTTACCCCTCGCGCGTCAGGGGTACGCGGAGCGTCCCGTCGGAGTCAGTTGTTCCAGCTCTCGTCGTACGGGTCGGTCGGCTCCTTCACCGGTTTCGCCTCCGTGACCTCGATGAACGGGATCGGGCCGCCGTTGACCGGGTCCTTGACGCGGCGCGGGGTGTAGGTGCCGGTGATCTGGAGCCAGGTGTCCGGCTGGAGCACCGGGGGGATCCGGCCGGCGAGGGCGACCTTGACCGGCTGGGCGTCGGCGGCGCAGCAGTTGAGGGCCATGCGGACGAGGTAGGGGGTGCCGTCGCGGTCCAGGGCCAGGAAGCCGGTGAGCTGGACGCGGCGGTCGTGGAGGGTGCGGCCGTGGTCGTAGACGGCGCGGCCCGCGTAGTCGACCACGCTGAGGCGCAGGGGGTCGGCGGCGGGGAGGGACGGATAGGCGAGGGGTTCCTGGAGGGCCGTACCGGCGCGGGTCGCGCTGTAGGAGCCGAGGGCGGGCGGGGCCACCAGGATCAGGGCGAAGAGGGGGAGGACGAGTAGCCAGGAGACCCGGGGTTCGCGGTGGGGGTGGGCCTCCGTGTGCCGGTCCTCGTCGGTGTCGTGCCGCGCGTCCTGGTCGGCCTCGCGCTGCTGCTGCGCCCGCGTCCGCTTCCGCTCGTACCAGACCGTCGCCACCGCCGCCGCGATCAGCACCGCGCCGGACACCAGCACCAGCGGGCGCAGTCCCTGTTTGACGTACCGCAGATAGAGGTCGGTCGTGGCCGCGTGCAGGAGGGACGCACCCAGCAGGAACAGGACGGCGGCCTGGGCCTGGCGGTTCACAGGATCACCGCCCCCGTGAGCACCGACACGACCACGGCCAGCGCGAAGGTGGCCGGTGCGAAGCGCAGGGCGAAGGCGCGGCCGAAGGTGCCCGCCTGCATCGCGAACAGCTTCAGGTCGATCATCGGGCCCACCACCAGGAAGGTGAGGCGGGCCGTGAGCGAGAACTGCGACAGTGACGCCGCCACGAAGGCGTCCGCCTCCGAGCAGATCGACAGCACCACGGCGAGGACCGCGAGGGCGAGGACCGCCAGCACCGGGTTGTCGGCCGCCGCGCGCAACCAGCTCTCCGGAACCGCCGCCTTGAGGGTCGCGGCCGCCATCGCGCCGACCACCAGGAAGCCGCCCGCGTGCATCACGTCGTGCCGGACGGAGCCCCAGAAGGCCTCGCCCTTGCTCTGGCCGTCGTAGGACAGGCGGGAAGGCGGTCGCAGCCATTCGGTACGGCCGAGGCGCAGCCACAGCCAGCCCATCGCGCAGGCCACCAGCAGGCTCGCGACCAGGCGGGCCAGGACCATCTCCGGATTGCCGGGGAAGGCTACGGCGGTCGCCGTCAGCACGATCGGGTTGATCGCGGGGGCGGACAGCAGGAACGCCAGCGCCGCGGCCGGGGTGACGCCACGCCGGACCAGCGCTCCGGCCACCGGCACGGACGCGCACTCGCAGCCGGGCAGCACCGCGCCCGCCGCTCCGGCGACCGGGACGGCGAGGGCGGGACGGCGGGGCAGGGCGCGGGCGAAGAAGGACGGCGGCACGAACACCGCGATCGCGGCCGAGAGCAGCACGCCCAGCACCAGGAACGGCAGCGCCTGGACCATCACCGCCACGAACACCGTCGTCCAGCTCTGCATCACCGGTGCGGCGAGGGCGCGGCGGATCGGGCTCTGGAGAAGCACCAGCACGAGCATGAGCATGGTGAGGAGGAGGGGGGAGTTGAGGTGGCGGCCCTCATCCGTCGGTCTCGGGTCTGCCCGCCGCTTCGGGTCCACGGCCCGCTCCGCGTCCCCGGGCCGTTCCCGGTCCCTGCGGTCGTCGGTCCGCTGCGGGACGGTCTTGGTGATCGCCACGGGCGAGGTACCTCCGGTGGTGCGGAAGGGCGCTGGTTTCCCTCCCCTCTCATACGGTCGGCCGGGCGCGGGCGTTCAGGTTCCGAGGGGGCGCCGGTGGAACCACCCGTCCCAGTGAGGCAGTCTTTCCCCTTGTGGCGAGCGTTCCGAATCAGGGCTTAGGGAGTGACGCGGCCGCGCACATGGTGGTGTGCGGCGACGACGGGCTCGCGCACCGGCTGGCCGCCGAGTTGCGCGGGGTGTACGGCGAACAGGTCACGCTCGTCGTGCCGCCCTCCGAACGCACGGTACGGCCGCCCGTCGTGGGCCGGGCCCGGGCGGTGTCGGCGGCGCTGCTCGACCGGGTGGTGAACGCGGCCGTCAACCGAGCGGGCGGCGGGGCCGGTGGCGGGACGGGCGGCGGGCCCGTCGGCGGCAGCGAACCGGCCGGGAGCGTACGGGTGCTGGAGGCCGCCGAGGCCACCGAGGAGGCGTTCGCCGACGCGGGCGTGGAACGGGCCGCCGCACTCGCCCTCGTCTACGACGACGACGAGACCAACATCCGCGCCGCCCTCACCGCCCGCCGCCTCAACCCCCGCCTCCGCCTCGTCCTGCGCCTGTACAACCGCCGGTTGGGCCAGCACATCGAGGAACTCCTCGACCAGGCGGCCACGTTGGCGACGGGGAGCGGCGACGCCGCTCTGGACGCCTCCACGACTGTCCTGTCCGACGCCGATACGGCCGCCCCCGCGCTGGCCGCCTCCGCCGTGGCCGGCACCACCAAGGTCGTGCAGACGGACGGCCTGCTGCTGCGCGCGGTGGAACGCCCGCCGCTGCGGCCCGGTCAGGCGCCTGCTGCCGGGCTGGCCACGCTGGCCCTGCTGTCCACGACCGGCAACGGCTCGTCCGGAGCGGGAGGTTCGGGCGGTTCGGATGGTTCGAATGGTTCGGATGGTTCGGCCGGCCATGGCGAGCAGGGGCCGCTGCTGCTGCCGGACGCGGCGGCGGTGCAGGGGGCAAGGGGGCGTGGCACGGTCGTCCTGGAGCAGGTGTCGTACGCCGGCCCGTCCCTGCCTTCGAGCCGCGGCGGGCGGGGCGTCGTACCGGCCTTCGCGTCACTGTTCTCGCGGCGGTTGCGGTGGTCGCTGGCCGGACTGGTGGGGTGTGTGGCGGCGCTGGCCATCGCGCTGACGGTGGTGACCGGGGAACACCCGCTGTACGCCACCTACATGACCCTCCTCGACCTCTTCGCCATCAACGACCCCGCGCTCCACCAGGGTCTGGCCCGCCAGATCCTCCAGCTCCTGTCCGGGCTGATGGGCCTGCTGCTGCTTCCGGTGCTGCTGGCGGCTGTGCTGGAGGCCCTCGGCACGTTCCGTTCCGCGTCCGCCCTGCGCAAACCGCCGCGCGGGCTGGGCGGGCACGTGGTTCTGCTCGGGCTGGGCAAGATCGGCACCCGGGTGCTGACGCGGCTGCGGGAACTGCACATCCCCGTGGTGTGCGTCGAGGCCGACCCCGAGGCGCGCGGGCTGGCGACGGCGCGGCGGCTGCGGGTGCCGGTGGTGCTCGGGGACGTCACTCAGGAGGGTGTCCTGGAGGCGGCGAAGATCCACCGGGCGCATGCGCTGCTGGCCGTGACCAGTGCGGATACGACCAACCTCGAAGCCGCCCTGTACGCGCGCTCCGTCCGCCCCGACCTCCGTGTGGTCCTGCGTCTGTACGACGACGACTTCGCCACCGCCGTCTACCGCACCCTGCGGGCCGCGCACCCCTACGCGTCCACCCGCAGCCGGAGCGTGACGCATCTGGCCGCGCCCGCGTTCGCCGGGGCGATGATGGGGCGTCAGATCCTGGGCGCGATTCCCGTCGAGCGGCGGGTGCTGCTGTTCGCGGCGATGGACGTGGGCGGTCATCCGCAACTGGAGGACAAGACCGTCGGGCAGGCCTTTCGGGCGGGTGCCTGGCGGGTGCTGGCACTGGATCGGACCGGGCGGGACGAACGGCGCGACGAGCGGCGGGAGGAGCCGGCGGTGGAGGAGGCGTACGAGGACAGTCGGGCGGGGGGTGCGGCCGCTTCGGGGTGGGTGTGGGAGCTGCCCGACGATTACGTCCTCCAGAAGGAGGACCGGGTGGTGCTGGCCGCCACACGGCGGGGGTTGGCGGAACTGTTGGGCAGGCGGTCTCGGGAGCGGGCGGGGGCTTAGGCCGGGGGTTTGCGCCCCCGGCCTAAGCCCCTACCCGTTCCATCCCCAGGGGCCGCCGCCCCTTCGGCCCCGCGTCCCTGGGGCAGCGCCCCTTCACCTCGGTGGGGCGGACGGCCGCTCCGTACGCCCGGGAGGGCTAGGGCTGCTGCGGAGCCCTCAGGTGGCGTTCCGCGAAGTCCAGTTCCAGTCTCACCTGCTTGATCCGCTCGTCCACCACCAGCGAACCGTGGCCCGCGTCGTAGCGGTACACCTCGTGCACCGCCTCCCGGGCCTCCAGCCGCTTCACATAGTTGTCGATCTGCCGGATCGGGCAACGCGGGTCGTTCACGCCCGCCGAGATGTAGACCGGGGCCTTCACCTGGTCGACGTACGTCAACGGGGACGACGCCTCGAAGCGCTCCGGCACCTCCTCCGGTGTGCCGCCCAGCAGCGTGCGGTCCAGGGCCTTCAGTGACTCCATCTCGTCGTGGTACGCCGTGACGTAGTCGGCGACCGGGACCGCCGCGATGCCCAGGCTCCACGCGTCCGGCTGGGTGCCGAGGCCGAGAAGGGTGAGGTAGCCGCCCCACGAACCGCCGGTCAGGATCAGGCGGGCCGGGTCGGCGAGGCCGGACGTCACCGCCCACTCCCGTACCGCAGCGATGTCCTCCAGCTCGATCAGCCCGACCCGGTGCTTGAGCGCGTCCGTCCAGGCACGCCCGTAGCCCGTCGAGCCGCGGTAGTTGACCCGGACCACCGCGTACCCGTGGTCCACCCAGGCCGCGGGACCTGCCGCGAACGCGTCGCTGTCGTGCCAGGTCGGGCCGCCGTGGATGTCGAAGACCGTCGGGAGCGGGCCCTCCACGCCCTCGGGGCGCTGCACGAGGGCGTGGATACGGCCGCCCGGGCCCTCCACCCACACGTCCTGGACCGGGACCGAGCCGGGGGACTTCATGCCGGGCGGGTCCAGCACCACGCGCCCCGTCGTCGACCGCACCGCCGACGGCTGCGCCGCCGACGACCACAGGTACTCCACACTGCCGTCCGGACGGGCCGTCGCCCCCGACACCGAGCCCGCGGGGGTCGGGATCCGCACCAGCTCGCGCCGGCCCAGGTCGTACCGGAACAGCTCGCTGCGGGCCTCGAAGCTGTGCGCGATCAGCAGACCGGTGCCGTCGGGATACCACTCGGCGCTCACGTCACCGGGCAGTTCCAGCGCGAGGTCCGTCTCCTCCCCCGTCGCCACGTCCCACACCAGCGGCTCCCAGCGGCCGCGCCTCTGGTGGCCGATGAGCAGGCGCGCGTCGCCCTCCACCGGGGCGAAGCCCAGGACCTCCAGGCCCAGTTCCTTCGAGCCGCCCTTGGTGTCGTCGAGTTCGGCGACCGCCGTGCCGTCGGGGCGCAGGACGCGCAGCGCCGAGTGCATCGCGTCACCGTGCTCGGTGTGCTCGATGGCGATCAGCGTGCCGTCGTGCGAGAGGTCGCCGACGCCCGCGGACTCGCGGTGGCGGTAGATCTCCAGCGGGGGCTCGCCGGTGCGGGCCAGATGGATCGTCGTGCCGTCCTCGTCCGTCGAGCGGCCCACGATCGCCGTACGGCCGTCGCGGCCCAGGGCGAGGCCCGCCGGGTACGACGGGTCCAGGCCCGGCGCCGCGAGCTCGTCCTCGCCGCCGTCGAACCGCTGGCGGCGCCAGACGCCGAACTCGTCGCCGTCCTTGTCGTCGAACCACCAGATCCACGCGCCGTCCGGGGTGAGCACGCCGTCCGTCGTGCCGTTCGGCCGGTCGGTCACCTGGCGTTGCTCGTCCGTCGACCGGTCCCAGGCGTACAGCTCGTACGTCCCTGTGGCGTTCGACACGAACAAGGAGCGGTCCGGGGCGTCCTCCGCCCAGTCGGGCAGCGACACCCGAGGCGCCCGGAAGCGCTTCTCCCAGTCCGGCATGGCCTTGTCCTGCTTGTGGTGATCCCGCGAATCGGACCCGTGGCTCTCAGTCATGGCCCCATAGTGCCTGGCCTCGCCGACAATTCGCTGGCGAGGTCCCCAGCCTGTGGATAACTTCGCGGCCATGCGCTCCGCCATACCCGCAGACTGGCATGATGCCAACCGCGCGCTCTGGGACCTGGGGGTCCCCCCACGCCGTTGAGGCGTGGGGGAGCGTCCCGCTGACGCCCTGCGCGACTTCGAACGGGCGGAGGCGGGGGACGGCTCCGAACCCGCGGTGGACATGGCCCGCTCGCCCGCCGCCGACCTCGGCCTCGGTCAGGACCGGGCGGCCTTCGTCGCGGCCGACGTGTACGACGCGGTGGAAGCGGTGCCGGACCCCGCGTACGACATCGTCCACACCGGTGTGGGCGCCCTGTGCCGGCTGCCCGACATCCGCCGCTGGGCCGAGACGGCGGCCTCGCTCGTCGCGCCGGGAGGGTTCCTCCACCTGGCCGAGTTCCACCCCTTCACCGACGTCCTCGACGACGAGACGGGCTCCCGGGTCGTCCGCGACTACTTCGACCGCGACGCCCAGGTGTACGACATCCCCGGCACGTACGGGTCCGACAGCACCGACACGGTCCACAACCGCAGCGTCGAGTGGCGGCACCCGGTCGGCGAGGTCGTGACCGCGCTCGCGGCTGACGCTGTCCGCGACCCCGCGGCCAGGCCCTGTGCAGGAGCCCCGTACCGTTGAAGCCGTGTACCGGTTTCTGCTGACGCCCCGTTGGTGGGGAATCAACGTCTTCGTGCTGCTCGCCATCCCCTTCTGCGTGTTCATGGGGTCGTGGCAGCTGAGCCGGTTCGAGGCGCGGGTGGCGGACCATCGCAGCGCCGGTGAGCAGGCCGCGGAGAACAAGCGGGAGGCGGCCCGTCCGCTCGCCGAGCTGCTGCCCGTGGACAAGGCGACCGTGGGCAAGCAGGTCACCGCGAGCGGGCGGTACGGCAAGCAGTTGCTCGTCCCCGACCGGGAGCTGGACGGCAAGCAGGGGTACTACGTGCTGACGCTGCTGCACACCGACGAGGGCAAGGCCCTGCCGGTCGTGCGGGGCTGGCGGCCCGGCGACGCCGACCGGGCCGAGGCCCCCGCCGCACCCACCGGCGAGGTCACGGTCACCGGCGCCCTCCAGGCCTCCGAGGTGCCGGGCGAGAACGGCGTGAGCGCACAGGGTGGCCTGCCGTCCGGCCAGACGGCGGCGATCAGCGCGGCGTCGCTGGTGAACCTGGTGCCGTACGACGTCTACGACGCCTGGGTCACCCTCGACAAGGCCGACTCCGGCATGAAGCCCGTGCCGGTGGCCGCCGCCAACGACACCGGCCTCGACCTGAAGGCGTTCCAGAACCTCGGCTACACCGGCGAGTGGTTCGTCTTCGCGGGCTTCGTGGTCTTCATGTGGTTCCGCCTGCTCCGCCGCGAGGTGGAGTTCGTGCGGGACGCGGAACTGGGGCTGGTGCCGGACGGCGAGGCCGACGGCCCCGGCGCGAACGAGGCGGGCCGGACCGAGGAGTCGAGCGAGGGCCCGACGACGCAGGAGAAGGCGAAGGCCTAGAACCTGTCGTCGCGGGGCAGGCGGGAATTTGACGACAGGCCCTAGGGGGAAGCCCCAAGGGCCCCGCCTCCGCGGGCCCCTGCGCGAGCTACGCCCCGGCCAGCACACCCGTCCAGTACACGATCCCCGCGCACGCGTTGGACACCGTCACCGTGGCCGCCGGCGCTCCCGCCTCCGGCGTGTTGGTGATCGTGACGCTCCCGTCGGCCGTGGTGTCCTCCGACATCAGCTGGGTGGAGGTGCCGGTGTCGCCGCCGGTGGAGGTGCCGTCGGTCGTGCCGGTGTTGTTCTCGGTCGGGGTGGGCGTGGGTGAGGGGTCGTTGCCGCCCGTGCCGCCGGTGGTGGGGTCACTCGTGGTGGGGCAGGTCTCCGAGGCGACCCAGGCGAACTTCACCTGGTACGAGCCGCCCGGCTTGAGGACGAGGGAGGTCAGCTCCTGGGCTGGATCGGGCAGGCCGGCCGCCGCGTCACCGGCGACATGCCGGGCGTCGGTGATCTTCGAGCCGTCCGCCGCTCCCCCCGCGGCCAGGGTCACCGTGCCCGGGCTGCTCACCGTGCAGTCGACGGTGGAGACGTTGCTGAAGGTGAAGGTGCCGTACACCGTGCCGGACGGATCGGGGGCGTCCGTGGTCCCGCCGGACGTGCCGAGCTGGTCCGCGGTACACGCGGCTATGCCGGCCGGGCTGGTCGCCAACGGGTCGGTGGGGCTCCCGGAGCCGGTACCCGCACCGGTGCCGGTGCCCTTGTCCTCGTCCTTCTCGCTCCCCTTGCCCTTGTCCTCGGTCTTGCCCGAGGAGCCGCCGGAGGTGCTCGCGCCGCCCTCCGTCTCCTTGCCCTCGCCGACCGCGCCCTGCGCGTCCTGGCCGTGCCCGGCCACGGACGGGTTGACGTCGGAGCCGGTGGAGTTGGAGACGTGCACCAGGGCCGGGACGGCGGTGCCGACGAAGAGGCACGCGGCCGCCATGCCGACGAGCGCCTGCCGCTTGCGCGCCCGTCGCGCGGGCACCGCCCGCCGCAGATGGTCCAGCGTGCCGTCGCGCGGCTCGATCTCCTCGACCGCGCCGTGCAGCATGCGACGCAGTGCCAGCTCGTCCGAGTCGAGCCCCTCGGGGCCCTGGTCGTCGGGGCCGTGGTTCACAGTTCCGTTCCCAGCGTGCGATTGCTTCGGCTGTTGCCTGTCCGGCCGCCCGGTCGGCTCACGCCGCCCCCACTGCCCGAGAGGCGTGGGGGGATCCCCGGACGGCTCGTGGGGCACGTGCAGATGACGCCGCCCGTCATGGTCCTCGCTCATGCCGGCGCCTCCATGGCCACCCGCAGCGCCGCGATGCCGCGCGAGCCGTACGCCTTCACCGAGCCCAGTGAGATGCCGAGCGTCTCGGCGACCTGCGCCTCGGTCATGTCCGCGAAGTAACGCAGGACCAGCACCTCGCGCTGCCGGCGCTGCAGGCCCTTCATCGCCTTGATGAGGGAGTCGCGCTCGAGCTGGTCGTACGCCCCCTCCTCCGCGCTCGCCATGTCGGGCATCGGCTTGGACAGCAGCTTCAGGCCCAGTATCCGGCGGCGCAGGGCGGAGCGGGACAGGTTGACGACGGTCTGGCGCAGATAGGCCAGTGTCTTCTCCGGGTCACGCACGCGCTTGCGCGCGGAGTGGACGCGGATGAACGCCTCCTGGACGACGTCCTCGCAGGAGGCGGTGTCGTCGAGCAGTAGGGCGGCGAGACCCAGCAGCGAGCGGTAGTGCGCCCGGTAGGTCTCGGTGAGGTGGTCGACGGTCGTACCGGCCGCCGCGGTGTTCTCGGCGTGTTCGGAACCGTCGCGCTGACTGGGAATGCGGGCGGGCCGCGCTGCGGGCATGGGCGCGATCACCGGCATGCCGCCGGGCGCACCGGGCATGCGGGATCGGACGGGCCGGCGGGGCGGCCGTAGGGCCGTACCGCGGGTCGCCGCACTGAAGTCGAGTACCTCTGCCACGCCTGTTGGACACGCGTCCCCCCGTAAGGGTTGTACGTGCCGGACGTCACTTTTGCGTCAGCCCCGGCAGCCGACCCTCTTGCCCCAGGCAGCACAGCTGACCGTGCGTCAAACGCCCACATGCCTACCCGCTCTTCCCTTATGTCCAAAATGAGCGGACGTCCCCACGCCCGGCTCATGGCGTCCCCACGCCAGAAAAAAACGCGTCTTCACGCCCCATAAGGGCGACCGCAAAGACGCTCCCCGCCCTGCAAGCGGTTGCAGAGCGGGGAGGAAAATCTTCGGCTGCCGCCGGGGCCCGGTTCAAGTGGTCCGGACCATCGATCGGCTCACACTTTTCGCATGGATCCTACAAAGGATTCAACCAAGTCCCAGGAGTTTTCCGGCCCACGAGAGGTCTCACGAAAACTCCGCCGCCACGAGCTCGGCGATCTGCGCGGTGTTGAGGGCCGCGCCCTTGCGCAGATTGTCGCCGCAGACGAAGAGTTCGAGCGCCGTCGGATCGTCGAGCGCGCGCCGCACCCGGCCCACCCAGGTCGGATCGGTGCCCACCACGTCGGCGGGCGTCGGGAACTCCCCGGCCTCCGGGTCGTCGTAGAGCACGACCCCCGGCGCCGTGGCCAGGATCTCGCGCGCCTTGGCGACGGTGACCTCGCCCTCGAAGCGGGCGTGCACGGTCAGCGAGTGCCCGGTCAGCACCGGCACCCGCACACAGGTCACCGCGACCGGCAGCTTCGGCAGCCCGAGGATCTTGCGGGACTCGTCCCGCACCTTCATCTCCTCCGACGACCAGCCGTCCTC
The DNA here is from genome assembly GCF_052068475.1 of Streptomyces sp. SD31. Classification (NCBI taxonomy): domain Bacteria; kingdom Bacillati; phylum Actinomycetota; class Actinomycetes; order Kitasatosporales; family Streptomycetaceae; genus Streptomyces; species Streptomyces sp. SD31. The sequence goes on along the minus strand of NZ_JBQHCX010000001.1, from coordinate 681,764 downwards.
GCGCAGCGACCCGGCCCAGGGCACGACGTTCAGCGCGACCGGCTCCGGGAACGGCCCGGTGTTCTCGCCGATGGCCCGCCGTACGTCACCGGGGCTGTTCCCCAGATCCGTACCGGCGACCAGGGACAGCTGCTGCCTGAGCGTCTCCACACCGGCGCGCCCGGCCCCGCTCACCGCCTGGTACGAGGACACCACCAAGGAGCGCAGCCCGAACTCGGCGTGCAGCGCGCCCAGCGCCACGATCATGGAGAGGGTGGTGCAGTTGGGGTTGGCGACGATGCCGCGCGGTCGCATCCGTACGGCATGCGGGTTGACCTCGGGAACGACCAGGGGCACATCCGGGTCCATCCGGAAGGCGCCCGAATTGTCCACCACCACCGTGCCCTTGGCGGCGGCGATCGGCGCCCATCGCGCGGCCACCTCGTCCGGTACGTCGAACATCGCGACGTCGACCCCGTCGAAGGCCTCCTCGGTGAGCGCCACCACCTCGACCTCCTCACCGCGCACGGCCAGCTTGCGGCCGGCCGAGCGCGGCGAGGCGACGAGACGGATCTCACCCCAGACGTCGGCGCGCTGGGAGAGGATCTGGAGCATGACCGTGCCGACGGCTCCGGTCGCTCCCACGACCGCGAGCGTCGGGCGGCGGGACTCCATCCCCGCCATCAGCGTCCGGTGCCTCCGTACACGACGGCCTCGTCGCTGTCGGAGTCGAGACCGAAGGCGCTGTGCACGGCGCGGACGGCCTCGTTGACGTCGTCGGCGCGGGTGACGACCGAGATACGGATCTCGGAGGTCGAGATCAGCTCGATGTTCACACCGGCGTCGGACAGCGCGGTGAAGAAGTCGGCGGTGACACCGGGGTTCGTCTTCATGCCCGCGCCGACCAGGGAGATCTTGCCGATCTGGTCGTCGTAGCGCAGCGAGTCGAAGCCGATGCCGCTCTTGTTCTTCTCCAGGGCGTCGATGGCCTTGCGGCCCTCGGCCTTGGGGAGCGTGAAGGAGATGTCCGTCAGGCCCGTGGAGGCCGCGGACACGTTCTGCACGATCATGTCGATGTTGATCTCGGCGTTGGAGATCGTCCGGAAGATCGCGGCCGCCTCGCCCGGCTTGTCCGGCACGCCGACGACCGTGACCTTGGCCTCGGAGGTGTCGTGCGCGACACCGGAGATGATGGCCTGCTCCACCTGCTTGTCCCCTTGATCGATCGGCTCGCTGCTGACCCACGTGCCCTGCAGTCCACTGAAGCTGGACCGGACGTGGATCGGGATGTTGTACCGGCGGGCGTACTCCACACAGCGGTGGAGCAGCACCTTCGAGCCGGACGCCGCCAGCTCCAGCATGTCCTCGAAGGAGATCCAGTCGATCTTCTTCGCCTTCTTCACCACGCGCGGGTCGGCGGTGAACACGCCGTCGACGTCGGTGTAGATCTCGCACACCTCGGCGTCGAGGGCGGCGGCCAGCGCCACGGCGGTCGTGTCCGAGCCGCCGCGCCCCAGGGTGGTGATGTCCTTCGAGTCCTGGCTGACGCCCTGGAACCCGGCCACGATGGCGATGTTGCCCTCGTCCACCGAGGTGCGGATCCGGCCCGGCGTGACATCGATGATCCGGGCTTTGTTGTGGACCGAGTCGGTGATGACACCTGCCTGGCTGCCGGTGAACGACTGGGCGCTGTGGCCCAGGTTTTTGATCGCCATGGCCAGCAGTGCCATGGAGATCCGCTCTCCGGCGGTCAGCAGCATGTCGAGCTCGCGCCCGGCAGGCATCGGGGATACCTGCTCGGCGAGATCGATCAGCTCGTCCGTCGTGTCGCCCATCGCGGAAACCACGGCGACCACCTGGTGGCCGTTCTTCTTGGCTTCCACGATCCGCTTGGCGACGCGCTTGATGCCCTCGGCATCGGCTACGGAGGAGCCTCCGTACTTCTGCACGACAAGGCCCACGTGCGCTCCTCGCTCAGTCCGTGTGTGTCGGCTCAGTTTACCGAGCGTCCGAAAACGACCTTGGGGTTCCCAGATGGTGAGATTCCGGCGCTCCGGGAGGGTGTCTGCCCCGTCGGGGGTGGGGCAACCGGGTTAGTGGTGCAGGTCACTCGGTGCGCGGCGGACACTCGCCTGCTCGTCACCGAAGCGAGGACCACCGGTCACGATCTTTGCCATTGACGCTCTCCGTAGTCGAACGCTAACTTCGCGTCGTCGTCGCCACACCAGGAGCACAAGGCTCCATCGGGACTCGCGACGCGAAGGAATCTCTTCCTTTGACGACTGTGACCGATCCAGAGATCCAGCACGTCACCCGAGCCGATACGGATTCCCCGGCCGGCCTCTTCAAGATCCAGCCCTTCACGCCGCACTGCGAGGTCATCCGCGTCGCGGGCGACCACGCCGTCATCGGCGTCTCCCCCGGCAACAGCTACTTCTCCGCCCGCCGCGTCCACGACCTCGCCCTCTGGGGCCTCGCCCTCTTCGAGCGCGTGGACTTCGTCTACACGGACCTGTACGTGGCCGAGATGTACGCGGCGTCCGGCTATCCGCCCGACGACGCGCGCCGCAAGGCGGTGAAGAACCTGCGCGGCGTGCGCGCCAAGGTGCTCGGCGCCGTCGAGGCCGTCGACCCCGGCGGCACGCGCCTGCACGCCCACGCCATGTCCGACTTCCGCGGCAACCCCGCGTACCGCGAGATCCACGACCTCCTCCAGGACCGCCTGGCCACCGACGACGAGTTCCGCACGACCTGCGAGAAGCTCGTCGACACCTTCCTGGCCGGAAAGGCCGGGCGGGTGACCGAGGCACAGCGCGAGGTCTGCCTGGCCTACGTCTGCGCCGAGGCGCCCCTCTTCCTGGACACACCCGCCATCCTCGGCGTCCCCTCCTCCCTCAACTGCTACCACCAGCTCCTGCCGATGGCCGAGCTCCTCTACTCCCGGGGGGCGGGCCTGCGCGCCTCGCGCAACCAGGGACACGCCATCGTGACGCCGGCAGACAGGACCACCGATGCTCACTGAAGCCACTGAGGCCCCCCTCGACTTCCCCTTCTCCTGGCGCGGCGACCAGATCCCCGCCGAGGTGGCGGAGTTGCGCGCCGCCAGCCCCGTGCGCCGCGTGCGCACCATCGCCGGTGACGAAGCCTGGCTCGTGTCGTCGTACGAGCTGTGCAAGCAGGTTCTCGAAGACCCGCGCTTCAGCCTGAAGGACACCTCGGCCCCGGGCGTGCCCCGCCAGTACGCGCTGACGATCCCGCCCGAGGTCGTCAACAACATGGGGAACATCACCGGCGCGGGGTTGCGGAAGGCGGTGCTGAAAGCGCTGAACCCGAAGAGCCCGGGCCTCGCCGAGTGGATGCGCTCCTACGCCGCCGGACTCGTCGACGAGCTGATCCGCGAGGGTGCCCCGGCGGACCTGCGCGGCGGCTTCGCCGACCCGTACTCGGCCGGCATGCACTGCCGTATCCTCGGCATCCCGCAGGCGGACGCGCCCAGGCTGATGCGGAGTCTGGACATCGCGTTCATGAACTCGGCCTGCCCGGTCGCCGGGGCACGGCTGAACTGGGACCGCGACATCGCGTACATGACGGAGCGGCTCGACGACCCGGCGACCACCGGCCTTATGGCCGAGCTCGCCGCCCTGCGCGCCGACCCCGACTACGGCCACCTCACCGACGAGATGCTCGCGACGGTCGGCGTGACGATGTTCGGCGCCGGTGTCATCTCCACCGCCGGTTTCCTGACCATGGCGCTGGTGTCGCTGATCCAGCACCCGGAGCTGCACGCCCGCCTCCTCGCCGACCGCACCCTGGTCCCGGCCGCCGTCGACGAGCTCCTGCGCATCAACCTGTCCATCGGCGACGGGCTGCCGAGGCTGGCGACCGAGGACGTACTCCTCGGAGATGTGCGGGTCACAGCGGGTGAGCTGGTCCTCGTCCTGGTCGAGGGCGCGAACTTCGACGCGGCCGCCTTCCCCGACCCGTACACCGTCGACCTCACCCGCGAGAACGGCACCGCCCACCTCTCCTTCGGCGGCGGCCGCCACTACTGCCCCGCGACCGCCCTCGGCCGCAAGCACGCGGAGATCGCCCTGGAGACCCTGCTGGAGCGGATGCCCGGGCTGCGGCTCGCGGTGCCGATCGAGCAGCTGGTGTGGCGGACCGGGTTCATGAAACGGATCCCGGAGCGGCTGCCGGTCATGTGGTAGCAGCCTGACAGCAGCCGATTTACCCGCTTATCGCCTGCTCACGGCCTCGGCGACCGGCCGTCTTTAAAGTTCAACCACTATGGTTCGCCTGTGCGCGTACTGCTGGTGGAAGACGACGAACCGGTCGCCGAGTCGCTCCGGCGAGGACTGCTGCGTTACGGCTTCGAGGTGGCCTGGGTCACCACGGGTGCCGCGGCGCTCGGCCACGCCGAACCCTACGACGTCGTACTCCTCGATCTCGGCCTGCCCGACACCGACGGTCTCGACGTCTGCAGGGCGCTGCGCGAGCGCGGCGAAGTGCCGATCATCGTGATCAGCGCACGCAGCGACGAGACGGACCGAGTGGTCGGGCTGGAGCTCGGCGCGGACGACTATGTGTCCAAGCCGTTCGGGGTCCGCGAGGTCATCGCGCGGATACGAGCGGTCATGCGCCGCATGCAACCACGTACGGCCGCTGCCGCCGCCGAGGCCGGCCCGGACCGCTACGGCCCCCGCCTCACCATCGACCGCAAGGCGGCCCGGGTCCGCCTGGACGGCGAGGAGGTCGCCCTCGCGCCCAAGGAGTACGACCTGCTGGCCTTCCTCACCGAGGAGCCCGGGGCGCTCATGTCGCGCGAGCAGATCATGGAGGCGGTCTGGGACGCGAACTGGTTCGGCCCGACGAAGACGCTGGACGTCCATGTGGCGGCGCTGCGGCGCAAGCTCGCCGGGGTGATCACGATCGAGGCGGTTCGGGGGGTCGGGTTCCGGCTGGAGATCGTCAGCGGTGACCAGGGCGACGGCGGTAGCGGCGCGTCATGATCCGTCAGCTCATTCGCAGTTACGTCCTGCTCGTCGCGGTCGCGATCGCCCTGTTCACCGTGCCGGTGGCCTTCACGCTCACGGACCAGTTGCGGCGCGACACCGCGGACTCCGTCCGGCGTGAGGCCAAGACCATGGCCCTGCTGCTCGGCAACGGGAACGCCCCGTCGTGCGCGGCGCTGGAGGAGATGGCCGACGCGTACGCCGGCCAGACCCCCGGCAAGGTCACAGTGACCGAGCGCTGCGACACGAACCTGCGGAGCCCGAAGCGGGACGCGGCCCTGACCAAGGCCCTGGAGCAGGGCGAGCCCACGACCGACTGGGGATCCTCCTTCATCTGGGGGCCGCAGCTTGAGATCACCGTGCCCGCCCGCGCGAGCGAGAAGGACCTCGACGGCCGCAACAACGGCCCGGTCGTCGGCGCGGTACGCATCGCGTACTCGACCAACGACATGACCAGCCGGCTGTGGCAGATCTGGGGCTTCCGCGCCGGACTCGCGGTGGTCGTCCTCGGCGTGGCCGCCGTGATCGGCGCCGCGGCGGCCCGGCGTATCACCCGGCCGCTGCGCCAGCTCAACGACATGGCGAGCAAGTTCAGCGACGGCGATCTGACCGCCCGCTCCCCCGTGACGGGCCCTCCGGAGACCCAGACCCTCGCCCGCACCCTCAACCAGGGCGCGGAACGCCTGGACACACTGGTCGCGGCCCAGCGCATCTTCGTGGCCGACGCCTCGCATCAACTCCGTACCCCTCTCACCGCGTTGCGGCTGTCGCTGGACAACATCGCGGACGGCGTGGACGACGACTTCGTCAGGGAGGACGTGGAGCAGGCCACGGCCGAGGTCGTCCGGATGAGCCGGCTGGTGAACGGCCTGCTGGTGCTCGCCCGGGCCGAGGCGAAGGTGTCGGCGGCCGAGCCGCTCAACCTGTGGGACATCGTGCGGGAGAGGCTGGACGTGTGGAGGCCGGCCGCCGACGAGCGCGGAGTCACCATCGCGCTCAGGGGGAGTGCCGACGGCCGGCTGCTTGTGCTGACCAGCCCCGGTCATCTGGACCAGGTGCTGGACAACGTGCTCTCGAACGCCCTGGAGGTGTCACCGGACGGCGGCACGATCACGGTCCGGGTGGAGCCAAGGGGCGACGAGGTGGTCCTCTCGGTGGACGACGAGGGCCCCGGCATGTCGGACGCGGAGAAGTCCCGCGCCTTCGACCGCTTCTGGCGCGGCCAGGGCCTGACCGGGAAGACCGGCTCCGGCCTCGGCCTCGCCGTCGTCAAGCAGCTGGTGACCGACGACGGCGGGGCGGTGGCCCTGGGCGACGCTCCCGGGGGCGGGCTGTCCGTGCGGATCAGCCTTCGGGCATCAACGAGGAGTGGTGGCTGACGATCTTCCACTCGCCGTCCCGCTTCTCCCACTCGTAGGTGTAGCGGGCCTTGGCGATGCTCTTCTTGCCGGTGTCGTGGTCGGTGAGCGCGAACTCGTAGACACCCGCGTCCAGCACCGAGTTCGAGTCGAGGACGTTGATGTGCGTCGCGATCTTCTTGCCGACCGGCTTGTTCGCCAGGAAGTGCTCGAAGTAGTCGACGCGGCTGTCGCGGTCGGCACGGACCTGGTTGGAGAGCGTGGGCAGCAGGACCGCGTCGTCCCAGTAGAGATCGGCGACCTTCTGCGGGTCCTGAGTCTTCAGCGCCGCGTTCCACTCGTCGAACAGGGCGGTCACCTGCTTCTTGGTGGGCTTCGCCGCCTCCTCCTCCGGCCCGGCGACCGCGCCACCTGCGGCGAAGGTGCCGACGGCGACGAGGGCGGCGGCGGCGACCACGGCTACGCGCTTGGTTATGGAACGACGGGTCATCGCGAACTCCCAGTGCTGTGCGGTCGGGTGGGTCTCCCTCCGCTTTCTGTGTTCTCTGCGGTGGAGGTGACTCCAGATTCGCGTGGCACCGGTTAGGGGCTGTGCAGTGGACGTACAGCCCCGGGACAAGGCGCTTCCAATTCACTTTGCGTATCGTCGCGATGACACAGCGGAGCCACCTCCGCGCTCGCGCTCTGCGCCCGGCCGCGATGGTCCCGCTGTGCGGGGCGGCGGCGTGCACGGTACCCGCAGGGACCTGGGCGACTCGTCAACTCCCCGAGTCCTGGCTCCCGTTGGTCATGGGCGGCCTGGTCACGGTGGCCGTGCTGCTGGTCCTGCGGGGCGTTCGGACCTCGGCCCTGCGCGGCACGCGGGGAGCGATCGCGGCCGGGGGGCGCGTTCTCTGTGGCGTCGAACGGAGTGCCGGGGCTCTGCTCGTGCTCGCCGTCAGCACGCGCGAGTTCGAGTTGCCGGCCGATGAACAGACCTGTCCTCTCAGGCAGGTCGACCATGCTCGGCGGAGCCTGCGACGGCGATCGAGCGGTCCCCGGACGCCTCCGCGAACCCGCTCATCCGTCCCCCATCGGCCCGCTCACGCATTCCCCGTCGACACCGACCCGATGTCACCCCCGGCCGCGACGGAACGCTCCCCGGAGGCGGTGACGGGCCCGTGCGTCGGACGCGTGGGCGTGGCGGGCAGCGTGGGCGGCGGCGCGGTCGACGCCCCGTCCCCCGTCGAGACCGCACCGATGCCGCCGCCGGCGGCGACCGCACGCGTACCGCTCGCGGTCACGGCGGCCGTGGGCGCCGGCACCGGTCCGAGGAGGGCGTAGAGCGTCACCGCCAGCCCGATCAGGCCCGCCGCTCCCCCGGCCACGCTCGCCCAGGGATCCGCGGCATCGACGTCCAGCACGCCGCCGACGGCCAACCCCAGGGCACCCGCCACGCAGAGCCCGACTCCCGTCCACCCCAACGCCTTTGACCGACTCGCCACACGTCCATCATGGAGGAGTCCGGTGACCATGGCCCGAAAACCGGGTCATCGACGCCGTATGCGTGCGGCACGGGGCCCCGGGATACGGGCTCCGAGCGCACGCGCGTAGGCGCGCATGGTCTCCAGGTCGTGGATCTCGCCTTCCTCCAGCTGCGATATCCACGTCGGGAAGAGGTCCGCGGCATCGGCTGCCTGCCCCCGCGTGAGGCCCCGTTCCTCACGGACCTCCCGCAGCCGGCGCCCCAGCGCATACGCCTGCGGGGCGGACAGGGCGCCCCGGAAACCGCGTATCACACCCGCCCCCCGAACAGCGCCACCAGACCCTGGTCCAGCTCGGCCCCCACGGTCTCCTCGCCTGGCGCGATCACGGTGAAGGTGCGGGCCAGGAAGCGGAACAGGTCCGCCGAGCCGAAGCGGAGCACCGCCGTGCCCTCCGGCGCGTGGAACTCCACATACGTGTGGGACGACCCGCAGGGCCGGACACGGACGCGGCCGACCCCGGCGCGGGCGCGCAGACCCTCGCTCAGCAGTACGCGGGCGAACGTCCACGTGGTGACCTCGCCGTCGAGCGTGACATGCGGCGGGAAGTCGATGTGCACCGCCAGCGGGTCGGCGGAGGTGTAGCGGAGGGTCGCGGGTATCGCGATCTCCTGGTCCGCGGCCGTGATCAGACGGGCGCCGGTCGGCTGCTCGAGGGTGACGTGCATGGTGGGGCTCCGATTCGGGCGGGGCAACCGGCCGGGGGCGGCCGTTGTCGCCTGAGAGACCGCCCGAGGGGCCCGTGCATTACGCCGGTTCAGAAGCCTTTTTTCGTAACGTGCGTCACACCAGCGCTCGGCCGCTACTTCGCGGGCCGCATCCCCAGCGGCTCGCCGATCTCCTGTTCCATGACCTTGCCGGCTTCGAACTCCAGCGTCTCGTCGCCCATCATCCCCTGGTCCGTGTCCAGGCCGTCCAGCTCCTCCAGGGGCTGGTCCAGGCGGATGTGGGCCAGGACCGAGTGCAGGGCGCGCAGGGTCGCCGACGCCGTCGTGCCCCAGTTGGAGAAGTAGGAGAACTGCCACCACCACAGGGCCTCCGTGGTGCGGCCGGCGCGGTAGTGGGCCATGCCGTGACGGAGGTCGGTGATGACGTCGGCCAGGTCGTCGGAGATGCGGGCCGGGACCGGGGCCTTGCGGGGCTCGTAGGGGTCGAAGACCTCCGAGTAGACGTCCACCGGATCCAGCAGGCGGGCGAGGTTCTCGCGGAGTTCGTCGACGTCCGGCTCGGGGCCCAGGTCGGGCTCGTAGCGCTCGTCGGGGACGATGTCCTCGTGGGCGCCCAAACGGCCGCCGGCCAGGAGGAGTTGGGAGACCTCCAGGAGGAGGAAGGGCACGGTCGAGCCCGGCTCGTCGCCCTTCGCGACCTCCGTGACGGCGACCAGGAAGCTCTCGATCTGGTCCGAGATCTGGACCGCGAAGTCGTCCGGGTTGTGCTCGGTCGCGTGCAGCGTGGCGTCAGACATCTAGGAGTCGTCTCCCCTCGAAGGCGCGGCCGAGAGTGACCTCGTCCGCGTATTCCAGGTCGCCACCCACCGGGAGGCCGCTGGCCAGGCGGGTGACCTTCAGGCCCATGGGCTTGATCATGCGCGCGAGGTACGTGGCCGTGGCCTCGCCCTCGAGATTCGGATCCGTGGCCAGGATCAGTTCCGTGACCGTCCCGTCGGCCAACCTCGCGAGAAGTTCCCGTATACGCAGGTCGTCCGGTCCGACACCCTCGATCGGGCTGATCGCGCCGCCGAGGACGTGGTAGCGGCCGCGGAACTCTCGGGTCCGCTCGATCGCCACGACGTCCTTCGGCTCCTCGACCACGCAGATCACCGCCGGGTCACGGCGTGTGTCCCGGCAGATGTTGCACAGCTCCTCCTGCGCGACGTTCCCGCATGTCGCGCAGAAGCGGACCTTCGCCTTGACCTCCAGCAGGGCCTGGGCCAGGCGCCGTACGTCCGTCGGTTCCGCCTGCAGGATGTGGAAGGCGATCCGCTGCGCGCTCTTGGGACCGACGCCGGGCAACCGCCCCAACTCGTCGATGAGGTCCTGGACCACGCCTTCGTACAACGGACTGCCGTCCTTCCTGGGGTTCCTTACGGTACGTACCGTAGTTGGCCGCGGCCCGTCTTAGAAAGGCAAGCCGTAGAACGCGGGCGACGTCAGAAGGGCAGGCCGGGGATACCGCTGCCGCCGCCCAGGCCCTGGGCCAGCGGGCCCAGCTTCTGCTGCTGGAGGTTCTGCGCGTTCTCGTTGGCCGCCTGTACGGCCGCGACGACCAGGTCGGCGAGGGTCTCGGTGTCCTCGGGGTCCACCGCCTTCGGGTCGATCCTGAGCGCCCTGAGTTCGCCTGAGCCCGTCACGGTGGCCTTCACCAGGCCGCCGCCCGCCTGGCCCTCGACCTCCGTCTGAGCCAGTTCCTCCTGCGCCCTCGCCAGGTCCTGCTGCATCTTCTGGGCCTGCTGGAGCAGCTGCTGCATGTTGGGCTGGCCACCACCGGGGATCACGATCAGCTCCTTGCGTTCGTACGCGTGTCTGTACGGGGTTTCCGCTCGGCTTTCCCGTTCAGCACGAGCCTACGTGGTCCGCACAGCCGTCGCTCCAGCACTCTTTCGAGTGAGAGGAACTGGAGTCCGATACCTGATCAAGCCCCTCTTCCGGGCGGAAAAGAGGCGAAAGGCATCTCTTCGACACTCATGGGGCGCTAGGAAGGATTCGGCGCGTCAGCCTCAGGTGCTGCGTGACGTTCCGTGCACGGCGGGGGTCGTATCCACGTCGCAGTTCGCACGTGATGTCACGCACCGTGACAGTAGGGAGTGCCGGGTGGGTCAGCCGGAGATGCAGCCCGAGAGGTCGTCTCAGCACGGGCGGAGCGTCGGGGGCGGGGGCGGCGATGGGGCGGCCGGGATCCGGCCGGGCGATCTGCGGGGGCGGGCGTTTCCGCTCGGGGACTGGGGGGAGCCGGCCGTGCGGTTGCACGAGTTGTACCGGTGGGTGGAGCGGGGGGCGCTGGACACGGCCGCGTGGTATCTCGCGGATCGGGTGTGGAAGCGGCGGGGGGCCTGGGCGTTGCGGGGCGGGGCCGCGGCGGGGGCGGTCGTGGGGGCCGCGCTGCCCCTGCTGGATCTGACGGGGGTCGCGAGCGGGGTGGCGCCGTGGGGGTATCTGGCGCTGCTGCTGGCGGTGGCGTGTGTGGCGGTCGATCGGTTCTTCGGGGTGACGTCCGGGTGGATAAGGGACGTCGCCACGGCTCAGGCGGTGCAGCGGCGGCTTCAGGTGTTGCAGTTCGACTGGGCGACGGAGAGCGTGCGGGAGGTTCTGGGGCCGGCCGAGGGGACGGCGAGTGAGGCGGCGGAGCGGTGTCTGGGGGTGTTGCGGCGGTTCTCGGAGGACGTGAGCGAGTTGGTGCGGGCGGAGACCGCGGACTGGATGGTGGAGTTCCGGACGGGGGCGGCGCCGTTGGGGATTCAGTCGGCTGTGGCTGGAGGGGTTCGGCAGGATGTGGGGGCGGGGCAGGGGCGGCTTTCCGTTCCGCCGGGGAATGGGGCTCGGCCGAACATGCCTCGGCAGCGGCCGCCGGAGCCTCGGTAGGGGCCCGCGGCGGAGCCGCCCCCGGACCAGCGCCGAGAGGCCAAGCCCTCACCGCCTGGTGTACGTCAGCTTCTCCCCGCTGTTCGTGTTCACCCGCTCCAGCCTGCCGTCCGACAGCACCGTGACCTCGGTGGCGTCGCCCGGTGAGCAGGCGGTGGGCGGCTCGCCGGCTGTCACCTTGGACGGGCCCATCTCCAACGGGCCCGTCTCGCCGGGCTCTTCGGACAGTGGCGCCTCGAACTCGCAGTGGTAGGTGCCGGTGCCGGCGGGGCCGTCGGCGACCAGGGTCAGGACCGTGTCGCCCACTTCGCCCTGCCGGATGGTCAGCCGACGGGTGTTCTCGCCGTCGCCGTTGTCGATCGAGGCCGTCCAGGTGCCCAGGTAGGCCGCCGGGATGACGCCGTCCGGCGGGGACGAGGAGGGGGAGGAGGAAGGGGACGGGGAAGGGGAGGGGGAAGCGGAGGGGGTGGTCGGGGCGCCGCCGGTCGTGTCGTCGGCGCCGCCGTTCATGAGGGCGTACACCGAGCCGCCGGCGGCGAGTGCCACGACCAGCGCGACGACGATGAGCGCCGCCGTGGAACGGCCGCTTCGGCGGGGCTCTTCGGGTGGGGTGACGGGGAGGTAGGGCAGGGGTGGGGCGTACGGCGGGGTCGGGCCGTACGGCGGGGGGACGTACGGCGGTTGCTGCGTGGGCTGGGGGTGCGGGCCGCTCCGCGTCGCGGCCACGGTGGGGAGTTGGTCCGTCGGCGTCGCTGCGGCGTGTTCGGGTGAGGCCGCGGGAGTCGGCTCCACGGAGCCCGGCAGGGCCCCGGCGCCCGCCTCCGGCGCCCGCACCTCGGCCGGCCCCACCGGATCCTCCGCATCCAGCAACCGCACCGCGTGCCGCCCCAGTTGCGCCACCAGCGCACTAGGCAGCCACGGATCCCGGGACCGGCCGTCGCAGACGGTGTCCTCGGCCCCCGTACGCTCCAGGATCCGGTCCAGCGTCGGCCGGGCGCCGGGGTCCTTGCGCAAGCAGTCGCGCACCAGGTCGGCGATGCCCTCGGGCACCCCCTCCAGGTCGGGTTCCTCCTGGGCGATCCGGAACATCACGGCGTGCGCGCCGCTGTCGACGGAGCCGAAGGGCAGCGTGCCGGTCGCGGCGTACGCGAGCACCGAGCCCAGGCAGAACACGTCGCAGGCAGGGGTGATCCGGTCGCCGCGGACCTGCTCGGGCGCCATGAACCCCGGCGACCCGATGAGCGCGCCGGTGCGGGTGAGCCCGCTCTCGCCCACCGTCTCCAGCGCGCGGGCGATCCCGAAGTCGATGACGCGGGGTCCGTCGATGGTGACCAGGATGTTGGACGGTTTAAGATCCCGGTGCACTATCCCCGCGGCATGGATGTCCTTGAGCGCATGCGCGAGGCCGGCCGCCAGGATCCGTACCGACCGCTCGGGCAGCGCCCCGTGGTCGCGCCCCACGACCTGCTGGAGGCTCGGCCCGGCCACATACCCGGTGGCCACCCAGGGCACCTCGGCCTCGGTGTCCGCGTCGAGCACCGGCGCGGTCCAGAACCCGCCGACCCGCCGCGCGGCCCGCACCTCCTGCCGGAACCGGTCCCGGAACTCCTCCTGCGCGGCGAGCTCCCGCCGTACGAGTTTGACGGCGACGGTACGGCCACGGTCGGAGCGGGCGAGATAGACGTCCCCCATGCCGCCTGCCCCCAGCCGCGCCACCAGCCGATACGCCCCGATCTGCCGCAGATCACCCGGCCCGAGCTTCTCCATCGCACGCCCCCAACCCCACCCCACGCCAGCCCCCGCTTACGCGACGGCCCCACGATAGTGCGGCATATGGGGAGGTGAGAGGGGGCGGCGTCTACGGTTCCGTAACAGGAACGGCGAGCTGGTCGAGCACCTTCGACAACCGTTCCAGAACCCGTACGGCATCGGCGAGTTCCGTCTGCCCGAAGGCCTCCGCCAGCCGGTCCGCGAGGGCCGCGTGCCCGGGGTCGATCCGGGAGATCGCCGCCCGCCCCTCGTCCGTCGGCGCGAGGAGCTTGGCGCGGCGGTGGGCCGGGTTGGGCCGGTACTCGGCGAGGCCCTTGTCCACCAGCAGATCGGCGATGCGCTGCACGCTCTGCCGGGTGATGCCCATGGCACGGGCGATGCCGGCGACGGGGAGGGGCTCGCCGAGCACCGCGCCCAGCACCTGCCACCAGGCCGCCGTCAGCCCGGCCGGCCGGGCCAGTTCCTCGGCGACCGCGAGGAACTGGCCGTTGAGCCGGAAGACACCGAGCGCGCTGCGGCTGAGCAGGTCCTGACGTTCCTTCCGGCTCACAGGACGCCGGCCTTCTCGAGTACGGCGTACGCCGTCGCGTCGGAGTCGTGGAACAGGCGGTACCAGGCGTCGACGGCCTCGTCGTCGTACACCTTCAGCAGCCGCAGGATCTCCCGGGCGAAGGCGACGGGCTCGGTGGGGCCGGCCGTCACGAGCCCCCTGTCGGTGACGGCGTCGGCCTCGACGTACCGCTCGCCGCCGCCGTAACCGGTCGCGGCCAGGTAGAAGGAGACGGCGCTGGTGTGGTCCCGGTCGTCGAGCAGGCCTTCGCGGGCCAGTCCGGCGGTGGCACCGCAGATCGCGGCGACCGGCACACCGGCGTCGAGGAACTCCCGCGCCTTGCGGGCGAAGGGGGCGAGGTCGTCGCCTGTGTCCCAGAGGTCGGCGCCCGTGAGGATCAGCAGGGACGCGTCGGACGGCCGTACGTCGTCCAGGGCCAGGTCGGGCTGGATGCGGAGGCCGCCGACGGTGGTGACGGGCTCGCGGGTGGGGCCGACGGTGCGGATCTCGTATCCGGCGCGAGCGAGCTGCGCGGTGGCGTGACCCGGCTCCCAGTCGGCCAGGGTGGCGTAGACGGCGAGGTACACGGGCTTGCTCATGGCTCCTCCTGGAAACCTCGAAGATGACAATATGCTGTCACTTAGACAGCTTGCTGTCAATGGACTTCTGGCGTGCCCTTCGTCGACAACCTGTCGCGGAAACCCACCGACCGCAGACAAGACGCCGATGTCGCGCCCGTGTCCCGGACACCTACGCTCGCCGCATGACCCCTCATCCCGATCCCGAGGTCGGCGCCGCCGTGAAGGCCGCGGACCGTGCGCATGTGTTCCACTCCTGGTCCGCGCAGGAGCTCATCGACCCGCTCGCCGTCGCCGGCGCGGAGGGGTCGTACTTCTGGGACTACGACGGCAGGCGTTACCTCGACTTCACCAGCGGGCTCGTCTACACGAACATCGGCTACCAGCACCCGAAGGTCGTCGCCGCGATACAGGAGCAGGCCGCGAGGATGACGACCTTCGCGCCCGCCTTCGCCGTCGAGGCCCGGTCCGAGGCGGCGCGGCTGATCGCCGAGCGGACTCCTGGCGACCTGGACAAGATCTTCTTCACCAACGGCGGCGCGGACGCCGTGGAGCACGCCGTACGGATGGCGCGGCTGCACACCGGGCGGCCGAAGGTGCTGTCGGCGTACCGGTCGTACCACGGGGGCACGCAGCAGGCCGTGAACATCACGGGTGACCCGCGCCGCTGGGCCTCCGACAGTGCCACCGCCGGTGTCGTGCACTTCTGGGCGCCCTTCCTCTACCGCTCCCGCTTCTACGCGGAGACCGAGGAGCAGGAGTGCGCGCGGGCGCTGGAGCACCTGGAGACGACGATCGCCTTCGAGGGGCCGTCGACCGTCGCCGCGATCATCCTGGAGACGATCCCGGGGACCGCGGGGATCATGCTGCCGCCGCCCGGATATCTGGCCGGCGTGCGCGAGCTCTGCGACAGGTACGGGATCGTCTTCATCTTGGACGAGGTCATGGCGGGGTTCGGGCGGACCGGTGAGTGGTTCGCGGCGGATCTGTACGACGTCACCCCCGACCTGATGACCTTCGCGAAGGGCGTGAACTCCGGTTACGTGCCGCTGGGCGGGGTGGCCATCTCCGGGCCCATCGCCGAGACCTTCGCGAAGCGGCCGTACCCCGGCGGTCTCACGTACTCCGGTCACCCGCTGGCCTGCGCGGCCGCCGTCGCGACGATCAACGTCATGGCCGAGGAGGGCGTCGTCGAGAACGCCGCCCGGCTGGGCGCCGAGGTGGTCGGGCCGGCGCTGCGCGAGCTGGCCGAGCGGCACCCCTGCGTGGGTGAGGTGCGCGGTGTCGGCATGTTCTGGGCGGTCGAGCTGGTGCGGAACCGGGAGACCCGTGAGCCGCTGGTGCCGTACAACGCGGCCGGCGAGGCGAACGCCCCGATGGCGGCGTTCGGCTCCGCCGCGAAGGCCGGGGGCCTCTGGCCGTTCGTGAACATGAACCGCACCCATGTCGTCCCGCCGTGCAACGTGAGCGAGGCCGAGCTGAAGGAGGGGCTGGCGACGCTGGACGCCGCGCTGTCGGTGGCGGACGAGTACACCGAGTAGGGATGGGGCGGGTAGGGGCGGCGGGGGGCGAGAAAACCGCCCTTCCCCGCGGAAACGTCCCCCGGCACCCGAACGCGTAAGGTGGCGTGCTCGTAGACATGTACGTGCACGCCACCTCATCGCGACGACGGGAGACGCCCTGACCATGCCCGGCAACGGCAGCAACGGCTCCGTGACCCGGAGCACCCTGCGGCAGCAGATCGCGGACGCGCTGCGGGACGAAGTGCTGGCCGGGCGTTTGCAGGCGGGGCGGGAGTTCACCGTCAAGGAGATCGCCGAGCAGTACGGAGTGTCCGCGACCCCGGTACGCGAGGCACTCGTCGACCTCTCCGCGCAAGGCCTCCTCGAGGCCGACCAGCACCGCGGCTTCCGCGTCCACGAGTACTCCGTCGAGGACTACCGCGGCATCATCGAGGCCCGCGGCCTGGTCATCACCGGCATGTTCCAGGTCCTGGCCACCGACACCGCCCGCCACCGGGACCCCGACGACCCCCGCGTCCACGCCGCCGTGGTCGGGGTACGCCGCCGCGCCGAGGAGGCGCAGCGCGCCGCCACCGCCGGCGACCTCACCGTGCTCATCGGCTACGACCTGCGCTTCTGGCGCGAGCTCGGCGCCCTCTTCGGCAACCCCTACCTCGCCGACTTCCTGCACCGGCTGCGTGTGCAGTCCTGGGTCTGCGCGGTCCAGCATCTGCGCCGCCTCGACGACCTGCGCGGCCACCTGTGGTCCCGCCACACCGACCTGGTCGACGCCCTGATGCGCCGCGACCTGCCGACGGCCCGCTCGATCATCGCCGCCCACGACGCGGACTCCCTCGCCCTGATAGAGCGGCTGACGTCCGGATGACCCACGAGCGGGAGCTGCGGGAGGCCCCGCGTCACCGCGCGCCCCTTGGTTACCGGGAAGTTGGTGGGCGGTCCGGGTAGGTGGGTGGACGGAGTGTGGGTATGGGACCTGCACGAGCGGGGACTTGCCTGAGGAGTCCCATGAAGACCCGCATGAAGTCCCGTAAGAGGGGCTCCGCCCCCGAGCCGCACCGATTACCCTGCCCTGACCGACGTGCTATGCGAGGAGCCCTCTTTTGGCCTGTGACCTGTGGCTGGTACCGCTTGTCGACGTGTTGTGCCACACCCCCGACAACCCCTTCGCCGAGGAACTCGCGCAATACAACAAGGTGCTCGCCGAGGCCGGGCTGCCGCCGGTGCCGGTGTACCAGTACATGCCGGGCCTGTCCGGCGACGTCGCCCCGGTCGCCGGGTTCGACTACGACGCGCTGCACTTCCTGCGCCGCGCGTACCTGCTCCAGGTGTGCGGCCTGCCGGTGACCCCGGTCGACGAACTGGGCGGCGACTACGAGCAGCTCCTGGAGATGTTCGAGACCACGGCCCAGCAGTCGCACCTGGTCTGGCACTACGACCACGCGGGCGCCTATGTCCCCGTCGACTTCCCGAACCCGCTCTCCAACGACGAACTCCTCGCGGGCGGCGGTCCCTTGGGCTCCTCGCAGGGGCTGCTGCGGGAGCTGGAGTTCGTGGCCCCGGTCATCGGCGTCGACCCGGCCAACCCGCCGACGGCCCCGCAACCTCCGCTCGCGCCCACGGCCCTGGAGGAACCGGCGGTCCCCGCCCCGTACGACCCGAGCCCCTTCGCCCGCGAACGGCATGTGTGGCTGGGGCTGCACGCGGCGGCGACGCGGAGCCTGGCGCAGGGTTCGATGATCGTCTTCAGCTGACCTGCTTCCGCTGACCTGCTTCAGCTGCCTACTTCAGCTGGGACAACCCCTTCTGCACGTCCTCGAAGTTCATCACCGGTGAGTAGTCCACCTCGGCGCCGAACTTCTCGAAGAGCGGCTCGGTGAGCGGTGGCATCTGGGAGGGGTCCTGCATGTCGAAGAACAGGAACATCGTGCGGACCCCGGCGTTCGCGGTGAAGTAGGAGGCCTCCGGCTTGAAAGCCTCCATGATCTCCCGCATGACCTGGGGCATCTGGCCGCTGCGGATGACGTCGTTCGTCTTCTCCGTGTCGAGATGGGCCTGGAGCAGCACACGCATGACGCACCTTCTTCTGATCGCCGCTGAACCGTACGACCTCACGCTAGGGGCGGTATGCGCGTTTCGCCCGCTCACTACTCCATCGGAAGTTGGGGGGGCAGCTCCGCTCGACGGTGAGCAGCGCGAGGTGCAGCACGTGTGCGCCACTCCAGTCCGGCTCGTCCTTCCCGCCGTCGTCGGCCCCGGATCACCGCCGGTCATCCGCCCGAGCCAGTCGGCGACGTCCCGGCCCTCCTCGCCGTCGACTCTGATCGCATCGAACTGGACGCCCGCCTTGTGGAGTCCAAAACCCCGACGGCCCAGGCCTCACCGTCTCCGGCAAGGCCTGGGCCGCCTTCACCTCACCGGCCTGCCAGGCCGAGGGGTGCCTCAGCGCCTCGTCACAGCGGACCGCCGGGCTACGGATCGGCTAGTTCCCGAAGTTGACGGACCCGTGGATGTCCCGCGCCTGGACGAGATTGCCATGGACCGTGCCGTCGGCCTTGTTGTTCACGTCACCGGAGCCGGTCGATGCGGGCGCGGGCTCAAGTGCCTCGGCCTGACGGCGCCAGACGTCGAGCGCCGCGGCGAAAGCGGGATCCTGGCCGGCGCGCAACGCCAGCACCTCGGCCAGTTCGTGGGCGCGCTGCTCGCTGTTCGCCGCCTGCGTGAGAGCCGTCAGCTCCGCCTCGCCGCCCAGCTCTCCGCTCCTTGACCGGCGGGTGACCAGTTCACGCAGGGTTGTCCAGGTCTGCTGCCCCGCCGCACTCGCGGTGCCGCCCGCGACAGCCATGAGCAACTCAGGTGGGATCGGGTCCACGGGCGCCCTCCGATGTCGTCCTTCAGCGGCATGCGGTGCGGCTTGAGCCTAGAGCACCGCGGACGACCCCTGCGCTTGAACTCCCTTACGCTCACTGCCTGTTGGGTTCGTCGCAGCGCACCGGGATCGCCGACGAGCAACACGAACATCAACGTCGTTCACCGCGTGAACGGGCGAAGGACGTGTACCGCGAGACCGGTCCCCCGGGCTCGCGGTACACCGTCTTTCACGCGATCGTCGGCTGGCACCCGTGACCGATGGCCGCAGGTCCAGCACATGTCCTAAAGGCATGTCCTACAGGAACGAGTTGATCTCGATCGTCTCGTCCCGGCCCGGCCCCACCCCGATCGCGGAGATCGGCGCGCCGGACATCTCCTCCAGCGCCTTGACGTACGCCTGGGCGTTCTTCGGCAGGTCGGAGAAGGACTTGGCCTTGCTGATGTCCTCGCTCCAGCCCGGCAGCATCTCGTAGACCGGCTTCGCGTGGTGGAAGTCGGTCTGGGAGTACGGGAGTTCCTCGACGCGCTTGCCGTCGATCTCGTACGCCACGCAGACCGGGATCTGCTCCCAGCCGGTCAGGACGTCCAGCTTGGTGAGGAAGAAGTCGGTCAGGCCGTTCACGCGGGTCGCGTAGCGGGCGATCACCGCGTCGAACCAGCCGCAGCGGCGGTCACGGCCGGTCGTCACGCCCCGCTCGCCACCGATGCGGCGCAGCGCCTCGCCGTCCTCGTCGAACAGCTCGGTCGGGAACGGGCCGGCGCCGACGCGGGTCGTGTACGCCTTGAGGATGCCGATCACGCGGCTGATCTTCGTCGGGCCCACGCCCGCGCCCGTGCAGGCGCCGCCCGCGGTCGGGTTCGAGGAGGTGACGAAGGGGTACGTGCCGTGGTCGATGTCGAGGAGGGTGCCCTGGCCGCCCTCGAAGAGGACCACCTTGTCGTCCTCCAGCGCCTGGTTGAGGACCAGGACCGTGTCGGCGACGTACGGCTCGATCTTCGCGGCGTAGCCCAGCAGCTCCTCGACGACCTGGTCGACGGCGATCGCGCGCCGGTTGTAGAGCTTGGTGAGGATCTGGTTCTTGGCGTCGAGGGCGGCTTCGACCTTCTGGGTCAGGATCGACTCGTCGTAGAGGTCCTGCACGCGGATACCGACGCGGTTGATCTTGTCGGCGTAGGTCGGGCCGATGCCCCGACCGGTCGTGCCGATCTTCCGCTTGCCGAGGAAGCGTTCCGTCACCTTGTCGACCGTCACGTTGTACGGCGTGATGATGTGTGCGTTTCCACTGATGAGGAGCTTGGACGTGTCGACGCCGCGCTCGTTCAGACCGCTCAGCTCGGAGAGCAGGACCGACGGGTCGACGACGACACCGTTGCCGATGACCGGGGTACACCCCGGGGAGAGGATTCCGGAAGGGAGCAGGTGGAGGGCGTACTTCTGATCACCCACGACTACCGTGTGGCCGGCGTTGTTGCCGCCTTGGTAGCGCACCACATAGTCGACGGAGCCGCCTAGCAGGTCCGTCGCCTTTCCCTTGCCTTCGTCACCCCACTGAGCACCGAGCAGCACAAGTGCGGGCACGCGCGTACACCCCTTCCGGGCGGGGCATGTCCAAGGTCAGGGGTGTACACGGAGGGTCTTGACCGTGTACACCACGACAGGTCGCGACCGTCGTTGGCCGTGAACCGTCGGACCGGATGGCCCCGGAATAGACGAAGCCCCTGGCGCAATAGCGCAAGGGGCTCTTGCACAAAGATGCTACCCGAGGAAGCGAGGCATGGCCGAGGTGGCGACTTTCGCGATGTCCGATCAGCTGCTGGTGGTGATCGATCCGGCTGCCCGGCGGACGGACGGGGAGTCCGTCAGGATCGCGAAAGACGTGCTCAGCGCGGGTGCGGCGACGAAACTGTGCTTGCCGGAGGGGCCGGAGGAATTCGCCCGGGCACTGGCTCGGCGCGGGTCGCGGCGGCCCGTGGTCATCGGCGACGACCGGGCCCTGATGCGGGCCGTGTCGGTGCTGCACCGGCAGCGGCAGCTGGCCGAATGCCTGCTGTCGGTAGTGCCGGTCGGGGCCACGCTGTCGCTGGCCGGATCCCTGGGGGTGCCGACGGGGGCGGTGGCGGCGGCCCGGGCGGTGCTGGACGGTGTGGAGCGGCGCCTGGATCTCCTCATGGACGACAGTGACGGCGTGGTGGTGGGCGGGCTGCGGATCCCGCCGATACGGGACCCTGCCGCGCCGGAGGGGGCCACCGCAGTGGAGGCGGGAGCGGGGCGGCCCTGGTTGCGGACCTGCCAGTCGCTCGTACGAACGCTGGTACCGGCGCGGGGCGCCTCCCCGGTCGCATCGGGGCCGTCGCGACTGCGCGTCGAGGTCGACGGGGCGACCCTGGTGGACCTCGACCAGCCCGTGGAGGCGGTGTCGGTGGCGCCGGGGATCGCCGGGGTGGCCGCGGTGGAGGTGCGGCCGCTCTCGGTGGGCGCGGAGGCCTCACCGCTGCTGGCCGAGGGCCGGACCGTGACCGTGTCGGGGGCGCACTTCCGGTACCGGGCGGATGCGGTGGTGTCGGGGCCGCTGCGCAGACGGACGTGGACGGTCGGCGAGGGCGCGCTGCGGCTGGTGCTGCCGGCGTCGGCGTGAGCCGTCAGGCCTCTTCTTGCTCTCCGGGTTCCTTCTCCAGAGATACGGACCAGCCGCAACTCAGCGCAGCGACTCCACTACGTATCCGCAGTCGATCGCCAAACTCGCAGGTCAGCCCTGCCCAAAGGTCTTCTCCCGGTGCACCCGCCACCGCTCCATCATCGCCGCGAGCTCCCCCTCGATGAACTCGAAGAACGCGAGCGTCTCGGCCAGTCGGCGCCCCGCCGGAGTGGCCGCGCCGAGGCTGCTGACGCCCTCGCGCAGGGCGCTCTCCCACCGCTTGAGGACGGCCTCGCGGTTGGCCAGCGCCTCGTACCACTGGTCGCCGTGCACCCGGTAGCGCTCCCGGCGCGAGCCGGGCTCCCGCTCGCGCGACACCATGTGCGTCTGGGCCAGGTAGCGCACCGCGCCGGAGACCGCCGCGGGGCTGATCCGCAGTTGTTCGCTCAGTTCGGCGGAGGTCAGCACGCCCTTGTCGGAGGCGAGGAGCGCGGCGAAGACGCGGGCGGCCATGCGCTGCATCCCGGCCTCGACGAGCTGCGCCGCGAAGGACTCCACGAAGTTCGACACGGACTCCGCGTCCCGGCCGGCCCCGACTCCGACTGATTCCGTCATGCGTCCATCCTATGGGGCTTTATACGTTTCCTTAACTTCACAAATTTCTGAAAGAAGCGTACGTTCTGAACCATGACGAAGGCCAACCTCGCCATCGAGGTATCCGGACTGCACAAGTCGTTCGGCAAGACGCACGCGCTCGCCGGCCTCGACCTGGACGTCGAGACCGGCGAGGTCCACGGCTTCCTCGGCCCCAACGGCGCCGGCAAGTCCACCACCATCCGCGTCCTGCTCGGCCTGCTGCGCGCCGACGGGGGCGCCGCGCGGGTGCTGGGCCGCGACCCCTGGGCGGACGCGGTGGAGGTGCACCGCCGCATCGCCTACGTGCCGGGCGACGTGACCCTGTGGCGGAACCTGTCCGGCGGCGAGGTCATCGACCTCTACGGCCGTCTCCGCGGCAGCCTGGACACCCGACGCCGGGACGAGCTGATCGAGCGGTTCGAGCTGGACCCGACCAAGAAGGGCCGCACCTACTCCAAGGGCAACCGCCAGAAGGTCGCCCTCGTCGCCGCGTTCGCCTCGGACGTGGACCTGCTGATCCTCGACGAGCCGACCTCGGGCCTGGACCCGCTGATGGAGGAGGTCTTCCAGCGCTGTATCGAGGAGGAGCGCGAGCGCGGCCGTACGATCCTGCTCTCCTCGCACATCCTCAGCGAGGTCGAGGAGCTCTGCGACCGGGTCAGCATCATCCGCAAGGGCCGTACGGTCGAGAGCGGCTCGCTCGCCGACCTGCGCCATCTGACGCGCACGAGCGTCACGGCCGAACTCGCCGGTCCGCCCAACGGGTTGTCCCGTCTGCCGGGCGTCCACGACCTCGCCATTCAGTCAACGGAGAGGGGTCAGGGCCGCCGCGTCCGGCTCCAGGTCGACACCGACAAACTCGACGCCGTACTGCGCTCGCTCAGCGAGTCGGGCGTGCGGTCGCTGACGTCGACGCCGCCGACGCTGGAGGAGCTGTTCCTGCGGCACTACCAGGCCGACCAGGCCGACGTGAGCGACGTGGCCCGATGACCGCCACGGCTTTCGGCGTACGGCCGCCGGGCTCACGCCAACTCGCGGGCACCGGCACACTGTTGCGCTTCGCCCTGCGCCGCGACCGGGTGATGATCCCGGTCTGGGTGGCGGTGAACGCGCTGATGATCCTCTCCATGCCGAACACGCTGGAGAACCTGTACGCCACCCCCGCCGAACGCGCCGACCTCGTACAGAACACCGCCACCAACGCCTCCTTCCGCGCGCTGATCGGCCCGGCCTTCGACGACTCGATCGGCGCCCTGACGGCCTGGCGCGTCGGCGTCTACGCGGGCGCGCTCGCGGCCGTGCTGAGCCTGCTCCTCGTCGTACGGCACACCCGGGACGAGGAGGAGAGCGGCCGCCAGGAGCTGGTGGCGTCCGGGATGGTGGGGCGCCGGGCGTCCCTGACGGCGGCACTGCTGACGGCGGCGGTCGCGAACGCCGCACTGGCGCTCCTGGTCACGGTCGGGCTGTCCGCCCAGGGCGCCTCGGGGGCCCTGGCCCTCGGGCTCGGTCTCGCCGGGGTCGGCATGGTCTTCGCCACGCTGGCGGCGATCGTCGCCCAGTTCACGGAGAGCGCCCGGCTGGCACGAGGGCTGACGGCCGCGCTGGTGGGCGCCGCGTTCGTGCTGCGCGCGGCGGGCGACTCGGCTTCGGACGACGGTTCGTCGGCGCTGACGTGGGTTTCGCCGCTGGGCTGGCTGGAGAACCTGCGGGCCTTCGCGGGCGAGCGGTGGTGGGTGCTGCTGCTGTTCGCGGCGGCGGCTGCGGTGCAGGGCGCGGTGGCGTACGAACTCGCCGGGCGCCGGGACGTGGGCATGAGCTTCCTGCCCGCCCGGCCAGGCCCTGCCGACGGCCGCCTCGGCACGGCGGGCGCGCTGGCCTGGCGGCTGCAACGCGGGAGTGTGCTCGGCTGGTCGATCGGCTTCTTCCTGGCCGGGGTCGTCTACGGTGGGTTGACGGACGGGGTGGCCGACCTGGTCGGCGACAACGACAACGCCCGCGAGATCTTCCAGCGGATGGGCGGGCAGTCCGGCATCACGGACGCGTTCCTCGCGTCGATGGTCGGGATGCTGGGCCTGATCGCCGCGCTGTACGTCGTGGCATCGGTTCTGCGGCTGCACGGCGAGGAGACCTCGATGCGGGCCGAACCGCTCCTGGCGAACGCGGTGAGCCGACCGCGCTGGGCCGCCGGCCACCTGCTGATCGCCTTCGCCGGATCCGCCCTGATCATGCTGCTCGCGGGGCTGGGTTTCGCGGCCGGTTACGGCAGGCAGGTGGGCCCGATCCTGGGCGCCTGCCTGGTGCAGCTCCCGGCGGTGTGGGTCGTCGGCGGGCTGGCGGTCCTGCTGTACGGGGTGCTGCCGCGGGCGGCGATGGCGGCGTGGGGTGTTGCCGGGGCGGTGCTGCTGATCGGCTGGGTGGGGCCTGCGCTGGATGTTCCGCAGGCGGTGCTGGACGTGTCCCCGTTCGGGCATCTGCCGAAGTTGCCGGGTGGGGGGATGGAGTGGGGGTCGGTCGGGGTCCTGCTGGGGGTGGCCGTAGTGCTCACGGCTGTCGGCCTGGTGGGGTTGCGGCGGCGGGACATCACGACCTGACGGTGATTCGAACCATGTCGGAGGGCCGCGGACTTCCCCCTCTACCCCCACCTGCGGCCCTCAGCCGGACGTCCCGGTCATGGGCACCCGCCGTGACTGGCTCGCCCCGCCCTCACCTGCGAGACGCGTGAAGGAGACGACCTCTGCGGCGATATGGCATGGGCGGGTGTGAACGACCCTTCGACCGCGTGAGCCTCAACAACCCAAGCGATCAAGTCATCCACACTCGTCCACCCGCGAAAAGACGCCCCGCGCTACGACTTTGCCGAGGAACCGGGCAGCACGCCGGAGATCCGCGACAGCTTGCCGCCCCGCGTGCTGACGTAGATCCAGCCGTTGGCGCGGTCCAGTCCGACGCCGCAGACCTCGCCGAGACCGTCGGCCACCACACGCTGACGTCCCTTGGCCTCGCCGGCAGCCATGACGACCTCATGCAGCGTGCCGCCGCCCGGATGGGAGACGTATGCGTTGACTGCGCCATCCAGCGCTACGCGAACGCTGCTGCCGGGCTTCCCCAGGACCCCTCTCAGGCCACCTCCACCTGAAGCCCCTCCAACCCCCGGATCACAAAGTTCGGCTTCCTCTCCGGCTCCGCCGTCAGGCGCAGCGTCGGGGTCCGCTCCAGCAGCGCCGTCATCGACGCCGCCAGCTCGATCCGGGCCAACGGCGCTCCGATGCAGTAGTGGATGCCGGCGCTGAAGGAGATGTGCGGGTTGTCCTTGCGGGTGAGGTCCAGCCGTTCCGGGTCGGCGAACACCGCCGGGTCATGGTTCGCGGAGCCGAACAGCATCGCGATCTCCGACCCGCGCGGAATCGTCGTACCGTCGATCTCGATGTCGTCCAGCACCCACCGCTCGAAGAGCTGGAGCGGGGTGTCGTGGCGCATGAGCTCCTCGACGGCGGACGGGACCAGGGAGTGGTCGGCCCGCAGGGCGGCGAGCTGGTCGGGGTTGCGGAACAGGGCGTACCAGCCGTTGACGGTGGCGTTGACCGTGGCCTCGTGGCCCGCGTTCAGGAGCAGGACGCAGGTCGAGATCATCTCCTGCTCGGTCAGGCGGTCGCCCTCGTCGTACGCCGCGATCAGGCCGGAGATCAGGTCGTCGCCGGGCTCCTTGCGGCGCTCGGCGATCAGCTCCCGCAGGTACTCGGTGAACTCCACCGACGCCCGCACCGCCTTCGCCGCCGTCTCCTCGGACGGGTTCAGCTCATACATCCCGCAGATGTCCGCCGACCAGGGCCGCAGCGGGGCCCGGTCGGACTCGGGGATGCCCAGCATTTCCGCGATGACGGCCACCGGGAGCGGCTCGGCGACATCCGCCAGCAGATCACCGCCGCCCGCCTCGACGAGCCGTTCCACCAGCTCCCCGGCGAGGTTCGCCACGTACGGCTTCAGCTGCTCCACCGTGCGCGGCGTGAACGCCTTCGACACCAGCCGGCGGATCCGGGTGTGGTCCGGCGGCTCCAGGTCGAGCATGCCGTGGTCGTTGAGGGTGTGGAACGGCTCGTGTTCGGCGGGCGGCGCGGTGCGTCCGAAGTCCTCGTGGCTGAACCGGTGCTGGTACGTCCGGCCCAGCCTGCGGTCCCGCAGCAGCGCCGAGACGTCCGCGTGGTGCGGGACCAGCCACTGGTTCGTGGGCTCGAACCAGTGCACCCGGCCCCGGGCGCGCAGTTCGGCGTAGGCGGGGTACGGGTCGGCCAGGAACGCCGGCTCCCACGGGTCGAAGGCGAGGGGGGAAGGAGCTGCCATGCCCGGACGTTAGCCCGGCCTCCCCCTCCCTGACCAGGGGTGTCGGCTCAGCGGGCGTCGGCTCAGCCCGGCGTGACCAGCCGCGCCTCGTACGCGAACACCGCCGCCTGGGTACGGTCCCGCAGGCCCAGCTTCACCAGGATCCGGCTGACGTGGGTCTTGATCGTCGACTCGGCGACCACCAGCCGCTCGGCGATCTCCGCGTTCGACAGGCCCTGCGCGATCAGCACCAGCACCTCCGTCTCCCGCTCGGTCAGTTCCCCGTACGCCGCGTGGGCGGAGGACATCAGGCGCGGGGAGTCGGACAGCTTGGAGAACTCGGTGATCAGGCGCCGGGTGACGGAGGGGGCGAGGAGGGCCTCGCCGGCCGCCACCACCCGGACGCCGTCGGCGAGTTGGCGAGCCGAGGCATCCTTCAGCAGGAAGCCCGAGGCTCCCGCACGCAGCGCCTGGTACACGTACTCGTCGAGGTCGAAGGTGGTCAGCACCAGCACCTTGGACGTGCTGTCGGCCGCGACGATCTCCCGGGTGGCCTCGATGCCGTTCAGCTCCGGCATGCGGATGTCCATCAGCACGACATCGGGGGAGAGTTCACGGACCCGGTCCACCGCCTCGCGTCCGTTGACCGCCTCGCCGACGACCTCAATGTCCGGCATCGCGTTCAGCAGGACCGAGAAGCCCTCGCGCACCATCATCTGATCGTCCGCTATCAGTACGCGGATGGTCATGAGCCGTCCTCTGCCGTCATGGTGACCGGCAGGAACACGGCCACCTCATAGCCGCCGTCCTCCGTCCGGCCCGCCGTCATCTCGCCGCCCAGCATGCTGACCCGCTCCCGCATCCCGGTGATGCCGTGCCCCGCACCCGGTGAGGGCTTCAGCAGGGCCGACGCGGGCGGCGAGCCGTTGACTATGCGCAGGCCCAGACCGCCGAGGACGTAGCCGATCTCGACGCGGGCGCCGGCGCCGGGCGCGTGGCGCAGGCTGTTGCTCAGTGCCTCCTGCACGATCCGGTACGCCGACAGCTCGACGCCCTGCGGGAGTGTACGTACCGCTCCGGTCACCGTCTTCTCGACGTCCAGGCCCGCGTCCCGCACATTGGCCAGCAGCGCGTCCAGGTCGGCGAGGGTGGGCTGCGGGGCGTCCGGGGCCTCGTAGTCCTCGGCGCGGACGACGCCCAGGATGCGGCGCAGTTCGGTGAGCGCCGCCACCGCGTTCTCCCGGATGGTGGCGAAGGCCCGCTCCAGCTCCGGCGGCGGGTTCTCCACCCGGTAGGGGGCGGCCTCCGCCTGGATGGCGACGACCGACATGTGGTGGGCGACCACGTCGTGCAGTTCGCGGGCGATCGTCGTGCGCTCCTCCAGCAGGGTGCGCTTGGAACGCTCCTGCGCGGTCACGGTCTGCTGGGCGGTGACCTCCTGCCGCGCCTCCCGGCGTATGTGCCAGAGGGCGACGCAGAGCAGGGACATCGCGGAGACGACCATCATGGGCCCGGTGTTGGTGCCGTAGTAGCCCGGGCCGAAACCGGCCTCCGTCACCAGGCCGTACGCTCCCGTCACCAGCCACATCCACAGGGCCGTACGCGGCCGGGTGCGCACGGCCACGACCGTCAGCACCGTCAGATGGGAGGCGAAGGCGCCGGGCACCCACGGCCAGGCGCCCGCGCTGTGGCCGAGCACGCCGGAGAACGGGGTGGCGGCCATGGACAGCCAGAACGCTCCGACGGGCCGCACCATGGTCAGCAGCACGGGCATCACGCAGAGCGGACCGAGCAGCAGGGCCGAGCCACTGGAGTCGACCGTGGCGAGCATCAGCGTGAACAGGGCGGCCACCCCGATCAGCGCGTGCGGGGTCCAGGAGGCGTACTCCCGCAGACGCGTCGGCAGCCGCCTGGTCAGCGGGCCGTCGACCCGCATGCGGGACATCGGACGGTAGGCGAAGGCGTCGTGGATCAGGTCCTGGCGCAGCCCGCGCAGGGCCTCGGCGGCCATCCGGAACTCCGGGCTGCGCGGGTTGGCCCCGTCCCCCGGCGGCTGGGTCTGCGGGTGAGTCGTCTCGGTCACGTACAGAACGGTAGGCGCAGGGCCCAGTAGCGGTCGTCCCCAGTGAGAGGGGTTCCGGCAGGTCCATCTCAGGTACTACGGGTATCCCCGCTGGTCGCGCCCGGTACGGGCCCACCGGGACCCACGCTCAATACCCGGAGGGCCGCACCAGTCCCGACTCGTAGGCGAACACGGCCGCCTGCGTCCGGTCCCGAAGCCCCAGCTTCACCAGGATCCGGCCCACGTGGGTCTTCACGGTCTGCTCGGCCACGACGAGGCGTTCGGCGATCTCCGCGTTCGACAGGCCCTGGGCGATCAGCGCCAGGACCTCCGTCTCGCGCTCGGTCAGGTCGCCGACGCGTTCCTTCAGCGGGGCGCGGGGCCGGTCGTCGAGGCGGGAGAACTCGGTGATCAGCCGGCGGGTGATGCCGGGCGCGAGCAGCGCGTCGCCGGCCGCCACGACGCGTACCGCCTCGGCCAGCTGGTCGGCGGAGGCGTCCTTGAGGAGGAAGCCCGAGGCTCCCGCACGCAGCGCCTCGTACACGTACTCGTCGAGGTCGAAGGTGGTCAGCACCAGCACCTTGATGTGCGGTGACTCGGCGGTGATGCGGCGGGTGGCCTCGATGCCGCCGAGTTCGGGCATGCGGATCCGCGGGTGGCCACATGGCCGCCGACCATGAAGAACACGGCGAGGGTCTGGAAGGCCCAGGAGATCGGGGCCAGCCAGGGCAGGTAGTGGAGCGGGCTCCCGGTGCGCAGGCCGGTCCCGCCGTCCGCCACCAGGGCCGTCACCAGCCAGTGGCCGAGGACGACACCGAGGATGGCGAAGGCCCGCAGGGCGTCGACGGCCCGGTCCCGGTCGGCGGGGGTGACGGCGTCGACACGGGCGGCGCCCCGGCCCATGCCCAGCCACATGCCCCGCAGGCGCCCTTCGGCGCGGGGGCCGGCCATGTGCTCGGTCAGGGGCTCGACGACGGGCTCGGCCGAGGACTCAGCCATGGCGCACCTCCGAGGTCTCGCCCAGGACGATGCGGGCCAGGTTCGCCAGGGACGTGGAGCCCGGCCGGAAGTAGTCGCTGTGGCCGCCGTCGCCCGCCGCGAAGACCCGGGCGCCGAAGGACGGGGACATCGGGTCGGTGCCGAAGCCGACGACCGTGCCGAACAGGTCGAGCCTGATGTGCGGCACCTGAGCCACCCAGTCGTCGCTGCCGCGGGCCGCCCAGACGCGGGCCGGCGTGCGCAGGGCCGCCGTGGTGTCCGCGCCGGTGCCGGGGCTGCCGACCAGGGCGATGTCGTCCACGTCCAGGTGGGAGGCCGCACGGCCGCAGACCACCGAGCCGTAGGAGTGGCAGACGAGGGAGATGTGCGGCTCGCTGCCCCCCGGCCCGTTCGGCTCGGCGTCCGCGAGGGCGCGCAGCTGCCGTATGAACTCCCGCAGCTTCGGGGCCGCCTCCTCGGCTCGGCCCGCCGTCGTGACCGTGGTGCTGACCGTGGCCGGGGTTTCGTAGCCGAGCCAGGCGACCACCGCGGTGCCGGTGCCCTGCGGGGCCTCCCGGGTGAGGCGTTCGTGCAGGGCCCGGGCGGCGTCGCGGAAACGGTCGTAGGTGTCGATGGATGTGTCGGAGCCCGGGACCAGGACCGCGATGCGGTCGGCGTGGGCCAGGTCGCCGAAGACCTCCGTCGCGAGGCCGGGGCCGCGGCCGTCGAAGGAGAGGAAGTGACGGGACGGGTCGGCCATCGCGCGGTCCGCGGCGGCCCGTTCGCGGTTGCCGTGGGCCGCGGCCATGCGGGACGCCTCGGCGGCGTTGGCACGGTTGGCCGCGTACGTCTCGTCCAGGGTCGCCGCCGTCACCGGCGTGAGGGCTGCCGGGGCCGGGGCGGGGACCTCGGGACGGGCGGCACCGGACAGCGGGACGACCACGGCACCGGTGATCAGGGTGGCGAGCAGGGCCCGGCGCCATCTGTGACTGCGGTGGGCCTTCTTCTTCGGCTCGCTCGTCTTCCTCGGCTCACTCGCCCCGGCTGCGCCGACCCCCGTGGTCCGCCCCCTGGTCCGCCCCATGGTCGTCTTCCCTTCCAGTCCGCCCGGCCATCGGGCTTGTCTGGATGGGAAATTACGGATCCAGCCTCGTCGCCCGCGTCCCGCCAGGGAGCTCACCTGCGACGTAGCTCTCAGGTATTACGGGTACGAAGGGGCTCACCCAGTACGGGACAAGAGCCGCCGAGTCACCACGCCAACTGCGCGATCTCCTCCACCACCACCGCACACGCGTCCGCCGCCGGATCGATCAGCGGAAAGTGCCCGACGTCCTCCAGCAGCGTGAGACCGACCACCTCCCCCGCCTTCGCCGCCGCGTCCGCGTACGACTCGGCGACCGCCTGCGGGACGACGATGTCGGTGCGGCCCTGGACGAGCGTCGTGGCGATGCCGGTCGGGAGCAGGAGCGCGGGGTCGGCGTAGGGCCGGCGCTCGGCGAACTCCACTGCACCGCCCAGGAGTTGCCGCGCGGCACCCCCGCAGACGTCCAGCTTGTCGGCGACCGTGAAGTCGGCGATCGGGGCCAGGGCGACCACACCGCGCAGAGGGGCGGGGCGGTCCGTGCGCCAGGAGGCGTCCGCGGGCAGGACATGGCGGGCCGCCGCCCAGAGGGCCAGGTGGCCGCCGGCCGAGTGACCGGTGAGCACCATGCGGCGCGGGTCGGCCTGCGGGAGCATCTCCCGTACGAGCGCGGGCAGCGCGTCCAGCGCGGCGGCCACGTCGTCAAAGGTGTCCGGCCAGCGCCCGGCGACCGGTCCGCCCCCCGCAGGCGCAACCGCCACGCCGCCCGCGCCGTCCCCGCCCCGCCGATACTCCACATTGGCCACGGCGAACCCCCGCCGAGCCATGAAGTCCGCGAACGGCGTGACATGCCGCCGGTCGTACGGAGCCCGCCAAGCCCCGCCGTGCAGCAGGACGACCAGCGGGGCGAGGCCGCCCGGACCGGCCGCGCCGCGCGGCGCGTAGAAGTCGATCACCTGGTCGGGGTGGTCGCCGTACGAGGCGATGGCGTCGGGGTCGACGGGCGGGTGCGAGAAGGCCGACTCCTCTTCGGCAGCGGCCCGGGCTGCTGCGACGTCGTCCGGCATGCTCCAACCTCTCAGCGACGGAACGGATTTGCACGAATGGGGGTGGCGGACCAGGGGGAATTCGGCGCGCTGGCGGGGACGGTATCAGGCCGGTGACGTGCGCCAACACAGGGATGTCACGCTCGGTGAGGATTAAATGGTTCTATCGTTTCGTTACGCTGACCTCGCGGACCGCACCGCAGCTCGCCCCGCAGCCCGTACGTGACCAAGGAGGCCGATATGTCCGCCGAACCCGGCACCGTACGTCCCGGAGGGCGTACCGCGCGTGTCCGTGCGGCCGTCCTGCGGGCGGCCGGAGATGTGCTCGCGGAGCAGGGTTTCGACGGCCTCGACCTCGCGGACGTCGCCCGGCGCGCCGAGGTGGGCAAGACGACCGTGTACCGCCGGTGGGGCTCGGTGACGGGCCTGGTGGCCGACCTGCTCGCCGACATGGCCGAACAGTCGCTGCCGCGCGAGGAGACCGGGTCCGTGCTCGGGGACCTGCGGGCCAACGCGGCGCTGGTGCGGCGGACGTTGGCGGACGCCCGGCAGGGCGCCCTGTTCCGCGCCGTCATCGCCGCGGCGACCTGCGACGAACGTACGGCGCAGGCGCTGCGGCGGTTCTACGAGGTGCGGGTCGCGGAGTGGGCGCCGTGCGTGGAACAGGGCGTCGCCCGAGGGGAGTTGCCCGCCGGGACCGACGCCGAGGCGGTCGTACGGGCGGTGTCGGCGCCCTTGTACTACCAGTTGCTGACGACGGGGGTGATCCCCGACGCCCCCGCCGCGGAGCGCGCCGCGCGGGCCGCGCATGCGGCTGCCGTGGCGGGGGTGTACGTCGGTTAGCGCGGCGGCCCCTCGGCCGCCCCCTCCGGCACCCTTTCCTCCAGCACCTCCCCCGGCACCTCCGCCAGCACCTCCCCCAGCACCCGCGCCGCCCGCTCCACGTCCGCGAACCCGACGTACAGCGGTGTGAAACCGAAGCGCAGCACGTCAGGGTGGCGGAAGTCGCCGACCACGCCCCGTTCGATGAGCGCCTTCATGACATCCCCGGCGCCCTCGCAACGCAGCGCCACCTGGCTGCCGCGCTCCGCGTGCGCCGCCGGAGTCACCGACTCCACGCGCCCCTCCCCCACATACGCCCCGACGCACTCCAGGAAGAAGTCGGTCAGCGCGAGGGACTTGGCGCGCACCGCCTCGACCGACACGCCCTCCCAGACCTCCAGCGCGGCCTCCAGGGCCAGCATGGAGAGGATGTCCGGCGTGCCGACGCGACCGCGCAGTGCGCCCGCCGCCGGTTCGAAGTCGCCGCGCATGCCGAAGGGCTCGGCGTGCGAGTTCCAGCCGGGGAGCGGGGAGTCGAAGCGGTCCTGCAGATCGCTTCGCACATACAGGTACGCCGGTGAACCGGGCCCGCCGTTCAGGTACTTGTACGTGCAGCCGACCGCCAGGTCGACGCCGTGCTCGTCCAGCCCCACCGGCAGCGCGCCCGCGCTGTGGCAGAGGTCCCAGACGACGTACGCCCCCGCCGCGTGCACGGCGGCGGTGAGGGACGGCAGGTCGTGCAGGCGGCCGGTGCGGTAGTCGACGTGGTTCAGCAGGACGGCGGCCGTACGCCCGTTCAGCGCACCCGGCACCTGCGCGGGCGTCACGGGCCGCAGCGCGCACCCTGTCATCCGCGCCACCGACGAGGCGATGTACCCGTCCGTGGGGAAGGTCGTCGCGTCGACCAGGATCTCGTCCCGGCTTCCTGGACGGCCCGCCCCGCCGACAGCGGAGTTCGCCATCCGCACAGCGGCGACAAGTGCCTTGAAAACATTGACACTTGTCGAGTCACCGACCACGATCTGGCCGGGCGCCGCGCCCACCAGGGGAGCGATCCGGTCCCCGATCCGCTCGGGGGCGGTCCACCAGCCGCTCTCGCCCCAGGAGCGGATACGCAGCTCGCCCCACTGCCGCCGTACGACGTCCTCGACCCGCCCCGGCACGTTGGCCGGGAGGGCGCCCAGGGAGTTGCCGTCGAGGTAGACAACGTCATCGAGTACGAACTGCTTGCGGACGCCGGCCAGTTCGTCGGCCGCGTCCAGCGCCCCCGCCTTGGCGGCGAGTTCCGCGAACTCAGACATGGGACCTCGCCGTCCACAGCTCCGGGAACACGTTCTTCTGCGCGCGCTTCTCCAGCCAGGCCACCCCGGCCGAACCGCCGGTACCGGCCTTGGCGCCCATCGCGCGCCGGGTGGCGACGAGGTGGTCGTTGCGCCAGCGCCACACCAGTTCGGCGACATCGGTCAACGCCTCGCCGAGGCGGGCGAGTTCGGCGTTCTGGTCGCCGGAGTAGATCTCGGTCCAGACGGCCTCCACCGCGTCCGACGGCTCGTACCGCCGCGACACGTCGCGCTTCAGCACGCTCTCCGGGATCGCGCAGCCGCGCCGGGCGAGGAAGCGCAGCACCTCGTCGTACAGGCTCGGCTCGTGCAGCGCCTTCTCCAGTTCCGCGTGGACGCGCGGGGCGCCGCGGTGCGGGACCAGCATGGACGCGGACTTCTCGGCGAGCAGGAACTCCATGCGGCGGTACATCGCCGACTGGAAGCCGGAGCCCTCGCCGAGGGCGCTGCGGTATGCGTTGAACTGGGCCGGCGTGAGCTGGCCGAGCGGCTTCCAGGAGGCGTTCAGGGCCTCCAGTTCCCGTACGGAACGCTTGAGCGCGTCGATCGCCACCGGCACACGGTCCTCGCGGAGGGCGTTCGCGGCCGTCTCCCACTCGTGGACGATGACCGTGAACCACAGCTCCATCACCTGGGTCGTGACCAGGAAGACCATCTCTCCGGGGTCGTCGGAGAGGGTGTGCTGGAGGTGGGTGAGGACGTCCGCCTGTACGTAGTCCTCGTACGGCGTGGTGCCTGCGAAGTCGAGATGCGGAGTCGAGGGCTCTTCAGCCTCGTGAGCCTCGTGGGACATCGCTGTCTCCTGTGGTAACTCAGGGTAGCGGTCCGCCCCTGCCGTTACCGACACGGGGGCCCCGGTCCCCGCCGGGCATCTTCTTCGATGGTCCGCCGAAAATGCAAGGCCCGCCTGATCACACAGGCGGGCCCGGGAGAACACATCGGCGTTCGGCGATTAACCCAGCGTCTGGGCCGCCGTCGGCGAGGAGTCCTTCAGGAACTGCGTGCAGCGCTCGTACTCCTCCTGCTCGCCGATCGCTCCGGCGGCACGGGCGAGGGCGTGCAGGGCCCGCAGGAAGCCACGGTTCGGCTCGTGCTCCCAGGGGACGGGGCCGTGGCCCTTCCAGCCGTTGCGGCGCAGGGAGTCCAGGCCCCGGTGGTAGCCCGTACGGGCATAGGCGTACGACTCCACGACGCTGCCCCGCTCGAACGCGTCGTCGGCCAGCTGAGCCCATGCCAGCGAGGAGGTCGGGTACTTCGCGGCGACGTCCGCGGGCGCGGTCCCACCGGCGAGCAGCTCACGCGGGTCGGGATCGTCGGGGAGGTGGGTCGGGGGCGGTCCCCCGAGGAGGTTCTCGTGAATCGTCATGGGTTCCAGTCTGAGGCATGGGGGGCGCCGACCACGGCCACCCCCTCTCGACGCCGGCCCAGGCAATCCCAGCCCGTCCGGCGTTTGAGGACGAGGCCCGTTCAGGGCCGAAGCGGGGGTCTGGGGGCCGCAGGCCCCCAGGGACCGGGGTCGAAGGGGCAGCGCCCCTGGAGGATGGGACGGGTAGGGGCGGCGGGGGCGAAAACCACCCCTAGGAACCCCCACCCTCAGGCACCCTGCCCCGCACCGGCCGCCCCTCCAGCGGCGGCGCCACGACCCCGCCGTGGGTGCGGCACTCGGGGCGGGTGCAGTCCGGCGGCAGGCGGCGCACGGTCACGAAGGCGAGGACCGCTCCCACCACGAGGACCCCCGCGCACACGGACATCGCCCGACCGAAGGCGTCGTCGAAGGCCGCAGGCGAGCGGTACGCCTCCTGCCCCATCCCGGTCAGCAGAGGCAGCGCGGCCACGGCGACGAGACCGGCCGCGCGGGCCGCCGCATTGTTGATGCCGCTGGCCAGCCCCGCCCGCGCGACGTCCACGGAGGCGAGGACGGTGGCGGTCAGCGGGGCGACCAGGGTGACCAGACCGAAGCCGAGGACGAGGACGGCCGGCAGTACGTCCGCGACGTACGAGGCGTCCGGCCCCACGCGCAGCATCAGCAGCATGCCGGCCGCGCACAGCAGGGGCCCGACGGTGAGCGGGACACGCGGCCCGATCCGGTCGGCGAGGGCGCCGGAGCGGGCGGAGAGCAGCAGCATCAGGACGGTCGTCGGCAGCAGTGCCGTACCGGCGCCGAGGGCCGAGTAACCGGAGACGACCTGGAGCTGGAGCGCGGCGAGGAAGAAGAAGCCGCCGAGGGCCGCGTACACGCACAGGGTGACGAGGTTGACCGCGCTGAACTGGCGGGACGCGAAGATGTCGAGCGGCATCATCGGGTCGGGGCGCCGCTTCTCGACGACCACGAAGGCGATGCCGGCGGCCACCCCGGCGACCGCGGACACGGTGACGACGACCGAATCCCCACGGGCCTCGATCAGCGCGTACGTCACCAGGGCGAGGGACAGCGCACCGAGCGCCGAGCCGAGCACGTCGAAGCGGCCGTGCTTACGGCCGTCCCCCGACTCGGGGACATGCCGCAGCGCCACCGGCACACACAGCAGGGCCAGCGGGACGTTGAGCAGGAACACCCACCGCCAGCCCGGCCCGTCGACGAGCCACCCGCCGACAAACGGCCCGACCGCCGCACCGACGCCCCCGAACCCCGACCACAGGCCCACGGCCCGCCCCCGGTCGTCGGGATGGAAGGACGCCTGGATGAGCGCGAGCGACCCCGGCGTGAGGAGCGCCCCGCCGATCCCCTGCAACGCCCTGGCGGCGATGAGCACCCCCGCGTTCGGGGCGATCCCGCACAGCAGCGAGGCCACCGCGAACCACACGACCCCGATGACGAAGATCTTGCGGCGCCCGTACCGGTCCCCGAGGGAACCGCCGAGCAGGATCAGCCCGGCCAGCGTGAGCATGTACGCGTTGACGGTCCACTGGAGGGCGGCCAGGTCGGCGTCGAGGTCGCGGCCGATGCGCGGGAGGGCCACGTTGACGACGGTCGAGTCCAGCAGGGCCATGCTGGAGCCGAGGATGGTGGTGAGCAGGATCCACTTGCCCTGCGGGGAGGCCAGCCGAACGTCGGGCATGCCCTCAGGTATACAGCGAGCCCGGCGCCATGGCACCGGGCTCGCTGCGAGGTGGGTGAACGCTCGGGTTACTTGATCTTCGTACCCGTGGAGCGCAGGTTCGAGCAGGCCTCCGTCACGCGCGCGGCCATGCTCGCCTCGGCGAGCTTGCCCCAGGTGCGCGGGTCGTAGGTCTTCTTCGAACCGACCTCGCCGTCGACCTTGAGGACGCCGTCGTAGTTCTTGAACATGTGGTCGGCGACCGGACGCGTGAAGGCGTACTGCGTGTCGGTGTCGATGTTCATCTTGACGACGCCGTTGTCCAGCGCGGTCGCGATCTCCTCGGCGGTGGAGCCGGAGCCGCCGTGGAAGACGAAGTCGAACGGGGACGCCTTGCCGTACTTGGCGGCGACGCCCTCGTTCAGCTCCTTGAGCAGCTCGGGGCGGAGCACGACGTTGCCCGGCTTGTAGACGCCGTGGACGTTGCCGAAGGAGGCGGCGAGCAGGTAGCGCCCCTTCTCACCGAGGCCGAGGGCCTCCACCGTACGAATCGCGTCGTCGACGGTCGTGTACAGCGAGTCGTTGATCTCGTGCGAGACGCCGTCCTCCTCGCCACCGGTCGGGGTGATCTCGACCTCAAGGATGATCTTCGCGGCGCGGGCGCGCTCCAGCAGCTCCTGCGCGATGGACAGGTTGTCGGCGAGGGTCTCGGCCGAGCCGTCCCACATGTGCGACTGGAACAGCGGGTTCTCACCGCGCGCGACCCGCTCCTCCGACACCGCGAGCAGCGGCCGTACGTACCCGTCGAGCTTGTCCTTCGGGCAGTGGTCCGTGTGCAGGGCGACGGTGATGTCGTACTTCTTGGCGACGATGTGCGCGAACTCGGCCAGGGCGACGGCGCCGGTCACCATGTCCTTGTTGTGCTGACCGCCCAGGAACTCGGCGCCACCCGTCGAGATCTGGATGATGCCGTCGCTCTCCGCCTCCGCGAAACCGCGCAGGGCCGCGTGCAGGGTCTGGGTCGACGTCACGTTGATGGCCGGGTAGGCGAACTTGCCTGCCTTCGCCCGGTCGAGCATCTCGTTGTAGACCTCGGGGGTTGCGATGGGCATCTGTCCGCTCCTTGGAGTGTGCGGGTTGACGTACTACGTACGTAACT
The DNA here is from genome assembly GCF_052068475.1 of Streptomyces sp. SD31. NCBI lineage: Bacteria > Bacillati > Actinomycetota > Actinomycetes > Kitasatosporales > Streptomycetaceae > Streptomyces > Streptomyces sp. SD31. The sequence goes on along the minus strand of NZ_JBQHCX010000001.1, from coordinate 643,910 downwards.
GCGTACGGCGTTCTTCTTACGGCCCTGACCTAGACCTTGGGGGGGTTGCGACGTCGTCGTCGGCCCCATCTTTCCAGACGAACCGGGATGGTCCGAGCGTCTGTCATCAGCCGAGATGGACGCCCGTCGGACCTCGGTCAGTCGAGCCCGAGTTCGTCCTTGGAGTAGGCGAAGAGGTACGGCACCCCGGCACCTTCCTGGATCTTCTCGGCGGCGCCGGTGGCCCGGTCGACGATGGTCGCGACGGCGACCACCTCGGCGCCCGCCTCGCGCACGGCCTCGACGGCGGCGAGCGGCGAACCGCCCGTGGTGGAGGTGTCCTCGACGACGAGAACCCGCCGCCCCGCGATGTCCGGCCCCTCGACCCGCCGCTGGAGCCCGTGCGCCTTGGCGGCCTTGCGCACGACGAAGGCGTCCAGTCGCTTCCCGCGCGCCGCGGCGGCGTGCAGCATCGCGGCGGCGACGGGGTCGGCACCCATGGTGAGCCCGCCCACCGCGTCGAACTCCAGCTCCGCGGTCAGATCGAGCAGCACCTGCCCGACGAGCGGGGCCGCCTCCCCGTCGAGGGTGATACGCCGAAGATCGACGTAGTAATCGGCCTCCAGCCCCGACGACAGGGTCACCTTGCCGTGCACCACGGCCTTGTCCTTGATCTGCTGCAGCAGCTCGCCACGTACGTCAGTCATGCCGCCCAGCTTAGAGGCGCCGCCAGCTCCAGACGGTCGTGGCTTCGAGCGGCTCCAAGGGCGTGACCAGGCGAGGCATGCTGTTGAGCCCATTGGGCGGCCCGGTCTGCGGCTCGACACACACGGCGGCCTCCTGCTCGTCGTACACGACGACCCACTCCTCCCGACTGCTCACCTTCAGCTCCAACTGCCCCGGCCAGGTGAGCGTGACGTCGACGCCGCCGGGCATACCGAAGCAGTCGTCCCAGGGCCCCGGCTTCGGCTCGATCCGATTCCCGGTGGGAAGGTGATCGTCCCCGCGCTCCTCCTGCCAGGCCGGGCTGAAGTCGAGCCGCACATCCTGCGCCCCCTCCCCGCCGAGGTTCCGGTTGAACCAGGGATGCCAGCCGATCTGCGCCGGGAAGGACGTCTCGTACGTCTCGACGGACATGGTGAGGCTGAGGCTGTCCGGGGTGAGCGCGACGACCTGCGTGACGCGGCCGGCATAGGGCCACGGCTCGACCAGGTCGTACGTGATGACCGCCTCGTCGTCGGCGGCCCGGGCGACGCGCCAGGCGCCGTCCCGTACGGTGCCGTGGATGGCGTTCGGCGGGGCGTTGAGCGGCATCTGCCGCACCACGGCCCCGTCCAGGAACCGCCCGTCCCGGATCCGCCCGCACCAGGGAACCATCGGGAAACACCCGAACCGCTCCCCCTGCCGCAACAACTCGCTCCCCCCGACGCGCAGCCCCCCGACCCGCCCGCCGTTCCCCGGCAGCACGTCCACCTCCGCGTCACCCGCGGTCAGCGTGATGTGTTCGTTACTCACGGGACGACCCTACTGGGGTGATCAAGGGGGCCTGAAGAGTCTGCGTCCGCTTCTCGACGCCGGTCGTGCGTCTCAGCCCGTCCGGGGTCCTCTGGTGGAGTTTGAGGACGAGGCCCGTTCAGGGCCGAAGCGGGGGTCTGGGGGCCGCAGGCCCCCAGGAGGGCGGGGTCGAAGGGGCAGCGCCCCTGGGGATGGGGCGGGTAGGGGCGGCGGGGGCGAAAACCCTCAGCGACGCCGCCGAAGCATCCGCCCCACCACGATCGCCGACGCCACCACCACGGCCGCCGCCGGAGCCGCCCACCGCAACGCAGAACTCGGCGCAACGGTCTGCGGCGCAGGCACCGGCGCATAACGCCCCCGCGGCGGAGCATGGTCCACTTCCTCCGCACTACGCCCGATCATCGTCCGCCGAGCATGAGCCGCCTCGGCGACGGCAGGCTCACCGGCATCGGCACCGGCGTCCGCAGGTTCGCTCACTTCAGCCCCCGGTTCAGGCGCCGCAGGCTCGGGCGCCGCAGGCTCAGGCGCCGCAGCATCATCCGCATCCGGCGTCGTCTCGAAGTCACTGGTGACCCGCGTTTCGAACTCCCCAGGAGCCAGGGTCTCCAGGGTCTCCGCGGTCTCCCCGGCGTCCCCCGCCTCGTCCTCACCCACCGCCGACGCCGTCTCCCCCGCCACCACCCCGAGCTGCTCCCCGAACCGGCTCAGCAACCGAGCCACAGCCGACCCGACCGCCTCCGCCGAGAACTCCGCGATCCGCCCGTCCGCCGAAGCGGCCCCCTCGAATGTCAGGGCGGAGCCCCCGTCGGCCTCCCGAACCCGCACCGTCAACGCGAGCTTCACGGAACCACTGCCCCGCGCCTCGGTGGCGTCGCCCTCCACGGCGTACGAGCCGTCCTCGCGCTCGGACACCCGCACAGCACCCCGGTACGTGATGGTGTGACCACCGACGCGCACTTTCAGCCGCCCGGCGACAGGCTCGGCACCGGCGTCCTGCTGGAGCCCGGGGACCGCCCGGGCAACCCGTACGGGATCGGCCAGCACCTCCCTGAGCCGCTCGGCCGCAACCGGAACGAACACCTCATGCTCCATGGTGAGCGAGCCTACCCAGCATGGCGCGAAGCGCACCCGTACATCCAAGGATTCTCACCGGACACGGCCCGACCAGGCGTATCCTCCGCCCCCGCCCAAGCCTGCCCGCGCCCTCAATACCGCGGATGCACCAACGTCGACACTCCCAGCCCCCCGACCCGAGTCCCCTCCGCCACCCCCGCGTGCGCCACCAGCCTCTCCTGCGTCAACGTCCCCAACCGCGGCGCCCCTTTCCCCTCCCGGAGCCGCAGCGCCGGCCGCTCCCCCCGCCCCGCCAGGATGAACCCCCAGTCGTGCGGTGCCCGCGTAGGGCCTGCCGAGCGGTCGGGGCCCGGGGCGAAGCCGGAGGCGCGGCCCCTGACGCAGTACGGCGCCGTGCGCAGACCCGCCGCGCGGAGTGTGGTGTCGACCGTCCAGAAACTGCGGGGGCGGGAGGAGACCGGCCCGGCGTGGACGGCGAGGCGTCCGCGCGGGGTCAGGACGCGGCGGGTGAGGCCGTAGAACTCCTGTGAGTACAGCTTGGTGCTGGCGGTGATGCCGGGGTCGGGCAGATCCGAGATGACGACGTCGTACGACGTCGGCGGCGCCGCCCGCAGCCGGCGGAAGGCGTCGCCCGTCATGACATGGACGCGGGGGTCGTCGTAGGCATGGCCATTCAGCTTCGACAGCGGCGGGTCCCGGCGCGCCAGCCGCACCACCCCGGCGTCGGCCTCGACCACGTCGACCCGCCGCACCCCGGGGTGGCGCAGCACCTCGCGCGCCGCCAGCCCGTCCCCGCCGCCGAGGATCAGTACGCGCGTGTGGTCGCCGCTCATCGCGGGGTGGACCAGCGCCTCGTGATAGCGGCGTTCGTCGCGGCCGCTGACCCTCAGGCGGCCGTCGAGGAAGAGGTCGAGGGGGCGGCCGTGGGTGCCGCCGGTGATGACGACCTCCTGGACGTCCGTCTGCAGCGCCACGCGTACGTCCCGCCCGTACACCGCCTGCCGGGCCGCCCGTTCGAAGTCGTCGACGAGGACGGCGGCCGAGGCGAGGATGCCGAGCACCGTGACGTTGGCGATCACCAGCAGCCAGCGGGCCCGGCGGGTCAGGTCCCGCCGGAACAGGCCGAGGACCAGCGCGCCGCCCGCGACGGCGTTGACGGCGCCGGTGATCAGCGTCGCGGTCAACTGGCCCAGCAGGGGCAGCAGAAGGAAGGGGAAGGCGAGGCCGCCGACGAGGGCGCCGACGTAGTCCGCGGCGAACAGGTCGGCCACCGCGCCGCCGGCGTCCTGGCGCCGGATGCGCTGGATCAGCTCCATCAGCAGCGGGATCTCGGCGCCGATCAGCAGGCCGATGGTGAGGGAGAAGGCGACGAGGAGACAGCGGGGGCCGTTGGCCCACATGCCGCCCCAGTCGCCGGTCCAGGCGAAGACGGCGTACAGGGCGAGCGCGCTGCAGCCGCCGACGAGGGCGAGGACGGCCTCGACGGCGCCGAAGCCGGCCGCGGCGAGCGGGCGCAGGCGTTTGGCGACCAGGGAGCCGATGCCCATCGCGAAGACCATGACGGAGAGCACGACGGAGGCCTGGGTGACCGAGTCGCCGATCAAGTACGAGGCGAGGGCGACGAGTTCGAGTTCGTATACGAGTCCGCAGGCGGCGCAGACGAAGACGCCCGCGAGGACCAGGAACCGGCCCGTGCCCGGCCGGACCGGGAGCCGCGCGCAGCCGCCCCGGGGCGGCGCTGTGCCGGGTGGGGCGGGTGCGTGCGGTTCGATCACGTTGCCGACGGTACGTTACGCCTGCGGCACGCTGGGTCACCCACACGTGTGTTGTTGACGCGCGGGACGTTTGCGTCGCCTCACACGCCGGACGCGCTGAGATCGCCTCCCCGGCGCCGGGAAGTGCCCGACACCACCCGCACCCCCACCCGCGTCCGGGTGGCCACCAACTGCCCGTCCTGCGGATACGCGTGCCACGTCCGCCAGTGCATCTGTCCCTCCTGACGCTGGGCCAGCATCGCCGTGAAGGCGTGCGGACTGCCCGGGAAGACGCCGGCGAGGCCGTGCGGGTGGTCGGCCACCAGTGCCAGCAACTCCTGTGCGCGGCCCGCGAACTGACCCGGTGACAGCACCTCCACCCGGGCCGCGAACTCGTACTCCCAGTCGCCCACCCGCTTGGCCACCCCGAGCGGAAGCGGCGTGCTACTGCCCGGCATGCATGCCACGGTCTCCGAGCAGATGCCCCGCTCCTCCTGCAGGAGTACCTGGTGGGACGCGCCGAGCAGTCTCAACTCAAGCTTCGCGCCGGTCAGTTCGAGGTCGAGTGTGGCCAGGGCGGGCAGCGGCTCCCGCCCCAGGGCCCAGGCGAGGTCGGCCGCGCGCGTGTCGGTATAGGCGGTGTTCAGGGTCGTGAGCATGGATGGGCTCCGCTAGCACGCAAAGAAAGGGAGGTATCGGGCTCCGGCGCACCCCCGGCCGACACCGGGAGGTCGGCCGGGTCAGCCCAGTCGGCCGGTCAGAAGGGGTGTCCGCGGGACGTCCGAGGGGCTGCGTTGGTGAATTTCACTGAATCATGAACGGTGGCGCCGTCACAGCGTTTTTACCCAAGTTCGTAGGGTTTCCATCCCTCAGAGGGCTTATCAGCTCAACTGTTCAACCCCGGCGTACGCCGGGGGCGCACCTGCCCGCCGCGAAAGCCGTACGGAAAACAGCAAAGCGGGGCCGGTCCAGGCACCGGCCCCGCTCCTTCCGGATGCGGTTCCCCCCAGGGGAACTCAGCTGCCCCGTGTCAGCTGCCTCCGCCACCGCATCCGCCACCGCCCCCTCCTCCACCGCAGGACGACCCGCCTCCGCAGGACGAGCCGCCTCCGCAGGACGATCCCCCCGAGCCGCTGTCTCCCCCGCCGGCCCACCAACTGCCGCCGGCTGAGCCTGAGCTGTCGTGCGAGCTCCCCCGACGGCTGCGCGTGCGGTGGACCGAACCGCCGCCGCCGGCGCGGGCCATGGCCACGACGATCACCACGAACAGCAATGCGACCAGCGCCCCGATGAAAACTGTGATCACGGCGTCAGCCTCCTTCCGTTCCCCCGAAGCGGACCGAGGCGTCCCCCCGTGGGCGCCTCCCGCTCGGTGCGTGGCAGTCAGATGCCCGGCCGTCTCACGACCCAAAGCAGAGTTGAGCAAGTCCAGAGCTTGGGCGCAGGATGACCGGCATGACCTCCACCTCGCGCCCCCTGCTCAACCGCCGTCTCGCCGAGTTCGGGACGACGATCTTCGCCGAGATGTCCGCGCTGGCCCTGCGGACCGGGTCCATCAACCTGGGCCAGGGCTTCCCCGACACCGACGGCCCCGAGGAGGTCCGCGAGGCGGCCGTACGGGCCCTGCGGGACGGGCGCGGCAACCAGTACCCGCCGGGCCCCGGCGTCCCCGAGCTGCGCACCGCGATCGCCGCGCACCAGGAGCGGCGCTACGGGCTGTCGTACGACCCCGACACGGAGGTCCTGGTCACCGCGGGCGCCACCGAGGCCATCGCGGCCACGCTGCTCGCGCTGCTGGAGCCCGGCGACGAGGTGATCGCCTTCGAGCCGTACTACGACTCCTACGCGGCCTGCATCGCCATGGCGGGCGGCACGCGCGTGCCGGTCACCCTGCGTCCGAGCGAGGGCAGCTTCCGGCTCGACATGGACGAGCTGCGCGCCGCGGTGACGGACCGCACCCGACTCCTGCTGATCAACACCCCGCACAACCCCACCGGCACGGTCCTCACCCGCGAGGAGCTGGCGGCGATCGCCGAGCTGGCCGTCGAGCGGGACCTGCTCGTGGTGACCGACGAGGTGTACGAGCACCTGGTCTTCGACGACGCCGAGCACCTGCCGCTGGCCGGCTTCCCGGGGATGCGGGAGCGGACGGTGACCATCGGGTCGGCGGGCAAGACGTTCTCCTTCACCGGCTGGAAGGTCGGCTGGGTGACCGCGCAGTCCGGCCTGGTCACGGCCGTACGGTCGGCGAAGCAGTTCCTGACGTACGTCTCGTCGGGGCCGTTCCAGTACGCGGTCGCCGAGGCGCTCGCGCTGCCCGACAGCTACTTCGCGGCCTTCCGCGAGGACATGCTGGCCAAGCGGGACCTGCTGGCGACGGGTCTGACGGAGGCGGGGTTCGAGGTCTTCAAGCCCGCCGGCACCTACTTCATCACCACCGACATCCGGCCCCTCGGCGAGAGCGACGGCTTCGCCTTCTGCCGCGCGCTGCCGGAGCGGGCCGGGGTGGTCGCCATCCCCAACGCGGTCTTCTACGACCACCGGGAGGCGGGGGCGCCGTTCGTGCGGTTCGCGTTCTGCAAGCAGACGGGGGTGCTGGAGGAGGCGGTGCGGCGACTCAAGGCGCTGGCGGGCTGAGGCCTCCTCGCCGGGGCCGGACAGTCACCCACAGGCTGTGGACGGCGAGAGCCCGGCCCCGGCACGCGGCCGTGGTGGCCGGTGCCCTGGGCCGGGCTCACCTCGCCCACGGCGCGTATCCGGTCGTAAGGGCCGATACACCGCCGTAGGCCACGCCTGGTGTCGCGGCTTACTCGCCGTCTTCTTCCTCGGGCTTCTCCGCCTCGTTGATCTCCTGCTCCAGGCCGAGCTGCTCGACGAGCCACTTGTCGAACTCGATGGCGGCCCGCACCCAGCTGACCGTCGACGAGACGAAGTGCTCCAGGGCCACGCCGGTGCCGATCAGCATCTGCGCCTCGCCGATCAGGCGGACGGTGCCGTCGTCGTGCGTGTGGCTGTAGACCTTCGGCCACAGGGTCCGGCGGTTCCAGTCGTCGATCGACTCGAGGAGCTGCGGCTTCTCGTCGATCTGGTGGGGCCGGTCGTAGAACGTCCGCACCGAGAAGACCTGCTGGTCGCCCTCGCCGCGGAACATGAAGTACGTACGGAACTGCTCCCACGGCGCCGCGAGGTCACCCTCGTCGTCGACGACGTACTTCAGCTCCATCTGGTCCAGGAGCTGCTTCACGAGGTCCTGATCCGGGACAACGGGGCCGGGCGGCGGGCCGGGCTGCGGCTGCTGCTGACCCCCGAAGTTCGGAATCGAGGACGGGTCGATGCTCACCGTGATTTTCCCTTCGTACGGATTCCGCCATCCTCCCCCATGCGGGGAGGGGGGTGGCAAGCCCGGACGGGGCTGTCAGCCCTCGGCTGACTCGATCCGGTCACTCCGTGCGGGTACCCGGACCCACCGGGTACCCGCGATGAGGGGTTCCTGCCGGGTCACAGTGACTTTCCGGCCGCCGGGCCCAAGGTCAGCCCGCCCTCGGAGGCGTCCACCCGGACCGTGTCGCCGTCCTTGACCTCGCCGGAGAGGATCTTCTTGGCGAGACGGTCGCCGATCGCGGTCTGGATGAGGCGGCGCAGGGGGCGGGCGCCGTAGGCCGGGTCGTTGCCCTCGTCGGCGAGCCAGGTCAGGGCCTCGTCGGTGACGTCCAGGGTGAGGCGCCGCTCGGCGAGGCGCCCCGCGAGCCGGCCGATCTGGAGCTGCGCGATCCGCCGCAGCTCGTCCTTGGCCAGGGCCGAGAAGACCACCAGGTCGTCGAGCCGGTTGAGGAACTCCGGCTTGAAGGAGGCCCGGACCACCTCCAGCACCTGCTCCTTCTTCTCCACCTCGCTGGTGATCGGGTCGACCAGGAACTGGCTGCCCAGGTTCGACGTCAGCACCAGGATCGCGTTGCGGAAGTCGACCGTACGGCCCTGACCGTCCGTCAGCCGCCCGTCGTCCAGCACCTGGAGCAGGATGTCGAAGACCTCCGGATGCGCCTTCTCCACCTCGTCGAGGAGCACGACGCTGTACGGCCGCCTGCGCACCGCCTCCGTCAGCTGGCCGCCCTCCTCGTAGCCGACGTATCCGGGGGGCGCGCCGACCAGCCGGGCCACGCTGTGCTTCTCGCTGTACTCCGACATGTCGATGCGGACCATCGCCCGCTCGTCGTCGAAGAGGAAGTCGGCGAGGGCCTTGGCGAGTTCGGTCTTGCCGACGCCGGTCGGGCCCAGGAAGAGGAAGGAGCCGGTCGGCCGGTCGGGGTCGGCGATGCCGGCGCGGGTACGCCGTACGGCGTCGGACACGGCCTGCACGGCCTCGGTCTGCCCGATCAGCCGCTTACCCAACTCCTCTTCCATGCGAAGGAGTTTCTGCGTCTCGCCCTCCAGCAGGCGCCCGGCCGGAATGCCGGTCCAGGCGGCGACGGTGTCGGCGATGTCGTCCGAGCCGACCTCCTCCTTGACCATCGTGGACTTGGCGGCTTCCTCCTCGGCCTGCGAGGCCTCCTCCAAGTCCCGCTCCAGGGCCGGGATCTCGCCGTAGAGCAGCTTGCTGGCGGTGTCGAAGTCGCCGTCGCGCTGGGCGCGTTCGGCCTGCCCGCGCGCCTCGTCGAGCCTCTCCTTCAGCTCGCCGACGCGGTTGAGGGACTGCTTCTCCTTCTCCCAGCGGGCGGTCAGCCCCCGCAGCTCCTCTTCCTTGTCGGCGAGGTCACGGCGCAGCCGCTCCAGGCGCTCGCGGGAGGCCGGGTCGGTCTCCTTCTCCAGCGCGAGCTCCTCCATCTTCAACCGGTCGACGGCGCGCTGGAGTTCGTCGATCTCGACCGGGGAGGAGTCGATCTCCATCCGCAGCCGGGAGGCCGCCTCGTCGACGAGGTCGATGGCCTTGTCGGGCAGGAAGCGGGAGGTGATGTAACGGTCAGAGAGCGTCGCCGCCGCCACCAGGGCGCTGTCGGCGATCTGCACCTTGTGGTGGGCCTCGTAGCGCCCCTTGAGCCCGCGGAGAATGGCGATGGTGTCCTCCACCGTGGGCTCGGCGACCAGCACCTGCTGGAACCGCCGCTCCAGCGCGGGGTCCTTCTCGATCCGCTCGCGGTACTCGTCCAGCGTGGTGGCACCCACCATGCGCAGCTCACCGCGGGCGAGCATGGGCTTGAGCATGTTCCCGGCGTCCATGGCGGTGTCCCCGCCGGCACCGGCGCCCACGACGGTGTGCAGCTCGTCGATGAAGGTGATGATCTGCCCGTCGGAGCCCTTGATCTCCGCGAGCACGGTCTTCAGCCGCTCCTCGAACTCACCCCGGTACTTGGCCCCGGCCACCATGGCGCCCAGGTCGAGCGCGACGAGCCGCTTGTCCTTGAGGGACTCGGGCACGTCCCCCTTGACGATCCGCTGGGCGAGCCCTTCGACGACGGCGGTCTTGCCGACACCGGGCTCACCGATGAGGACGGGGTTGTTCTTGGTACGGCGGGACAGCACCTGCACGACCCGCCGGATCTCCTGGTCCCGCCCGATGACGGGGTCGAGCTTGCCCTCCCGGGCGGCGGCGGTGAAGTCGGTGCCGAACTTCTCCAGCGCCTTGTACTGCCCCTCGGGGTCGGCGCTGGTCACCCGGCGCCCGCCGCGCGCCTTCTGGAAGGCGTCCAGCAGCTTCTTCGCAGTGGCCCCCTGCCGGCTGAGCACCTCACCCGCCTGACCGCCCTTGGCGGCGGTGCCGATGAGCAGGTGCTCGGTGGAGAGGTACTCGTCCCCGAGCTCCTTGGCCCGTGCCTGGGCGTCCGCGATCACGGCGAGCAGCTCACGGTTGGGCTGCGGGGGCGCGACGGTGGACCCGGTCACGCTGGGCAGCGAGGCGAGGACCTTCTCCGCACCGGCGCGCACGGCGGCCTGATCGGCGTCGACGGCGGCGAGAAGATCGACGATGTTCTCGTTGTCCTGCCCCTGGAGCAGAGCGAGGAGCAGGTGGGCAGGGGTGAGGTCCGCATGGCCCTCGGTAAGGGCCCGGTTGCTGGCCGCGTTGATCGCGTCCCGGCTCCTGTTGGTCAGCTCGGCGTCCACGTTGTCGTTCTCCTCCTGGCGTCAGCGTCTCCCAGTACTGACTGAGTACTGACTGACTCAGCGTACACAAAGTTGAGTCTATTCCGCTCAAGGTAGTCGCGGCAGCCTTGCTGCGGCTAGGTTTCCGAACCATGGCCGCATACCCCCAGGATCCGGGCGCGCCGGACGCGCCGTACCTCACCTTCTGGCAGGAGAGGCACCTGTGCACTCTGACGACCCTGCGCCCGGACGGCACCCCCCATGTAGTACCCGTCGGAGTCACATACGACCCCGAGGCGCGACTTGCTCGGGTGATCACGAACAAGTCGAGCGCGAAGGTGGGCCACGTGCTCGCCGCCGGTCCGGAGGGGGCGCGGGTGGCGGTGTGCCAGGTGGACGGGGGGCGGTGGGCGACGCTGGAGGGACTGGCGTACGTCCGGACCGAGCGCGAGCGGGTCGCGGAGGCGGAGCGGCGGTACGCGCAGCGGTACGGGCGGACGCCGGCGCCGAATCCCGACCGGGTGGTGATCGAGATCGAGCTGCGGCGGGCGATGGGGCGCGGGTGATCGGTGTGCCGTGTGGCTGGATACCGGGCGCCCGGTTTCAGCCACCGCAGGAACCGATGGATACGGGGAAATGTCCCCGAAAACTGCAGCGGCGTCACCGTGTTCAGGTCACGGTGACGCCGCTGCGGGGGGAAGCACCTGAGCGATCTGTTACGACGGGGGAATCGCGTCAGGCACTGCGGGGGGTGGCTGAGATGGTCGTATGGGCCGGGGCTTCCGGCTCCACCAGTCGGTGGTCGCGCTGATCAAGGTTGACGAAGATCATTCCGTACCGGATGGCACACCGCACGGGCTGCGGCGCCCCCCGAGGCCGCCGCAGACACCGGTAAGCCCGTACGTCCTCGTCCTCGTCCCGCGTGACGACGACCGGCTCACCGAAGACGGTCACCATCAACGAGTCACCGGGGTGGGGGATCGCGGTGACCAAGTCGATGAAGTGCCAGCCGGAGCGGTAGGCGGTGGCCATTTCTCTGCGGAAGGAGCGGTCGTCGGGTGGAGTCGTCATCGAGATCAGTCCCACGTGCTGTCGAGAGGAAAGGCCGGCGTTTCATCGCCGACAGTCCCGGCGGCAACGAACTGAGCACCACCCGCCTTGAACGCATCGCTTTTCGCACCGGAGAGGCCAGTCAGTGCTCCGATGGCCACAACGGTGGAGAAGGCGGCGACAAGTACCGAGCGAAGCATTCTGTTACGCATAGTCGGCTTCGTCCTCACTTGAAGGTCCCCTCTTCCCCCGTCGAATAAGACGATGGCTCATTCAGGCACGTCATGGCCACACGATCGGTGCATCATGTTCCTGCATGTTCAGGACCCTGGGGGGTGGAGATTTGGCAACAAATGGGACTAAGGCGACACATCCCCATGCGGTGACCGAGTTGTGTGAGGCAGGAAGCCGCCTCTATGCGAGCGCCCTGCGCACAGGTCGCATTCTGCGGGCGGATGTGGAACCGGCTCCGTGCCTGATGGAGTTCGCCCTCCTTCACCCCGATCCCGATGACGCGAAGTGGCTGCGCCCTGTTCCCCCCTCCGTCGCCCTGGCCCAGCGGCTCAACCCGATAGAGCGCGAAATCACGGCACAGCGGCGCAACTCGATCGCGCTCGCCGAGGCCTTCGAGCCATTCATGGCCCTCGGCATCCAGGAGACCGCCTCCACCCACTCGATCACGGTGCTGGAGGGCCTTGACCGCATCAACGCGGCGCTCGACCTGGCGATCACCCAGTGCCAGACCGAGATGCTCACGGTCCAGCCGAGCGGGCACCGCCGCCCTGAGAACCGGCTCGTCGAGGCGCTGGAACGCGACAGGCCGCTGATCGAACGCGGGGTGCGGATCCGAACCCTCTACCAGCACACGGCCAGGTTCATTCCCGACCGGCTGGCCTACATGGACCACTTCACCGACGGGAAGGTGGAGTACCGCACCATCGACGAGCTTGTCGAGCGCCTCATCATCTGCGACGAAACCGTCGCTTTCATCCCCATCCGCGACGACCGTCAGGTGGCCCTGGAGCTCCGCCACCCGGGTCTCGTCAGTTACCTGATCAAGGTCTTCGAGTTCATGTGGGCTCGCGCCGTGCCCCTGCGTGCCGGCACCCCGTACGAGACCGCCCCCGACGGCATCACCGACATCCAGCACTCCATAGCCAAGCTCCTCGTGGAAGGCCACGTCGACGAAGCCATCGCCCGCCGCCTGGGCATGAACGTACGCACCTGCCGCGCCCACATAGCCAAGCTGGCCACCGCCCTGGGCAGCGGCAGTCGTGCCCAACTCGGCTATCTCATCGCCCAGTCGGGGATCCTCGACCAGAATCACCGGCCGCCGGGAGGAGAAGGCCACACGTGACCGCAGAGGCGCACCACCACGATGCCGGCGAGCCGTGTGCGACAGGCCTGGCGTTGTACACACGTGCCCTGCGTGAGGGCTCCGTGCCGGAGCGGGATGCCGCGCCGGTGCCTTGCGTGCTGCGCTCCGGACTGCTCCGCCCGGACATCGACGATCCGCACCGGCTGCACCCCGTGGCTCCGACGGCGGCCATCCCGAGGCTGCTGCGGACCATCGCCGAGGACATCGCCCGGCGGCGCCGGGCCGAGGCCCGACTGGCCGAAACGTTCGAGTCGCTTCTGGCGCTGGGCGGTGACCACACCCACTGCACGGACCCAGGCGGGATCACCCTCCTCAACGGCTTCGACCGGATCAACGAAGCCATCGGGCAGGCCATGGTCGCCTCCCACGAGGAAGTGCTCACCATCCAGCCGGGCGGGAAGCGGCCGCCGTCCTCCCTCCACATCGCCCTCGCCCGGGAGCAGGAGGTGCTGTCCCGGGGCGGCCGTATGCGCACGCTCTATCAGCACACCACCCGCCATGACCCCGCGGTCCTCGTCCACTTCGAACGCCTGGACGGCGACGTGGAGGTGCGCACCCTGGACGAGGTACCCGAGCGCCTTGTCATCCTCGACCGCGAGGTGGCCTTCATTCCGGCCAACGCGGACCGCACACTCGCCGCGGAGATCCGCCACCGGCCCCTGGTCACCTACCTGGCCACCACCTTCGACCGCCTCTGGCGCCTGGCCACCCCCATGTACCCCGAAGCCGTCCAGCAGCCCACCCTCAACGGAGTCACCCCCCGCCAGCGTGCGATAGCCGCCCTCCTCGTCGAAGGCCACACAGACGCCGTCATAGCCGACCGCCTCGGCATGAACGTCCGCACCGCCCGCGTCCACATCGCCAAACTCGCGGCGACGCTCGGCAGCGAGAGCAGGGCCCAACTCGGCTATCTCATCGGCCAGTCGGGGATTCTTGACCAGGAACCCCCGGCACCCCGGCAACACTGATCACCGCCGCCTCCGACGACGACGCGCGCGGCCGGTCCAGCCCCACCTGGGCGATCCGCACCCCCAACTGCGTACGACTCGCCGCCCCCAGCGTCTCCGACAGCCGCGCGATGTGGGCCCGGCAGGTACGCACGCTTATCCCCAGCCGCTCCGCGATCACCGCGTCCTGATGGCCCTCGGCGAGCAGCGCGGCGATGGACTGTTCGCGGTGGGAGATGCCCTCGATGCCCGTGTCCGGCAGCGGTGCCGTCAGGGGGATCGCCAGCCGCCACAGCCGTTCGAACACCGTCACCAGGTAGTGGACCAGCGCCGGGTGGCGCAGTTCCAGCGCCATCGTGCGGTCCGCGTTCGCGGGGATGAAGGCGACCGTACGGTCGAAGAGGATCAGCCGGTCGATCACCTCGTCCAGCGTGCGGGCCTCCACCGAATCGCCCATCAACTCCAGGTAGTTGAGCAGTCCCTGGCCGTGCCGAGCCACGTGGGTGTACAGGTCGCGCATGCGCACGCCCCGGCCCCGCAGCGCCAGCGCCCGGTGCAGCCCCTCCGTCAGCTCGTGCTCGGGACGGATGCCGCCGGGCTGCACGGTCAGCACCTCCGTCGCGCACGCCTGGGTCGCCTCGTCGAGGGCGGCCTGGATACGGGAGGCCCCGTCGAGCACCCGGATCGCCGTGCCCTCCGCGCCGGACGCCTGCGCCGGCTGCGGACCCAGCCGGGCGTACCACTCGAACGCCGCCACCGCCGAACCCATCCGCCGCTGGCTCGCGCTGACCTCGTCGTACACCCCGCGCAGCAGCCGGGTCATGACCTCCTGCGGGGACGTCGGCACCAGCCAGTCCATGTCGTCGGGGTCGGGGTGCAGCAGCGCCAGGTCCAGCAGGCAGGGCACCGGGTCCGCGTCCCGGCGCGGCACCCGGCCGCGTCGTACGGCCCGGGAATACACGCGATCCCCGGCCTCGCACAGTCGGTCGGCACCGTGTGGATGCTCCTGCGCCCCCTGCCCGGCCATCGCCCATCCACCCCCGGTTCCTGCCTCTTTCGCCGGCTCGCCCACCTCGGAGCGCGGTGTCGACACCTGCGCCGGGACACCCGGGCCGGGCGTGGCCCTGGTCGACAGGCCCACCGTGCTCAGCCCTTCGGGCCTACGGTTCGCTCGCGCTTCCGCAGCGCAACTATGCGCGGACAGGCCGTGCTCCGCAACACGGCTCACGCCGGGACGGCCGCCTTAATCCACCGGTTTGCCTCACTGTTTCCGGGCCTCCGCCCGTCGAGTTGCAACAAGCTGATGGTGTGGCGCCCGGCCTTTGCCGTGTGCGCGCAAATCCCACACACGACCGGGTGAACCGACCGCCCTCGACACCCGGAGGCCCCGCTTCCGCGTGCACCTCCCGGAAATCCCCCAGAGATCACCGTGTTACAAACCCCACTTAACGTCAGGCCATGGCGGACATATTTGACGCGTACGCGTTGGCCGACGCGTGGGACGAGATGTTTGAGCGGCCGGGTGAGGTCAGGACCGCCTATGAGCCGGTGCTGGCTGCGCTTCAGCCGATCGAACCGAGTGAACTGCGGTTCCGGGCCGACCAGATGGCCCGGGCGTTCACCGACAGGGGCGTGACGTACGCCTTCGCGGGCGAGGAG
Source organism: Streptomyces sp. SD31 (assembly GCF_052068475.1). Lineage (NCBI taxonomy): Bacteria > Bacillati > Actinomycetota > Actinomycetes > Kitasatosporales > Streptomycetaceae > Streptomyces > Streptomyces sp. SD31. The sequence goes on along the minus strand of NZ_JBQHCX010000001.1, from coordinate 628,479 downwards.
CGGCCCTGGCCGCTGGACCTCGTGCCCAGGATCCTCGACGCGCTCGAGTGGGATCTCATACAACGCGGGGTGGGGCAGAGGGTGCGCGCCCTTGAGGCGTACCTCGCCGACGCCTACGGGCCCGCCCGTGCCTTCGAGGACGGCGTCGTGCCCTGGCGGCTGCTGCTCAACTCCCCGCACTTCCACAGAGCGGCCCATGGGGTCGAGCCACCGGGCGGGGTGCGGATCCATGTCGCCGGGATCGACCTCGTACGGGACGAGGCCGGGGACTTCCGGGTGCTGGAAGACAATGTGCGCGTGCCCAGTGGCGTCTCGTACGTCATCGAGAACCGGCGTGCCATGACCCGGATCTTCCCCTCCCTCTTCGCCGAGCAGCATGTGCTGCCCGTCGACGGGTACGCCCAGCGACTCCTCGCCGCCCTGCGGGCCGCCGCGCCCGACGGGACCGACGATCCGCGCGTCGTCGTCCTCACCCCGGGCCCCAACAACGCCGCCTACTTCGAACACGCCCTGCTGGCCCGGCTGATGGGTGTGCAGCTCGTCGAGGGGCACGACCTCGTGTGCCGCAACAACCGCGTGTGGATGCGGACGACACGCGGTGAGGTGCCCGTCCACGTCGTATACCGACGGCTCGACGACGACTTCCTCGATCCCCTCCACTTCCGCCCCGACTCGGTGATCGGCTGTCCGGGCATCATGGGCGCCGCCATGGCGGGCACCGTCACACTCGCGAACGCGGTGGGGAACGGGATCGCCGACGACAAGCTCCTCTACACATACGTCCCGGACCTCATCCGGTACTACCTCGGCGAGGAGCCGATCCTCCCGAATGTGGAGTCGTATCGGCCCGACGAGCCAGGACAGTTGGAAGCGGTCCTCGACCAGATCGAGCAGCTCGTCATCAAGCCCGTCGACGGCGCCGGCGGTCAGGGCATCGTCATCGGCCCCAGGGCCGACCGCGAGACCATCGAACGCACTCGCAAAGCCGTCATCGCCGACCCGCGCGGCTTCATCGCCCAGCGGCCCGTCGCCCTGTCCACCTCCCCGACCCTCGCGGGCGAGCGCATGGCACCGCGCCACATCGATCTGCGGCCCTTCGCCGTCAACGACGGCAACGATGTCTGGGTGCTGCCCGGTGGCCTCACCCGCGTCGCCCTCCAGGAGGGCAACCTGATCGTCAACTCCAGCCAGGGCGGCGGCTCCAAGGACACCTGGGTGCTGGCCGAAGGCCCGACGGAGTCGCCCGAGCCCCTCAGCGCCGCCGATCCGCTCGCCGTCGCGCCGCGGCAGCTCGGACCCGACGGCACCCCCACCGTCGTACAGGAAGGGGCGCAGCAGCAGTGAACGACGTGATCCTCTCCCGTATCGCCGAGGCCCTGACGTGGACCGGGCGGTATGTCGAACGCGCCGACGCCACGGGCCGCATCCTCGACGCCTACCTCCACCGCATGCTGGAGGACCCCTGGCGTGACGAGGACGTGGCCTGCCGGTCCTTGTACGCGATCCTCGGCATGGACGCCGGCGGCCGGCCCGTCGACATGCAGCAGGTCCTCGACCAGCTGGCCTTCGACGCCCGCTCGACGGGCTCGATCGAGGGCGCGCTGGGCGCCGCCCGGCTGAACGCGCGCAGCGCCCGTGAGGCGGTGTCGTCGGAGATGTGGGAGTGCCTGAACTCGACGTGGCACGCGCTCGCGGACCAGCGGCTCGCCGCCCGCCGCACCGGCCCGTACGCCTATCTGGAGCTGGTGCGCAGACGAGCGGCGCTGTTCTTCGGCCTCGCCGACTCCACCATGAGCCGGGACGACAGCTGGCGTTTCGTCGTCCTGGGCCGCAGCCTGGAACGGGTGGACATGACCGTACGGCTGCTGTCGGTGCGGGTGCTGGACGCCGCGCACGCGCCCGACTGGCCGACCCTGCTGAGCGCGTCCGGCGCGGACGAGGCGTACGCGCGTGTGTACAGCGGCTTCGGCGACACGCCGAGGGTGGCCGAATTCCTCCTCCTCGACCGGGACTTCCCGCGCTCGGCGCTGCACGCGCTGACCACGGCGGAGGAGTGCCTCACGGCGCTGGGCCGCCCCCGCCAAGACCCGGCGCGCCGCCCGATCGGCCGGATGCGCACCCGCCTCGAATACCTGGACACCCACGCGCTGGAGGACCAACTGCCCCTGCTGCTGAAGGACTTGCAGCAGGCCTGCATCGCCTCGGCGGACGCGGTGGCCGACCGGTTCTTCCCGTACCAGGGGCCCGTCGAGTGGGCCCAGGAAGGAGCGTGAGATGACCACCGCCCAGGGCACTCGCCGTCTCCGCATCAAGCACGTCACCCGCGTCTCGTACGCCCAGCCCGCCGCGTCCTCGCACAACGAGGTCCGCATGACCCCGCTGACGCTGCCCGGCCAGACCACCCTGGACGCCCGGGTCACCGTCAGTCCGGCGGCCACCACCTGGGCGTACTGGGACTACTGGGGCACCCAGGTCACCGGCTTCGACCTGATGGACCCGCACGCCGACCTCACCATCACGGCGTCCAGCCTGGTGGAGACCCACCCACCGGGCCCGCTCCCCGAGGCGCCCACATGGCGGGGGCTGGCGGAGGAGGTGGCCTCCTCCCGCCTGCTGGAGTTCGCCGGCCCGACCCCCCGTACGACCGTGCCCGCCCCGCTCGTCGAGAAGGCGCGGGAAGCGGCGGCCGGTCTCGATCCGCACGAGACGGCGATCGCGGTGTCGCTGCTGGTCGCCGACCGGGTGGCGTACCTCCCCGGCACCACGAGCGTGAACACCTCCGCCGCCGAGGCCTGGGAGCAGTGCGCGGGCGTCTGCCAGGACATCACCCACCTCACGATCGCGCTGCTGCGGGGAGTGGGCCTGCCCGCTCGCTACGTCTCCGGCTACCTCCACCCCGAGCGGGAGGCGGAGCTGCACCGGCCGGTCGCCGGGCAGAGCCACGCCTGGATCGAGTACTGGGCGGGCGACTGGTGCGGCTACGACCCCACCAACCGGACGCGGGCCGACGAGTCCCACGTCGTCGTCGGCCGCGGCCGCGACTACGACGACGTCACCCCGCACAAGGGCATCTACCGCGGTGTGCCCGGCGGCCCGCCGGAGGTGACGGTGGAGTTCACGCGGGTGGCGTGAGCGGACCCGGGCAGGTGGCGGCCGGGAGAGGGCTGGAGCTGGTGCGGCCTCCCTCCCGGCCGTTCATGCGTCAGCGGGCGACCATGAACTCCAGCGAGGAGCTCTGCCCACCGACCCGCCCATAGGCGTCCACGGCGTACACGGTGACCATGCACGGGCCGTTGTACGGCGGGATCCACTCGATGCTGCCCGTCGTGCTCAGCCGGGTACCGCTGAACCCGCAGGCACCGTCGATCTCCCAGGAGTAGCCCTTCAGCAGGCGCCCCTCGTCCCCGGCCCCGGGCTTGGCCGTGACCTGGATGGGCCACCGTGTGCCGCCCGAGGCGACCAGCGTCAGCTGCGGCGCCGCCGGCCCGCTCAAGGTGGCCGGGGTGAGCCGGTCGACGGTGACCTGGCCGGACGGCACCGACTCGGCGCCCGCACCGTCGACGGCGACGACGTAGTAGTACGCCTTGCCCTGCGGGGCGGAGGTGTCGTCGTACGACGTCTGCGACGCACTGGCGCTCCCGGCGAGCACCCAGCCGCCGACGGCCTCGGTACGCCGATAGACGCGGAAGCCGGTGACGTCACCCTCGGCCGGGGTCCAGGTGAGCCTGGTGTGCGCGTCGGCGGGCGTGCCCTGCACCGAGGTCGGAGCCGGGACGTCGGACGCCACCGGCCGGGTGACCGTCACCGGATCGGAGACGGGAGCAAAATTCCCGGCGGCGTCGACGGCCTGCACCCTGTAGGTGTACGCCGTCCCAGGGGCGGCCGTGGTGTCCGTCCACGACGTACCCCAGACAGGCTGCGGACCGTCCGGATCCGTCTCCCCGACCGGCGCGCCCCACACCTCGTAGTGATCGACGTCCTTCGCCGAAGGGGCCTTCCACGTCACCGAGTTGCCTGCCGTGGTCCCCAGCGCCGCCAGCCCCGTGGCCTTGTCCGGCGCCGCCCGGTCGGCGGTGGTCACGGCCTGGTCCGCGGTACCGGTCGAGACGTTGCCTGCTTTGTCGTAGGCGCGGATCTCGTAGTAGTAGGTGTCGCCGGTGACCGGAAGGGTGGCGTCGGTGTAGGTGGTGGAGGTGGAGGTGGTCGTCGCGAGGGGCGTGCCGGGGAAGGCAGCGCCCTTGAGGCGGCGGAAGACCCGGTACCCCGCGAGGTCCATCTCCTTGTTCTTCGCCCAGGTCAGCTTCGCGTTGCCGGTCGTGGCGTCGTACGCCACCGATGTCCCGGTCGGGGCCAGGGGCTTGACCGTGTCGACGGATGCCGAAGTGCGGGGCGTGTAGCCGAACTTGACCTTGGCGCTTCCGGTCCAGTTGACGTAGTCGACGCGCAGGGTGTGCTTGCCGGACGGGATGGTGACGTTGACCGTCTTGGACACCGTGGAGGAAACGTTCTTCCACAGGTCGATCTTGCGGACGCCGTCGAGGTAGACGCGGATGCCGTCCAGCCCGGAGGCTGCGAAGGAGAACGGGCCGCCGGAGCCGAAGTCCCGCGTCAGCGTCCACCGCACGCCGAAGTTGTCCTTCGGCAGACCGGTGGCGGGAGCCCCGCTCCAGCTCTGGTCGATCGCGCTGTCGCAGTCGGTCTTCTTCGGCGTACCCGAGAAGGTGGTGTTCGCGAAGAATTGCCGCTTGAAGACGGGCGAGGCGCAGGTCACGGCGGCGGAGGCGGGCGTGGCGACGGCGGTGAGCAGGCCGCCCGCGGTGGCGAGTACGACGGCGGTCGCGGCCGCTGCGGTCGTACGTCTGGCTGGGTTCATTCAGTCCTCAGGTCGTGATCAGGACAGCCCGCCAGTGGGCTGTCCTGATCACGACTCACGAGGAGCGGGGTTGGTTGTACGTCAGCCGACTCCGGGGCGCCGGTCAGGCCGGCCGGCGGGAGCCGGAGGCCACGGGCGCTACTTCAGCCCGATGGACAGGCAGTCCGCCTTGTACTTGGCGGTGCAGATGTCGGACAGCTCGTAGATCCCGTCGGCGATGACGGTCTCCTTGATGTTGTCCTGGGTCAGGGCGACCACGGGGACCAGCAGGGCCCGGATGTCCTTGTGGGTCGGGCTGTCGACCTGGTCCTGGGTGAGCGAGTCGAACTGGATGTCGTGGCCCTTGACCTTGGCCACGGCCATCTCCGCGGCGCTCTCCGCCTCCTGCGGGTACGACTTGTACACGCTCATGTACTGCTCGCCGCTCACGATCCGCTGGACGCCGTCCAGTTCGGCGTCCTGGCCGGTGATCGGGGGCAGTTCGGTCACGCCCGCGGCCTCCAGGGCCTTGATGACGCCGCCGGCCATGCCGTCGTTGGCGGAGTAGACGCCCTTGATGTTGTTCACGCCGATGGACTCGATCGCCAGAGCCATGTTGGTCTGGGCGTTCTCCGGCTTCCAGTCCTTGGTGTCGTAGGACTTGGCGATGTCCACCGAGCCGTTGAGCTCGGAGAGGGCGCCCGCCTTGAACTGCTTGGCGTTCGGGTCGGTGAGCGAGCCGTTCATCATGACGATCTTGTCGGAGGAGTCGACGTTCGGGCCCATGGCCTCCAGCAGGGAGCGCCCCTGCACCTCGCCGACCAGCTCGTTGTCGAAGGAGACGTAGGCGTCGATCGGCCCCTCGGCCAGGCGGTCGTAGGCGATGACCGGGATCCCGGCGTCCTTGGCCTTCTGCACGCCGCCGGCGATGGCGTGCGCGTCGACGGCGTCCAGCAGGATCACATCGACCTGGTCGTCGATCATCTTCTGCAGCTGGCTCTCCTGCTTCTTCGCGTCCGCGTCCGCGTTCAGGTAGACGACCCGGCCCTGCTTGTCCGTGAGCTCCTGCACCTTGCTCCGGATGATGGGGTAGTCGAACTTGTCGTAGCGCGTGTTCGCCGTCTCCGGCAGCAGCAACCCCACGGTGATGTCGTTGCCCTTGGTCGGGCTCGCCTCAGTGCTGTCCCCGGTGACGCCCAGTGCCCCGCACGCGGCCAGCGAAAGGGTCATCGTCGACGCGGCGGCCACGGCTGTGGCGGTACGGCGCAGGGGGCGCATGGAACGCATAGAGGAGCTCACTTCTGGTGCCTTCGGGACACGGACGCGCCATTGCGCCCAGATGTCTGAAAAGACAACGCGGCGACGGCCCCCAGCGTCAAGCGGAACTACTTAACGAGTGCGCAACACCACGCTCAGCTGCGCATGTGAAGGCAACACGGAACGTCTCCAAACGCCCATTACACACCCTCCACCGAACCTTGGTCGAAGAGTCGACCAAGACCGTACAACCAAAGCCATTCCTCGCGAGTCGTGATCTGGACAACCCCCAACCAATGTTCCGCACTCGACCAGAGGATCGAATGAACCCAGCCAGACGCACGACCGCCGCAGCCGCGACGACGGTCGTGCTCGCCACCGCGGGCACCCTGCTCGCGACGACCCCCGCGTCCGCCGCCGTGACCTGCGCCTCGCCCGTCTTCAAACGGCAGTTCTTCGCGAATACGACCCTTTCGGGCACCGCGAAGAAGACGGACTGCGACAGCGCCATCGACCAGACCTGGAGCGGGGCCCCCGCCACCGGTCTGCCGAAGGACAACTTCTCCGTCCGCTGGACCGTGACACGGGACTTCGGCTCCGGCGGCCCGTTCTCCTTCGCCGCCTCCGCACAGGACGGCATCCGCGTCTACCTCGACGGCGTCCGCAAGATCGACCTGTGGAAGAACGTGTCGACGACGGTGAGCAAGACGGTCAACGTCACCATCCCGTCCGGCAAGCACACCCTGCGCGTCGACTTCGCCAACTGGACCGGCACAGCCACCGTCAAGTTCGGCTACACGCCCCGCACTTCGGCATCCGTCGACACGGTCAAGCCCCTGGCCCCGACCGGGACTTCGGTGGCGTACGACCCGACGACCGGCAAGGCCAAGCTCACCTGGGCGAAGAACAAGGAGATGGACCTCGCGGGGTACCGGGTCTTCCGCCGCCTCAAGGGCGCTGCCTTCCCCGGCACACCCCTCGCGACCACCACGACCTCCACCACCACCTACACCGACGCCACCCTCCCGGTCACCGGCGACACCTACTACTACGAGATCCGCGCCTACGACAAAGCCGGCAACGTCTCGACCGGTACCGCGGACCAGGCCGTCACCACCGCCGACCGGACCGCACCCGGCGTGCCCACCATCACGAGCGCGACGGGCGAGGTGACCCCGACCGGGGGTACGGGCGGACTGCTGGTCGGCTGGGACGCGGTCGCGGACGCGGCGACGTACCGCGTCTTCCGGGCGGCGAGCGAGAACGGCACGTACGCCGAGGTCGCGAGCACGGACCAGCTCTCCTACCTGGACACCTCGGCCGTCGAGGGCACCGTGTACTACTACCGGGTGTCGGCCGTCGACGCGGCGGGCAACGAATCCGCCCTCACCGAGCCCCAGCGGGGCAAGATCTGGGACAACGACCCCCCGCCGCTCGTCAGCGGGCTGAACGTCACCCCGACCGAGTACGGCTTCCAGCTGGACTGGGACAAGAGCCCGGCCGAGGATCTGCGGTACTACACGATCCACTGGGGCGAGCTGTGGGGCGACGAGGGCGAACAGGTCTGTGCCGGAAGCCTGGTGGACTACGTCTCCCCCGACGAGACCTCGTACGCGTACACCACGCTCCCTGACGGCGACGAGGTCTGCTTCTTCGTCGACGCCGTGGACGACGAGGGCAACTCCGCCATCAAGTGGAGCGACGATTCGGTCGAGGCCGTGCGGGTCACCGAGCTCGACATGACGCCGAGCGTGGCGACGCCCGAGGGCTCACCGCTGCGCCTGACGGTCACGGGCGCGGAGGGCGACGAGGGCAACCGCCTCGAGTGGTCCGGGCTCGGCGCGGGCGAGGAGGAGTCCGCCGACCCCGCGGAGAGCTTCCGTGTCTACCGGTGGAACCCGGCCTCCTCGGCGTACGAGAAGATCGCCGAACTCCCGGCCGGTGCCTTCACGTACTCCGACACGGGCGCGCGGCGCGGCACCACGTCCTACTACTGGGTGACCGGTGTGCAGGCCGACGGCACCGAGTCCGTACCCGCGGGCGACTGGACGGTCACGGCGCCCGCCGCCTGACCTGCCCCACCTGCCCCACCTGCCCCACCTGCCCCACCTGCCCCCTGCGAAGATCATCCGCATGACCGTGACTGAAACCCCCGTCGAGGACAGCCTGTTCGGCCCGCTGGCCGTCCGCCTGGACACCGAGCGGGGCGAAGTCGTCGTCGAGGGCGAGGCGCTACCGCGGATCGTGCTGAGCCGTGCCGCCGGCACCGAGACCGACGACCACATACCCGTCGGGACCCGGGACGGCGGCCGGCTCACCCTCACCGTCGACGGCGAGGAAGCCTCCGTGCACCCCGCCAAGGGCCGGCTGACCCGGCGTTCGTTCCGGGTCGACGTCCGGTATGCGGGCCACCTGTGGCGGCTGGTGCCCGACTCGTTGCCGGGGAGCCAGTTCCTGCGCGACGGGCGGCGGTTGGGGAACTTCTACTCCGAGGGCGACGGGCAAGTGGCGGCCGAGTGGCGACAGGATCCCGGGCCGGACACCGGGCCGGACACTGACCCGGACATCGCGCCGGACCCCACGGATGCCGCCCTGGGCTACGCCGTCGCCGCCGCGTTCGGCACGGGCGCGCAGCCGATGTGGATGCTGGTCGGCGATGCGATCGGTGAGCTGATTCCCTGACACCGGATACAGCCGAGGACGCCGCCCGCAGGACCGTACAACCAATCGGTGCCCCGGCCGGCCCTGTTCGGCGACGGTTGATCGCCGTCGTCGCCGAACAGACTGAAGGACCGCACCGACGCCGAGGACCCGCTGGCCATGCTCTGCATCGACATCCCGGACGGCGACCCGTCCGTCCCCACCGTCACCGCCACGGAGCTGAACATCGTCCCGGGCGAGCCGATCGGCCAGGACTTCGAGGCGGGCGGCCCGCGGTTCGCCCCCGCCGACGCCACCGCACCCCGCGTCTGCCGGGCGGCGACCTCCTCGACCGGCTCAGCTGAAGGCGGTGGCGTGCTCCGACACCCATTGGCGGAACGTCCTGGCCGGGGCACCGGCGATTCGGGAAACGGTGTCGCGCACCATGAGCAGTTCCGCGTTGACGGCGCCGCCCGTCACATCGAGCATCGCGTCGGCGGTCTCGTCGCCCAGGAGGGCGGCCAGGTCACGGTGGGCCTCCTCCCGGCTGATCTCGGCGAGCGCCACGTCCCGGCCCAGCACGTCCGCGAGGGCTTCCACCTGCTGCCGGGCGGTGATCCGCTGTGGGCCGGTCAGCGCGTACGTCCGCCCTCGATGGCCGGACTCGGTCAGCGCCACCCGTGCCACCGCCGCGATGTCCGCGGGGTGGATCGTGGGCAACCCGATGTCCGCATAAGGCGTACGGACCGCTCCGTGGTCACGGATCTCCTCGGCCCACCACAGGGCGTTCGAGGCGAACTGCGTCGGCCGCAGGATCGTCCACGCCATGCCGCTGCCCTTGAGCAGACGCTCGACGGCCAGGTTCTCCGCGGCCGGGCCCAGGTGCGGATGCGTCTGTGCGGTGATGGACGAGACCAGCACCACATGCTCCACGCCCGCCGCCCGGGCGGCTTCGAGGATCTCGGCGTCCGGGCCGAGTCGCGACACGAGGAACAGGGAGCGCACCCCCTCCAGCGCAGGCTTCAGTGAGGACGGCCGGCCGAGGTCACCCTCGACCGCCTCGACTCCTTCCGGGAACACGGCCCGCGCGGCATCCCGGGTGAGCCCTCCCAGCGGTCCGGCGTCGATCCCCCGGAGTTCCTTCACGAGGGCGCTGCCTATGTTTCCGGTGGCTCCGGTCACGAGAATCATGCGGGTGACATTAGGACCTCAACCAACCTTGAGGTCAAAGGTCGGAGGAGCCAAAAGGCCCTTGGCCCGCAGGTTCCGAGAGGAACCTGCGGGCCAAGGGCCTTTGACGTCGCCATCAGTCAGAGGTCTGCTGCCGCTTGGGCCGCCACACCACCAACGCGCTGGTCTGCTGCACTTCCTGATACGGCACCAGGTCCCGGCGGTACGACGCGTGCACCGCCGCCTCGCGCTGCTGCATCGCCGCCGCCGCGCCGTCCAGGGCCGACTGCAGTTCGGCGACCCGGGACTGGAGCGCGGCGACCTGGTTCTCCAGTTCGATGATGCGCTTGATGCCGGCCAGGTTGATGCCCTCGTCCTGCGACAACTGCTGGACGGTGCGCAGCAGTTCGATGTCGCGGGCCGAGTAGCGGCGCCCCCGGCCGGCGGTGCGGTCCGGAGACACCAGGCCCAGACGGTCGTACTGGCGCAGCGTCTGCGGGTGCAGGCCGGAGAGCTGGGCCGCCACCGAGATGACGTAGACCGGGGTTTCCTCGGTCAGTTCATACGGGTTGCGTCGACGACCGTCCATCTGACTCATGCTCCCTTCGCGGCCTGGAACAGCTCCGCCCGCGGGTCCTCGCCCGCGGTCGCCTCGCGATACGCCTCCAGTGCGTCACGAGCCTTCCCCGAAAGGTCCTTCGGGACACTCACCTCGACGGTGACCAGGAGGTCGCCGCGGGTGCCGTCCTTGCGGACCGCGCCCTTGCCCCGCGCCCGCATGGTGCGGCCGTTGGGTGTGCCGGGCGGCAGTTTCAGGGTGACCGGCGGTCCGCCCAGGGTGGGGACCCTGACCTCGCCGCCGAGGGCCGCCTCCGTGAAGGTCACGGGGACGGTCACCGTGAGGTTGTCGTCCTTGCGGCCGAACACCGGGTGCGCGGCGACATGCACGGTGACGTACAGGTCGCCGGACGGGCCGCCGCGTTCACCGGGTGCGCCCTTGCCGCGCAGACGGATGCGCTGGCCGTCGGAGACCCCGGCCGGGATGCGCACCTGCATGGTCCTGGACGACTTCGCCCGGCCGCTGCCCTTGCACTCCAGGCAGGGGTGCTCGGCCATCAGGCCGCGCCCCTTGCAGTCCGGGCAGGGGTCGGTGAGGGAGAAGCCGCCACCGGAGCCCCGCGCCACCTGGCCGGTGCCGACGCAGGTCGGGCACACCCGCGGTGTGCCGTTCTTGTCGCCGGTGCCGGCGCAGGCCTTGCAGGGAGACTGCGAGGACATCCGCAGCGGGACCGTCGCACCCTCGATCGCCTCGGTGAAGCTGAGGCTGACCTCGGTGTCGATGTCCTGGCCGCGCCTGGGCTGGGTACGGGTCGTACCCGTGCCACCGCGGTTGAACAGGCCCCCGAAGACGTCACCGAGTCCGCCGCCGAAGCCGCCGGCTCCCCCTTGCCCGCCCTGGGCGCCGCCTCCGAAGAGGTCGCCCAGGTCGAAGTTGAAGGAGCCGCCCGCGCCGCCCGGCCCCGGGCGGAAGCCGCCGTTGCCGAAGAGGGCGCGTGCCTCGTCGTACTCCTTGCGCTTCTTGGGGTCACCGAGGATGTCGTTCGCCTCGGAGATCTCCTTGAAGCGCTCCTCCGCCTTGGCGTTGCCCTTGTTGGCGTCCGGGTGGTACTCGCGGGCGAGCTTGCGGTACGCCTTCTTGATCTCGGCTTCGGTGGCGTCCTTGGGGACGCCGAGGACCTTGTAGAAGTCCTTCTCGATGAAGTCCTTGGTGCTCATCCTCGACGTACCCCCTTCCCGTAGTCCCTCGTCAATTCAACGTCAGCCCTCGTCCGGGCCACCGCTCTCCTTGTCGTCGCCCGCCTCGGTCGCCTCATCGGCCTTGACCGTCTGCGCGCCCGGCTGGGGCTCGGCGACGGCCACCCGCGCGGGGCGGATGGTGCGCTCGCCGATGCGATACCCCGGCTGGAGGATCGCGACGCAGGTCGTCTCGGTGACGTCCGGCGCGTAACTGTGCATCAGGGCCTCGTGGATCGTCGGGTCGAAGGGCTCGCCCTCCTTGCCGAACTGCTGCAGGCCCAGCTTCGCCGCGACGGTCTCCAGCGACTCCCCGACGGACTTGAATCCGCCGACGAGTTCGCCGTGTTCCCGTGCGCGCCCGATGTCGTCGAGCACGGGCAGGAGCTCGGTCAGGAGGTTCGCGATGGCGATCTCCTTGACCGTGATCCGGTCGCGCTCGACACGGCGGCGGTAGTTCTGGTACTCGGCCTGGAGCCGCTGGAGGTCCGCCGTGCGCTCACCGAGCGCCGTACGCACCTGGTCCAGCTGGGCCACCAGGCCCGCGTCTGCTGCTCCGTCCCCGGCCGGGGCCGCCCCCTCGCTGTTCGACGAGGTTGCGGCCTTCGACTCGGCGTCGTCAGGGGTCGCGCCGGAGGGGACGTCGGGCTTCTCCTCGAAGCCCGGGGTCTCCTCCGTCATTACGCGGCACCGTCCTTGCGCTCGTCGTCCACGATCTCGGCGTCGACGACGTCGTCGTCGGCGGCCTTGCCGCCCGCCGTGGCGCCCTCGGGGCCACCGGCGGCCTGCGCGCCCTGGGCGTCGGCGTACATGGCCTGGCCGACCTTCTGCGAGACCGCGGCGACCTTCTCGGTGGCCGTGCGGATCTCGGCGGTGTCCTCGCCCTTGAGCGCGGTCTTCAGCTCCTCGACGGCGGCCTCGACCTCGGTCTTGACCTCGCCGGGGACCTTGTCCTCGTTGTCCTTGAGGAACTTCTCCGTCTGGTAGACGAGCTGCTCGCCCTGGTTGCGGGTCTCGGCGGCCTCGCGGCGGCGGTGGTCCTCCTCCGCGTACTGCTCGGCCTCCTGGCGCATCCGGTCGACCTCGTCCTTCGGCAGCGAGGAGCCGCCGGTGACGGTCATCTTCTGCTCCTTGCCCGTGCCCAGGTCCTTGGCGGTCACGTGCATGATGCCGTTGGCGTCGATGTCGAAGGACACCTCGATCTGCGGGACACCGCGCGGCGCCGGCGGCAGACCGGTCAGCTCGAACATCCCGAGCTTCTTGTTGTACGCCGCGATCTCGCGCTCGCCCTGGTAGACCTGGATCTGCACGGACGGCTGGTTGTCCTCGGCCGTCGTGAAGATCTCGGACCGCTTGGTCGGGATCGTGGTGTTGCGCTCGATGAGCTTGGTCATGATGCCGCCCTTGGTCTCGATACCGAGGGACAGCGGGGTCACGTCGAGGAGCAGGACGTCCTTGACCTCACCCTTGAGGACACCGGCCTGGAGCGAGGCGCCGATGGCGACGACCTCGTCCGGGTTCACGCCCTTGTTGGCCTCCTTGCCGCCGGTCAGCTCCTTGACGAGCTCGGCGACGGCGGGCATACGGGTGGAGCCACCGACGAGGACGACGTGGTCGATCTCGTTGATGGAGACGCCGGCGTCCTTCATGACGTTGAAGAACGGGGTCTTGCAGCGCTCCAGCAGGTCCGCGGTCAGCTGCTGGAACTGAGCCCGGGTGAGCTTCTCGTCCAGGTGCAGCGGGCCCTCGGCAGAGGCGGTGATGTAGGGCAGGTTGATCGAGGTCTCGGTGGAGGAGGACAGCTCGATCTTGGCCTTCTCGGCGGCCTCGCGGAGGCGCTGGAGGGCCATCTTGTCCTTGGCGAGGTCCACGCCGTGACCGGACTTGAACTGCTGCACCAGGTAGTCGACGACGCGCTGGTCCCAGTCGTCACCACCGAGGTGGTTGTCACCGTTGGTGGCCTTCACCTCGACGACGCCGTCGCCGATCTCCAGCAGGGACACGTCGAAGGTGCCGCCACCGAGGTCGAAGACGAGGATCGTCTGGTCGTCCTTGTCGAGACCGTACGCGAGCGCGGCCGCGGTGGGCTCGTTGACGATGCGCAGGACGTTCAGACCGGCGATCTCGCCGGCCTCCTTCGTCGCCTGGCGCTCGGAGTCGTTGAAGTACGCCGGGACGGTGATGACCGCGTCGGTCACCTTCTCGCCCAGGTAGGACTCGGCGTCCCGCTTCAGCTTCTGGAGGATGAAGGCGGAGATCTGCTGCGGGTTGAAGGGCTTCCCGTCGAGCTCCATCTTCCAGTCGGTGCCCATGTGACGCTTCACGGACCGGATGGTCCGGTCGACGTTCGTGACCGCCTGACGCTTGGCGACCTCGCCGACGAGCACCTCACCGTTCTTGGCGAAGGCGACGACGGAAGGCGTGGTCCTGGCGCCCTCGGCGTTGGTGATGACGGTGGGCTCGCCGCCCTCCAGAACGCTGACGACGGAGTTAGTCGTGCCCAGGTCGATGCCGACCGCACGTGCCATGGTTGATTCCTCCAGCTGACTTGAGTGGAACGGACTCAAGTGTGCATGACGGCCCCGCCCCGGTCAACAGAGCTGAGTCGACCCCACTCAACTCTTATCCGTTCCTTACACGCAACTGGGCTCTGACCTGCGTAGATGTGGCCTGAGCAGGCGGCCGCACAGCACCCCCCAGGGGAAAAGAGGGTTGACGACGAGGCGCGTAGGGCTTGACCAGCAGCAGTCCGAATACGGCGATGAGGGCACCCACCCCCACCCAGAACACTCCCGACTCGGCAAGCCATCCCATGTGCACGAGAACGGCGACGAGTACCCCGGAGAAGGCCGCCACACCCAGGACGACGGTCGCGGCCGGCGGGGTGAGGCCGAGCCGGCGCAGGCGATGGGCGAGATGGTCGGGGCCGCCCCGCAGCAGCGGCCGCCCGGCCAGCCGGCGGGACAGCGCCACCAGGAGGACGTCGGCGGTGGCGAGCGCGGTGAGCGCGTAGAGCACACCCATGCTCGACACCGGCTCGTGCCCGGTACGGGTCATCACGGCCGTCGACGCCAGCACGAACCCGACGAACAGGGATCCGCACGCCCCGAGCCCGACCCGGGCGGGGTGCCAGTTGTGCATGAGGAAACCGGTCAGGGCGGCGGCCAGCACGCTCAGCAGCACGGCCAGTTCGTCCATCACCTCGGCCGCCGCCAGCAGCCCGACGCCGAACGCGGTGACGACCCCGACGGTGCCGGCCAGCCCGTCCGCATGGTCGAGCGCCTTGAAGCCGACGGCGACGAGAACGATCCAGCCGACGGCCGGCACCCCCAGCAGGAAGCCCGTCTCGCCGTACGGCACCACGCAGGCCGCCGCCACGGCCGTACCGCCGGCCAGGAACCGCGCCTTCACCCGCCGCACGTCGGCGACCAGCCCGAGCACGGCGACGGCGCCCGCGGCCATCAGCAGCCGCTCGATCTCGGGGCCCAGCGGGGCGAAGCCCGTCCACTCCCCCGCGGCGACGACCAGGCAGGTCACGAGCACGACACCGGCACCGCCGAGCAACGGCAGCGGCCGCTGACGACGACGATCGACGATGCCGAGGCGCAGGGCGGGCAGCCGGAGCAGCGCCGCGAGGAAGGCGGCGAGAAGGAGAGAGGTGGTGGCTGCTGCGATCCCGTAAAGCACGGGGCTAGGTTAGTGCCGTATATACCATTTCGGGATGAATAACACGATCGGTTCTTAAGGCAACCCTCAGCGACTCACATCACTCCACACCTGGCTACAGTGCGGCGGAGGATGCGGGTAGTCTCAGACAGACTGAATAAGTTACCGCTTAGTAATGTCCTCTCAGTAATGTCGAGGGACCCCCTCGAACCACCCCTCGCAGGCCCGAGGAGCCCCGAAATGCAACTCGCCGCGATCATCGTGTCGCTGGTGCTGACCGTGGTCGGCGTTGCGCTGCTCGCACGCGCCATCGGCCAGTTCGTCCGGTACTTCAAGCTCGGCCAGCCCGTGCCCGCCGGCACCCGGACCGACAACCCCTACCAGCGCAGTGTGACCCTGGTGCGGGAGTTCCTCGGCCACACCCGGATGAACCGGTGGGGCATCGTCGGCTTCGCCCACTGGTTCGTGGCGGTCGGCTTCCTGACGCTGCCGCCGACGATCATCACCGCGTACGGCCAGCTGTTCGAGGCCGACTGGACGCTGCCGGTCATCGGCGGCTTCCTGCCGTACGAGCTGTACATCGAGTTCATCGCAGCGATGACCACCCTCGGCATCGTCACGCTGATGGTGATCCGTCTGCTGAGCCTGCCCTCGCGCGCGGGCCGAAAGTCGCGGTTCGCGGGCTCGAAGATGGGCCAGGCGTACTTCGTCGAGTACGTCATCTTCACCATCGGCCTCGCCATCTACGTCCTGCGCGGGCTCGAGGGCGCGCTGCACCACGTGGACCACTTCGAGGCCGCGTACTTCGCCTCGTACCCGCTGGTCCTCGCCTTCAAGGGCCTGAGCGTCGCCACGCTGCAGAACCTCGTCTACCTGTTCGCGATGATCAAGCTGAGCACGACGATGATCTGGATGATCACGGTCTCGCTCAACACCAACATGGGCGTGGCCTGGCACCGCTTCCTGGGCTTCCCGAACATCTGGTTCAAGCGCAACGCGACGGGTGAGACGGCCCTCGGCGCCCTCCAGCCGATGACGTCCGGCGGCAAGCCGATCGACTTCACCGACCCCGGCGAGGACGACGTCTTCGGTGTCTCCCAGGTCGAGCAGTTCTCCTGGAAGGGCCTGCTGGACTTCTCCACCTGCACCGAGTGCGGCCGCTGCCAGTCGCAGTGCCCCGCCTGGAACACGGGCAAGCCGCTCTCCCCCAAGCTCCTGATCATGTCGCTGCGCGACCACGCGCACGCCAAGGCCCCGTATCTGCTGGCCGGCGGCGGCAAGACCATGGAGGGCGAGGAGAAGGCCTCCGAGGAGCAGCTCAAGGACGTCCCCGCGGCCGCCCTCGCGGAGGCCGAGCGCCCGCTGATCGGCACCGTCGAGGAGAACGGCGTCATCGACCCGGACGTCCTGTGGTCCTGCACCACCTGCGGCGCCTGCGTCGAGCAGTGCCCGGTGGACATCGAGCACATCGACCACATCGTCGACATGCGCCGCTACCAGGTGATGATCGAGTCCGCGTTCCCGTCCGAGGCGGGCACGATGCTCAAGAACCTGGAGAAGAAGGGCAACCCCTGGGGCCTGGCGAAGAAGCAGCGCCTGGAGTGGCTGAAGGAACTCGACTTCGAGGTGCCGGTCGTCGGCAAGGACATCGAGGACCTCACCGAGGTCGAGTACCTGTACTGGGTCGGCTGCGCCGGCGCCCTGGAGGACCGTGCCAAGAAGACCACCAAGGCCTTCGCCGAGCTGCTGCACATCGCGGGCGTCAAGTTCGCGATCATGGGCGGCGACGAGAAGTGCACCGGTGACTCCGCCCGCCGCCTCGGCAACGAGCCCCTGTTCCAGGAGCTCGGCATGGAGAACGTCATGGCGCTGAACATGGCGTTCGGCGAGGAGATGGACGACGAGGGCAACGTCACGCCCGAGTCGAAGAAGCCGAAGTCGGCGAAGAAGATCGTCGCCACCTGCCCGCACTGCCTCAACACGATCGGCAACGAGTACCCGCAGATCGGCGGCGACTACGAGGTCATCCACCACACCCAGCTGCTCCAGCACCTGGTGGACGAGGGCAAGCTGGTCCCGGTCACGCCGGTCGAGGGCATCATCACCTACCACGACCCCTGCTACCTGGGCCGCCACAACAAGATCTACACGCCCCCGCGCGAGATCATCGCCAGCGTCCCGGGCATCCGCAACGAGGAGATGCACCGACACAAGGAGCGCGGCTTCTGCTGTGGCGCCGGTGGTGCGCGGATGTGGATGGAGGAGCGGATCGGCAAGCGCATCAACAACGAGCGCGTCGACGAGGCCCTCTCGGTCAACCCGGACATCGTCTCGACGGCCTGCCCGTTCTGCCTCGTCATGCTCACGGACTCCGTGAACGGCAAGAAGAACGACGGCAAGGCCAAGGAGTCCATCCAGGTCGTCGACGTCGCCCAGCTGCTGCTGGAGTCGGTCAAGACGCCGGTGGACCCCGAGGACACGGCGGAGACGGAGAGCGAGCCGGAGCCCGAGCCCGTGAAGTAGCAGCCGTTACGGCCGTCCGGCGCCCCCTGTCCTCATCGGCAGGGGGCGCCGTCGTATGTCAGCCGATGCTGCGGACCGAGGTGAAGACTTGGCCGAGCAGGACGAGGAGGAACGCGCCGACGAAGCAGAGCATCTGCGGGATGCTCGGGGTCTGCCCCAGCAGCAGGGGAAGCCAGCCCCAGAACAGCGCCCCGGCCAGCACGGCGCGCACCGTCTGGAGCGGGGCCGACCAGGCCAGTTCCTGCAGGTCGTCGCCGTCGGGCACGAGGGTGAACACAAGGCCCAGGACGGCGCCGATGAGCCCGATGACGACGAAGGCGATCACCGACCCGGTGCCCAACTCGTCGTCCTGGAAGGCACTCCAGCGATTCCCGGCGAGCGCGTGCAGGTCCTTGCTCTCGTTGGCGTAGCCGCCGAGCTCCGGTGCGGACCGGGCCCACAGCACGTCGATCTCGGTTCCCCGGCGCGGCTTCTCGTACGTGTACGCACCGCGCACGGTGAGCCGCTCGGCCCCGCCGGGCACGGAGACCACCAGCCGTGACGCGTACCCCTTCACGCCGCCTTCGCCGTCGGACTCCTCCCGGGTCGACTGCCGCTCCACGACCCTCGCGGCGCTGACCTCGGCGCCCGCCTCACGCAGGGCGTCGAGCTTCTCGCCCGCGTTGACGGAGGTGAGCAGGGCGACGAAGAAAACGGCGGAGGAGAACGTCACCAGCAGCCAGACGGCACCTGTGCGGAGCTTGACCCAGACGCCGCCCGTGAAAACGTCGGCGGCGGGCTCGTCGCGCAGCACCCACAGCGCGATCGCACGCACCACCGCACAGCCCACGGCGACGGCCCCCCAGACGAGCGGCTCGTGCCAGGGCCGCGACATGGCGGTCGCCCCCAGCAGCCACGTACACGCGACGGCCGCCGCGACCCACCCCACCAACGCACACAGCCGTACGATCCACACCAGCGCAGTACCCATGTGCCCTCCCCCGAGGGGCGTCCCCATCGCCCGCCGCGGGCACTGTACGGCAGGAACCAATCAGAAAGGACCGCAAGCGTGATCATCTTCGGTACCAAGGGCTACCTCTACCAGCTGGCCATACTCACGCTGGTGTGCGGCCAGTGCGGGAACCCCGCCGCGCACACGCTCAGGAAGCGCGTCACGAAGTTCACGCTGTTCTTCGTGCCGCTGTTCCCGATCTCGACGAAGTACGCGACGCAGTGCACCTTCTGCGGCGCCGATCAGAAGGTGACTCAGGAGCAGGCGGAACAGCTCCAGACGCAGTCCGCCGCCGGCGGCGGTCAGCAGCAGTACGGGCAGCCGCAGCAGCCGTACCAGTCCTGACCCGGCGCCGTTACGACCTCGGCTGCTTGGGCCCGTTCACCGCGTCAGCGGCATGCCGGGGGCCGGGCCGCGACGAGAACTGGCCGACGAGCTCGCGAAAGCAGATCAGGGCGGTGATCGGCGGAATTCCGACGACCACCATCGCGAGCAGAGAATGCGGTGACTGGCCGATGCACAATGCCACCGCCGTGCCGGAGGAGACGAGCATGACGGCCCAGGACCGGCGAGCGGTTCGGCGCTGGACGGCTGCCCGCAGAATGGACAGCCCTGCCAGCAGCCACGGCCCATAGACCGTCAACGGCCACCAATGGGCCAGCTTCGGCGAGACCACGAGCAGCGCGATGGAGCGCAGCTGATCGTACGAATACGAAATGGACCAGGTGAGCATCGTGCCCGCACACAGGGTGATGAGTGTGACCAGGACCGCGACAGTGATGATCTTCGGGTTTCTGGGAAGGACGTGAGCGCTGGGCTGAGGCCGCCGTCGATGGACCGGGCGGGGCAGCGGCCTGTCGCTGTCCGGCGCGGGCGGAGCGGGAGCCGGGGCGGAAGCAGGATCCAGGCCCTGCCCCGCCAGACCCGCCAGGCCCGGCACCTGCAGCCCCTGCGTCGTGTTCAGCATCTGGGCAAGCTCTTCGTCCAGATCCCAGCCGCCCGACGACGAGATCGCCGAATCAGGGGCGTGCCAGAGGTTCTGCATGTCGAGCTGTTGCGTGTAATGAGGCTGTTCGTCGACCGCCTCGTAGTCGGTTCGCATTTCTAGAACCCCTCCCCCTCCATCGCGGCCCGAAGATATTCACTCTCCATACGGCTGATGGTTCTGAGAAAGTCATCGAGCAGATCAGAGCAGTGCGTGATGCCTTCCGCAGCGGTCTGATCAACCGCCTGCCGCAAGCGGAACGGATGATCATCATCTGCGTGTGTTTCCCGCCAAGTCACGCCCACTCAACGAGCGCCACGCCGTGCAGGACATCTGGCATTCGGGGGAATATCCGTCAACGGTGATTATCTGGAATATCCAACGACAGGGCCCGGACGGTGAAATTCAGAATATGTGTGATGCGGTGTTATTGATATCCGCCAGTCCGGTTCCGGAAGATCACGGCGAGGGCGGGGCCGGCGACGAGGAGGAGAGCGAGGGCGGCGTAACCCCAGGTGAGGGTGGCCAGGGAGGCGACGGCGGCGACCAGCAACGGGCCGCCCGCGTCGCCGAGTTCGCGGCCCAGCTCGGCGGAGCCCATGGTCTGGCCCAGCCGTTCGGCGGGCGTGGCGGCGGCCAGGGCGGCGAACCCGAGCGGGGTGATCAGGCCGGTGCCGATGCCGATCAGCGTGGCCGCGAGGAGGACGCCGGCCAGGCCGGGCAGCATCGCCGAGGCCAGTCCCGCCGCCGTGATCAGCAGCCCGGCGGTGAGGCCGGTGCGTGCGGTGAGGCGGCCATCGTCCAGGGCCCGCCCGGCCTTGGGCTGTACGACGGCCGCGCAGGCCGCCAGCACCGACACCGCGGCGCCGGTCGCGACCGTGCCCAGCCCGGCGGCGGCGCCGGAGACCGGCAGGAAGCCGACGCCGACGGAGAGGGCGGCGGTCGCGCCGGCCAGGGCGGCCGTAGGACGGAGGAAGGCCGGGTCGGCCAGGCGCCGAGCCAGGTCCAGGACCGTCTGCCGCTGCTTGGGCAGTGGCGGTACGTGCGGGACGGCGAGCGCGGCCCAGAGCGCGACCGCCGCGCCGAGTACCGCCAGCACGGTGAACAGCAGTCGTAGGCCACCGGCCCACACCAGGACGCCGCCGAGCAGCGGGCCCAGGGTGTAGCCGATGGACTTGTGGAAGCCGTAACTGCCGAACGCCCGCCCGTGCTTGGCCGCCGGGTTCAGCCGGGCGACCAGCGCGGACGCGGACGGCGAGAACGCGGAGGCCGCGGCGCCCTGACCGAGCCGGGCGGCCCAGAGCCAGCCGGGGCTGTCGGCGACGACGTACGCGGCGGAGGCCAGCGCGAACGCGACGAGGCCGCCGAGCAGCACCGGACGCGCCCCGATCCGGTCGGCGAGCGTGCCGAAGAGCGGCTTGAGCACGACCTCGGCACCGTCGTACAGCGCGAGCAGGCCGCCGAGGACCAGCAGGGAGGTCACGGCGTCGTCGGAGTAGCCACCGAGGTTGGCGGCGATGCCGTGCGCGCCGAAGGCGGTGGTGAAGCCGGCGGCGTAGAGGGGCCACATCTGGGGGGCGGAGGTGGGGGTGGGGGACGGGGCGGGTGGTCGGTCCGGCGTTGCGGTCATATGTGCTCGCCGTCCTTGGGGGCTGGGCTGCGGGGGCACGGGGTGTGGCGGCTCGGGGTGCAGTGGCCGCCTCGCCGGCACCTGGCAAGTACTGGCTAGCCCCTGCGTCCCGTACCGGAGGCGAAGCCCAGCCATGTGTGGCGGTTGCCCCACCAGCACCAGCCGACCTTCGGGGCGTTGCGCCGCTCGCGGCCGTCGCGGCCCGTGCCGTTGCTGATCCAGATCGCCGGGGTGCGGGCGTCCAGGGCGCCGCTCGGCTTGCGCAGCCGGGAGCCGATGGTCATGAAGCAGCGGTTGCGCTCGAGGATCGGCGGCTGCTGGAGCACCCAGTGGATGCCTTCGGTGAGCAGCAGCGGGGTGCGGTCTTCCTTGGTCAGGGCGGGCAGCGCCTCTTCCGGGCTCCAGTTGGCCATACGGTCGCCGCGGTCGAGGCCGGTGACGACGTAGAGGGGGGCATCGGGCAGTTCGACGGCGTCGGGGGCGAAACGGTCGACGTCGGGCATGTCGACCACCACGAAGCCGGGCTTGCCGTCGTGACGGAGCAGCGGCGCGAGGGCGGACGCGGGGGCGCGGTCCGGGTGGACGGCGAGCAGCGCGTCGTTGCCTCCGCTGCCGGCGTCCTGCGCGAAGGTGCGTATCTCGTCGGCGGATATCCCCGCGAGTTCGTGCACCCCGAGCTCGATCAGGCGTTCCGCCTGGGTGGTGAGCGGCGGGAGCGAGGTCACGGTGGCGTTGGACGAACTGTCGGGCACAGGACTCCTCGGTTCGCGGGTCACGGCAGCGGCGATAGCAGCAGCGGCAGCGGGCGGACCTGAGGTCAACGTGGCGGTCACGCGGAATGTTCCCGGTCACCACGCCCGCGCGCCACCAGCCATCCCGGCACACGGGCGCACCCATCCCCGCAAAGGGACTGTCGCCCCTTCTCGAACGCGTGCATGATTACCCAGTTGTTGACCCTGGTGCTGACGAGGTGAGCGGTGCGCGCGCGAAGAGGCGGGAAGTGTACGGCGGCCAGGACCGGCACCCTCGGCGTCCTCGGCGTCCTCGCCCTGGCGGCCTGCGGTCCCGGCCGGCACACCGACAACGCCGAGCCGGCCCCGCACACCCCCGTCCAGATCGCCGACGCCCCCGCCCAACTCCCCGTCCCTCAGGGCAAGGGCAGCAAGACCCCCGACGACTTCAACGGCGACGGCCACCGCGACCTCGTCCTCAACGACCTGGTCAAGTCCCAGGCCCACGCCGACGATCCGGGCATCGGCATCGTCTACGGCGGTGACCGCGGGCTCGTCCCGGGCGCACGGCAGTTGCTCAGCCCCCGGCTCCAGGCGGCCCCGACGAAGGGCCGGCTCCCCGCGGTCTTCGACGCGGAGGAGACCTGCGACCTGAACCGCGACGGCTTCACCGACCTGGTCGTCTCCACCGACCCGCCCTACGACGGCCAGGGCCGCCCCCCGGTCCCCCTCCAACTCCTCTTCGGCTCCCCGGACGGCCTCACCGGCAAGGCGGTCGAACTCGCCATCCCCGCCTCCGCCCGCGCCGGCAACGACTGGCCCGACCAGCCGGTGTGCGGCGACTTCGACGGCGACGGCGCGCAGGACCTGGTCGTCCACGCCTCGGACGTCCAACTGACCTTTCTCCGCGGCCCGTTCACCCGCAACGGCAAGCCCAAGGCCGCAGCCGCCCCCATCCCGGCCCCCGGCAACGCCCCCACGGGCCCGGCAGCCGACGTCGACCACGACGGATACGACGATCTGGTGGTCCGTACGGCACAGGGCACAGGAAAGTCAGCGGTGGTCCTCGGCGGCCCTACCGGACCCACCCGCACCGGAGTCGTCCTGCCCGCCGGCATCGACGTAGCCCTCGGCGCCTTCGGCAAGGACAAGGCCGAGTTGGACGCGGCGGTCGGCACGATGGACGGAACCTTCCTGCGCTACGACCTCCCGGCCGCGGCCGTACGCGGAACCCTCGAAGTCCCCGGCTCGGTACTCGACGCCGCCGACTTCGACGGCGACGGACGGAGCGAACTGGTCTCCAGCGGCTCGCAGTTGCGTGTCTTCCGCGGTCGTACGGCAGGAATCGCGGCCGGCGGCGTGGTGACCGTGGAGCCGCCCGCGCAGGGCACCACGCGCGTCGTGGCCGTCGGCGACTTCGACGCGGACGGGCGGGCGGACCTGGTGGTGCGGACGTCCGCCGGCGAGACGAAGGACACGGTGGCCGTGTACCCGGGGAGGAAGACGGGGCTGGTGGCGGCGGAACCGTCGGTCGAGTTCTCCAGCTCGGAGTTCCAGGCGCGGTAGCAGTAGCCGCCACCGCCGCCCTTCCCGTCATTCATTGCAACGCGGCATTGCATTCACCTCCAGCGTCATTGCATCAATTTTCCGCCCTTCACCTGGGAAAACACCTCTCGATCGATTGACGCAACCCTGAATGCAACGTAGCTTTCAGGAAACGTGAAACACGTCATATCGCGAGATGGGAAACGGCAAATGACCATGGGGGAATCCATCCACAGCGTCACCGCACTGCCCACAGACCGTCGGCCCGGCTGTCCCTTCGACCCGCCGGCAGAGCTGCTCGACGCCCGTCGGCACGGTCCCATCAGCCGCTTAACCCACCCCGGCGGAAAGCCCGGCTGGCTGATCACCGGGTACGACCTGGTCAGGTCGGTCCTCGCCGACCCACGGTTCAGCTCGCGCAAGGAGCTCATGAACGTCGTCGACTTCGAGATTCCTCCGGCGCCACCCGGCGAGTTCCTGCTCATGGACGAGCCGCAGCACGGGCGCTACCGGAAGCCGCTGGTGGGCAAGTTCACCGTACGGCGGATGCGACTGCTCACCGAGCGCATCGAGCAGATCACCACCGAGTGCCTGGACGCCATGGAGAAGGCCGGGCCGCCGACCGACCTGGTGACCGCGTTCGCCAAGCCCATCCCCACCGTCATCATCTGCGAGCTGCTGGGGGTGCCGTACGAGGACCGGGGCTCCTTCCAGGAGCAGATCGACACCTTCATGGGCGGGGAGACGGACGACGAAACGCTGATAGCGGCCTACACCGCGACCCAGGAGTACCTCGCGGGGCTGGTCGCCGCCAAGCGTGCGAACCCCACCGACGACGTGCTCAGCGAACTCACCGACAGCGATCTGACCGATGAGGAACTGCAGGGAATCAGCCTGATCCTGCTGGCGGCCGGGTTCGACACCACCGCGAACATGCTGTCCCTCGGCACCTTCGCGTTGCTGCAGCACCCGGAGCAACTGGCCGCGCTGCGCGCCGACCCCGCGCTCACCGACGGGGCCGTGGAGGAGCTGTTGCGGTATCTGAGCGTCGCCAAGACGTTCATGCGGACGGCCCTTGAGGACGTGGAGGTGGGCGGCCGGACCATCGAGGCCGGCACCACGGTCGTCCTGTCGTACAACACCGCCAACCGCGACCCGGAGCGCTTCACCGACCCCCATGTGCTCGACGTGCGCAGGCCGTACGACGGGCATCTGGCCTTCAGCCACGGCATCCACCAGTGCCTGGGCCAGCAGCTGGCCCGTATCGAGATGCGCGTCGCGTTCCGCGCGCTGCTCGACCGCTTCCCCACGCTGCGTCTGGCCGTACCGGCCGAGGAGGTCGGTCTGCGCCCGGAGACCGCGGACATCTACGGGGTGCGGAGCCTCCCGGTCACCTGGGACAAGGAAGGCTCATGACACCGACGCGCCTGCACATCGACCGTGAGCGCTGCATCGGCGCCGGGATGTGCGCCCTGACCGCCCCCGAGGTCTTCGACCAGGACCCCGACGACGGCCGCGTGCTCCTGCTGCACCCCGAGCCGCCCACCGCCCACCGCGCGGCCGCACGGATGGCCGCCGGGCTCTGCCCCTCCGGGACGATCACCTTCCATGAGCCCGAAGCCGGCGACGCCTAGGGCTTCACGTCGGAGCGCCCTCATGGCTCGACCACGAGGGCGCTCCCAGGGGTCCGGCGGAACTGCCGCCGGTTACTGCCGCCAGGCCCAGTGCAGGCGGTCCAGCCCGCTCTGGTTGTTCACCTGAAGGCTGAGGTCGGTGCCTGTGCCCTGGAGGGTGGTGAGGGAGTAGGTGTCTCCGTTGCGCAGGCCGGGCCAGTAGACCGAACCCAGGCCCAGTTCACGGATGGTGTCGGTCGCCGCCTGGATATAGGCGATCTCGTTGGAGCCGTTGATCGGCCCGTTGTAGTTCAGTCCGGAGGTCATCGTGGCGCCGAACTCGTCCAGGATGGTGCGCGAGGCGCAGTCGCCGATGCGCGCCTTGAAGTCCTGCTTCCACTGGTCGGAGCTGGTCCAGTCGGTGTGCCAGAAGCCGTAGTTGTGCAGGGCCAGCCGGGTGCCATCCAGCCGGCTGTCGGCGCACACGGGCTTGACGTCCTCGCTGTACTTGACCCCTCCGATGAGGATCCGGTCGCGGGGCACGGAGCGGTGGGTCGTCACCCAGCGGGCGGCTATGTCGCGCCACTCCTGGGAGGTGTAGCCGAACGGCTCGTTCATCGGCTCGAAGTACACCCGGGAGTTGCCCACGTAGGAGGAGGTGATCCGCGCCCACATCTGGTCGTAGGCGGCCTGGTTGTCGATCTTGCCGTCCTTGGCGTTGTCGGCCTCCCAGTAGCCCAGGATGACCTTGAACCCCTTGGCGGTGGCAGCGTCGATCGCTCCCTTGTACGACTTCCAGAACGGGCCGTTGACGGAGGTGGGGTTGACCGGCAGCCGGACGGTGTTGGCCCCCAGCTTGGCGAACCCGCCGATGATCGCCTTGGACTTGGCGTAGGTGGTGGCGTAACTGTCGGAGGTCGACAGCCCCGAGGGCACGACCGCGTCATCGGCGTAGTTGTCCCGCGGGTCGGCCCAGTTGACCCCACGGAAGTCGCTGACGGGGATCACGGCCGCCTTGCCGGATGTGGGGGATGCGGATTCGGGGGAGGCGGATGCGGGGGAGGCGAGCGCTCCCCCGAACGCCGTGGCGCAGGACAGCAATGCACCGAGGCAAGCTGTCCGGCGATGGTTCTTTCGTGTCACGGCGTCTCCTTCTGAGCAGTTGCGTTGGCGAAAACTGGCAGACCCGGTCGACGGCTGGATAGCTCCCGCAAACTAGAAGATGATCCGAACAGAGGTCAACACATCAGCACACAAAGTTTCACCATGGCCTCGCCCACGCGCACGGCCACCAGGCCCGCTGTGAAACTCGCTGTCCGATTGTTGGAACGCGCGCCGCGGTCGCCTCCGCGCCCAGCCGCGACGTGCGGGTGCCGACCTGCCCCGAGTGGACGTTGTTCGATCTGGTGCAACACCTGGGCGACGGGCGCCGCTCCTGGGGCGCCGCCAGTGAGCTGGTCCTCACCCTGTACGGCCGTATGCCGGTGGACTCCCTGAAGGTCGACGGCGACCGGCATCTCTTCGACCTGCTCCAGGCCTGGGAGCCGGAGGAGCAGGACGTGACGGTGCGCCACAAAGACGGAGAAACAGCGGCCGCGGTGATCTGGCGAATGGCCGCTTCTTCCGCGAGGGGCAGGACGTGGCGCACGACGCCCCGGATCGCATCAGGCCCCCAGCCACAGTCGCCTCAAAGAATGACCGAACTCACGTACAACCCTTACGCCCCCTCGCCGGTCTCCTGATCGCTGACCGTGCCATGAACCCGAGGACAACTCCCGGCAAACACGCACGATCGCACCCCATCGACTGCGGATGCCCGCCAAGCATCCCCGCATGCAGCAGGAGAACCCGCATGCACAAGCACCACCCGCGCCGCACGGCACGACTCGCCCTCGCGACGGCCACCGCGGCCGCGCTGACCGGCGGTCTGCTCACCTTCGTGGCGTCCACGGCGACCGCCGCCGACTCCACCGACGTCCCGCACGCCGACTTCAACGGCGACGGCCTGGGCGACGTCGCCTTCTCCGCCCAGGGCGCCTACGTGAGCGGCAAGAAGGCGGCCGGCCAGCTCGTCGTCCTCTACGGCACCGCGAGCGGCGTCTCGTCCGCCAAGCGCCACACGATCAGCCAGAACACCACCGGCACCCCGGGCACCGCCGAGGCCGGGGACAACTTCGGTGCCGAGACCGCGTACGCCGACTTCAACGGTGACGGCTACGACGACATCGCCGTCAGCGCCTGGGGTGAGGACGTCGGCAGCGACGTCGACGGCGGCGGGCTGGCCATCCTGTGGGGCTCGGCCTCCGGCATCACCGGCAAGGGCGTGACGGTCGCCGACCCGGCACCGTCCTCGCACGACTGGTGGGGCAAGAACCTCGCCGCCGGCGACTTCGACGGGGACGGCAAGGCCGACCTCGCCGTCGGCAACAGCACCGCCACCATCCACGTCTTCAAGGGCGGCTTCAACGCCTCCGGTGTCGCGGGCGGCCGTTACACCATCAAGCCCCCGATCATGGGCAGTGACGCCGGCGGCCCGATCAACCTGACCGCCGGTGACATCAACGGCGGCGAGACCGACCTGGTCGTCGACGGCTACGAGACCGAGACCGACAACGGCTGGAACCGCAACTACTTCATCCCCGGCGGCCCCACCGGCCTGAGCACCGCGGGCGCCAAGGCCCTCAAGCCCGGCGTGATCACCGCGATCGGCGACATCAACGGCGACGCATACGGCGACGTCGTCAGCGGCGCCTACTGGAACACCACCACCAGCGACGGCACCTCGATCCCGGACTCCGGCAAGGGCGGCAAGGTCTGGGTCACCTACGGCTCGGACGACGGTCCCCTCACCTCGTACGCCACCGGCATCACCCAGGACACCGGCAACGTCCCCGGCGCCGCCGAGACCAACGACAACTTCGGCCACGAGCTCGACCTCGGCGACATCAACGGCGACGGCTTCCTCGACCTCGCGATCGGCGTCGCCGGCGAGAACATCGGCAGCGCCGCCAACACCGGCGCGGTCACGATCCTCTACGGCACCGCCGACGGCCTGAACACCACCTCCGGCACCCAGGGCTTCGCCCAGAGCACCGCGGGCGTGCCCGGCGACGACGAGGACGACGACTCCTTCGGCCTGGACGTCAAGCTCGACGACGTCACCGGCGACGGCAAGGCCGACCTGGTCGTGGGCTCCATGGAGAACGCCGGCAACGGCGGGGTCACCTACCTGCCCTCCGACGGCTCGAAGATCACCACCACCGGCTCCCGTTCCATCGCCCCCAGCAGCTCGGGCGTCTCCACGACGGGAACGCCGTACTTCGGCGCGAACTTCGCGGACTGAGCAGCCGTAGGACACGACCTGCCGGGCCCGTTCGTCCCCACGGGCCCGGCACCTCTTTCCTCCGTCCCCACGGGCCCGGAACCCCTCTCCCAGGAGCACTCACCTTGCGCAAGCGCCCCCTCCTCCTCGCCGCCACCCTCACCACCGGCCTGCTCACCGCCCTCCCGGCGGCCACCGCCTCAGCCGCCCCCTCCGGACTGGCGGGCGACTTCAACGGCGACGGCTACCGCGATGTGGCCGTCAGCGCCATGTGCACCAATGTCGGCTCCGCGTCCTGCGCCGGTGCCGTCGTCGTGCTGTACGGCTCGTCGTCCGGTGTCTCGGCCACCCGCAAGGCCGTGATCACCCAGAATTCCGCCGGGGTGCCGGGCACCGCCGAGTCGGGAGACCTGTTCGGCGCCGCCCTCGCCGCCGCCGACCTGGATCGCGACGGCTACTCCGACCTCGTGGTCGGCGCCACGGGCGAGAGCATCGGCGACCGGGACGGCGTCGGCTCCGGCACCGTCCTGTGGGGCGGCCCGTCCGGTCTGTCCGGTGGGAAGGGGCTTCCGCAGCCGTCCACGCTCGCCGAGTGGGGCGGCTTCTCCCGGGGCATCGCGGCCGACGACTTCGACGGCGACGGCGACACGGACGTCACGCTCACCGGCCAGAGCCACACCCGCCTGTACCTGGGCCCCTTCACCCGCACCGGCGGCCCGCTGAGCCACTACCGCGTCGGCGAACTCGGCACCAGCTACGAGGCGATCGCCGGCGACATGAACGGCGACGGCGCGGCCGAGCGCGTCTACCCGCACGCCGTGGACGGCGACTCCGGCGGCCAGATCCTCTACTACCGCACGAGCGGCACCGGCAACTCCACTCTGACCGAGCTGCCGAACGCCGACGGCTTCCCCGGCTCGATCGCCGACATCAACGGCGACGGCTACGGCGACCTCGTCCTCGGCGACCACACGGACCCCTCCAGCTACAAGCCCGGCGGCCACAAGGGCGGCCAGATCACCGTCTGGTACGGCGGCCCGAACGGCCCCGACCCCGCGCAGACGCCGACCGTCGTCCACCAGGACACCACCGGCGTGCCCGGCTCGGGCGAGACCGACGACGCCTTCGGTGCGACCGTCGGCACCGGCGACATCAACGGCGACGGATACGCCGACGTCGCGGTCGGCGCCCGTGGCGAGGACCTCGGCGCGGCGAACGAGGCGGGCTCGGTGACCGTGCTGTTCGGCTCGGCCTCCGGCCTGAGGACCAGCGGCGCCAAGTCGTACACCCAGAACACCTCCGGCGTGCCCGGCACCGCCGAGGCCTGGGACGGCTTCGGCTCCGCCGTCGACCTGACCGATCTGACCAAGGACGGCAAGGCCGAACTCGTCATCGGCGTCGACGGCGAGAACTCCGCCGGCGGCGTCTGGACCCTGCGCGGCACCTCCACCGGCCCGACCACCACGGGCGCCAAGGGGCTGACCGCCGCCGACATCTCCCTCAAGTACGCCGCCAACTTCGGCTCGGTGATAGCCCAGTGACACACCGTCAGCCGACTGGCGGAGCCTTTGTGCGCGCCCGTATCACCGCCGCCGTTCTCGCGGCGGCCCTGACCCCGCTCGCGCTCACCCTCAGCGCCCCGGCCGCCCACGCCGCCACGGCCGCCAAGCCGTACGA
The DNA here is from genome assembly GCF_052068475.1 of Streptomyces sp. SD31. NCBI lineage: Bacteria > Bacillati > Actinomycetota > Actinomycetes > Kitasatosporales > Streptomycetaceae > Streptomyces > Streptomyces sp. SD31. The sequence continues at coordinate 598,083 of NZ_JBQHCX010000001.1, read as the reverse complement.
CTTCAACGGCGACGGCCGCGTCGACCTCGCGATCGGCGCGCCGGGAGCCACGGTCGGGGGCCAGGCGAAGGCGGGCGCCGTGTCCGTGGTCTACGGCAGCTCCGGCGGGCTGAAGACCTCGACGCGCACGCTGATCACCCAGAACACGGCCGGCGTCCCCGGCGCCGCCGAGGCCGAGGACGCCTTCGGGTCCGCCGTCGCCTCCGCCGACCTCGACACCGACGGCTACGCCGACCTCCTGATCGGCACACCCGGTGAGGACGTCGGCGGGGACACCAACGACGGCACGGTCGTCGTCATCTGGGGCTCCGCGTCCGGGCTGTCCGGGGCCCGTGCGGTGCCCAACCCGTTCGCCACGGACGTGGACCGCTACGGGCAGTCGCTCGCGGCGGGCGACGTCGAGGCCGACGGCGACCCGGACCTCGTGATCGGCTCCAACGGCCCGGTGAAGCTGGCCTTCATCAACGGGCCGTTCACCAGGACCAGTTCCTTCCAGGGCGGCTCCGGCCAGAGCTTCGCCGGCCAGTACTCCGCCTCGTACGGCGTGACGTCCGTGAGCGTCGGGCACGTCACGGCCGCCTCGGAGACCAACCTGGTCCTGCACGGCCGCAGGGCGGGCACCGACGACGCGATCACCCACCTGGTGACCGAGCCGTACGTCGGCAATTTCGGCGACTGGATGCAGGAGCTGCCCGCCGGCCACGTCTCCGCGATCGGCGACATCGACAAGGACGGCCACGCGGACATCGCCATCGGCAACGAGCGCGAGACCTCCGCCGACCCGGCCGGCGCCAAGGGCGGCAAGGTGACGGTCCGCTACGGCGGCCCGGCGGGCCTGGACTCCTCCCGCGCCCCGCTCGTCCTCACCCAGGACACCGCCGGAATCCCCGGCGCCGCCGAGTCCGGCGACCGCTTCGGCGGCCATGTCTCCCTGGGCGACATCAACGGCGACGGCTACGCCGACCTGGCCGTCGGCGCCTCCGGCGAGAACTCCGGGGCCGGCGCGGTGACCGTCCTGTACGGCTCGGCCGCCGGCCTGAGGACGACCGGCGTCCAGTCCTTCACCCAGAACACCGCCGGCGTGCCCGGCACCTCCGAGTCGAACGACCGCTTCGGCGCCCGCGTCCTGCTCGCCGACCACCGCGCCGAGCTCACCGTCTCCGCGACCGGCGAGAACGGCGACGGCGCGATCTGGTCCCTGCGCGGCGCGACGGGCGGCGTGACGACCAGCGGGGCGGCGAGCTTCGGCCCGGCAACGACGGGCGTGTCCACAGCCGGCAACCCGGGCTACGGCACGGCCCTCAACTCCTGAGCTGAGAAAGGGACTTCACGATGCGCAAGCGCACCCTGCCGCCGGTGGTCACCTGCCACCGCCGCACACGCCTTCCTGCCCTCGCCCTCGCCACGGCCACCGTCGCCGCCGCGCTGACGGCGGGCCCGCTGCTCACCGCCGTACCGGCCGCCGCGGCCCCCGCCAAGTACGCCGACGACTTCAACGGCGACGGCTACCGGGACCTCGCCACCGCCGCGCCGTACACCCCGGTCGGCGGCAAGACCGACGCGGGTGCCGTCGTCGTCAACTACGGCTCGGCGAACGGCATCAGCGCCTCGCGCCGCACCGTGCTCACCCAGAACACGGCCGGCATCCCCGGCGCCGCCGAGCAGGGCGACGAGTTCGGCACCTCCCTGACGTCCGGCGACCTGAACCGGGACGGGTACGCCGACCTCGTGATCGGCAGCAACGGCGAGAACGCCGAGGCCGGCGCCGTGGTGATCGTCTGGGGCGGCCAGAACGGCCTCTCCGGCGGCCAGGTCGTCCCCGACCCCGCCCCGTCGGCCCACGACGAGTACGGCATGTCCCTCGCCGTCGGCGACTTCAGCGGGGACGGCCGGGCCGACCTCGCCGTCGGCAGCACCGGCAGCGACGTCTGGATCCACAAGGGCGGCTTCACCAAGGCCTCCGGCGCCGCGTCCCGCTACGAGCTCGCCACCGACCTGTACTCCGGCATCATCTACGGCGCCCAGAGCCTCGCCGCCGGTGACGTGAACGGCGACGGCATCGCCGACCTGGTCGTCAGCGGCAGCCAGGCGGAGACGTACGACGACGGCACCTTCGTCTACCTGGGCTCCGCCTCCGGTCTCACCCGCCAGACGTTCCTGCAGAACGGCGCCGACGAGCTGGCGGCCGTCGGCGACCTCAACGGCGACGGCTACGCCGACGTGGTCACGTCGACGTACGGCGACGACGGCGTGACCAGCATCGGCGGCTCCGTCAACGCCTACCTCGGCAGCGCGGACGGCGTCCGCACCCGACCGCAGACCACGATCACCCAGGACACCCCCGGCGTCCCGGGCTCGGACGAGGAAGGCGACTGGTTCGGCAACGCCCTGTCCATCGCCGACATCAACGGCGACGGCTACGGGGACCTGGCCGTCGGCACGATCCACGAGACCATCGGCACCGCCAAGATCGCCGGCAGCGTCACCGTCCTGCGCGGCTCGGCCACCGGCCTGACCACCACCGGCGCCCAGTCCTTCACCCAGAACACGGCCGGCGTCCCCGGCACCGCGGAGTCCGCCGACCGCTTCGGCGCGTCGGTACGGCTGTCCGACCTCAACGGCGACCGCAAGGCGGACCTGTCCGTCGGCGCCGACGGCGAGAACCACCCCGCGGGCTCCATCTACAGCCTGCGCGGCTCGGCCTCGGGCGTGACCACCAACAAGGCGATCAGCTTCGGCCCGGGCTCGACGGGCCTGCCGACGTCCGGCTACCTGAGGCTGGGGCAGGTGATGCTGCGCTAGCGGCTCCTTGACCGCATCCCTGACCGCATCCCTGACGACATCCCTGACCGGCTCCCTGAACCGACCCTTGGCCATCCCTTATCGGCCCCTTAGGGGATGTCACAGGTCGGCCGCAAAGCCGGGCCCGAACCGCAGGGCCCGGCACGCGACTCTCCGGGACCAGGTACGTTCGAAGACGTGGCTGGATTCAGGATCGGACGGGGCAGCCGGAACAACGGCACCCCGCAAACGCGCCCCCAACAACCTCCGTACGGGCAGCAGGCTCCCCAGGGACCGTCGTACGGCTATCCCCCGCCGCCGCAGCAGCCGTACGGCGGCTCGGGCGGCGGTGCAGGCGGCTGGCCGCAGGCGAACGGCCGCGGTGGCCACGGCGGTTACGGCCCCGGCGGTCATGGGGGCCACGGGGGTCAGGGTGGTCAGGGAGGCCACGACGAGCCGGAGTACTTCGGCGACGGCGGCTACCCGCACGACCCGGGCGGCTCCCCGGACCCGTACGCGGCGAACAACCCGGGCCACACCCAGGCCTTCTCGGTCGGCGACGACCCCTACAGCCAGGGCGAGACCTACCAGGCGGGCGCGGCCCCGGCCGCCCCGATCGGCCCTCGCCTGCACTGGAAGCAGCTGCTGCGCGGCATCGTCCTGTCCCCCGCCCAGACGTTCCTGCAGATGCGGGACTACACGATGTGGGGCCCCGCCCTCGTCGTGACCTTCCTGTACGGCCTGCTGGCGGTCTTCGGCTTCGACGGCGCACGCAACGACGCGATCAACGCGACCCTGTCGAACGCGGTCCCGATCGTCCTGACGACGGCCGTGGCGATGGTCCTGTCGTCCTTCGTCCTGGGCGTGGTCACCCACACCCTCGCCCGCCAGCTGGGCGGCGACGGCGCCTGGCAGCCCACGGTCGGCCTCTCCATGCTGATCATGTCCCTGACCGACGCGCCCCGCCTGGTCTTCGCGATGTTCGCCGGCGGCGACGCGACGTTCGTCCAGATCCTGGGCTGGGTGACCTGGGTGGCGGCGGGCGCGCTGCTGACGGTGATGGTCTCCAAGTCCCACGACCTGCCCTGGCCGAAGGCGCTGGGCGCGAGCGCGATCCAGCTGGCCGCGCTGCTGTCGATCGTGAAGCTGGGCACGTTCTAGGGTCCGTCGACGTACGTGAGGGCCCCCGGCGTCCGCGCCGGGGGCCCTTTTTCAAAGAATCTCGGATTCCTCGAAAAATCTCGGGCGGCGATGTCGATAACCCGCGCCTGGCTCCGTCCCCGGGGTGAACGCGGCCAAGATGGATCGCACCAGTACCGAGGAGAACACGATGGCCAAGTACCTGCTGCTGAAGCACTACCGCGGCGCTCCGGCTCCGGTGAACGACGTGCCGATGGACCAGTGGACGCCGGAGGAGATCTCGGCGCACGTGCAGTACATGAACGACTTCGCGGCCCGGCTGGAGAAGACCGGCGAGTTCGTCGACGGTCAGGCGCTCGCCCCCGAGGGAGCGTGGGTCCGGTACGACGGTGAGGGGCGCCCACCGGTCACCGACGGCCCGTTCGCCGAGACCAAGGACCTCATCGCCGGCTGGATGGTGATCGACGTCGACAGCTACGAGCGCGCCGTCGAGCTGGCCGGGGAACTGTCGGCAGCCCCGGGAGCGGGCGGCAAGCCGATCCACGAGTGGCTGGAGCTGCGCCCGTTCCTGACCGCGACGCCCAACATCACCGAGTGCCATTGATGAACGAGGCCCTGCTGAGGAGCCTCACGCCGAGCGTGCTCGCCGTCCTCGTCCGCCGCGGAGCCGACTTCGCGGCGGCCGAGGACGCCGTACAGGACGCGCTGGTCGAAGCGGTCCGCGTCTGGCCGGCCGACCCGCCGCGGGATGCGAAGGGCTGGCTGGTCACGGTCGCCTGGCGCAAGTTCCTCGACCAGGCACGGGCGGAGAAGGCCCGCCGCCGACGTGAGGACCTCGTCGACGAGGAACCGGCGCCCGGGCCCGCGCCCGCCGTCGACGACACGCTCCAGCTGTACTTCCTCTGCGCGCATCCCTCGCTGACACCGTCGTCCGCCGTCGCGCTCACCCTGCGTGCCGTCGGCGGACTGACCACCCGCCAGATCGCCCAGGCCTACCTGGTGCCGGAGGCGACCATGGCGCAGCGCATCAGCCGGGCGAAGCGGACCGTCTCCGGCGTGCGGTTCGACCATCCCGGCGATGTAGCCACCGTGCTGCGCGTGCTCTACCTGGTCTTCAACGAGGGCTACTCCGGGGACGTCGACCTCGCCGCCGAGGCCATCCGGCTCACCCGGCAGCTCGCGGCCGCGATCGACCACCCCGAGGTGGCGGGGCTGCTCGCCCTCATGCTGCTCCACCACGCCCGGCGCGCCGCCCGGACCGCGCCCGACGGCAGCCTGGTGCCGCTCGCCGAGCAGGACCGGGGCCGCTGGGACACGGAGTCGATCGCCGAGGGCATCGAGATCCTCCAGTCTGCCCTCGCCCGCGACCGGCTGGGCGAGTTCCAGGCGCAGGCCGCCATCGCGGCCCTCCACGCCGACGCGCCCACCGCCGAGGAGACCGACTGGGTGCAGATCGTCGAGTGGTACGACGAGCTCACGCGCCTGACGGACAGCCCCGTCGTCCGGCTCAACCGCGCGGTGGCCGTCGGCGAGGCCGACGGCCCCCGCGCCGGCCTGGCGGCACTCTCGGAACTGGACGCCTCACTGCCCCGCTATGCCGCGGTGGCGGCGTACCTCCACGAGCGCGACGGCGACCTTCCGACGGCGGCACGCCTGTACGCCGAAGCGGCCCACAAGGCACCCAACGTCGCCGAACGCGACCACCTGACCCGCCAGGCCGCCCGGCTCAACGCCCGGCGCCGCCACTGACGATGGCCCGTATGCGGGTCAGAGGGCTTCCTTGTTCTCCCTGGGCGCCTCTCCCGGCTTCCGCACGGGAGGCAGCACACTCCACGGGAAGTTGATCCACTCGTCGGTACGCTTCCACACGTACTCGCACTTCACCAGGGAGTGGGACTTCTCATAGATCACGGCGGACCGCACCTCGGCGACATGGTCGAGGCAGAAGTCGTGCACGAGCTTCAGCGTCTTGCCGGTGTCGGCGACGTCGTCGGCGATCAGGACCTTCTTGTCGGTGAAGTCGATCGCATTGGGGACGGGAGCGAGCATGACGGGCATGTCGAGGGTGGTCCCCACACCGGTATAGAACTCGACGTTCACGAGGTGGAGGTTCTTGCAGTCGAGGGCGTAGGCGAGCCCACCGGCGACGAACACACCACCGCGGGCGATGCTGAGCACGATGTCCGGCTCGTACCCGTCGTCGGCGATGGTCTGCGCGAGCTCACGAACGGCGACACCGAACCGCTCGTAGGTCAGGTTTTCCCGTATGCCCTTGTCACCCATACCGTCGCTCACACCTGGGTCCGATGGAAGTTCTGGAAGGACCGGGAGGCGGTCGGCCCGCGCTGCCCCTGGTACCGGGACCCGTACCGCTCGCTCCCGTACGGGAACTCGGCGGGCGAGCTGAGCCGGAACATGCACAGCTGCCCGATCTTCATGCCGGGCCAGAGCTTGATCGGGAGCGTGGCGAGGTTGGACAGCTCGAGGGTGACGTGCCCGCTGAAGCCCGGGTCGATGAACCCGGCGGTGGAGTGGGTGACCAGCCCGAGCCGCCCGAGCGAGGACTTGCCCTCGAGCCGGGAGGCGAGATCATCAGGCAGCGTGATGACCTCGTACGTAGAGGCCAGCACGAACTCCCCGGGGTGCAGGATGAACGGCTCGTCGCCCTCGGGCTCCACGAGCCGGGTCAGGTCCGCCTGCTCGATGGAGGGGTCGATGTGCGGGTACCGGTGGTTCTCGAACACCCGGAAGTAACGGTCCAGCCGCACGTCGATGCTGGACGGCTGCACCATGGTCTGGTCGTAGGGATCGATCCGTACCCGCCCGGCGTCGATCTCGGCCCGGATGTCCTTGTCTGAGAGAAGCACGCCCCGAGGATACGCAAGGCGCGCGGAACGGCCACAATCGCGACCACCCGCGCGCCCGGCACTGCACTTGCTGGCACTGGTACTGCTGGTACTGCTGGTGCTTCTGATGCTGCTCCTACGGCACCTGCTCCCGCTACCCCTTACTGCCAGCCCTTACCGCTACCGCTTCTCCAGCGCCACCGGCACCACACTGCGGAGCCGGGCACACCGGGGACACCGAAGGAGCCGGCCTGGGCCGAGTCGCTCGGCCTGCTGCATCGGGAACGAAGCGGTGCTGAACACGTGCCCATCGGCACAACGGACGACGGTGCGCTCCATCAAGTCCTAGAGTCCCTTCCCCAAGAGCCGCGTCGGCTGCTACCTGCCTGACGACGAGAGGCCACATTACGGGATCAAAGGGACGGCCCTCCAGGCGGCACTCCGCCCCCGCCCGGACCCTCTCCGACCCCTCCACCGTACGCCCCAACTCCGGTACCCCGCAGCCACATCCCGCCCCCTGAAACGCACTCAGGCCCCACGGCGTCAGCGCCGGGGGCCGGTGATGAGGTACAGTGACCAGGCGATCGGACACCGCCTCCGGATCATCTCGGGAGGGGCGTCTTACGCGGGTGTAGTTTAATGGTAGAACATCAGCTTCCCAAGCTGAGAGCGCGAGTTCGATTCTCGTCACCCGCTCCATAATGAAACCCCAGGTCAGTTGCCTGGGGTTTGTTTGTTGTCTAGTCCAATTCGAGGGTCACGCGCCCTCCGCGTGGCCTGAGTCCAGGTCAACCGCCCCTTCAGGAGCGCCCGGGCGCAGGTTGAATCACCAGAGCGCCCGATCGCCTCAAATAATGAGACACATTTTCGGCGACCTGGGTCACAGCCTGAACAAAGGACGGACCAGCCACCTCCGCAAGCCCGCAGTTCGCAGCGGGGGCGCATGCCGACGCGTGCACCCGCTGGGCCCAGCGAGGGGATAACTGTTCCTCGCCGCCCGGGTGAGCCCCGCCGGCCCTTCGGGGCCGCGTTGTCAGGTGCTCTTTAGGCTTCTTGTTGTCACCGACGACAGCAGGCCGTGCATGGCCGTGTTCAAGATCAACAAGTGGGCCATCGCGAAGGAATTCGAGTGCGCGGCCCGTAAGCATCCCATCCGTGTTCCGGTGCAGGTGGATGCTCCAGAGATCCGTCCGCATCACCGGCGAACGCAGATATCGAGAAGGACCCGCATCTCTCACGCCTGCTCGTGTGGCTTGACGATCTGGCTGCCCTCCAACCGGGAGCAGCCGCTGACCGAACATCAGGTGATCAAACCGGACACCGCGCGAGAACGAATCAGCCCTGGCGGCGTGGCCCACCGGTGGGACCTGCGCCCCCGCCCATGGTCACGCTCCGGGGTGCAGCCCGAGCCAGCCCGGCGTGGGGTCGCCCTTGACCTCGCCGAAGTACAGGGCGAACGTCTGCTTCCAGCGCTCCACTTCGGCACGGTCGGCCATGAAGCGGGGGAATCCGTCGAGGTGGGCGTTCGGGTACTCCCAGATCGGCTTCAGCCCGCCCGCGGGAGTGACGTCGGTCCGTACCGACCAGCCGAAGCGGGCTGCTTGCTGCCGTTCGGCGGACAGCACCCAGTTGAGGTAGAGCTTGGCCGCGGTCGGGTTCTTGGCCTGTCTCAGGACCGCGAGGCGCTGCCCCCAGGCCACGAACGGATGCCCGTCGGCCACCGCCCACCGCACGGGCTCCGACGCCGACGCCGCCAGCGACCCCGACCCGCCGACACCGATCGCCGCCTGGCCGCCGCTCACCGCGTCCTCCGGGAAATTGGTGCCCCGCGCGAACCGCACGTCCTGTGCGGCCAGCCGGGCCACCCAGTCCCAGCCGTACCGCTCGGCGTACAGCTTGTAGAGAAACAGGACCGCGTCGTCGTCATGCGGGTACGACGAGGCGATCTTCCCCTTCCACTTCGGGTCGACCAGGTCGAGCGGAGTGCGCGGCGCGTCCGAACCGACCGCCGCCGGGCCATACATGAAGCTGAAGCCGATCACCGCGCCCGCCACCCAGGCGCCCTGCGGGTCCCGGAAGCGGTGGTGCAGCTTGGAGAACCCGGCGGGCTTGTAGGGCAGCAGACGGCCTTGCTCCTTCCAGCGCGCGAAATCGTGCAAAGTCTGCAGCTGGACGAGGTCGGGGACGAGGCTGCCGGTCGCGAGCTGGTTGTCGACACGGACGCCGTGGTACTTGCTGTAATCCACGATCAGCGTCATGTCGATGCCCGGGAAACGCCGCGTGAAGCCCGCCTTGACGGCGTCCAGCTGGTTCGGCGTGTCACCGCCGGCGTAGAGCACGAGCTTGCCGCCCTCGGCGAGGGCGGCCTGGTACAGCTCGTCGAGCGTCCTGGTCTCCTCGGGGCCGGAGGCGCGCCGGGGCGCGGAAGGAGAGGCTGTGGCCCGAGCCGCGGCGGCGCCGAGACCGAGGGCGGCACCCGCGCCCGTGGCGAGGACATGTCTCCTGCTGAGGAAGCTGGACATGTAGGAAAGACCTCTCTGCTGGGGGGAAGCACCAGACCCGGCGCCATGGACACGGGCCATAATCAGGGCGTGCGCCGAGTGCAGATAGCACGTGGTCCGTACGGGGTCTTCGGTACTCGGACGGACCGCCGAACGTGGTGGCGATCCTGCCGCCATTCGCCACCGGCAACCAGCCACTGCTTCCCCTACGAGCGGTCTTCCTACTACTGACAGGGACAGGCAATGGAGAGGGTAGAGCAGGAGCTTGCCGGGTTCCTGCGAACTTGGTCCGGTTGACGTTGGCGGCGAGCCCCACCGCCGGATGCCGAGCCGACACCGAACGCCACCGCTTCCTCGCCGCGGGTCAGCCGGATCGGCTTGCCCGCGTTGCGGCTTTCCGTCCGCGCCAACTCCTCGCTGCGGGCCTGGAGCCGGTCCGCCCAGCGCAGCAGGGCCTCGGAGCGTTCGGCGGGGGTGGTGCGGGACCACTCGACGAAGGCGGCCCGCGCGGCGGCCACCGTCTCGTGCACGTCCTGTGGGCCGGCCGGGGTGTCGGTGGCCAGGACCTCGCCGGTGGCGGGGTTGGTCACCTCGTACTGTTCGCCGGATGTGCCGGAGCGGCGCTTGCCCGCGAGGAACTGCTGTCCGTTGCTCTCCATCAGTCAGGTCTCCAAGGTCTGTTCGCCCCACAGGTCGCCGAGCGTGTAGCCGTGCGGGAAGGGGTCGGTCTCGTCCAGGACGTACTGGCTGAACGCGGTGATCCAGCCGCGTCCGCTGATCGTCGGCAGCACGGCCTCGTACGGGCCGATCCGGGTCTCGGACAGGAGCGTGCCGATGAAGGTGGTGCCGATGATCGACTCGTGGACGAACGGGGTGTCGAGGGGAAGTTCGCCGCGGGCGTGCAGGGCCGCCATACGGCCGCTGGTGCCGGTGCCGCACGGGGAGCGGTCCAGGGTGCCGGTCCGCCGATGCGGCGCGACACCGTCTTCGACGCCGCCAGCCTCACCAAGGTCGTCGCCGTCTGGTCCTCCATCGGCGCCCTGTGGGAGGAAGGCAAGCTCGACCTCGACGTCCCCCTCAACGACTTCTGGCCCGAAGTCGTCGGCCACCCGCTCGGGGCCGTCGCCGCCCGCCAGCTGCTGACCCACACCGCCGGCAGCGACTTGCGGGCCCAGCTGAAGAACTTCTACGGCACCGACCCACAGGACGTGCGCGACGGCGTCCTCCACGAGGCCCTGCACCGTCCTCCCGGCGAGGCGGTCGAGTACACCGACCGGGCCGCCCTCATCCTCGGCTACCTCGCCGAGCACCTCTCCGGCCAGCGCCTCGACCGGCTCGCCACGGAACGGGTCTGGCAGCCGCTGAGCATGGCCTCCACCCGCTTCGGGCCGCTGCCCGCCGAGATCGCCACCCGATGCGCGCCGACGGGACTCGACCAGGACAGCGACACTCACCTCAAGGGCGTCGCCCACGACTTCTCCGCCCGGCTCCTGGGCGGAGTGTGCGGGATCGCGGGCGCCTTCACCGTCCTCGACGACCTCGCCCTCTTCCTGCGCCACATGCTCGACACCTCAACCAGCCTGGGGCGAGCCGGATGCGACCCCGCCTGGACCAGGCAGTCACTGACCGTCCAGACCGGCGCCCTCGAACCCGTGCGCGGCTTGGTCTGGCACCCCGCCCCTGGCACCCACCCCGATGACGACCTCTGGGTCCACTACGGCTTCACCGGCACCGGCATGTGGATCTAGCCCCAACAGGGGCGGTGGGCAGTGCTACTGACCAACAAGCTCTACTACACCCGCGACCGCCAGCCCTTGACCGACGTCCGCAACGCCTTCCGCGCTCTGGCCTTCGCCTGAAGCCACGGTCGCGAACCCGTTGACAGAGTCCGTATAGCTTCCAGAACGTGTGATGGGCCCGACCGATCCTGGTCAGGCCCGTCATGTGTCTTCGTCCGGTGGCCTACGACCGTTGCACCCCTATGCGAGGGCCGGAGCCCAACGCCGGTGTCAGTGCCTGCTGTCAGGATCAGCATCGCCCCATATCGTCGTCTGGAGGACACATGAGTGCCGACCTTGGTCCGCTGGCCATCACACGCCGCAGCAGCAGTGAGCCGATACGGGCCAACGGCGAAACGGTGGGCAGACTCGGCGACTTCTGGAGCTGGGCATGCTCCGACCTGGCCAACAACACCATGAGGGGCGTCCTGGCCGAGTATCTCGTGGCCACGGCGCTGGACGCCGCAGTCGGCACCCGCACCGAATGGGACACCGTCGACATCCGCACGCCCGAGGAGTGGCGCGTCGAGGTGAAGTCGACGGCCTACCTGCAGTCGTGGGCACAGTCCCAGCCATCGAAGGTCTCGTTCCACATCGCGCCGGCCTCCGGCTGGGACGCCCAGACCGGTACCACCTCGGCCGAAGTACTGCGCCGCTCGGACGTGTACGTCTTCTGCCTGCTGCACCACCAGGACAAGCAGACCCTCGACCCCCTGGACCTTGACCAGTGGACCTTCTATGTCCTGCCCACGCGGGTCCTGGACGAGCGCTGCCCGACGCAGAAGTCCATCAGGCTGTCCAGCCTCGAGCGCCTGAACCCGCTGAAGACCGATTTCGTCGGCTTGCCGAAAGCAGTCGCCGCGTGCGCCGAGGGCATGCGATAGCCCGACGGCAGAGATCTCAACCAGTCCGGTGGGCCTACAACTCCCATCTTGCGCATATGAGTTCAACCACCGCCATCACTGACTGGAGGCCATCTTCAAGCAGGGCCGCGCGACGCCTACCTTGCCTGCATGCCATGGGTAACCCTGCTCAGCGCAGTTGTTGGTGCAGTCATCGCTACCTCGTCCGCAGCCCTGCTTGATCGAGTCCGGTGGCGACGAGATCGACACGACCATCTCATCGGTGTCCGCCGTGCGCTGTACGGCGACTACCTCGAATGCCTCTCGCAAGCCCGCAACGCCTTCCGCAGCCTCGCACGCGACCTGGAAGCACCAGCCTCCGAACGGCAACGAATCGCCCGGGACAGCTTCGGCCCCTGCTATGGCATGCGATACCAAATATCGATCACTGCCTCAGAAGCGGCCTTCGAAGCCTCAGAGGTCGCCTTCAGACGCCTTCGCGATCTCCGCGACCTGGTGGCAGCCGGCACCGTGGCAAGCGACGAAGCCTACGTTGACGGCCGCCTTGGCTACGACGATGCCCTGAAACAGCTTCGCGCTGCCATGCGACAGGATCTCGGTGCCGACCGCGTGACGGTGTGACACCCCGTGCCACAAGGGTGAGTAACAACTTACCAACGTCGACAACTACCGACAGCTCAGCAGCAGGTCAGGGCGTTGATCGATAAGGCGGCCGCAGGTCACGGCCGCCGATGATCAGTTGTGGCTGCGCAGATCGCGAGAAACCCATGCCTTGCAATGGTCATAGCTGTGGGCTTCTTCGCTCGTGCTGGTAAGTAAGGCTGGCGACCCCGGTTGGCGACGCCTGTCACGCCCCCCACAGGTTGACCGTCACGCCAGAGCCGTCGCGCGGCTGGGCGGGATGCGTACAGCCAGGGCGGTTGCGGTGACTTGACCAGACAGACGGTGGCAGACCGGCGGCACATCGAAGCTCCGTTGTGGGACGGCGACTTGGCAAGGTCACCTCCACAACGGAGCTTCGTTGCGTCCGGTCGCGCACCCGACCAGCATCGTCATACCGCCGTGACCTGCACATCCAAGAGATCACCACGACTTTGCAATCGCCCTGCTCCCGGGCCCCGCCCGGCGGCACGCCGCGCGGCAGCCCGACCATCTCCGCTCCGAGAGATACGTACAGCACCCCTGCCTATGTGACTGCCTGTTCCGACAGCCGTGATAGACAGCTGCAATGAACCAAGCAAAACCGCTGATGGTCGCCGTGGTCAGTCACAACGGCGGCTTCCCCGTCGGGTTTTCCTCGGAGAATGCGCGGATTGCCCGGTCGCCCGGACAGTTGCGCTCCATTGACGATGTGGTGCTCTTTTACGGGCCGCGTATGGCCGAGGCCTGCCGTGTGTTCTCCCGGCGCCTCGGGGCCGGAATGCCGCCCGCGATGGTGCTGGCGCCCCGATTTGATCCGGCCGACGCGGTCGCCGCAGTCGAGCAGGGCGTCATCAGTTATCTGCTGGAGGGCAGGTACGATGGTTGCCTGTTCCAAGCGCTGTCGGGTACCTCACGGGGCATCAGTTTTCTGGATCCGCTGGTACAGTCCGAGCTCGTTCGGCTTCGACGGATAGCCACCGTTCCGGCGTACTCCTCTCGCGAGGACTCCCTGTCGACATCGGCGGAGAAAAGCACCGAAGGCTACGGGCTTTCGCCACGGGAAATCGAGATAATGAACCTGCTGTCCGATGGGCTCACGGTTCTGGATGCCGCCAAGCACCTTTCCCTCAGCGAGAAGACCGTACGCAACACCCTGTGCCGGATCTACCGGAAGCTGAACGTGCGCCGCCTGCCGGAGGCAATCCTCATCTGGGTCGGTCGACTTCCCACGTGACCGGATTTCATTTATGGCCACATACCGGATTCCCTCGACCGCTCATTCGGCCAGGGGAATCCGTGTAATCCGGTCAGCTACGTTCAGCGCTCGCAGTAAGTCGCAGTTTCGCAGCCTCGCTGGTACTGGTTGGCCTGGTCTGCCCCAGAGGCGTTGTTTTGGTTCTGCAGCGCGCCGTAGTCGATGGTGTCCGCCAATGCGGGGCGGCCTTCCTGCGACGCCGACGCCGACGCCGAGAAGGAGTACGCCCCCGCGCCGACCAGCAGGGCTGCCGCGCCCGCTACGACCGCGGCGACACTCCTGCGCCGCAGGTACGTGATGTTCATGCTCATGGGAACCTCTTTCTTTGCTGGTCTGTGATCCCTCTGAGCATGCTAGGGACGACGGGTGCACGGAACTTAGAGACAAACATCCCGCTTTGCTGTACTCCGCCATTCCGTTGAGGTTTCTTGACGTGAAGCTTGCCGGGTGAAGGCATCGAACGGCCAGGGCGATTGCAAAGTCGTGGTGATCTCTTGGATGTGCAGGTCACGGCGGTATGACGATGCTGTTCGGGTGCGCGACCCGGACGCAACGAAGCTCCGTTGTGGAGGTGACCTTGCCAAGTCGCCGTCCCACAACGGAGCTTCGATGTGCCACCGGTCTGCCACCGTCTGTCTGGTCAAGTCGCCCACCCGTCAGCTCCGTGCGATCGGCCCGTTGGCCGAGCGGCTGCGGGCACTGGCCATCCGCGGTGCCGGCGCGGGAAGCGTCACCCCTTCGTGGCAGTACTGCTGATCGCCTGCTCCGCCGTGGTGACCGGGCGAGGAGCTTCGTAGCGATCAGCGAGTGGGCGGCCGAGGCCCCTCAGGACGTCCTGGTCCGGCTCGGCGCCCGCACCGCAACCGCCCTGGCTGTGCGCATCCCGCCCAGCGGCGCGACGGTCCGCCGGGTCATCAAGGACACCTGCGCCGGCGGCCTCGCCGACCTCCTCGGCCACGACCCGTCCGGCACCGACACCCTCGCCCTGGACGGCAAGAGCGCCCGCGGCTCGCACCTCGGCGCCACCCCGGCCGCCCATCTGCTGGCCGCGATGACCGGCACCGGGATGACCGTCACCCAGCTCAGGGTCCCCGAGAAGACGAACGAGATCATCTGCTTCGCCGCCTTCCTGGACACCTATGACCTGCAAGGAGTCACCGTGACCGGCGCCGACGCGCGATCAAAGGACTTTGCAATCGCCCTGGGCAACGGACAGCGCGCGGAGTACGGCACTCACCGCAACCGCACCCAGCGCCAATGACCTCAGGCGACCACCGGACCAGCCCAGACCGCACTGCCCCCTTAGCCGAGAGTTCTGGCGTCGCTTGGTGGGCACGGGATTCGATGCGCTCGGCGGGGCGAGCATGCTGGGCCGTCTCTGGCCGTGCGAGGGCGCCCGAGGCCACCCGAGGCCACTCAACGGCGGCCAAAGCGGTGCTGGTCGGCCGTGGACCATCCGCGGACTGGTCCCGCCAGATCTGTCACGTGCAGCGCCGTGACCTGCTGCGTTACCCACGTGCCAAAGGGCCTCCGGAGCCGTGTGCGCCAGTTACAACCACTCAGGGTGTTACGGCCGGACTCCCGATTCAGACTGCCGTCTGCACCGCTCCCAGGAACTCCGTCCATGAGGCGAGGTTCCGGCCGGGCAGGGCGCCCTTCAGGCTGAGTTGCAAGGTGCGGCGCAGGGGATGGGGAGACCGCATGATCGCCTCGTTCCGGGCTGCCAAACGGGCGAGTTCCTCCTGGGCGGGCAGTCGATCGCTCTTCGCTCCATTGCAGGCGGCGTGCGCAGGGGCGAGGTTCCAAAGGGCGTCCAGATCTGGGCCGTGCCAAGAGCCGACGCTGTCGAAGCGGCGCATGAGGGAGAACGGGAAGACATGGTCGACCGCTATGGCGTCTTTCCGGTACAGGACGTCATCGCAGATCAAACAGCGGCCGTGTTGGAAACCAACCGTGGCCTCGATGATGCCGGTCACCGAGCGGCGGCGGCGTTTGTCGGTGATCTTGAGCGTGTCCCAGTCGACCGCGACGCCCTCCTCGACCAGGCTGCGACCGACACCGGCAGCGAAGCAGCTCTCCACGATGCTCCAGCGCGCGTCCAACTCGGCAGCCAGGCTTTCTGCCTGGTCCGACTGCGCCAGTCGAAGCAAGTCGGGGGTCAAACGCACGACGCGCTGCCGCCCCGTCCCAGTCAGCTCATAGAAGGTGTGGGGCACCGCAGTGTCGCCACGCAGGTTGTGGAACTTCTGCATCACCATCATCGGCATTGAGCGCACCGCGGCCGCCAAGAGGCGCTCGGTGGGGCGGCCGGCGTCCAGCGTCGCGGCACTCTCCTGGTCGGCCACGGTCAAAAAATCCTTCTCACCCAGCTCCACGGTGTGCGGTGCCTGTGGGTCCTGGGCCAAGTGGCGCACCATGCCGAGACTGTAGGCGGCGGCGAACTCGGCGAAGAGGACCTCCTCTTGTCCGGTCCGTCCGAACTCCAGCAAAGCCTGGCCAAGGGCGAACTTGTAAGTGCGCGAGTTGGCACCCATCAACACTGCCAAGCGCCACGACGCGCGCGCTGAAGCATCCTGGGCGTAGAACTGCCGCCCGCTCACTCTCCCCCCTTGCGCAGGGCGACCGTCTGCCACCACACCTCGGCACGGCCGAGCCGGTCCGCGCCCTCCTCCACCAGTCGCACCAGCCGCAGTCCCGCTCGCTTCCCGTCCCGCACGACCTCCTCGGCGGGAACGTCGAACATCACGCGGTCCGCCGGAGGTACTCCCCGTCGTAGCGAGATGACCAGCAGCCCTGACGGAGCCAGCAGCGCGGCCAGGCGGTCCATCGCCTGTCCACGTGCCGTCGGCGGCAGGTGCATCCACACCGCCGACAGCAGCGCCAGCTCAAAGGAGCCTTCCAGCCGGGACAGCTCAGGCAGCGAATCCTCTGCCCAACGGATGTTTTCGCTCGGGTACAGGCTCTGCGCGACCGCCCGTAGCTCGCGCACCGGCTCCGCCGCAACCACCTGGTAGCCGCGCAGCGCCAGTGCCGCGGCGTCCCGCCCGCTGCCGGCCCCGACATCCAGCACCCTCGCAGGGGCTGGCGGCAGCAGATCCAGCACCCCGCCATGTACCTCGTCGAAAGTGACGCTTCCATACCGCTGCCCGAGGAATCCGGCGTTTTGAGCGTAGTAGGGCTGGACGCCAGCAGTGGGTTGTCCCACCGCCGACAACTCGCCGGGTTGAGTGAAGTTCTCGCCTGTACCGACCATGGTCTCAAGCTACGGGAGCGCTCTGACAACGTCCGACTCGCGAGAAGCTCACCTCCTCCTGGGGGAGAACAGCGGACTCGAAGTAGGCTCCGTAGGATTGGAGTTGAAGAAATGCGACGACGAATGACTCGTGCCAGACGCGTGTCAGATTCAGCGGGGAACAGCGGGGAACCAGGCGACCGTCCATCAAGCGTCTGCGCTCATCCGCCGCAGGTCAGCCTCAGAGCCAGCTTCAGATGCCCTCAGCTTCCCAAGCTGAGAGCGCGAGTTCGATTCTCGCCACCCGCTCCATGATGAAACCCCAGGTCAGCGGCCTGGGGTTTGTTTGTTGTCCAGCCCAATTCGGGGGTGGCGCGCCCTCTGCGTGCCCTGAGTCGAGGTCAAGCGGCCCCCGAGGCTGCCCTTAAGCGCCGATTCGGACACCGCGACGACACGGCGCCTCAAATCCCGAGACGGACTTTCGATGACCTGGGTCACAGAGTGCACGCATGGCGAGCAAGTCGCACATGCAGAGCAGCAGTTCACTAGACGAGTCATTCCGATGTGATCAGTGGTCGTAGGCGATCAGAGATCGCATGACCGGCTGGCCGGTCTTGTGGTTGTGCCGGATCGCCGCGGCCATCGCGAGGAGACGTTTGCGCGACCCGGACAGCGACGCCTCGAAGGTCCTGCCGCCGTGTTGTTCCAGGTCGAGCTGCCCCTTGAGGGTGTGTCCGTTCACGGAGTCGATCAGCTGCCGCACCCACCGCCGACGGCCGGCGTGATCCCGCGTCGCCGAGTCCTCGGCGCCGGGTCAGGTGTCGTACGGCCTTGGCCTTGGGCGCCGTCCCAGAGCGTGAGGCGACGGCGGACGCCTGGTCGCCGTCGCCGAGAACCGTACGCGGGCGCCGGGCAAGCAATCTCCAGGGGCGTCCCGGTAGGGGCAGAAGCCTGTGACGCCGGCCAGTCCGGAACCGCCCACCGAATTGTCTGACCTGGCAAAAGGGACGTGCCAAACAACGTTCCGGTTGCGAGCGTCGGTGCGGCAAGGCCGGATCCCGGCACCCTGAGTCACCCGGAGAAGAGCACATGTCTTCCACCGGCGCGATGACGCTCCCCGAATCGGAAGCGCCTCAGCAGCCGCCGCGACGCCCACCCGCAAGATCACCGTCGGCGGTCAGTGCCCCGGGCCGCGTAGAAGTCCTCACCGGAGCGCCCTCCGCCTGAAGATCGCGAAACCGGGCCCGCGCAAGGAGCCACCGCCGGACACCCGGATCGGTCGCCGGCCGTGTCGGGCCCGAACCGACCTGCCCCGAACCGATCCGCGCGGAGCCTTCGCAGAACGCGGGCGGCAGGGCCCGCCCGTAGCTCCGCCGGCTCCGGCCGGCACGGGTGCGGTCGCCTCGCCGAAGGCGAACACAGTGACACTGACCAGCCATTTCACAGGGAAAACGGGGGACGCCGCACGTGCGCATCGCCTTCCTGCTGCACAACGCCTACGCGATGGGCGGCACCGTACGGACGACCATGACACTCGCCGACACGCTCGCCGGGCGACACCAGGTGGAACTCGTGTCGGTCTTCCGGCACCGCGAGAAGCCACGGCTGGGGCGGTCGCCGGAGGTGCCGCTGCGGGCCCTGGTGGACCGGCGTGAGGGATCCGCGGACGCGGCGGATCCCCTCGCCAGGCGGGCCGGGGAGGTCTTCCCGAAGGGGGACAGCCGCTCGCACCAGTACCACCGGCTCGCCGAGCAGCGGGTCATCGACTGGCTGCGGGAGACGGACGCCGACGTCGTCGTGGGCACCAGGGCCGGGCTCAACGCGCTGCTGGCCCGGTTCGGACCACGACATGCCGTGCTCGTCGGCCAGGAGCACCTCACCCACGACAACCACTCGCACCGGCTGCGGACGGAACTCCAGCGCTGGTACGGCGGTCTCGACGCGCTGGTCACCATGACCGAGGCCGACGCGCGTGACCACCGGCGCGGCATGCGGCTGTCGCGCACCCGGGTGCTGGCCATCCCCAACAGCGTCCCCGAGCCCTCGGTGCCGCCGGCCGACGCGGCGGCCAAGGTCGTCGTCGCGGCGGGACGGCTGGCCCGCGTCAAGCGGTACGAGATGCTCGTCGACGCGTTCGCCCTGGCCGGGTCGGCCTGCCCCGACTGGTCCCTGCGCATCTACGGGGACGGCCCGGAGCGCGCCCGGATAGCCGACCGGATAGCCCAACATGGCCTGGGTGACCGGGTCCTCCTGATGGGTTCGGCCACTCCCATCGAGGCCGAGTGGGTCAAGGGCTCCATCGCCGCGGTGACCTCGGCGCACGAGTCGTTCGGGATGACGATCGTGGAGGCCATGCGCTGCGGCCTGCCCGTGGTGAGCACCGACTGCCCTCACGGGCCCGGCGAGATCATCCGCCACGGTGTGGACGGCTGTCTCGTCCCGCGTGACAGCACCCGGGGTGTGGCCGACGCGCTGCTGGCACTGATGCGGGACGACGGGCGGCGTGCGGAGATGGGCAGGGCCGCCCGGGCCAGTGCGGCGAAACGATTCACCCCGGACGGCGTCGCCGACCGCTACGAGCGGCTGTTCAGCACCCTGGTGGAGGAGCGGGCCGAGCGGGCCGCTCCACCACCCGGCCCGCCCGACTGGCGCGACCGTGCCACCGTGCTCGCCGCCACGGCAGGCATCCTCGCCCGCGCAGCGGTGCGCCGTGGGCGGCGCAAGCTGGGGTGGGTCGGATGAACGCGAATCGCACAGCGGCCTCGGCACAGCGGATGCTGTGGATCGTGGTCGCCGGGTTCTGTCTGGTGTCGGCCGTCCTCGTACCGCTCACACTGCCGCTCGGCTGGGACGAGCTCGTGTACGCCAGCCGCTTCGGGCCGTACGGTCCAGCGACCCCGTTCAGCGCCCCGCGTACCCGTGGGGTCCCCCTGCTGCTCGCTCCGATCGCCTCCTGGAGCGACTCGACGGTGCTGCTCAGGGTGTGGCTGCTCCTGCTGGCCGGCGGTGCACTCTGGCTGGGATTCCGGCCCTGGCTGCGCATCGTGCACCGCCCGGCGGCGGTGTGGGTGGCGGCCGGGCTGTACGGCAGCCTGTGGATCACTCTGTTCTACGCCGGTTCCGCGATGCCGAACCACTACACCGCGATGGGTGCCACCGCCGCGGTGGGCTGTTTCCTCGCGCCGCGTCCCCGGTACGCGGGTGTCGCGGCAGGCCTGGCGGTGGTGACCCTGATGCGGCCCAACGACGGTGTGGCCGTCGCCGCGCCGCTGCTCCTGGCCGCCGTACTGATGCCCGCACTGCGCGGCCACGGCCGTCTCCGGGGGCGTCTGTCGGCTGTGGCGGCCGGACTCGTGGCGGGTGCGCTGCCCTGGGTCGTCGAGGCCGAGGTGCGGTTCGGCGGGGTGCGGAACCGGCTAGCGGAGGCCGACCAGGTCCAGGGCGGTCTGCGGGCCGTCTTCTCCCTGCGCTCCCATCTCACCGCGCTGGACGGCCCGCTGCTGTGCCGTCCCTGCACGGGCGACACCGTATCGCTGCCCGTGACGGAGTGGTGGGTGCTGCTGCCGCTGCTGGTCGGCCTGGGGCTGTGGGCGGAGCGCCGGGCGCGCCGGTCCGCTGCACCGCTGTGGCTGTCCGTGGCGGTGGCGGCGGCCACGGCGGCGCCGTATCTCTTCCTTGTCCCCTACGCCGCGCCGCGGTTCCTCCTGCCGGCCTACGCCCTGCTGGCGCTCCCTGCCGCTGTCGGGCTCCTCGCCGTGGTCCACCGGGCCCGCACCCGCCGTTCACTGCCGACGGCCGCGGTGCTCGCCCTGGCACTCCTCGGGCACTGGGGCATCCAGATCGGGCTCGTCCACACGCATGCGGGCATCCAGCAGCGGGCCCGCGGAGACTGGGACCGGATCGCCTCCGTGCTGCGCGAGCACGGGGTGCACCCGCCGTGTGTCCTCGCGGGGAACACTTCGACGATTCCCATCGCCCACACCGCGGGCTGCACTGTCTCGGAGACGGATCCCCCGGCGCATCCCAGTGCGCTGGTCCTGCGCGAGCGGAACCCACCGCACTGGGCGCGCGACTGGCAACGTTTCCCGGTGCCGGACACCTACAGCCCCGGATGGACCGTCGTCGTGCGTCCATGACGGCCGGCTGTGCGCCTCGGGGCCGGTAGGGCGATGCGGCCCCGAGGTCCACTGCGGCGCCGGCGGCTCCCGAGGTGCCACCGCCCCGGCCGTGTCCTTTGGCCGGCTGATCCCTCTCAGCGTCCACCGGGACGAACTGGACGCGCTCGGCATGCTGCACAACTCCCGCTACCCGCTTCGCTGCTCGTGGAGCGCGCGTGGCTCTACCTTTGGCAGCATCACGACGTCGGCAAGACGGTCAACGCACCGAGTCGATCAAGGAACACCAAGCTCACCGAGGTCAAACGTCAAGCCGAGGCGGCCGTGGGGATGGTGATGGCTTCCACCCCTCTGGTGGGGGAGCAGAGGGGTGGAAAGGGCCGTCAGCCCTGGGTGCCGTCCTGGTTGACGGGGTACAGGCCGAGCACGCCCTGCGGGTCGGAGGGGTTCACGCCCTTGACGTCGCCGACATAGAGGTTGACGCGGGCCTTGTAGCGATCGAGGGCGGTGCGGTTGCTCATGAACTCGCCGAGACCGAGCGGGTTCATGTTCGCGTAGTCGAAGATGCCCTTGCGGCCCGCCGGCGGGGCGACGTCGGTGCGGGCGCTCCAGGTGCCTATGGAGTCGCGTTGGGCATCCTTGGACAGCAGCCAGCTCAGGTAGAGCTTGGCGGCGGCCTTGTGCGGGGCGTCCTTGAGGATGGCACCGGTCTGCGGCCAGGCGACCCACGGCGACTTCTTGGGCAGGGTGGTCTCGGCGACGCCCGGGGCGCCTCCGGCTGTGCCGAAGCTCGCCACGTAGTCACCGGAGCCGACCAGGTCGGCGGAGTCCTGGGTGCCGCGGACGAACTTCGGGTTCTGGGCGAGCAGCTTCTTCAGGTAGTCGAAGCCGTACTTGTCGGTGAGCTGTTTGAAGTAGTAGAGGACGGCGTCGTCGTCGTTCGGGTAGGTGAAGACGAGCTTGTTCTTGAACTCGGGCTTGAGGAAGTCCTTGGCCTCGACGGGCGCGTCGTCGCCGAGCTTGGTGGCCGTGACGTTGGAGAAGGCGAAGAAGAACAGGCCGGTGTAGTAGCCGTCCTTGTCCTTGATCTGGTCGAAGACCTTGTCCCAGCCGACCGGCTTGTACTTCTGCAGCACGCCTTCCTTCTTCCAGCGCGGGAAGTCGTCGACGGTCTGGAGGTGGACGACGTCGGCGACCACGTGGTGCTCGGCGATCTGGTTGTCGACACGGGCGTCGTGGTTCTTGCTGAAGTCGACGACGATGTCGACCTTCATCTTGGGGAACTTCTTGACGAACGCGTCCTTGAGGTAGTCCGCCTGGCCCGGCTTGTCACCGCCGGCGTAGACGACCAGACGGCCGCCCTCGGCCACGGCCTCCTGGTACAGCTTCTGCAGCTGGTCTTCTTCACTCGTGGGCTTGGGGGCGGACTTCGGGGAAGGGGTGGCGGCGGCGACGGTGGCACCGCTCGCGGCCAGGACGCCCAGGGCGACGGCGGCGGCCCATGCCTTGTGGGGGGACTTCACACTCGACTCCTTCGTGGTGGGGCAAGAAGGGGAAGCTTGATAGTTCAAGCATCTGTCTTCACTCTAGGGCCGGTATTGCAAATCTGCAAGATATTGCGATGGGTGCCTGGGCGGTCGCGCAGAGAAGTCGGGGAGGGGTGTGGGAGTTCGGCAGGCTCGCCTCTGCCTCCGGAGGGAGGTCAGCGGCGCCAGGGGAGGTCGGCGGGGAAGGCCGGGCGGTCCGGGCCCGTGAGGCCGGCGAGGATGATCTCGCACGCTTCACCGAAGGCGCGCGCCTGCTCGGGCGTCAGCCGGTCGAAGACGGCAGCCCGGACGGTGGCGACGTGACTGGGGGCGGCCTGCTCAAGGGCGGTCAGCCCCTCCTCCGTCAGCACGGCGAGCTGGGCCCGCCCGTCCCCCGGCGCGTCCTCGCGGCGCACCCAGCCGCGCTCCTCCATGCGGCTGACGGTGTAGGAGAGCCGTGTCCGGGCGATCTTCAGCTGTTCGGCGAGGTCCGTCATGCGCAGCCGTCGCTCGGGGGCCTCCGAGAGGAACACCATCACCGAGTAGTACAGGTGGCTGAGGTCGGCCTTGTGTCGCAGTTGCTGGTCGAGAGCGTCTTCCAGTACCAGGCTGAGGTCGCGGTAGGCGCGCCAGGCGCGCTGCTCCTCGGGGGAGAGCCAACGGGGTTCCATGGATCGCACTCTAGTGAGAGCTGCTTCGAGGGTCGTCTCTCCGACCGGGTTCCGGGGGCCTCACAGCGCCGGCGGTCAGGTGGTCACCGTTGAGTGAATGTCGCCGTAGTGAATGAGGCGAGTCGGCGACCAGCGCGCGGCTTTGAGAGGCAGACGGTGGCTACTGGGTACTGCTGCCATCACCCAGCAAGGGCGCTACGTCGCCCCTCGAACCGAGCCGCCGCCGTGAGAGCCAGGCCTGAGCGGCCGGCCGCGCGGGGGACCCGGCCGAGCGAGAGCAGCGGGCGCTTCATATCGGCCTTGCTCGCGTCGCCTGGGCACTGCCGGTCAGCCTGATGCCGAAACGGGCGCCCTCGAGCGACGTCCGTTAGTACGCGACGGTGATGCGGCGGCGGATCGCCGTGCTCTTCTCGGCCTCGTCGACCAGGGCGACCGCGTAGTCCTCGGCGCTGATGAAGCTGGTGCCGTCCTCCGCGATCAGTAGGTCGTCGCCGCCCAGGCGGAAGGTGCCGGTGCGCTCGCCGGGGGCGATCTCGTCGGCCGGGGAGACATACGTCCAGTCCAGGTCGTCGCCCACTTCGCCGCGCAGCAGGCGCAGCACCTCACGCTGGGCGAGCGACTCGGCCTTGTACATCGCGGGGAAGTCCGGGGTGTCGACCCGGTCCTGACCCGAGGCGGTCTTCAGGCTGCCCGCCCCTCCGACCACCAGCAGACGGTGTACGCCCGCGGTGCGCAGCCCCTCGACCAGGGACTTGTACGTCGCCAGCAGCGGGGCGGCCGGGTCGGAGCCGTCGCGGGGCGGGGAGACGGCGGAGATGACGGCGTCGTGTCCGGCAGCGGCCTGGGCGACCTTGCCCGGCGCGGTGGCGTCCAGGGCGAGGGCGGTCAGCGCCTGGTGCTCCGGCAGCCCGTCCGCACCGCCCGAGCGGGTGGCGGCGGTGACTTCGTGGCCGCGGCCGAGCGCTTCCGCCGTGATGCGGGAGCCGATCATGCCGGTGGCGCCGATCAAGAGGATCTTCACAGGTGACTCCGTTCGTACTCGTTGCGTGTGCGTGTGCCTATGCGTGGGTGTCGTCAGCGCTGGATCTCGAAGGTGACCTTCGCCCGCTCCACCGTCTCCTGCAGGACGCACACCTCTCCGGAGGCGTTCTGGTACTTGCCGGTGCCGCCCGTGATGGCGAACCGCTCGTCGAAGACGGGTCCGGAGGCGGAGAGCTTGGCCGTGCCGGCCGTGGTGATCTTGCCGCCGGGCAGCTCGTAGACGAAGGTCAGCAGCTCTGCGGTGCGCGGCTTGGCGTCGGTGGAGACGCCCACGAAGCTGCTGGTGCCCAGCTTGCGGCCGTCGCGGCCGATGAGGTCGCCGGTCCCGATCAGCTGGTCGCCGAGGGCGGAGTCGGCCGGGGCGACGTCGACCATGTTGATCGTGGTGGCCTTCTCGACGGCCTCGATGGTGATCGTGCGGTGCCCGTGCGAGGCGGGGGCGGCGTCCGCCGAAGCGGGCGCCAGGGACAGGCCGAGGGTGAGGGCGCCGGCCGTGGCGGCGGCGACACCGAACGCGGGGAGGGTGCGCTTGCGCATGAGCGGGCTCCACATCCGTAGGGACGTACGAGAAAAGTACCTGCCGAGGCAGACAATATATCTGTAGCTACAGATACTGCAACGGCAGCTTCTTCCGCTCTCGGCTTTCTGTCATCCTCGTGGGGTGAACGAGCACCTGCTGAATGACGACGACGTGACGCTCTACGGACTGTTCGTGGAGGCGTTCGCTCGCCTCAAGCCCCTCGTACACCGCGATCTGGGGGTTCCGGACACATGGTTCGAGGTGCTGCTGCGGTTGGGCCGCACGCCCGGGCACCGGCTGCGCATGACGGACCTGGCGGAGGCCGTGTCCTTCAGCTCGGGCGGCTTCACGCGGCTCGCCGACCGCATGGCGAAGGAGGGGCTGATCCGCCGCGACCCCGACCCCGCCGACCGCCGAGCCGCACTCGCCACGCTGACCGACAAAGGCGCCGAGGCGCTCGACCGCGCCCTGACCGCCCACGTCCGCCATCTCCGCAGCCACGTCACCGGACCGCTCTCGTCCGAGGACCGCCGCCACCTGGAGCGCATCCTGCGCACGCTCCGCGACGCCAACGAGTGAAGTTCCGCGCGGACGCGCAAACCCTCAGCGCAGGACGGGGCCGGGCCGTGTCCGTTACGTCGCAGTCCAGCACTGGATGGCGGTGCTGGGCCGGTCGGGAGCCGGGTGCGACAGGCGGTGCGGTCGGTACGGTGGCTGCGCCCTGCCGGACGGCGAGCAGTACCAGCGCGCGGAGGACCGCACCCGAGGCGGACATCGCCCGCCTTCCTTGCGGGATCCCGCGCGCGCCTCGGTCATTCGGCCATTGTCGAGGAGGCCCCCGCTCGGGCGGCGATGGCCGTTCGGCCGATCCTGCCGGGCCGCAGGATGCCTACTCTGGCGCCGTGAACCTTGTGCCCGTGATCGACGGACCGGCCGTGCCAGGCGGCCGTCGGCGCAGAGGGCTGCACGCCGTCGGCGTGGCCCTGATGATCCTGGCGGCCGGCACGGACCTGCTGGAAGCGGGCCTCATGGCGGCGCTGGGACCGCAGGACGGGTACAGCGTGACGCCGTGGCTGCAGCCCGCCACGGTGCTGCCGCTGTGCCTGGCCGCGGTGCTCTGGCCCACGGCCAGGCGGCCTGCGTGGGTCAGCCCCGCCCTGCGCATCGCGGTACCCGCCGGGGCCTCGGTGGCGTTGACGGTGGTCGCTGTCCTGACCGACTGGCCGATGGCGTTCGGCCTGGGGGAAATCGCGACCCTGCTGTACCTGTTGCTGGTTGCCGTCCGTTCCTGCCCCGGGTGGTGGGCGACGGCGTTCGTGGGGCTGTGCGGCCTGGCCGTCGTCATCCTGCCCGCCAGGCTTCCCCTCCCCGACGCGGCTGCTGCCGCAGGAGGCGGGCTGGGGCTCCTGTTTCCGGTCATGATGGCCGCCGGACTGGGCGGCTACCTGCGCTTCCTCGATCACCGCCGCCGCGCGATGGTCGACAGGACCCGCCGGAGCGAACGCCTCGCGATGGCTGCCGACCTGCACGACTTCGTCGCCCATCACGTCACGGGGATCCTGGTGCAGACGCAGATGGCCCAGATGTTGGCCACCGACCCGGACCAACTGCGCCCCGTGCTGCGGAACATCGAAACCTCCGCCACCGAGGCCCTGGCCTCCATGCGGCGCACCGTCGGCCTGCTGCGCGAGGCCCCGGACCACACCGCCGCAGCCGACGGCACGAGCCGTCCGCTCGGCGATCTGGCGGCGCTCCCGAGCCTGGTCGAGGGCTTCGGCGGCCCCGTCGGCCCGAAGGTCGTCCTGCGCCGCGACCCCGCCGTACCCGACGACCTCCCGCCCGAGGTGCAGACAGCCGCATACCGCGTCGTCCAGGAGGCCCTGACCAACATCCGTCGCCACGCCGCCGACGCCGACGAGGTCACCGTGGACCTGGTCCACGACGGCCGCGCCCTGACGGTGACCGTGCGCGACGACGGCCGCGGCGGCACCCGGATCCCGCAGGCCGCGCGGGGCGGCGGCTTCGGTCTCGTCGGCCTCACCGAACGCGTCACCGCCCTCGGCGGCGAACTGCGCGCAGGTCCCCGCCCCACCGGCCAGGGCTGGGAGGTCACGGCGGTGCTGCCGACGGCCTAGCCGGCCAGGGCGTGACGTGTCGGCGGCCTGATTGACGTGACGCGGGCTGGGGGGATGCGGGAAGAGGGGGGCATGACCGGGGCGGACGCCGTCGCGTGCGCGCTGGCACCCGCGTCGCCGCTACGGGTCGACCGCTCTGGCTGCTACTGCCGGACGTACCAACGGCAGTTGTACTCACCCGAGTCGTACCAACACCGCCCGCTCGTTGGATCGTCCCGCGTACCTCACAGTGAATGCCGTGCCGCGCCGAAGACCTGGTGAGCCGACTGCCGACCGAATGCAGCCAGGACGCCACGCTCCTGGGCCGACGGCTCGTCCGCCCAGTCCCGCGGATCCAACTGCTCCAGCCGCCGTCGCAGGAGCAGCGCCGCACATCAGCTATGCCATGCAGTCCGCGAACGGTGCCGGTGAGAAGCAACACCTTTCCCCCAACCCCCCACAGCAGGAAGAAGCATGAAAGTGCCTAGAAAAGGCAGAAGCCATGGCTCCGGCCACAGAGCAGTCGCCTCCCTGTTGGTCCCGGCGCTCGTCGGAGGCCTGACCCTCGCCTACGGCGGGTCCGCGCAGGCCGCTCCCGCCGCCTCGCCACCAGAGCAGCCTGCCGGCGTGGCTCGGCAGACCTACTCCGCCGGCACCTACCTCGTCCAGCTCTCCGGCGACCCCGTCGCCGCGCAGCCCGAGACCGCGCCGGAGCCCGGAAAGAGGCTGAACACGCGGTCCGAGGCCGTACGCGACCACGTCCGCCGCCTGGAGCGGGCGCGCGACCAGGTGCTGGCCGAGGTGCCGGATGTCCGGCCGCTGTACAGCTATCAGTACGTACTCAACGGATTCGCCGCTGAACTGACGGCTGGTCAGGCCACGAAGCTCGCTCGCACCCCCGGCGTCGCCTCGCTGGTGCGCAACGAGGTGATCCGGCCGACCGGCACGGCTGAAGCCGTTGGTGCCGGCAGTGGTGGCGCGACCGCTGCCCGTGCCGCCGTCGCCGGCCCCAGGGGGTCGTCGGGTGCGACCGGCGCGCTTCCCGCCCCCGACACCGCCAAGTTCCTGGGCCTGAAGGAGCGCGGGGGCCTGTACTCCAAGTTCCGCGGTGGGCAGCGGAACGCGGGGGCAGGCGTGATCATCGGAGTCGTCGACTACGGGATCGACAACACCAACCCGTCCCTGCGGGCCCTCCCGGAGCCCCGCCCCGACGCGGAGGCCATCGCCAGGAAATGGAAGGGCGTCTGCGACCCCGGTGAGGACCGTGCGCACCCGTACACCTGCAACAACAAGCTGATCGGCGCCCGGTACTTCAACAAGGCCGTACCCGAGCTCACGGAAGACGACACGCCGTCCCCGGTCGACGACGAGGGGCATGGCACCCACACCTCGACCACCGCGGCCGGCAACTACCGTGTGCCCGCGTCCGTGCCCGGCACCGGCATTTCCCGCACCCGGATATCCGGGATCGCCCCGGCCGCCCGCGTCGCCGCCTACAAGGCCTGCTGGAAGGGATCCGGCTGCTGGACGGCGGACGTCGCCGCGGCCATCGACCAGGCTGTGGCGGACGGCGTGGACATCATCAACATCTCCCTCGGCACGGGTGGCGATCCCGCCGACCTCACCCGTCCCACCTACACGGCCATGTTCAACGCCGCCAAGGCCGGCGTCTTCGTCTCCGGCTCGGCGGGCAACGACGGGCCGTCCAGGGTCGGCAACAACGCTCCGTGGATCAGCGCCGCGGCCGCTTCCACCCACGATCTCGGCTACCGCACGAGGGTCGTCCTGGGCGACGGCACCTCGTACACCGGAACCGGCCTGAACGCATCGCCCGTTGCCTCCGCACGGTTCGTCGACGCGGCCGGGGCGGCCCGCAGCGGCGTGGACGCCGCCCAAGCGGGGCTGTGCCGGCCCGGCACCCTGGACCCGGCGAAGGTCAAGGGCGCCATCGTGCTGTGCGAGACGAACGGCGACGGCACGGGCGCCCGCGCCGCCAAGAGCGCGCAGGTCGAGGCGGCCGGCGGAGTCGGCATGGTGCTGTACAACTCCCGGGCGCTGCTGGACACACGGGGCGACGTCCACTCCGTCCCCACCGTCCACGTCGACAACGTCACCGGCCAGGCGGTGAAGGCGTACATCGACCGGGCCGGCGACCGCGCCACGGCCCGGCTCGACGCGGCGCGCGCCGTACGCCAGGAGGCACCGGCGATCGCGGCCTTCTCCTCGGGCGGCCCGGACGTGGCCAGCGGCGGCGACCTGCTCAAGCCCGACATCGCGGCCCCTGGCGTGGACGTCGTCGCCGGTGCCGTCCCCGGCGGAAACGGCGGCACCTTCACGGGCCCGCAGGGCATCGCGTCCGGCACCTCGATGGCCGCCCCGCACATCACGGGACTGGCCGCGCTCCTGCGCTCCCTGCACCCGGACTGGTCACCCATGGAGGTCAAGTCGGCCCTGATGACCACCGCGGCGACCAAGACCGACGAGGGCAAGGAGATCCGGCGCATCGGCGCCGACGGACCCGCCACCCCGCTCGACTACGGCGCCGGGCAGGTCGCCCCGAACGCCGCCGACGACCCCGGCCTGGTCTACGACTCCACCTCCGCCGACTGGACCGCGTACGTGTGTGCCCTCGGTCAGCGCCCGGTGACCGGCGACGGGGATGACGCCTGCGCCACCGCCCGGAAGATCGATCCGAGCGACCTCAACTACCCGACGATCTCCATCGGTGACCTGGCAGGCAAGCAGACCGTGACCCGCACCGTCACCAACGTCGGCGACACCACCGGCGTCTACACCGCCACGCTGCGGGCACCGCGCGGCTACCGGGCGACGGTCTCACCGAAGCGGCTGATCGTGCCGCCCGGCCGGTCGGCCACGTACCGGGTGACCTTCACCCGCACGGACGCGGGCTACGGCAAGTGGGCCTTCGGATCGGTGAGTTGGGGCGACAGGGACGGACACCGGGTGCGCAGCACCGTCGCCCTGCGTGCCACGCAGATCGGCGTCCCCTCGAAGGCCGACGGCACGGGCGCCACGGGATCCCTCACCCTCCAGGCGAAGTCGGGCTGGGACGGCAACCTCACCACGACCCTGAACGGCCTGTACTCGGGCACGGTCAGGACCGGGACCCTGACGGGCACCACGACCGACAGCTTCGAAGCACCGCCGTCAACGCTCCCGGCTTCCGCGGCCCGGACCGAAGTCACCGTTCCCGAGGGCACCGCGCTGGCCCGGGTCGCGATCCG
Source organism: Streptomyces sp. SD31 (assembly GCF_052068475.1). Lineage (NCBI taxonomy): Bacteria > Bacillati > Actinomycetota > Actinomycetes > Kitasatosporales > Streptomycetaceae > Streptomyces > Streptomyces sp. SD31. The sequence goes on along the minus strand of NZ_JBQHCX010000001.1, from coordinate 567,813 downwards.
CTCGTCCGACTTCCTCGCCGGCAGCGACATCGACCTGTGGGTGTTCGACGAGGACGGCAACCGGATCTCCTCCCCCACCGGCAGCAGCGACGAGTACCTCGACCTCACCGAGCCGGGCACGTACGAGGTGTACGTGAACCAGTTCGCCCTGCCGGAGGGCGCCACCAGTCAGACGTACACCCTCCACACCTGGCTGATCGGCCCGGACTCCCGTCCCGACCGGCCGGCCACCGTCACCCCGGCCGAACAGCGGGTGGCCCTGGGCGGCACCGCGGACGTCACCGTCTCCTGGCATGACCTCCCGACCGGCCGTACCTATCTCGGCCTGGTCGGCTACGACGACGGCACCGAAACCGTCGGCACCACCCTCCTGACCGTCACTTCGTAGTTTCCCGTTCCGCCACTCGATTCCGGACCACGGCGGCCGTACGCGAACCGTACGGCCGCCGTGTCGGCATGCCCGGCTGTCGGCGATGACGTCGTCAAGACCACCGCCGTCGGTCGGACCGCTCTGCCTGCTACTGCCAGACGTACCAACGGCAGTCGTAGCTACCGGAGTCGTCCCAAAACTGCTTGCTCGTTGTATCGCGCCGCATGCAGCACAGTGGATGCCATGCCGCACCGAAGGCCTGGTGAGGCGGCTGCCGACCCGTGTTTCGACCCCGGTCGCCGCCATCCTCGCGGGCAGGGCCCGGCTCGTCCACCGCGGCGTGAACCGTCTTTCCGTACTCACACCGATCCGTGCACATGACGGTGGTCGGTACCGCCCTCCGTCTTCCGTCGACCAAGAGAGTGGGCATGTCCATCGAACCCCCCGAGTCAACTGTTGCTCCCTCCGAGGGATTTCCCGAGGAAGCCGCGTCCGCCCCTTCCCGGCGCACGTTCATCGCGACCACCGCCGTCGGCGGTGCGGTCGTGGCAGGCGGTCTCATAGCGGGGCCGACCGTGTTCGGCGTCGAGCCCGCGAACGCGGCCGAGGCGCCACCGGGCAGCCGGGTCTCCCTGACCGTCAACGGCAAGCGGTACACCGTGACGGTCGACAACCGGACCTCGCTGCTGGACCTGCTGCGCGAACACCTCGGCCTGACCGGCTCGAAGAAGGGCTGCAACGCCGGTGCCTGCGGGGCCTGCACCGTCCTGGTCGACGGCCGCCGGGTCAACTCCTGCCTGACACTGGCGGTCCGGCTGGACGGCGCCGAGGTCACCACCATCGAGGGCCTGGCCAAGGGCGAACGGCTGCACCCGCTGCAGCAGGCGTTCATCGACCAGGACGCCTTCCAGTGCGGCTACTGCACCTCCGGCCAGATCATGTCCGGCGTCGGCTGCATCAAGGAGGGGCACACCGGCTCGCCGGAGGAGATCCGGGAGTTCATGAGCGGCAACATCTGCCGCTGCGGCTGCTACGTGAAGATCGTGCGGGCGGTCGAGCAGACCGCGCACGGGAAATGAGGCACGCTCCCCATGCATCCCTTCTCCTACACCAGGGCCGCCAACACCCGTGAGGCTCTCAACGCGGGCCGCGGCGGCGGCCGTTACATCGCCGGCGGCACCACGCTGGTCGACCTGATGCGCGAGACCGTCGAACGCCCCCGCACGCTGGTCGACATCAGCGCCCTGCCGCTGCGCGACATCATGGTCACCCGGCGCGGGGGTCTGCGCATCGGCGCACTGGTCCGTATGTCCGAGGCCGCCGCCCACCGGGGGGTGCGCGCCCTGTACCCGGTGATCTCGCAGGCGCTGGAGCTGAGCGCGTCGGCGCAGCTGCGGAACATGGCGACCATCGGCGGCAACATCATGCAGCGCACCCGCTGCACGTACTTCCGTGATGTGACGGCCGCCTGCAACAAGCGTGCGCCGGGTTCGGGTTGCGCGGCTCTGCACGGCGTCAACCGCACCCACGCGATCCTCGGCACCTCCGACGACTGCGTGGCCACCCACCCCTCCGACGTGGCCGTGGCCTTCGCCGCCCTGGAAGCAACCGTGCACCTGATGGGGCCGGACGGCGAGCGCACCGTGCCCTTCGCCGACTTCCACCTGAAGCCCGGAAGCACCCCGAATCGCGAACAGGCCCTGCGCCAGGGTGAGTTGATCACCGCCGTCGAGCTTCCGGCCCTTCCGCGCCCGCTGAAGTCGGGCTATCTGAAGGTGCGCGACCGGCAGTCCTACGAGTTCGCGCTCACCTCGGCGGCCGTCGCCCTGTACATCCGCGGTGGCGTGATCCGCGAGGCGAAGGTGGCCGCAGGAGGCGTGGGCACCGTGCCCTGGAAGCTCACCGCCGTCGAGCGGCAGTTGATCGGGCGGCGGCCGTCCGACGCGCTGTGGACCAAGGCCGCCGAGCGGGCGGCGGACGGGGCCCGGCCCCTCCAGCACAACCGTTTCAAAGTCGAGTTGCTCAAACGGACCGTCGAGCGCCAGCTGCGCGTCGTAGGAGGTGTCAAGTGAGCCAGCAGCCGCAGGCAGCCGTCGGAGCGCCGCTGTCCCGGGTGGACGGGCGGCTGAAGGTCACCGGCCAGGCCAAGTACGCCGCCGACCACGACATCGACGGCGTCGTCCACGCCGTCGTCGTCGACAGCAGCGTCGGCCGCGGACGTATCACCGGCATCGACACCCGCGCCGCCAATGCCCTGCACGGAGTCCTGGGCGTCATCAGCCACCTCGACAAGCCCAGGCTGGCCTACCGCGACAACCCGGGCCCGTTCCCGGGCCAGCGGCTGCGCGTCTTCCAGGACGACGCGGTCCGGTTCTTCGGCCAGCCGGTCGCCGTCGTGGTGGCCACCACGCTGGAGGCCGCACAGCACGCCGCCGACCTGGTGAAGATCTCCTACGACGCCGAGAAGCCGTCGACCGACCTGACCCGCAGCCCGGCCGTGGACGGGCCGCCCTTCACGCGGCCCTATGCGCGGGGCAATGCCCAGGAAGCGCTGGGTTCCGCGGACGTCCGGTTGGACATGACCTACCGGCTCTCCCGCAACCACCACAATCCGATGGAGACTCAGGCCACCATCGCCCGCTGGGACGGCGACAAGCTCACCGTGTGGGACAAGACCCAGTGGGTGATCGGCACGCGGAATGAGCTCGCGGCCGTGTTCGGCATCCCGCAGGAGAACGTGCGCGTCCTCTCGCCGTTCATCGGCGGTGCCTTCGGCAACGGCCTGCGGACCTGGCCGCACGTCACCATCGCGGCGCTCGTCGCACGCGAGATCGGCCGCCCGGTGAAACTCGCGCTGACCCGCAGGCAGATGTACTTCACGGTGGGCTACCGGCCCGCGTACGAGTACAAGTTGAGCCTGGGCAGCACCCGGCGCGGGCGACTGACCGCGATGACGCACGAGTACAAGTACGAGACCTCCCGCTACGAGCAGTTCTGGGAGGCCAACCAGGCGCTCGGGCAGATGCTCTACGCCGTGCCCAACGTCAGCCAGAACGTCCAGATCGTGCCGCTCGATGTCAGCACCCCGATGTGGATGCGCGGCCCCGGCTACGGCAGCTCCGCCTTCGTCATCGAGACCGCGGTGGACGAACTCGCCCACAAGCTCGGCATCGATCCGATCGAGCTGCGGCTGCGCAACGAACCCGGCGAGGACCCGTCCACGCAGCAGCCCTTCTCCACCCGGCGGCTGCGCGAGTGCTTCCGCGTCGGCGCCCGTGCCTTCGGCTGGCACCGGCGCAACCCCCGGCCGCGTGCCACGCGTGACGGCGACTGGCTCATCGGCACCGGCGTGGCCACCGGCTGCTACGACGTGTTCCGCGGACATGCCGAGGCCCACGCCAGGCTCGGCGCGGACGGCACCGCGGTGGTCCAGTCCGCGACCCACGACACGGGCACGGGCACGTACACCTCCATGACCCAGGTCGCCGCCGACGCCCTCGGCCTGGCCGTACGCAACGTCGAATTCCGGCTCGGCGACTCCGCCATGCCGCCGGCCCCGCCCCAGGGCGCCTCGCAGACCATGCTCAGCGTGGGCTCCGCCGTTCAGGACACCTGCGACAAGCTGCGGCAGCAGGCCATCACCCTCGCGGTGCAGGATGCGCGCTCACCGCTGCACGGCGTCGCCCCCGACGACGTCGTGGTCCGCGGTGGCCGGCTGCACGTGAAGGGCAACACCGCACGCGGGGAGACCTACCGGCAGCTCCTGGCCCGCAACAACCGCACCCACCTGGAGGCACGCGGGTCGTACACCCCGGAGGAGGAGAGCCGGTACTCGATGTACGGCTACGCCGCGATGTTCGCCGAGGTCGCGGTCGACGCCCGGCTCGGTCTGGTCCGGGTGCGGCGGATGCTCGGTGTGTACGACGCGGGGCGCATCATCAGCCCCAAGCTCGCCGAGAGCCAGGCCATCGGCGGCATGGTGGGCGGCATCGGCGCGGCCCTGCTGGAGCACACGGTCACCGACCACCGCGACGGCCGGATCGTCAACGCCAACCTCGCCGACTACCTGGTCCCGGTCAACGCCGACATCCCCGACCTCAAGGCCGTCTACCTCGACGGGGAGGACTACCGGGCCGACCCCATCGGCGTGAAGAGCCTCGGCGAGCTCGTACAGATCGGCGTGGCACCCGCCATCGCCAACGCGGTCTTCCACGCCACCGGACGCCGCGTCCGCGAACTGCCCATCACCGCCGAAGCCCTGCTCTGAAACCCGGGTGGCGGCAGGGGCCCCTCCCGCCACCCGGGCGGGCCCTGAGAGCCGTCCCACTGATCGGCCCGCCGCCGTGCCTCCGATCCCCCCATGCCGGCGCGGCGGCGGGCTTCCCAACCACCCACCGAAGGACACCTCTCATGCTGAACATCGCGGACACGCTGTACCGCTGGTGCCGCGAGGACCGCCCCTTCGCCCTCGCCACCGTCGTCCAGATCAGCGGCAGCGCACCGCTGCCACCCGGCACAGCACTGGCCGTGGACACCGACGGCGAGGCGGTCGGCAGCATCTCCGGAGGATGTGTGGAAGGCGCCGTCTACGAGCTGTGCCGACAGGTGCTGGATACGGGCGAACCCCCGATACGGGCCTCGTTCGGCTACGCCGACGACGACGCCTTCGCCGTGGGCCTGACCTGCGGCGGCGAGATCGAGGTCCTGGTCCAGCGGGTCGACCCCGCCGACCAGTCCCACCTCACCACCGCCCTGGAACACGTGTCGGCCGGTGTGCCCGTCGCCGTGGCACAGGTGATCGACGGGCCGCAGCGCCTTCTCGGCCGCACCCTGTCCGTTCTCGGGGGCGGCAGCGCGTACGACGGGACCCTGGGGAACCGACAGCAGGACCGTACGGTGGCCACCCAGGTCCGCGCGCTGCTGCGGGCAGGCCGGACCGCCCGCGTCGAAGTCGGCGGGGACGCCGACACCTGTCCGGAGAAGCTGACACTCCTGGTCCACACCCACGCAGCGCCGCCCCGCATGCTGATCTTCGGCGCCGTCGACTTCGCCGCCGCCCTCAGCCAGGCCGGACGCTTCCTCGGCTACCGGGTCACCGTCTGCGACGCCCGCCCCGTCTTCGCCACCCCGGCCCGCTTTCCGTACGCCGACGAGGTCGTCGCCGACTGGCCGCACCGCTACCTGGAGCGCGCCGAGGTCGACGCCCGTACCGCGATCTGCGTCCTCACCCACGACGCCAAGTTCGACATCCCCCTGCTCCGCGTGGCCCTCGACCTTCCGGTCGGCTACATCGGCGCGATGGGCTCCCGCCGCACCCACGAACACCGCCTGGAACGTCTGCGTGAGACCGGCGTGCCCGAGGAACACCTCGCCCGCCTGCGCTCACCGATCGGGCTCGACCTCGGCGCCCACACCCCCGAAGAGACGGCGATCTCCATCACCGCCGAGATCATCGCCCACATCAACGCCGGCACCGGCCTGCCCCTGTCCCACATCTCCGGCCCCATCCACCGTTCCGGCCCCATGGCCCAGGTGTCGTCGCCGGCCGAACTCCTGGCCGTATGAGGCCCCACGTGCTCATCGACACCTACGGCCGAGTGGCCACCGACCTGCGGGTCTCGCTGACCGACCGCTGCAATCTGCGGTGCACGTACTGCATGCCCGAGGAGGGCCTGCAGTGGCTGGCCAAGCCCGACCTGCTCACGGACCACGAGATCGTCCGCCTGATCGACATCGCCGTGACCTCCCTCGGCATCGAGGAAGTCCGCTTCACCGGTGGTGAGCCCCTGCTACGCCCCGGCCTGGTCGGCATAGTGGAGCGGGTCGCGGCCCTGGAGCCCCGCCCCCAGATGTCCCTCACGACGAACGGCATCGACCTCAAGCGCACCGCGTCCGCCCTGAAGGCGGCGGGCCTGGACCGGGTCAACGTCTCCCTGGACACCCTGCGCCCCGACGTCTTCAAGACCCTCACCCGCCGCGACCGCCACAAGGACGTCATCGAGGGCCTGTACGCCGCCCGTGACGCCGGCCTGACCCCGGTCAAGGTCAACTCCGTCCTGATGCCGGGCCTGAACGACGACGAGGCCCCCGACCTCCTCGCCTGGGCCGTCGAGCACGACTACGAACTGCGCTTCATCGAGCAGATGCCCCTGGACGCCCAGCACGGCTGGAAGCGCGACGGCATGATCACCGCAGGGGACATCCTGACCTCCCTGCGCACCCGCTTCGAGCTGACCGCAGAGGGTGAGGAGAAGCGCGGCTCGGCCCCGGCGGAACGCTGGATCGTCGACGGCGGTCCGCACGTGGTGGGCGTCATCGCCTCCGTCACCCGCCCGTTCTGCGCGGCCTGCGACCGCACCCGCCTGACGGCCGACGGCCAGGTACGCACCTGCCTCTTCGCCACAGAGGAGACGGACCTGCGAGCGGCCCTGCGCTCGGGCGCCCCCGACGAGGAGATCGCCCGTATCTGGCGCCTGGCGATGTGGGGCAAGAAGGCGGGAGCGGGCCTGGACGACCCGTCCTTCGTGCAGCCGGACAGGCCGATGTCGGCGATCGGAGGCTGACGCTGTGACAGGCAGGTCAGGAAGGTATGGAGGCGTGGCAGCTGACCGAGCCCGCGAGCACCCCGGTGAGCGGGCGCATCCGCAGCCGGTCAGGCTGCTCGCGATACGGCGGACACCGCTCTCCCTGGAGGAGGTCTTCCAGGCCGTCGGCGACGAAGCGGCAGGCGGGATCGCGCTGTTCGTCGGCACGGTGCGCAACCATGACGCGGGCGCGGACGTGAACGGACTGGGGTATTCGTGCCACCCGACAGCCGAGGCCGAGCTGCGGCGGATCGCGCAGAAGGTCGTGGCGAACCACCCGGTGCGCGCCCTCGCCGCGGTGCACCGGGTCGGAGAACTGGCGGTGGGCGACACAGCGGTCGTGGTCGCCGTGGCATGTCCCCACCGGGGAGATGCCTTCGCAGCCTGCAGGCAACTGATCGACGACCTCAAGCACGAAGTGCCCATCTGGAAACACCAGAAGTTCTCGGACGGGACCGATGAATGGGTCGGCGCGTGATGCCGTCACAGGCCCTGGCCGGACCCACGTCTCAGCGCTGCGGCTCCAGCTCCCAACTGGCCAGCATCCGCAGGGCCTCCTCCGACCGGGAGCCCGGCTCGGCGTGGTAGGTGACCAGCCGCATCGGGGCGCCCCCGCGCAACGCCATGGGCTCGTGGACGAGGTCGAACTCTCCCACCAGCGGGTGCCGCATCCGCACGATGTCGCCAACGGTCCCGCAGCTCACCTCATGCCGTGCCCACAACCGCCGGAACTCCTCGCTCTTCTGCGACAACTCCTCGATCAGCGAAGAGAGGTAGGAATCCTCGGGGCTCTTACCGGCGTTCATGCGCAGAGCGCCGACGGCTGTCAGAGCCGTCCGTTCCGGGTCGGCGAACCGGTCGCGTGTCTCAGGCGAGAGGAAGATCAGCCGGGCGGTGTTGCGCTCCTCGGGCGTCAGTTGGGCCCAGTCCCCGAAGACGGTGGCGGCGAGCCGGTTCCACCCCAGGATGTCCAGGCGCCGGCTGACAACGTAGGCGGGCACGCCGAGCCCGTCGAGCAGATGCTGGACGCTGGGCCGCAGCCGCTGCGGCGGAGGCGCGGCCTGCGGGGTGCCCTGCCGTTCGGGCTGGGCCAGCCGGACCAGATGCTCCCGCTCCTCCTCGCTCAGGCGCAGGGCGTGGGCGACGGCGTCGAGTACCTCGGCCGACATCGTCTCGCCGTATCCCTGCTCCAGGCGCGCGTAGTACGCGTACGACACCCCCGCAAGCTGCGCCAGCTCCTCGCGCCGCAGTCCGGGAACCCGCCGCCGCCCGTACGACGGCAGGCCCACGTCCTCGGGCCTGAGCCGGGCCCTGCGAGAACGCAGGAACTCCCTCAGTTCGCTACGCCGGTCAAGTCCGGACGTCGCTTGGTCATCGGGCGCCACATGTGAAGACATCTCTGTCCTCCAGTTGTCCAACGTGCCTCGCCGTTGCAGGGCAGCGTACAGCATCGACCCCATGGCTCATCTTGATACTGAGTCTCACATCGATGTAGAGTCTCTTCATAAGACTTCACCTCGAACGGGAGTGTTCTCGTGAGCAAGATCTGGTTCATCACCGGCGCATCCCGCGGCTTCGGCCGCCAGTTCGCCGAGGCGGCCCTGGAGCGCGGCGACAAGGTCGCGGCGACCGCCCGCGACACCGACTCCCTCGCGGACCTGGTGGCCGCCCACGGCGAGGCGATCCTTCCCCTCACCCTGGATGTCACCGACAAGGCCGCCGCCACCGAGGCTGTCAAGCGGGCGCACGAGCACTTCGGCCGCCTGGACGTCGTCGTCAACAACGCCGGCTACGGCCTGTTCGGTACAGTCGAGGAGCTGACGGAACAGCAGGTCCGCGACCAGATGGAGACCAACTTCTTCGGCGCCCTGTGGGTCACCCAGGCCGCCCTGCCCCTTCTGCGGGCCCAGGGCAGCGGCCACATCGTGCAGATCTCCAGCGTCGGCGGCGTCACCGCCTTCCCCAACCTCGGCGTCTACAACGCCTCCAAGTGGGCCCTGGAGGCACTGAGCGAGGCCCTCTCCCAGGAGGTCGCCGGATTCGGCATCAAGGTCACCCTCGTCGAGCCGGGCGGCTTCGCCACCGACTGGTCCGGCCCCTCCGCCACCTTCGCCGAGCAACTGCCCGCCTACGACGACCTGCGCACGGCCCTCGCCGCCTACTGGAGCACCACCCGGCCCGGCGACCCTGCCGCCACCGGCGCGGCCCTGCTGAAGATCGTGGACGCCGACAACCCGCCCCTGCGGGTCTTCTTCGGCACCTCCCCGCTCCAGCTCGTCCCGCAGGTCTACGCCGACCGGCTGAAGACCTGGGAGGAATGGGCCGACGTCGCCACCGAGGCCCATGGCAGCGCCGCGTAACCGTAGGGCACAGGCGCCGGCCAGAGCCGGCGCTCGTCGCGGCAGCCCCGGGAACGGCCGGTGGGCGCGCGGTCTCCCGTCCAGGGATCGCGCCCGCCGGCCGTTGCATCGGAGCGGCGACGAGGAGGCGACCGTCCCCGCCGCCATGCGGCACGGCCTGGCGGACTCGACGGATCTGCCGTCGCAGCAGGAACTTCTGGATCTTTCCCATGGAGTTGGCTCGGGACAGCGGGTCACCGTCCGGCCGCGACGAGCAACCCGATCGCGGCCCGAACAGCTCCTCACGGGTCGGGAAGGGTACCTGCGCTCCACACACTGATACTCGGTATCAGATTGAGTCTTTGCTGTACCCTGCTGGTATGTCTGAAACCGCTCGTGCTGCCGACCAGTCCGCACGCAAGCCGCCCGGCCTGCGCGAGCGTGTGCGTGCGACGGTTCAGGCGGAAGTGGTCGAGGTGGCGCACCGGCTCTTCACCGAGCAGGGGTTCGACCGGACCACCGTCGACCAGATCGCCGCCGAGGTGGGCCTGTCGCGCGCCAGCCTGTTCAGGTACTTCGGCACCAAGGAAGACATCGTCCTGGGACGCCTTGAGGAGTCCGGCCGCCGGATCGCGGAGGCGCTCGCCGCCCGCCCCGACGACGAGCAGCCGTGGGAGGCACTGCGCCGGGCGTTCGACGTCCTGACGCGGATGAACGAGGCAGCGCCCGAGCAGGCACTCAGCTATCTGCGCATGCTGCAGGAAACCCCGTCGCTGCGCGCCCGGCACCACGAGAAGCAGCTGAGCTGGCAGGAACTGCTGGTGCCGGAGATCGCCCGGCGGCTGGGGGCCGACCCCGACCAGGCCGAGGACATCCGGCCGAGCGCACTGACCGCCGCCGCGCTCGCCTGCCTGGACGCAGCCTCCACGGCGTGGGTGGCCTGTGAGGGCACTGTCCCGCTGGCCGTGCTGCTCGACCGGGCGATGGACGCGCTGACGGAGTGACGTGCGGTCAACAGCGGCGCGAACTCGCACCCTCAGGCGGCACGCCAGCGCACATAAGGCCAGGTCAGAAGCTTTCCGGCTCCGCAAGCACCGTCGCTTCCCAAGCTGAGAGCGCGAGTTCGATTCTCGTCACCCGCTGAAGTGTTTGCCCGTGAGGCCCGAAGACAAGCCCATGAGCAGCCCGGCTGATGAAAAGCGCGGAGCCCCGGAACGCGCCACGCGGCCCGGGGCTCCTGCCGACGTGGCTGGTCAGCGGGTGACCATGACCGCATCCAGATGCACGGTGGCGCGGCCGGCCGTGCTTGCGGACAGCACCTTCAGCTGCGCCTTGTGAGTCGTGATCTTCGTACCGAGTGTGTAGGTGAACACGACCTTGCGATAACTGGTGGTCGAGGCGTAGGTGTTCACGGTGCCCACCGTGGTCCCGTCCACGATCACCGCGAAGCGGCCGCCGTCGGGCGCGGCTGTCGCGATGATGCGCAGCTTGGTGCCGTCCGCCGAGAAGGACACGGTGGCACCCGGCGTGGCGGACACCCGCTCGGTCTTCGACCAGGCCGAGGTCACCGACTTCGACGCCCAGGTGCCCTGGTAGGTCAGTGCCGAGGACCGGTCGTCGACCGGGATGCCGCTGGCCGCGGCGGCGCTCCAGGCCCCGGTCTGGCCCGCGTCGTCGTGCGCGCGCACGTAGAAGCGGTAGGTCAGGCCCGGCTTCGGCGTCACGGGACTGCCGGAGGAGCCGAAGACCGCCGACTTGGCGGTGGTGCCGGTGCGCCAGGTCTGGAGCGGCCCGAGCGTCCACACGCCCGTGCTGCTGCGGGTGGCGACCTTCCAGCCCACGTCGTACGACGTCACGCCCGCCGTCTTCGCCGTCCAGCTGACCGGGATCACGGCGCCGGTCGAGGAGTTACTGGCCAGGGTCGGCGCGGTGACGGAGGCGGCCGGAACGGTCCTGCGCAGCGTGACCTTTCCACTGACGTCCGCGGCCGGAACGCCGGTCACCGTGTCCTTCACCGAGAGGGTCCAGGTGTAGGAGCCCTCGGCTGCCGCCGCGCCCGCGTCCGTCTTGCCGTTCCACACCGGGGCGATACCGCCGCCGGAGGCCGTTCCGGTCAGGGTACGTACCGAAGTGGTGCCGGACTTGAGGGCGAGCGTCCAGGTCACCGGCCGGTTGTACGTCCATTTCGGCGCCCAGGTGTCGCCCTTGCCGTCGCTGTTGGGGCTGAACCCGGTCGGGGCGGAGGCGGCGGTGCGGGACGGGGCACCGGCCCACACGAGGTGCGTGACACCGTCGCCGTCCATCCACGCCGCCCAGGGCGCCTCGCGGTCGACCGCCCACCGTTCGGCGGAGGCGGTGTCGGCCCTCTCCGGCAGGACGAACAGCTGCTGCGCGGCGGCGCCCGTCACGCCCAGGGCCCGGGCGTTCAGAGCGACGCGCGTGGCGTCGTCCTGGGTGAAGGTGTAGAGCATGTTCGTGCCGAGGACCGGGGTACGGACGGAGGCGTCCACCGTCGTACGGGTGGTGGTCCCCGGCTTCAGCAGCAGGCCCTGGGTGGAGGCGGCACCGCAGGTGGTCACCAGGATCCACGGACCGCGCACCTGGAGGTCGCCCGGCAGGCAGTCCACCGTCGTCACGGTGGAGACGGTGGCGGTGGCCAGGTCGGTGCGTCGGATCGACCAACCGGAGGTGCTGGTCTTCACCGACGAGTAGAGGGCGCCGCCATACAGGGCCGATCCCTCGGGCACGCGCTCGACCGCGCCGGTGGCGACGGTGTGGAGCAGCAGGGTGCCGTTGGAGGCGGTGGTGGTGTCCCGCAGCAGGAACCGGTCGCCGTCGAAGTCCACGACCTGGTCGAGCGACGCGTCCGCCCGCCGCAGCGGGACGCCGGTCGGCGTGCCGTTCGCGTACACCTGGTAGGCGTCGCCCTGCTCGACCAGCACCCGGTTCCCGGCCGCGGCCAGCGTCCGGTGGACGGTGCCGGTGGAGTACGCCAGGACACGCGACGGCGTGGACGCCGAGGCGCCGGACGTGCCGACCGTCAGCCGGGAGGAGAGCAGTACGCCGGTACGCCGGGAAGAGTTGTCCGCGGTGTAGAGGGTGCCGCCGGACAGCGCCAGAGCGTCAAGTCGCGCCGGACCGGCAGGGATCGTGCTCGCGTCGCCGGCCGCGGTCGACACGCGGCCGTCGGTGAGGGTCTGGACGGCGGCGTCGACGTCCGGCCGGTACAGCGACGCGCGCATCCGGCCGTCGTCGCCCACCGAGATGTCACCGAACGCGCCGTTCAGGTCGGCGGCGGGGGTGGAGCCGTCGCGGGACATGGCGTACAGCTCGTTGCCGTCCGCACTCCCCTCGTACCAGGCCAGGGTGTCGTCGCTGATCCACCGAGCCCGGTCGGTGGGGAGGGTGACCGTCGCCGGGCCGTCCGAGGGGGCTGCCCGCTGCCACTCGGTGAGCTTCGCGCCGTCGATGACGCCGAAACGGGTCGGGGTGAACTCCAGGCCCTGCGGCAGTTCGCTGGTGTCGGGTTCGGCGATGGTGACGGTCGCACCGGTGGCGAAGTCGACGTAGACGATCCGGTGTTCCCAGGACGGGGCGGTCCGCCGCAGCACCAGTGCGCCGTCCGCGTCCGACGCCAGCACCTCGTGCTGTGCGTCGTTCGACAGCAGGGTGCGGTCGGCGGCCGACGTGCGCAGCACCAGGCGGACGCGGTACCGGGAGTCGTCGTCGTAGTACGCCTGCTGGACGAGGATTCCGTCTCCCGCCTGGCCGCGGTACCGCTCGTCACCCACCGCGCCCGAGCCGTCATGGGCGACGGCCAGCGTCTGCCGGCTGCCCGTGTCGAGGCGGCGCAGGGTGACGTGGTCGGCCAGGCCGCCGTTGGGGTTCGTCGAGGTGGCGACGGCCACGACGGAGTCCTGGACGGACACGGCGTCGACGGTGACGCCTTCGTCGGTGTCGGCCAGCGCACCGAGGTCCTCAGGGGTGCCTCCTGACAGGGAGAGCCAGCCGTGGTCGCGTGTGTCGGTGGCGGGCTTCTGGCTCCAGACGACGGCCTGCCCGGAGCCGGACACCTCGTCGGCCGCCGGTACGAATGTGGTGCGGGCCGGCAGCGAGGTCGTCACCTCGGCTGCGGCCACCGCGACGGAGGGCAGGGCCACAGTGCCCGCGATGGCCAGCGCAGCGGCCATTGTCACGCAAGGGAGGAGATGACGTCTGTGCGCCGACATGGATCGGTTCCTCTCACGTATGAGGGCCGCAGTATCACATGGGTGTCGAACACGCGTACCAGCGGGGCTGAAGAGGGGAAAGCGATCGCAGACTCACGCATACGAGCAGCAGCAGGGCGGCGGCACGAGCGGGCCGTTGTTCGTTGTCCGGGCCGGTGGGTGGAGCGCGCACCACAACCGCACCAGTGTCTGCCCGGTGCGACGAAAGCCGTAGAAGCGGCGCACCAGCTCGCCCGTACCAGCAAAGGATCCCAACGGTCCAGGGGGACTGCTCCCGGCTCTCTGCTTGGGCTGGCCTCAGCTCCGAAGCACATGCCTGCCGGAGTGATCACGGGACCGCCCGTGCCTACCGTGATGTGGCATGCCAACCTTCTCACCGACTTCACGGACCGGCAGGCGCATCGGCCTCGCGGCCCTGGTGGCGGTCACCGTGCTGGCCACCGGCCCGGCGGCGACCGCGCAGCCGCCGGGCTCACGCTCCGGCGGCGACTGCGGCACGCACGACCGGACCCGCCAGGCGCTGCGCATCCTCACCGACCGCGACGGCATCACCGGTGCCGCGGTCCTGGTGACCGACCCCACCGCGGACGAGCCCTGCGGACGTTGGGCCGAGACCGCCGGAACGGCGGATCTGCGCACCGGACGCCCGATGAACACCGTCGACCGGCTGCGCGTCGGCAGCGTGACCAAGACGTTCACCGCGGCACTCGTCCTCCAACTCGTCGCCGAGCACCGCCTCTCGCTGGAAGACCCCGTCGACCACTATCTGCCCGGCCTGATCCACGGGCACGGCCACGACGGCCGCCTGATCACCGTGCGACAACTCCTGCAGCACACCAGCGGATTGCCCGACTATCTCGACGCTCCCGAATGGGAGCATCCCGAGCGGCTGCGGTACCGCCACTTCGAGCCGCGCGACCTCGTCACGCGTGCTCTCGAACTGCCGCGTCCGCAGGGCACCTGGCACTACGCCACCACCAACTACCTCATCCTCGGCCTGATCGTCCACGAGGTCACCGGCCGTACCCCCGAGGCGGAGATCACCCGCCGCATCATCAAGCCCCTCGGGCTGCACGACACCTACTGGCCCGGCGACGACACCCGAATCCGAGGACCGCACTCCCGCAGCTACTTCACCGACGGCGACGGCCGGCGCGTCGACGGCACCGCCTGGAACATGACCCTCGGCGGGGTCGGCGGCGCCCTGGTCTCGTCGCCGGGCGACCTGACGCGGTTCGCTGCCGCCCTGTTCGGCGGCCGGCTGCTGCCCCCGGCCCAACTGGCGGAGATGCGACGGACGGTGGAGGCCGGTGCCGACCGGCTGTGGCCGGGCGCCCGCTACGGACTGGGTCTGATCTCGACACCGCTGTCCTGCGGCGGGACGTGGTGGGGGCACGGCGGCACGGTGCCCGGCGGTCACCGGGCGCTGGTCGCCGTCGGCCCCGGCGGCCGTAGCGTCGCCGTCGCCCTGAACGAGGTGCCCGCCTCGCTCCAGGCCGAGCTGGACTTCCTGGACCTCGTCGACGAGTCCCTCTGTGAGGGCAGGTCTCCCGAAAGGACTTCCGCATGACCGGCTCCCCGTCCTCCCCTGGCACACCGTCCCGTACGACGTCGTCCCCCACCTCCTTATCCCGTACGGCTCCTCTGCCTCCGGCCCCGCCCCTCGCCCACGCTTCCCCCGCAGCCGCGAGCACAGCCGGCTCGCGCGGTTCCACGACCGGCGGCCTGCACCGGCTCGTGTCGCGCACCGCGGCGGGGGCGGCCCTGTGCCTGGTCGGGGCGCTCACCGTCGCCGCGTCGCCCGCAGCGGCCGAACCCGCCGCTGCGACCGCGGACCCCCTCGCCCGCTACCACCGACAGCACCTCGACTGGAAGAGCTGCCTGCTCGGACCCGACGACGAGACCGGCAAGGAACTCCAGCGGGCGGGCGCCCAGTGCGCCGATGTCACCGTCCCGTTGAACTACGACGCCCCGGACGGCCGCACGATCACCGTCGCGATCTCGCGGATCCGGGCCACCGACACGGCCCACCGCGTGGGCGCGCTGCTGCTCAACGGTGGTGGCCCCGGCGGGCAGACGATCGGCGACCCGCCGTGGGTGCGCACGGCGATGAAGAAGGTCGGTGAGCGCTACGACGTGGTGGGCGTCGACCCCCGTTTCGTCGGCCGCAGCACACCGCTGGACTGCCACTGGCCCACCGGCTCCTTCATACGCGGCGCGGGGACCGACCGTGCGGGGTTCGACCGCTCGGTGGCCCTGGCCGAGGAACTCGCCGGTCGTTGCCGGACGTACCAGGGCAACGTCCTGCCGTACGTCACGACCCGGAACACCGCGCGCGACATGGACGTCATCCGCGCCGTGCTCGGCGAGCCCAGGATCTCCTACCTCGGATACTCGTACGGCACCTATCTCGGCCAGGTGTACGCCACGATGTTCCCCGGCCGCACCGACCGAGTCGTGCTGGACGGCGTCGTCGCCCCCGACCGCTACAACCCCCGGCTGCTGCGTGGCACGGAACCGGCCAACCGGCAGGCTCTCAAGGGCTGGGCCTCCTGGGCAGCCGCCCGCGACAGCGCCTACGGTCTGGGCCGCACCCGGGGCGAGGTGCTGGCGGCCGTGGACAGCGTCCAGGCGGCGGCCGGAGGTACGCCCCTGCGGATCGGCGACCACCGGGTGGATGAGCATCTGGTGCCCGTCGTCGTCTTCAACGGCCTCTCACAGGACAACGACGCCGCCTACGCCGATCTCGCGCAGGCCGTACGGGACATGCGTCGCGCCGCCGACGGCCACACGGTCACCCCCTCGCCGTGGCTGGCCGGAACGCTCGGCTTCCTGCTGAACGGATCCGACTCCGCGTACGGCAGTGTCCAGACAGCGATCCTGTGCGGGGACGCGTCCGCGCCGCGCTCTCCCGAGGTGTACTGGCGCGATGTCCAACGTGCCCGTGCGCAGGACCCGTTGTTCGGTCCCGTCACCAACAACATCGGTCCGTGCGCGTTCTGGGACCCGCCGCGCGAACGCCCGACCACGATCCGCGGCGACCTCCCGGCCCTGCTCGTCAACGCGACCGGAGACCCGCGTACCACCTACCGGAGCGCGCAGACGGTGCGCCGCATGTGGCCCTCCTCCCGCCTGGTCACCCTCCGCGGCGCGGACCAGCACGCCGTGTACGGCATCTTCGGCAGCTCCTGTGCCGACGCGACGGTCAACGCCTACCTGGCCACCGGCCGCCTGCCGGCCACGGACGTCACCTGCGACCGGTCTTCCGGCTGAGAGAGGCGGCCCGGGCGTGTGCCCGCGAAGCCTCTCGGGGCGACACCGTTCGGCTCGAAGGTGTCCGAGATCCGCAATTCCCTGATGCCGGGGAGCAAGAACGTCAGAGAAGGCCGCTATGAGTGGAGGCCCGCCTCTCCCACCACACGGATGCCCGTCTCCTCCCCGGGACGGACCGCGACCGGGCCCGCGACGCGGATGGCGACCGGGACGTCGTGGCCCTCGACCGCCACGGTGACCATGGCGTCGTGGCCGTAGTAGCAGACGTCGGTCACCGTGCCCCTGACCGCGCCCTCGCAGTCCACACCGGTCAGCCGGAGCTGTTCCGGACGGAGCAGGACCGTGCCGGCGCGCACGCCGCCCGGCGGCGCGGCGAGGGGCACGGGGCCCAGGACGGTCCGGGCCGTGCCGTCGCTGTCGTTGTCGATGGTGCCGGGGAGCAGGACGGCGTCGCCGACGAAGTCGGCGATCCAGGGGTCGGCGGGGCGGCGGTAGAGGTCCTGTGGGGTGGCGCACTGGGCGACCCGGCCGTCCCGTACGACGGCGACGAGGTCAGCGGTGGACAGGGCCTCCTGCTGGTCGTGGGTGACGAGGACCGCCGTGGCACCCGTTGCCCGCAGCGCGGCCCGTACGTCGGACCGCACTCCGGTCCGCAGTGCGCTGTCGAGGGCGTTGAACGGCTCGTCCAGGAGCACGAGTTGGGGGCGCGGGGCGAGCGCGCGGGCCAGGGCGACGCGCTGTTGCTGGCCGCCGGAGAGTTCGTGCGGCATGCGGTCGCCGTATCCGGCGAGGCCGACCAGTTCCAGCAACTCCTCTGTGCGGCGCCGCCGTTCGGGCCGGTCGAGGCCCTTCAGTCCGAAGGCGACGTTGCGGGCCACGCTCAGATGCGGGAAGAGGGCGCCCTCCTGGGGCACGATGCCGATACGGCGGCGCTCCGGCGGCAGATGGACGCCCGGCCCGGCAAGCACCCGGTCGCCGAGCCGGACCGTGCCCGCGTCGGCGCGCAGGAACCCGGCGACGATCCGCAGCATGGTGGTCTTGCCGCAGCCGGAGGGGCCGAGTACGGCGGCCAACGCTCCCGCCGGGACGGTGAGTTGCAGTTCCCGCAGGACCGGCTCTCCGGCCCCCTCTCCGGCTGCGTAGGACTTGGTGAGCCCTTCCACGTGCAGTTCGTTCATGTCCGGTGCCTGCCTAGGAGGTACGAGGGGACGGCGGCCAGCAGGATCAGCGCGGCGGCGTAGGGGGCGGCCGCCGCGAAGGATCCGGCGCCGGTCTCGGTCCACAGCCGGGTGGCGAGGGTGTCCATGCCGGTGGGGCGCAGCAGCAGGGTCGCGGGGAGTTCCTTCATGCAGACCACGAAGGTGAGCGCGGCCCCGGCGGCCACGCCGGGTGCGGCCAGCGGGACGGTCACCTCGCGCAACACCTGCCAGGGCCGTCGCCCGAGCGAGCGGGCCACGTCCTCCAGGACGGGCGGCGCCTGGAGCACGGCCGCACGGGTGGCGGCCACCGCGACCGGCAGGAAGAGGACGGCGTACGCGCAGACCAGCAGCGGGAGTTGTTGGTAGAGCGGGTAGGCGTAGCGCACGGCGAAGAACACCAGCGCGAGGGCGACCGTGATGCCGGGCAGCGCGTGCCCCGCGTACGCCGCCTGCTCCAGCAGGCGGGCGCCACGGCCCCGGTGCCGGGCGGCGATCACCCCGACCGGCAGGGCGAGGACCGTGGTGAGGCCCGCGCCCGCCGCCGCGACCCCGAAGGTGCCCCAAGCGGTCTCCGCGAGACCACCCAGGTCCCAGGTGGCCGAGCTGCCGACGGCCAGCCAGTAGCCGAGGGTGCCCAGCGGGAAGGCCACGGCGACGGCCGTGACCGCTGCGCACCACAGCAGGGCGAGTGGCCGCCACCGGCCGAGGTCGATCGGAACCGCCGGACGGGCGGTGCCCGTTCCGGTTCTGGCGTGCCCGGCGCGGCCCCGGGTGCGGGCCTCGGCGGCGACCAGGGCGACCGTCATGACCACCAGGACGACGCTGAGCGCGGCGGCCGGGGTGCGGTCGAAGGAGGCTCGGTAGGAGGTGTGGATGGCCCGGGTGAAGGTGTCGTAGCGCATCAGCGAGACCGCGCCGAAGTCGGAGAGCACGTACAGCGCGACGAGCAGTGCCCCGCCCGCGGCCGCCGGTCGCAGCTGCGGGAGCGTGACGCGGACGAACGTCCCCAGCGGGCCGTGGCCGAGGGAGCGCGCGGCCTCCTCCTGCGCCGGGTCGATGCCCCGCAGCGCGGCGGCGACCGGCAGATGGACGTACGGGAAGCTGACCAGCGTCAGGGCGAGGGCGGCCCCGCCGAAGCCGGCCAGGCCCGGCTCGGCCGACAGCCAGGCGAACGCGGCCACGTAACTCGGCACCGCGAGCGGCAGCGTGGCCAGCACCGACCAGGCGCGGGCGCCGGGCAGCGCGGTGCGCACGGTCAGCCAGGCCAGGGAGACGCCCAGTACCAGGCACGCCGCCACGACCACCGCGGTCAGGCCGAGGCTGCGGCCGAGGAGGTCGAGCGTCCGCTCGTCGGCGACGACGTCCCAGGCGAAGGCCGGGCCGCGTTCCAGGGCGCGGACGGCGAGATAGCCGAGGGGCAGCAGGGCGAACAGGGCGGCGACGCAGGCGGGGACCAGCAGGATCAGGGGCGGTCTGCGGTCGGACCTACGGGCCTTGACCGACGTACGCAAGGCCCGCACCGAGGTACGCACTGCCCTGACCGGCGTACGGAACGAGCGAGACGTACGGCCCCCGCCCGCCTCGCGCGCATGCTCGTCCCCGGCCGGTGCCGGGGCTCCGGTCGGGCGCGAGGCGGACGGCGATGTGGGCACGACGGGTCAGACCAGCCCGACGTCCTGGAGCATGGCCAGCGTCTCCTGGAGGGACTCCAGCTCGCCGAGGTCGATGTCGGGCGATTCGAGCGAGTCGAACGCCGGCAGGCCCTCGACGGTGCTGGTGACGCCCGCAGCCAGCGGGTACTCCTTCGTGGTGTCCGCGAAGTAGGTCTGTGCCTCCTTCGACAGCAGATAGTCCACGGCCTTCTGGGCGGTCGCGCTCTGCCCGCTGTCCTTGAGGATGCCGGCGCCGGCGACGTTGATCAGCGCGCCGGGGTCCTTGCCGGGCAGGAAGTGCAGCTTGGAGGCGACCTTGTCCTCGCCCTTCTCGGCGACGCGCTCGTACCAGTAGTAGTGGTTGACCAGGCCGAGCGAGACCTCCCCGGCCTCGACGGCGTCCAGGGTGGCGAGGTTGTGGGCGTAGGTCTTGGCGCCGTTCGCCTTCATGTCCTGAAGCCACTTGCGGGTGACGTCGTCGCCCTTAAGCACGCGCATGCCGGTGACGAACGCCTGGAAGGAGGCGTTGGTGGGCGCGAAGCCGACCTTGCCCTTCCACTCCGGCTCGACGACGTCGAAGACACTGTCCGGGACCTTGTCCTCGGCGACCTTGTCCGGGTTGTAGGCGATCACGCGGACGCGCCCCGAGAGACCGACCCAGTCGCCGCCGGAGCCGCGGTACGCCTCGTCGACCTCGTCGAGGGTGGCCGAAGGCAGCTTCTGCAGCATGCCTTCCTTGGACAGGGCACCCAGCGCGCCCGCGTCCTGCGAGAAGAACAGCCCGGCCTTCGTGCGGTCGCCCTCCTCCAGGATCTGCGCGGCCAGTTCCGCACTGTCGCCGTAGCGCACCTCGACCTTGGTGCCCACGGCCTTCTCCAGCTTGTCCAGCAGCGGCTTGACCAGCTTCTCGTTGCGGCCGGAGTAGATGACGAGGGCGGAGTCACCGCCCTCGCCCCCGCTGTCCTTGTCGTCGGAGCCGCACGCCGCGAGGGCGGGGAGCAACAGGCCGGCCGCAACCAGCGCAGTGATCCGGCGAACCGAGGGGCGTCGCATGGTGTGTGCCTTCCTACAGGGCTCGCCTTCACGCCGCCGGTCATGTCGGTGCAGAGCGAGGAGCGAAGCGATCTGTGACTGTCCTGTGGCTTGATTATGACCATGCTATGAATAAGGTAAAGCTCACCTAACCGTCAAGGGTTCTGTGCTAGCAGCGGACGTTGCCGCGGAAAGGGCGCGCCCCGTGATCCACCTCTCCGGAACCGTCCCGGCACCCGCCGTCCCGAACTCGCCCCCGAAGCCATGGCCGAAAACCGTGCCTTTCACGCGCGGACTCGCGGCGTACGGGGACCGCGTCGCGCTCATCACGCCGGACGGAGATCTGTCGTATCGCGAACTGGCCGAACGGGTGACCGCCACCGCCGCGCGCCTCGGGCCGGTGCGGCGACTGGTGCTGCTGGCCGGCGCCAACCGCGCCGACGCGCTCGTCACGCACCTGGCCGCCCTTTCCGCAGGTCACCCCGTCCTGCTCGTCCCCGGCGACAGCGAGAGCACCATCCGCTCACTGACCGAGGCGTACGCCCCCGACGTCGTGGCCCGCCCGCACACCGACGGAACCTGGACCCTCGACGAACGCCACCCCGGCAGCGCCCACACCCTCCACCCGGACCTCGCCCTGCTGCTGAGCACATCCGGCTCGACCGGCTCGCCCAAGCTGGTGCGGCTCTCCCACGAGAACCTTCAGGCGAACGCCGAGTCCATCGCCCTGTATCTCGGCATCGACGACACCGACCGCGCGGCCACCACGCTGCCCATGCACTACTGCTACGGCCTCTCCGTCATCCACAGCCACCTGCTGCGCGGCGCCGGCCTGATCCTCACCGAGCGGTCCGTGTCCGACGCCGCCTTCTGGGAGGAGTTCTGCGCCGCGCGCGGCACCTCGCTCGCCGGGGTGCCGTACACGTTCGACCTGCTCGACCGGATCGGCTTCGAGCGGATGGAGCTGCCGCACCTGCGCCGCGTCACCCAGGCCGGGGGTCGGCTGGCACCGGAACGGGCGGTGCGCTACGCCGAGTTGGGGCGCCGCTCCGGGTGGCAGTTCTTCGTGATGTACGGCCAGACCGAGGCCACGGCCCGCATGGCCTATCTCCCTCCGCACCTCGCCGCCGAGCGCCCCGAGGCCGTCGGCGTACCCATACCCGGCGGCTCCTTCCGGCTGAAGCCTGTCGACGGCCATGGCCCGGGCGTGGGCGAACTGGTCTACTCGGGCCCGAACGTGATGCTCGGTTACGCCGAGAGCCCGGCCGACCTCACCCTGGGCCGGACGGTGGACGAACTGCACACCGGCGACCTCGCCCGGCGCGCGTCCGACGGACTGTACGAGATCGTGGGCCGCCGCAGCCGCTTCGCGAAGATCCTCGGACTGCGGATCGATCCGCAGCAGGTGGAGAGCTTGCTGGCTGCTCATGGGGTCATCGCGTACTGCGCGGGGGACGGCGAGGCGCTGGCGGTGGCCGCACTCGAAGGCGCCGGTCTCGAAGGCGCCGATGAGGAGGCGCGGATCCGGCGGCTGGTCGCGGAGCAGTGCGGGCTCCCGGCCCGCGCGGTACGGGTCCGGGTGCTCACCGAACTCCCCCGCCTGACCTCGGGAAAGCCCGACTACGAGGCCGTACGACGGCTGACGCGCCCGGAACAGGAGGAGGCGCCCGGCACCGGTGAGGATCTCCTCCTCCTCTACACGGAGATCCTCGGCCACACCGACGTCACCGAGGACAGCAGCTTCGTCAGCCTGGGCGGCGACTCCCTCTGCTACGTCGAGATGTCCCTGCGCCTGGAGGAGGCGCTGGGCCACCTGCCCACCGACTGGCACACGAGGACGATCCGCGAACTGCGCACGCTGGCGGCACCCGTGGCGGAAGGGCCGCACGGACCGGACCGGCCGGACGGGCCGGAGCCGCGGCGGGCCCGTCCGGCACCGGGCGTGCGCAGAGCGCTGCGCTCCTGGACGACCCCACAGTCCTGGCGAACCCGCCGCACTCTGGAGACCGGCATCGCCCTGCGCGCGGTCGGGATCGTCCTCATCGTCGGCTCACACGTGCAGGTCTTCAGCATCAAGGGCTTCGCCCACATCCTCATCGGCGTCGCGGGCTACAACTTCGCCCGCTTCCAGCTGACCGCCGCGGCACGCCGCGAGCGCGTACGGCGCCTGTGGCGCAGCATCGCCCGCATCGCGATACCGAGCATGGTGTGGATCACCGGAGCAGTGGTCCTGACCGACTTCTACGACCCCGCCAACGCCCTGCTGCTCAACAGCCTGCTCTCCCAGGGGAACGACCGCTTCGACTGGGCCTACTGGTTCGTGGAGGCCCTGGTCTACTACCTCGTCGTCCTCGCCGCCCTCATGGTCGTACCGCTGCTGGACCGGCTGGAGCGGCGGTATGTGTTCGGGGTGCCGCTGGCGCTCATGGCCGTCGGCCTGGTCGGCCGCTACGACCTGCCGGGTCTGGCATCCGAACGCCCCCAGCTGAGCCCCTCGGTGGTGTTCTGGCTGTTCGCGCTGGGGTGGGCCGCCGCGCGGGCGGGCACCGTGCGGCAACGGGCCCTGCTCACGGCCGTGCTGCTGCTCACCGTGCCCGGCTTGTTCCAGGACCAGCCCCTGCGCACGGCCCTCGTCATCGCCGGGTTGGGTCTGCTGATCTGGGTGCCGACCCTGCCCAGCATCGGCCCGATCAGCGCGCTCGCGGGCGTCCTGGCGAGCGGTTCCTTGTACATATACCTGACGCACTACCAGGTCTATCCGTACCTCCAGGAGGACTTCCCGCTCACCGCCCTGTTCGCCTCCCTCGCGGTCGGTGTCGGCTACGCGACGGTCGTGACACGGGCCGCGCGGACGGTCCGGTGGCGGTGACTGCGACCCTCCGCCATGCCATGGCTCACCCGCGCCTCAGCGGTGCCGTAGCGGCGGCAACGTCTTCGCGCGCTCGCAGGCGTCCTTGTCCGGCGCTTCGTGCCGCCATCAAACACCAGCAGTTCCCGCAGGTCCGGGCCGGGTGCCGACTCCGCTGAGGATGCCGCGACATCTTGATCCGGAGCAGCAGAACGCGCCTCGTCGCAAGGTCTGTACGGGTGCGAAGGCTCTCCCGAGTGGATGTCGCACGGAGCCCGGCCGAGCTCTCGCACTTCCGTGCCGCCGCACCAGTGCACCCCGCCGGCAGCAACATTCCTGCGGTGAGTCGGGAACCTCCGGAGGCCCGACGGCGTTCGTGTCACTGACGGCCGGACGAGCCGAGCCGTCGGCTCACAGTGCCCAACTGCTGATTCCGTACGACGACTTGACCGGGGGGCAAGAGGCGTGCAGCAGCACCGCGCACACCCCACGCGCCCGGCCGCCGTCGTGCTCTCCGCGCTGCTCGCGGTCCTGACCTTCCTCCTGCCGGTGTCGGCCAAGTCGGCGCCGGCGTCCCGCCCGTCCTCGACGGGCACGGCCGCGACGGCGACCGCGCAGGCGTCCGCGACCGCCGACGCGCAGCGACCCGTCACCGTGGCGCACCCCGTGCTCGGCCACGCCGACGCCGTGCCGTACCCGCACCACGGCTTCCTGGGCCCCGGCGCCGGGGACGCAGCCCCGCACCGCGCTGTCGGCGGCCCAGCCGTGGCCGTGGCGGCCGTGGCAGCGGGAGCGAGCCGGGGGACCGACGCGTATCGCCCGCGCGGGCCGCCGTCCCGATGGAGCACCGAAGTCCGTATCGACGCCTGACCGTTCGCCTCCGCGCCCGGCGCAGACGTCGACTCCGTCTGCCTGCCCATCGTGGAGAACCCATGTCTCGCGCGCCCATGTGGCGGGCGATCGTCGCCCTAGGTGTGATCGCCGCCTCGCTCTTCTTCGCTCTCACTCAGTCCGCCCGCCTCGGCCTAGACCTGCGCGGCGGCACCCAGATCGTCCTGGAGACCAAGGACTCATCCGCCGTCAAGGCCAATGCCGAATCGACCCAGCGGGCCCTGGAGGTGCTCCGCCAGCGGGTCGACGCGCTCGGCGTGTCCGAGCCGAGCCTGTACCGGTCCGGAGAGCGGCGGATCTTCGTCGAGCTGCCCGGCGTACAGGACCCGCGCGAGGCCGCCGAAGTCATCGGCCGCACCGCGCAGTTGACCGTCCACCCGGTGCAGGGCGCGACGGACAATCAGGATGTGACCAAGGGGAAGCCGGCCCAGGACGGCTCGCGTATCCTCGCCGACCCCGACCAGAAGGGGGCGTTCCTCAAGCTCGGGCCCACCGCCCTCACCGGCGAGGGCGTCAAGGACGCCGAGGCGGTGCTCGACCAGCAGAGGATGTCGGGCTGGATGGTCAACCTCACCTTCCGTGGGCAGGCAGGCGAGGACTGGGCACGGGTCACCGGGGCGGCGGCCTGTGCCCCGCAGGGCGCCCCCGAGCGGCGCGTCGCCATCGTCCTGGACGGCAAGGTCCTCTCGGCGCCCGGCGTCAACGCAGATGTGGCGTGCAAGGTCGGCATCTCCGGCGGCTCCACACAGATCACCGGCGGCTTCGGCCGGGAAGAGGCACGCGAGCTGGCCGCGCTCGTCAAGGGCGGTGCGCTGCCGGTGCCCGTAGAGGTCGTGGAGCAGCGCACCGTCGGCCCCACGCTCGGTGCCGACGCCATCGCCGCCAGCACCCAGGCCGCGATCATCGGGCTCGCCCTGACGGGGCTGTTCATCCTCGTCGTCTACCGGCTGCTCGGCGCCCTGGCCACCCTCGCGCTGGCGCTGTACGGGCTGATCTCCTACGCCGCACTGGTCGCCCTGGGCGCGACCCTGACCCTGCCCGGACTCGCCGGTTTCGTCCTGGCGATCGGCATGGCGGTGGACGCGAACGTGCTGGTCTTCGAGCGTGCCCGTGAGGAGTATCTGGGAGCCCGCGCCCTGAAATCAGGTCCGTCGCACCTCGACAAGCCGCTGCGCACCGGCTTCGGCAAGGCATGGAGCGCGGTCATCGACTCGAACGTGACCACGCTGCTCGCGGCCGGGCTGCTCTTCTTCTTCGCCACCGGACCCGTCAAGGGCTTCGGCGTCACGCTCTCCATCGGTGTCCTCGTCTCGATGATCTCGGCCCTGGTGATCACCCGGGTCCTCGCCGACTTCGCGATCCGGCGCCGCTTCGTGCGCGACCGGCCCGACCTGACCGGGATCACCTCCACCGGCCGGGTGCGTGCCTGGCTCGCGCGCCGCAAACCCCGCCTGGTGCACCACCGGCGCCGCTGGCTCGGCGTCAGCGCGCTGCTGATCGTGGTTGCCGTCGCCGGAATCGGCCTGCGCGGCCTGGATTTCGGGGTGGAGTTCACCGGCGGGCGCCTGGTGGAGTACAGCACCAGCAGGCCCGTGGACGTGGACGCGGCGCGCACGGCGGTCGCGGACGCGGGGTTCCCGCAGGCGGTGGTGCAGGAGTCGGGGGACGGGAACATCTCGGTACGCACCGGTGAGCTGAGCAACGACCAGCAGCACACGATCAAAACGGCGCTGGTGAAGGAGGGCGGCGAGGTCACCGTCGAGCGGGACGAGTTGATCGGCCCGAGCCTCGGCGACGAACTGCGTCGGCACGCGCTCATCGCGCTCGGCATCGCCGTCGCGACCCAGCTGATCTACCTCAGCGTGCGGTTCCGGTGGACGTTCGCCGCCGCGGCGGTGGCGGCCATGGCGCACGACGTACTGCTCGTGGTGGGCCTGTTCGCCTGGCTCGGCAAGCCCGTCGACAGCGTCTTCCTGGCGGCCCTGCTCACGGTCATCGGGTACTCCGTCAATGACACCGTCGTCGTCTTCGACCGGGTGCGCGAGGCGCGCCGCCGCGATCCGGCGGCGGACCTGGAAACCACCGCGAACAAGGCCGTCATCCAGACGCTGCCGCGCACGGTGAACACCGGTATGGGCGCGCTGTTCATCCTGGCCGCCCTGGCCGTGCTCGGCGGTGACTCGCTCGCGGACTTCTCCGTGGCGCTGATCGCCGGCGTGGTGATCGGTATGGCGTCGACGGTGTTCACGGCCGTGCCGATCGCCGTGCAGCTCGAGGGCAGCCGCCCGGCGCCACCAGTGCGCCCCAAGCGCAGCGAGGACAGCGAGGACAGCGGGGCGCGCAGTCCGCTGGAGCGACGCGGGCGGGCGCGGGATTCAGGCGCTGTGGTGTGAGGGCGCGCGGAGGCTCGCGGGGAAGCCGCGGATGGCCGAGCGCATCCTCACCGGCCGCGTGGGCACCGGGTGGACACCCTGCCGCGCCTCTGCCCCCCGCCCCGCAGGCTCATCACGGTGGCTGCCCGCGGTGAGCCAATCTGCGGCCCCACGTCTGGCTCGGCGCTTCGATGTAACGGTAGGTCAGCACGCACAGAGGTAGCAGCACGGGCGGTGAAGAACGCCCCGGCCGGCAGGAACGCGAGGATCCAGCCGGAGCGGGGAGAGGGATGGCGGCCTCAGCATCTGATGCTCTACGTCGCCGTTCGTAGCCGAGCCCGAGCAGGCCGCCCGCGACACCGCGGGCGGCTCGCTGCTCGGGCCGCATGTACGGACTAACCGTCAGCTCTCCTCGCTCGTACGGCGCCTTCGCGCGAAGTAGACCGCGGCGGTACCGACCGCCACGACCGCGAGGCCGGCACCCGCGATGACGGGAGCGCTGCTCGACGCGCCGGTCTCGGCGAGGTCTCCGTTCGTGGTCGGGTCGTTCGCCTCCGTGTCCGTGCCGGGTGCGGGCGTGGCCGACTCGCTGGGGGCCGGGGACTCGCCCGCACCGGGCGTGGCCGGCTCACTGGGGGTCGGGGACGCGCCCCCACCGGGCGCGTCGCTCTCGGCGAGCACCGCCGCGAACGCGCCCGCGATCACCTTGTGGCCGTCGGCGTTGGGGTGCGGGTCCTGCTTCGTGCACGCCCAGGTCAGCTGGCAGATCTTGGCCACGTTGGCCGGCACCTCGCCCACGCCGGGCACGTTGACCTGGGTGGTGAAGTCGTCCGAGGAGAAGGCCCCGGCCACGTCCGCCACCTTGAAGCCGGTGGACTTGTACACCTGGGCGATCCCGGTGTTGGCGGCCTGGACCAGGGCGGCCGACTCCTTGGCGGCCTGCTGCCCCGCGGCGCCCTGCAGCCAGGCCCCCAGGAACGGGTTGTGGTACGTCGAGCCCACGAACTGGGCGTTGTCCGTGCCCGCCTTGCGGAGCGTGCCCGCGATCTGGGCGAGGTTCGTCGCCATGGTCTGGCTCTTGCTGTTCAGGCACGCCCCGTCGAGGGTGCCGGCCGGGCGGCTGACGCAGTTGAGCAGGATGTCGTTTGCGCCCACGCTGAGGGTCACGTAGGCGACCTTGCCGGAGTGCTGGGCCATGGCCTGCAAGGCGGCGTCCAGTTGGGACTTGGCGTTCGGGTAGTCGCACTTGCCGCCGTTGATCAGAGACTCGGTGGTCTCAGCGGTGCAGCCGAGGCGTATGTGCTTCAGTCCGGGAGTGCGCTGCTTGAGCTGCGCGTAGAGCTGGTCGGTGTAGGCGACGTCGGTGTCCTTGTCGACGTCCGGCTGGTAGCCGGTGGTCAGGGAGTCGCCGAGCGAGATGTAGTACGTGGTGTCCTTGCCGTCGGTCGCCTCGTCGGCGGTGGCCAGTCCGGGCGTGCTCAGCACGATCGTCATGGCAGAGATGGCCAGCCGGGGGCCGAAACGCTGAAGGGATCTCATCACTTACGTGCGCTTTCCGGTGGGTTGGGGGGGTTTGGATGCCGGAAGGCATGGCATGAAGCGTGGCTGGAAGCAGCGAAACTCAGCCGTTACGGCTTTCCGGCATCCAAAAAAAGCCTTGATGAAGACTTAGGGGGAATTCAGCCTCCGCGAGCTGCGGGACCTGCCCGACTTCGCCTCGGAGGCGCGGGCCTCAATCTAGCCAGGGTGACACCGACTTGGGTACGGGAAGCCGATAAAGGAACGGTCACAACGACATGCCTAATCATCAGAAAGGCTCGGTCGGACTGGAATTGGTGACTGGACCCGTTGGTAGCCATTCGCTGAGTGATCGACTGGTGAGTCCTCCGCACGGCGGCCCGCCCACCTGCATGTGTTCGGCGGGCCGAATGGCGCCGGTCGTGGAATGCAGACGCTGGCGGTCAAACCGGCCGACCTATTCCGCGGAGTTGGAAAGCACACGGCAGAGCCGCTCGACCCCGAACACCTTATGGAACTCGCCGAAGAACGCTACGAGCGATTTGATGACCGGTCGAACGCACTCGGCTGCGAAGACAGCCGACGCCGCCTTCAAGACCGGTCGGCGGCTGTCCGGGAACAACGGGAAGGCATCCCATGCACTTGCCGCTGTGCACGGCGGCCAGTTGGTAGTCCTTGCTGTTGCCGAGCGCGGTGACGGGCTTGAGGGTGAACATCTGGTTCGTGCCGCCGCTGCAGGTCCACTGGATGACGGCGGCACCGTCGGCTGCTGGTACTGCGTGCCGTCGGCGGCGCTGAGGTTGGTGTCGTCCAGGTACTGACCGCTGTGCTGGGCCACCGCGACCGTGGAGGCGGTGTTGTTCGACGGTGGCACCAGCGTGACGGTGTAGCCGTCCGCGACGTCCGTCCTCGGCACGCTCACCGAAGCGGAGTTACCGCTGACGGTCAGGGTCTGGTCGGAGACCGTCACCGGCCCCGTCACCGCGCCGCCGCCGTTGTTCGGTATGCGCTGGACCATCGCGCGCTCGGCTGAGGTCGGAATCGACCGTGCGGGTGTCAATACCTCGCGCAACGTGCACGGTGAACATTCCGAACACGGCCAGTGCACGGGCGAGGTCCACCCCGACCAGCCGCGCCAACGCGCGGCGTCTTCCGGCGCCGTGACGGACTCGGGTGCGGGTGAGTGTCGCCGAGGCGCCTTCTCGGCGCTTTCGATGTCGGCCACCGGGACAACGGTGCCGAGGCCTGGAAGCGGCCAACCATCCGCCCGGCTACGGGAGTTGCCCCGCCGATCGGCCCCCACCCCCGCCGAGCGGCGGGTTCGGGCGGCCGAACACGAACGGCTGAGGTCGCCGGTCCGGTCGCCGCACCCGAGGTGACCTGAAAAAAGTTCCCGGCGCGCGGCAACCCTGTGAGGGACCTGTGACCACTAGCAGTCGGATCCGGTCATTGCGGTGCCCGAATCCGCCTATCTCTCGTGAACGGCATGCAAGGAGAACGCCTCCCCATGAACAACCCCACGAACGGCGGGCGCCGCGGACGTCACCGCCGCCGCTGGACCGCCACCGGTCTGCTGCTCGGCGTGCCCGCCATCGTCGTTCCGTATCTGCTGTTCGCGCAGGAGGACTCGCAGGCCGCGACGGTCGACGGCGATGCCTACTACCGGCTGGTTTCCGTGCGCAGCGGGAAGGTGCTGGACGTCAACGGTTTCTCCACCGCCGACGGCACCCGCATCCAGCAGTGGACCGACCAGAACACCGCCAACCAGCAGTGGAAGTTGAAGTCCACCGGGGATGGCTACTACGAGCTGGTGAACCGCAACAGCGGCAAAGTGCTGGGGATAGCGGGCGATTCGACTGCTCAGGCGGCCGCCGCCGAGCAGCAGACGGACAGCTCCTCCACCTCCCAGGAGTGGCGGATCGACGATGTGAGCGGCTCCGACGCCGTCACCTTCACCTCCCGCAGGAGCGGCCAGGTCCTGGATGTTTCCGGAGGCTCCACTGCCGAGGGCGCGGCAGTCGTCCAGTATCCGAGCCGGGGCAGCACCAACCAGCAGTGGAAGCTGGTGAAGGCGGCCGAGGCCCAGGTGGCCGGGGCCGACGGGGCTGGTGGGGCTGGCGGGGCGCAGACCACGGCTGCGGCCGGGCCGTATGTGTGGAAGAACGCCCAGGTGGTGGGCGGCGGTTATGTCACCGGTCTGGTGTTCAACCAGAAGGAGAAGGGCCTGCTGTACGCGCGTACCGACATGGGCGGCGCCTACCGCTGGGACACCGGGGCCGAGCAGTGGATCCCGCTGACCGACTGGCTCGGTGAGAAGGACTGGAACCTGCTGGGCATCGACTCGGTGGCCACCGATCCCGTCGACCCCAACCGCCTCTACCTCGGGGCGGGCACCTACACCAACGACTGGGCGGGCAACGGCGCGATCCTGCGCTCGACGGACCGGGGCCGCACCTTCAAGCGCACCAATCTGCCCTTCAAGCTGGGCGGCAACGAGGACGGCCGCGGGGCGGGCGAACGGCTCGTGATCGACCCCGCGGACAACGGCACCCTGCTGCTGGGCACCCGCAAGAACGGCCTGTGGCGCAGCACCGACCACGGCGTGACATGGCGGCAGGTCTCCTCGTTCCCCGTCAAGGACGGGGCGGGCAGCGGTGCGGGCATCTCCTTCGTCACGTACGGCCCAGCCGGAAGCAAGACGATCTACGTCGGCGTCAACGACAGATCCACCTCCCTGTACCGCTCCACCGACGGCGGCAGCACCTGGAAGGCCGTCTCCGGGCAGCCCACCGGCCAACTGCCGCAGCACGGCGTGCTCTCCGGTGACGGCTCGCTGTACCTGACGTACACCAACAACCTCGGCCCCAACGGCGTGACGGCAGGCTCGGTGTGGAAGTACACGCCGAACCGCGGGGCGTGGAAGAACATCTCCCCCTCCCAGGGCAACTACGGCTTCTCCGGTCTGGCCGTCGACCCGCGCAAGCCCTCCACGGTGATGGTCACCACCCTCGGCCGCTGGTGGCCCGAGGACGAGATCTACCGGACCACCGACGGCGGCACGACCTGGAAGGCACTGGCCGACAAGTCGGTGCGCAGCGCCTCCGCCGCTCCTTACGTCGGCACCCACACCGGGCACTGGATGACCGCCCTGGCCATCGATCCCTTCAACTCCGGGCACGTGCTGTACGGCACCGGCAACGGCATCTTGCGCAGCAAGGACGCCAACGCCTCCGACAGCGGCGGCACCAGCCACTGGAGCATGGGTGCCCGAGGGTTGGAGGAGACCTCGCTGCTGGACGCGATCGCCCCTCCCGGCGGCGCCACCGTCATCACCTCCATGGGCGACCAGGGCGGCTTCCGGCACGACGACCTGACCAAGGTGCCCTCCGGGCGGCTGAAGAACCCGATGATGACCAACAGCACCGACATCGACTTCGCCCAGTCCAAGCCCTCGATGATGGTCCGCGTCGGCCGCGGCGGCGCGCAGGACGGCGCCTACTCCACCGACGGCGGCAGCAGCTGGACCGGCTTCAAGGCGGAGCCGGTGGCCGAAGCCCAGGACGGCCATGTCGCGCTCGCGGCCGATGGCTCCAGCATCGTCTGGACGCAGGCCGGTCAGGCCCCGTACCGCTCGACCGACAAGGGGGCGAGCTGGTCGAAGGTCAGCGGACTGGGAACCGACGCTGTGGTCGTCGCCGACCGCTCCTCGGCCAAGACCTTCTACTCCCTGTCCGGCGGCACGCTCTACGCCAGCACCGACGGCGGCGCGACCTTCACCGCCCGCGTCGGCAACCTGCCCGCCGACGGCCGGCTCAAGGCCGTCCCCGGCATCACCGGGGACCTGTGGATCGCCGGCAGCAGCAAGGGGCTTCTGCACTCCACCGACGGCGGCCGCACCTTCACCACGCTCAAGACGGTGCAGTCCGCTTCCGCCCTCGGCTTCGGCAAGGCCAAGCCGGGCACCAGCTACCAGGCCCTGTACCTGATCGGCACCGTCAAGGACGTCACCGGCGTCTTCCGCTCCACCGACAAGGGCGCCACCTGGCTCCGCGTCAACGACAAGGCACACCAGTGGGGCGCCATCGGCGGCGTCGGCGTCATCACCGGCGACCCCGACACCTACGGCCGCGTCTACATCGGCACCAATGGACGCGGTCTCCAGTACGGCGACCCCTCCTGACCCCGACGCCCGGGCGGGGGCCGCAGCCACAACGGCTGCGGCCCCGCCCGGGCTGAGCAACCTCGGCGTGGTCACCGAGCCCGTCGGTCAACAGCAGTGCGAACCGACCCTCACGACCACGCGCGGGAAGGGCATCTGCCCAGGTCAGAGGCCCACCAAGGGCAGGCGGTCAACGCGGCTTGCCGCCATCGCTGCAGCCGCCCGCAGCACCCCTGGCACCTCAGTGCTCCGCGATCTCCTCCCGCGACCTGACATCCTGATCCGTCAGATGAGGAGCCCCCGTTGGTGCTCGGTCAACCCTTTGAGGAATCCGGTTCCGACGGCCCCACGATCGCCCGCAGTGCCTCAAGGTGCCCCTGATACGCATCCCGGCCTCGCCGGGTCAGCCGGAGCCACACTCGCTGCCGGGTGTCGCGCACGGCCTTGCGCTGCTCGACGTAGCCGGCGCCCATCAGCACGGTGACGTGCTTGCTCAGCACGGAGGCGGAGAGGTCGAGTTGCTTTTGGACCAGGCCGAACTCCGCCTCGCCCGCAGCGTCCAGGAGGGCGCAGATGCGCAGCCGGTTCGGGGCGTGGATGGTGGTGTCGAAACCCTCCAGCCGGTCGTGGATCTCGGCGCTCACGGGGTCTTCCGGTGCAGACGGACGAAGGCAAGGTGGAAGCCGACGGACACGGCGGCACCGATCAGCGAAGCCGCGATCAGCCACACCGGCCGTCCCGTGACGCGGAACGCGAGCGCTGCCCCCACCAGCAGCGCAGGCAGGCCGACCGTGAGCGGCACGGTCGCCCGCTTCGGCAGCACGTCGAACCGTAGCGCCACCCCGGTCTTGTTGCGCCACGCCCTCGCCGCGACGGCGAAGAGCGCCACGTACACCGCGGTACTCGTCAGCAGGATGGCTATCCAGGCGGGGCGCGGCAGCAGCCAGTCCGAGTCGGCCATGACGCCTCCGTAGGCGATCGGGAGCGCGGCGATGTAGAGCGTGAGCGTGACGAAGAACCAGTTCGGCCACGGTGTGGCCGACAGTGCCGCAGCGGAGGCCCGGATGTGCGCGGTGTCGGCCAGGGCGGCATGGGCCTGCTCCGGCGTCAGTCGTACCCCGTGAGTTTCCATACCGGAAAGAGTAGCGGCCAGTTTCCGCTATGGAAAGAGATGAGTTTCCGATACGGCAAGTGACCCGCTCGGCCGGTGGTCGGCATCGTCGTGGCGTTCTTCGGCACCGACACGTCGGGGTAGAGGTCGGTGAACATCTCCGCGATCTCGTCGTACTCGCGACGGTTGCGGACGCTGTGGGGAGACTCGGCGCGTTGTACGGAGCAGGATGCGATGGCCCCGGAGACGGTGCCGCCCCGACCAGCACCCAACCCCAGGTCACCGACCAGGGGTTGGGTGCCGTCCAGACCGGCAGGTGGCGCGCGCACCGCATCCACACCACGACGCTGCGACGTGTCGCGGTCCGCACCCACGGATCCCGAGCGCCGATTACGTGGCGCCGCCGGCCACGGTGGCCGCGAGGTCTTCGCGGGTCGCATGCCGTGACCTTGCCGCGCGCAGCCCCAGGAACACCAGCAGTCCGAACGGTGACAGCAAGATCGTGAGAACCAGCAGCGGCCCCATCAGCAGGGCGGAGATCCCCAGTCGCCTGGCCTCCCGGTACATCCACTGGCCGATCAGCAGATCCCAGGCGATGACCTGTGCCCAGATGGCCCCCGCGCCGTCCGCGAGGGCCGTCAGATCGCGGAAGGTGTCGAGATCCGGGCTGCGGACCGCGGTCCAGAGCTCGGGGAACACCGGGACCGCCAGTGCGAGATGGACGAGCAGTACGGGCACCACGGTCCACGGTGACCCGGCGATGCGGGCGGTCGGACCCCACCCCGGCGCGAAGATCATGAGGAGCCATACGGGTGCGGCGAGCCAGAAGGAGAGCTCGAAGAGGAATCCGGTCATGCCACGAGGTCCTTCGGAGTGAGGGCGTCTTCCGCACCATTTGCCTTGAGTGGCGAGGGAGTCGGAGCCCTCAGGGATGCGTACGTCCCGAGAGCACCGGCCGCCAGGATCAGTCCGGCCACCCCCCATGTCGCGCCGTCCGGGTGGATCAGCGGCTGGCCCCGCAACGCCTGCCAGAGAACCAGCGCGAAGGCGGCGGCGTACGTTCCCGAGGCGAGCAGCACCAGGCGCAGCCGTATCCGGTCGTCGGTAAGTCGAGCGAAGCGTGGCCCGAGGGCGGTCAGCACCATGACCAGCAGTGGCAGGAGTTGCAGCGCGTGCATGCCGACGAAGTGCGGGATCCGCAGATCGCCTCCGGTCGTCGACCAGCCGGTCAGCGGCATCGACGGACCGCCGTCCGGCACGCCCACGCTGTGCGCACCGACCACCTTGGAGACGCCCCGCCGCTGCCCCGGCGCGGGCTGGGTCATCAAGAAGCCGACGCCGGCCCCGGCCAGCGCCAGGACGATGCCGGAGCGCATCGCCCAGGCGGACGCACGGTCGGCGATTCGGGCGCGGAGCAGCAGCACGGCGACGGCGAGTGTGCCGAGCCACAGGATCACGACCGTGACGGCCATCGCGTTGAAGAGCGCCTCGTCGAAGGGTGTTTCGTGGTTGAAGTGGCTGCGCTTCCCCCGCGCTGCCTGCCCGGTGATGATCACCATCTCGACGAGGCTCGCCAGCGCGACGACCGTCCCCGCCCACCAGCCCACGCGTCGTCCGCTGGGGAGGAGGGACAGCATCCAGGCCAGGGAGAGGCAGTACGCCACGAACGAGACCGCGAACTTGAACGGCTTGAACCAGATCGGCGCACCCGCCAGGACGCGGTCGTCGACGGCGAGTCCCACCGCGGACATGACCGCCACCAGCGCCATCGCCGCCGCGAACAGCACCAGCGGCCGATGCCATGACCGCCATGGCGCCGACGGCGACCACAACGGCGCAGGTCGAGAAGGCGGACGTGAAGAAGACATGGCTACCCCCTAAGGAAAGCGGATAGCAGCACTATCCGCTATCCGATAGCCCAACTATCTATGATGGGAGACGGGTCGGCAAGGGCCGGCCGAGCCTCAGGGCGAAGGTCAAGGAGTGAACCGGCAGTGCGTATTGGGGAGTTGAGCCGCAAGACCGGGGTGCCGGTGCCGACGATCAAGTACTACGTCCGTGAGGGCCTGCTGCCTCCGGGCGAGCTGACCAGCCCGAACCAGGCGACCTACGGCGAGGCGCACGAGCGCCGGCTGCAGCTGATCCGAGCCCTGCTCGATGTGGGCGGCATGAAGGTGGCCGAGATCGCGGACGTACTGGCGGCCCTCGACGATCCGGAGCGTCCGCTGCACAAAGTGCTCGGCGCTGCCGCGGACCGCCTCGGCAGCGGGGACATCGAGCACGACGACGCCGAGTCGACGGCCGCCCGGGCCGTCGTCGCCGATCTCATCTCCCGGCGTGGCTGGCGGACGCACGAGTCGAACCCAGCCGCCACCGACCTGTCCAAGGTCCTTGCCGCCCTGGACCGGTTGGGCCACGGGGCGTTCGCCGAAGTGCTCGACGACTACGCCGACGCGGCCGAGCAGGTCGCCCAGGCCGACCTCCGTTATGTGGACCGGCGAGTGGCGGTCGAGGACATGGTGGAGGCCGTGGTGGTCGGGACCGTACTGGGTGAGGCGGTGTTCAGCGCACTGCGGAGGCTGGCCCATGTGAACGCCTCGGCACAGCTGTACGGCAAGGAAGGGCCGCAGGAGCGGAAGACGAGCTGAGCCAACCGCGGCCGGACAGCTTCCCAGGGCGAGCATGGCGGCTTCGTTTGCCCTGCCTGCACACGACGGAACGTCCCGGAACGCAGTGTGGCGACGGTGGCGAGGAGGACGGCCGTTCGGCTCCAGCCCGTCAGGCCCAGCCGTTCCTCGCTCAGCAGCAGGAAGATCGGCCAGTGCCACAGGCAGAGGCTGCAGGAGATCGGACGGTAGCGGGGTTGCGGCGCTCGCCGGCGGACGTGTGGGCGGTTCGGTCCGAGGACTGCGTTTCCCCGTCGGGCTTCTCGGCGTTTCTCTGCCGTAGACCTCTATCCAAGGAAGTCCGGTTATGCCCCGTCCTGCTCATATCGCCATGGTCGGCACGCCTCTGGTCGGCCATGTGCTGCCCAGCCTGGAGATCATCCGTGAGCTGGTGGCTCGCGGTCATCGCGTGACCTACGCCACCGCCGCCCCCGTCGCCGAGCTGATCACCCCCACCGGCGCCGAGCTGGTCGGCGTCACATCCACTCTTCCGGTCGCCGACGGCGACTGGCCGCAGGATCCCATCGCCTGCGCCTCCCTCTTCCTCGACGAGGCGATGGCCGTACTGCCACAACTGCACGCCGCGTACGACGACGATCCCGCCGACGTGTACCTCTACGACGTCGGCGCGTACGCGGGCCGCGCGCTGGCCGAGGCGCAGGGCCGCGGCCTCGTCCAGCTGTCTGCGGCGCATGTGGCCTGGGAGGGAGCCCAGGAGGAGATGGGCGCGGCATTCGCCCAACTGCCCGGAGGACTCGCATACCGAGCGCGGTTCGCTGCCTGGCTGGCCCGGTGCGGTGCGATGACCACGGACGTGGAGGAGTTCACCGGCCGCCCGCGGCGAGTGCTGGCCATGATCCCGCGCGCCATGCAGCCACACGCGGACCGCGTCGACACCGAGGCGGTGACGTTTGTCGGCCCTTGCTTCGGCGGCGGCCAGGAGCAGGACGGCTGGAAGCGGCCGGCCGGTGCGCAGAAGGTGCTGCTGGTATCGCTGGCCGGCTCGGCGTGCCCCGGGCCGCAGGAGATCTACCACCAGTGTGTGGCGGCGTTCACGGATCTCCCGGGGTGGCATGTGGTGCTGCAGACGGGCAGTGGCAGCGATGTGTCCGAGCGGCTTCCCCGCAACTTCGAAGTGCGGCCGTGGGGGATGCCGTTGACGATCCTCGAGCAGGCGGACGTATGGGTGACGCACACCGGTGTGGGCAACAGCGGTGCGGGCCTGTACGCCGGTGTGCCGATGATCGCGGTACCGACCGGGCCCGACCAGTGCCTCCACGCCGACCGGCTCGTCGAACTGGGCGTCGCCCGCCGGATCGACACCGCGGACATCACGGCGGAGACGCTACGTACCGCCCTGATGGAACTCATCGGCGACCCGCAGGTCGCCACGCGCTCGGCATGGCTGTGGTCCGAGGCGCGCGCCGAGGGCGGCACCCGACGGGCCGCGGATCTGATCGAAGAGCAGCTGGTTGAGGAAAGGGTGGGCTGACTCGGGTTCCGCGGTCAGGACGGGACTGTCGCCAGGGGGGGTCTCCACCCGTACGCCGAAGGCTTCCGTGGTCCACACGACGAAGCGTGCCGCGGCCTCGCGGATGGCGTCGACGGCGGGCGGCAGCAGGGGGGCGGGGGTTGGGATCCGTGGCGCGGTGGACGGCCGATCACGGTGCGGTGGGGTCGCGTGAGCGCATGCGGCGCAGAGGGATGGCGCGGTCTCCGGGCCTCCGGGCCTCCGGGCCTCCGGGCCTCCGCGGCCAAGATCCGGTGTCCTCGGCGCCCTGCTCGAATTAACCTCGCCCGCCCGGAAGTTGGCCGGCAGCCCACGATTCCACCAACCCACGGAGAAGCCACGGAGAAGCCACGGAGAAGTAATGGGCCGGGTCGGCAATGACGCACAACCCCCCACAGACCCCCTCTGTCTGATGCAGGTGAAGTCACCACCCAATTCATCCAACGTGGGGGAAACCACACCATGCGCATACGCGCCACTGTCGCCACCGCCGCTGCCCTCAGCGCCGCCCTGGCCGTCACCGCTCTCGCCGTCCCGGCCGCCGGGGCCGAGCAGGACGACTCGCCCACGACGTTCAGGGACATCGAGGTCAACCAGAGCCCCGATTACACCGTTGTCGTCGCGGCCGCACGGAAGACCGCGTTCCTGGTCTCCGCGATAGTCAGCGACCCGAACGGCGTCCAGAGCGTGTCGTACGAGCTGTGGCACGGAGCGAGCCGGGAGGAAGCCGACGGGCGGATGGCGCAGGTCGGGTTCGACCGCTGCGTGAAGATCAACGAGACCGAGTCCAAGTGCGAGGCCGTCGTGATCGCCGACCCGTACGACAACCTCCGCAGCAACGCCCTCGCCGGTGTCTGGACCGTGGGCGCCGTGGCCGTCGACGGCGCGGGCAACGTCACCCGCGAGTACGACAACGCATGGCTGGCACGCATCAA
This sequence comes from Streptomyces sp. SD31, assembly GCF_052068475.1. Taxonomy (NCBI): domain Bacteria; kingdom Bacillati; phylum Actinomycetota; class Actinomycetes; order Kitasatosporales; family Streptomycetaceae; genus Streptomyces; species Streptomyces sp. SD31. Next base: position 529,125 of record NZ_JBQHCX010000001.1, on the reverse strand, counting down.
GCGCCAGACCCACCTGTCCCAGGCCGACGCCACCCCGGAACCGGTGAAGAAGGGCAAGGACGTCACGGTCAAGGCCCGGATGATCGTCGCCAGCTGGGAGAAGCACAAGGACGTGCCCCTCATCGGGCATCAGGTGCTACTCCAGTTCCGCAAGGGCACGAGCGGCGCCTTCACCACGCTGAAGAAGGTCAAGACCGACCGCAACGGCTGGGCCACGACCACCGTGAATGCGACGGTGGACGGCGAGTACCGCTTCGATTTCGCGGGCACGTCCCTCACCCAAGGCAGGTCCGGCCGGGCCGACTTCGTCGATGTCAAATGAGCCCGGACCGGTGAAGTGACCGTGCAGAGACAACGGTGAAAGCAGCCGAGCCCGACTCACCCGCTCCGTGATGAACCCCAGGCCATGGGCCTGGGGTTTGTTTGTTCCGCTGCCAGGTCACGTCCGTGGTCGCGTGGCCACGGTTCCCGCGCATACGTGTCCTGGTACGCCGCCCTCCCTCCGAACACGTTGGGGTGGTGCCGTCGTCGTCGACGCGCGCAGAGCGGTCAGCTCACGGACGGCTGCCCGGAGCCGCGAGGATCCGGGCTACTGGCACTGCGGACACCACACCGTGCCGCGGCCCGCCATACGGGACCGGCGTAGGGGGTGGCCACAGCGGGGGCAGGCCGGGTCGGGGTCGTCTCGGTGGCCGGTGAGCCAGGAGTCGCGGGGTGGGACGCAGCCGGCCGTGACCGCGGAGCGCAGGGTGCGGCGCATGTGCGTGTACAGGCGACGGCAGTCGGTCTCGGTGAGGTCGCTCGCCCGGCTCGTGGGGCGCAGTCCCGCCCGCCACAGGATCTCGTCGGCCAGTAGGTTGCCGAGTCCGGCGAGGACGGACTGGTCGGTGAGGGTCGTTTTGAGGCTGCCGCGGCGTGCGGAGAGCGCGTCCTCGAACTCCTTACGGCTCACCGCCATCGCGTCGGGCCCCTGGCGCTCCAGGAGCCGTGCGACCTCCGACTCGTCGTAGGCCAGCCAGAGGCCCTGTAGCTTGCGCTGGTCGCGGTAGCGGAGCTGACGGTCCCGGGCCAGGGTGAACAGGATGCGGTCGTGCGCCTGGACCGTGGCGTCGGGATGACCGCAGAGCAGTTCGCCGGTCATGCCGAAGTGCAGCATGAGAGTGGGACCGCCGGTGCGGGCGAGCAGCCACTTCCCGTGCCGCTCCGGCTCGGTGAAACGCCTGCCTTCCACCGCGTCACGCAGCCGCCTCGTGCTCACTCCGTGCAGTACACCGGTGTCGCGCACGTCGACGCGCTGGATGATCCTGCCCTTCGCGCAGGACTCGAGCACCTTCCGGAATCCCTCGACGTCCGGCAGCTCAGGCATCGGTACGTCCTCTCTCACGCGCCGATCCACCCGCTCGGCGAGTCAGCCGCGGCCTCCCTCAGAACATGGTCCCTCTGGGCAGGTAACGGTGCAGCACCGCACGCCCCCGAGGACACCGAAGCGTGTCGTGTCGGCGGTCTCGCGTGCCTTCCGGGAAGAGCAGCCAGTCGGGCCGACTCGCGCTGAGTCGCCTCAGGCTGAGGGACCGGGGTCGCGCCACATGCCCCCACCCCCCTGACAGCCGCCGCCGGCGTCACGCTTTACCGCTCACCGCCGCACCGCCGTCTCCAGCGACACCTCCATGAGCTCGCCGCCGCCCGGGACGGTGAGGACACCGAATCCACGCGTCCTGGCGCCTCCTGCCTGCCAGACCTCGCCGGCGTACCAGGCACCGTGCTCCAGTTCCTCGGGCCAGTGACGTCGGCGAAGCGGATTCCGCGCGGACATGAGACCGGTCAGCTCTTCGCCTTCGCGGTACCGCAGTTGGACGGGCACACCCATGACGTCCTTGACACCGTCGGGCCGGTGCGCCGCGGGGATGGGCTGCCACGGATGCTGTTCGAGCACGCGCCGGATGCGCTTCAGGGACCCCATTACGTCGCGGCGCAGGTAGAGAAGAATCAGATAGCCAAATGACACCAGGACAATGCCGCCGGCAGCCCGCTCCTTGGCGTTTTCGCTGGAGAGATTCCCAAAGAGCACGAAGTACGCCACCCAAGAGAGGGCATACAAGAAGTGCCAGATCCAGCCCCCTCGCTTCGCTTTGCGTCGCGCCTTCTCCCATGCCGCCCGGGTTTCAGGGTGATCGAAAGCGCATTTATACAGAGGGGCGTGCGCATCGGCAGGGCCCGGCTCGGCCTGCGATCCGGGCTTGTCGAAGGGAAGGCCCGCACCACTCTCTTTCACAAGTTCTCCTCGTATGTGGATTCGAAAGCTCACGAGACCGCGATCGACGCACCACTCTACTGATATATAAGCTGCCATCCAGCCGGGCAGCACAAGGGAAGCCCGTCTGCGCGCAATGTCCCAAATTCCCTTCTTCCGCCACTATGGGGGTGCTACGTGGGGGACCACTTCAAGGTCGACATCGATCAGTTGGACCGATTCGTCAAATCGCTTCAGCAGGCGACGAAGGACCTCGACGAAGCTCGTAAGGCGCTTTCGCATGTCCGCAGCGCCGAGATTGGTACTGCCCGACTGGACGAGGCCTGTGACACGTTCCAGGAGAGATGGAAGTACGGGTCCGAGCAGTTGAGCGAGCTCATCGGCAGCATCAGCGAGGGCGTGAAGGCCAACAAGCTGAGCTATCAGGAATTCGAGGAGAACCTCGAGAAAACCCTGAAGCAGATGGCGGATTCGGCTACTTCGGGTGGCGGGGGCAAGAACTGATGGCTACGAATCCGTATCCGAATCTCGGCTGGAATCCGGTCCCCGGCATCCCCGCCGAGGTCGCCGCGCTGCAGCAGAAGGTGAAGGCCGCGGCGAACGCGCTGGACAACTCCCACCGCCAGATCGAGAGACTGCTCGGGGAGAGCGCGCACTGGGAGGGCGACGCGGCCGACGCCTTCCGGGACGCACTGGACGGCGAACTGCCGAAGTACATGAAGAACGCGGCGCGTTCGCTCGACAAGGCAGCGGCTTCGCTGGATGGCTGGAACGGCGACCTCTCCTCCCATCGCGACCTCGCGAAGAAGTACGACGAGGAAGCCGGCGAGAAGAAGTCCGCAGCCGAGAAGGCGAAGCAGCACCATGACGAGGCCGCCAAGCACCCCGACCTCCAACTGGCCGGGAAGGAGTTTCCCAGTCAGCAGGAGGCCGACGCCGCGACAGCGCGCCTGCGCGCCGCCGAGCGCTCGCTGAACGAGGCGACCACCCAGCTCAACAACGCCAACCAGGCGTACGAGGACGTCCTCACCAAGGCCCGCACCCTGGAAAGCGAGAACAAGGAAAAAGCCGAAGCCGTCGCCAAGAAGCTCGACGAGGCGGACGACAAGCTGGCGCCCAAGGAACCGGGGTGGTTCGGCAAGACCCTTGAGGCCATCGGGGAGGGCCTCAAGGCGGTGGGACAGTTCCTGCTGGACCACGCCGGAACCATCGGTGCCATCGCCGGCCTCCTCGCGCTCTTCCCCACCCCTCTCGCTCCGGCCTTCGCCGCCATCGCCATCGTGGCCAGTGCCGCCGCGCTGAGCAAGAATCTCGCGAGCGAGGACTTCAGGGACTCGCTCATGGGTGAGCACGGGTGGAAAGCGGGTCTGACCGCATGGGGTTCCGTCGTCGGCGACACCCTGGGCGTCGTACCGGGAGTCGGCATCCTGGCCCGGGCGGGAAGCGAGGTGGGCCTGGCGGCGGCGGTTGCCAGGGAGGGCGGTGAAGCCATGTCGCTGGGTTCGAAGGTCACTTCCTTCGCCAGCGAAGTGAAGGCCGTCAACTGGGACAGGGCCGTGGATGTCGCCACCGCCCCCAGCAAGCTGCGCGACTGGGCCCTCAACGGTGTCAACGCCACCGCGAACGTGGTCTCGTCGGCGGAGACCGCCGGACTGCTGCCGCAAGACGGCATCGGCCATGACTCCACTGAGGCCACCAAGGCAAGCGTGGCCCTGTCCGGCGCGGCGGGCACGCTCGGGACCTTCGGCACGGACATCGTTGAACTCGCGGGGAGTATCCGACTGTGAACGACCAACTCGGCAGCACGGCGGCAACGGACACCACGCCGAAGCCGAATTTCTGGTACGGCCTCCCCCACGGCTATCTGGAATTGGATTTCAACCCGACGGAGGAGGGAGTCGCGGAACTGGCCCGACAGATCAGCGGACTTCCCGAGGAAGCCCGCGACCGGGCCGACCAGGCATTCCGTCTGTACGCCATGACCGCGTTGCTCCTGCAGAAGCAGCCCGTGGCTGTCTGCGCGCTCGGCATGCACCCCGACGGCAACGGAGAGGCTTCGCTGTCGGTCCTCACGATTTCGGCCTTCCCCTCCGGAGGAGCGAACCCCATGCGCGTCCTCGCCGGCATGGTGGGCGGCAATGCGGGAGGGAACGCGAACAACGGCATGCAGCCCATCGAACTGCCCGTGGGCGTCGGGTTCCTGATGGAGCAGGTGCGTAAGACGGTGGCGCCCGGCGTCCCGCCCGAAGGTCAGGAGGGGCCCTTGGAGGGCTCGGTCTGGCAGGGAACGGTGGCGGTACCGGAGCCCCGTACGTCGTCGATCATCACCGTGCAACTGGTGACCTCGGCGGTCGAACTCGCCGACGACTACCGCTCGGTGCTGCTCGGCACCGCCCGGACGCTGACCTTCACGAATCCGACGGCCGAAGCGGACCAAGGGCCCGGGCCAGTGGTTCCCGGTTCCGCGGCGCAAGCCATGCAGTCCGACTTCGGGTGATCTCAGAAGAGGCGGGAAGGATCGCCGTGCAGGAGGAGACTCGCGCACCCTACGCGACCGACGGAACTGATTTCCAGGGCGCTTTGAAGCATCACCGCACCACGGCGCTGAAGCGTTTCGCGAAACGGGCGGCAGTCTTCGGGCTCATGTGGTCGCAGATCTTCGTGACACGCACCGACTATCTGCTCCCCATCGCCATAGTGGGGTTCCTCGGGCTCCTCATCTCGATGATCCGCCTATCGAGCTCCCTTTCCTGGGCCCGGAGATGCTCCCGCCTCTTTCGCACCTACCCGGTTGTCTTCCGCGGCCCGGTCCAGCAGATAAGCGGTGAAAGGAACAACTGCTTCACCGTCAGGTTCGGAAGGGAAAGCTCCAGCTCTCCCACGATGGCGGGCACGAACCTCTCGGGCAAGGGATGGCCGGCGAGCGGCTCCGCAGGCGTCTGGTTCGCCGGCGACGATCTCTTCGGAGGCGCCGCCCTCGTCCCGATCACCGGCGAACTGCTGTTCATGCAACCTCACGACTGGCCACTGACATCCGAACAGCGGGCAAACGCCCCGGCGGACCGCATCGCGATGGCGAGACAGGCCGGCATCAAGGGCTACGTCTCTCTTCGCTCGTAGCCCGTCGCGTCCCGCCCGAACCAGCCGCAGGTGGCTGACTGCACCGGGCCGCGGACCGCGGTGGCGGCGCGGGCCACCGACCACGGGGAGTAGCGCTCGGGCAGCCGTGGGAGACGGGGTGTGGAGCGGCGTACGGTCGCTGCCCCGCAGCCGGATGTAGTGGAGGCGAGGTGCGTGGGCAGGCCTGCGGCAGTCGTGGCCCGTAGGACGTCCAGTCCGCACTGCCGCTGGACGGTCTCCCATGTCCGGTCGCCGATCGTGGCCGCCAGGAGGGAGGTCCGGGCACCGGGGGATCGGGGTCTCAGGCAGAGGTCGACGCTCGTCTGGCTCCGAGTGCCGTGGCGTGTGCCCGGACGACGGCGATCGAGATCGCCGGTTTGGACAGGGCCATGTCACGGGCCGGACGGCCCCAGCGCGAGCGTGGTCCAGCTCGCCGGCCTCACCGACGTGAAGGGCACTCCGTCGGCTGGGACCGGCCCGGTTCCGGCCGGTGATCTGCGAGTTGTCCGCGAACTCCCCCGGGATTGTCCGTGATCGGTAACGGACGCATCCCGCGACCGCCGTCCCTCGTCCTGCCAGGTGGTCGCGAGGCGGCCGGGGATTCGGTGAGGAACTGCGCGAAAGCGGGGCGGACATGGCACGGCACGGCGGCGGGCGGGGCTGGTACGGCAAGGTGATCGGGGCGGCGCTCGGGGTGACGGTGCTCGCCGCCGGTGCCGCGGCGTGGACCGCGCAGGCCGGTGCCGTGGGCGGCTCGTCGCCGAAGGCGACCGCGTCGGCCAGGCCGGGCAGTGGCGTCAAGCCGGTCGCGGTGACCATCGTGCACGCCTCGGACAAGGGGGCGCGCGGCGTCAACATCACCATCGACGACGGCCCCGACCCCGTATGGACCCCTCAAGTCCTCGACGTGCTGCGGGAGTACGAGGTGAAGGCCACGTTCTGCATGGTGGGGACGCAGGCGCAGGCCCACCCGGACCTCGTGAAGAAGGTGGTCGCGGCCGGGCACCGGCTGTGCGACCACTCGGTGTCGCACGACACCACCATGGACAAGCAGTCCCAGGCCTACCAGTCGCAGCAGATACTCGACGCCGAACGCATGATCACCGAGGCGTCCGGGGGCGTGCGGCCGATGTACTACCGGGCCCCTGGCGGCGCCTTCACCCCCTACAGCCGCAAGCTCGCCGCCTCCCGGGGCATGCGCCCGCTGGGCTGGAACGTGGACACCAAGGACTTCGAGCGGCCGGGCACCGACGCCATCGTCGCCACCGTGGAGAGGGAGCTGCCCAACGGGCCGACGCTCCTCTTCCACGACGCGGGAGGCGACCGCTCCCAGACCGTCGAGGCCCTGCGCCGGGTCCTCCCCCGGCTGAAGGAGCAGGGCTATTCCTTCGGCTTCCCGGTGCGCTGAGCCCCGGCGCGCCTTCGCGAGAGATGTGACCTTCATCGCGGGAGGGGAGTTTCCGGGCGTTCGCCGTCTCCTCATCCGCTGACGGCGGTGGCAGCCGCTCATCTCCCGTCGACGGAGGTCACAGGGCTGTGGACGGACGTGCGCGGCAGGAAGGGCGCGCCCGCGGAGGGCAATATCTGTTGCCGTGAAATGAGAAATTGGCGCGGGGCACGGCGAGTATTCCTCGACCGTCGGCCGGATCGGAATTATGGACCGTGCAGGGCCGATCGCACCGTGCTACTGTCGATCTCAGTTGCAGGTGTGGTTGCCAGAAGGTTCATTTCCGACGGGTTAATCAGCACGGCGACACGGAATTCGCACAGGGTGAATTCCTGAAAACGCCTCCGAAGGAGAAATGACATGACTACTGGCACCGTGAAGTGGTTCAACGCGGAAAAGGGCTTCGGCTTCATCGAGCAGGACGGCGGCGGCCCCGACGTCTTCGCCCACTACTCGAACATCGCCACCCAGGGCTTCCGCGAGCTGCTGGAAGGCCAGAAGGTGTCGTTCGACATCGCGCAGGGCCAGAAGGGCCCGACGGCCGAGAACATCGTTCCCGCCTGACGCCGGCGTCGGCATCGACGCCGACGCGCATACTTCGCAGCTGGGGCCCGCACCTTGGGGGTGCGGGCCCCAGCTCGCTGCATTTCAGGGCGCATCACACATCGCATCTGGCTCGTTCTCGCAATTCTCTGCGCCGCTCATCTGCTGCGGGAATTCCTTGATACGCGCCGCATCAAGGAAGGTTCCGCATGAATCGCACGCGCACAGCCCGCACCACCAGCACCACACGCACCACCGACACGACCCGCACCACCCGTGGCCGCTCCGGCGGAGGAGCTGCCGCCAACCGCTCCGGCGCACCGCGCCGTTCCAAGAGCTACGGAACTCGACCGGCCGTACAGGGCGAGTTCGCACCGCCGAAGACGATCACGCCCGCGTTGCCCGCCGTCGAGTCGTTCGCTGAACTCGCCATGCCCGCGCGGCTGTTGGCCACGCTCGGCCACGAAGGCGTGACCGTACCGTTCCCGATCCAGGCGGCGACCCTGCCGAACTCCCTGGCCGGCCGTGACGTACTCGGCCGTGGCCGCACCGGCTCGGGCAAGACCCTCGCCTTCGGCCTCGCCGCACTGGCCCGTACGGCGGGGCGGCGTGCCGAGCCCCGGCAGCCGCTCGTCCTCGTCCTCGTCCCCACCCGCGAGCTCGCCCAGCAGGTGACCGACGCGCTCACTCCGTACGCCCGCTCCGTGAGCCTGCGGCTGGCCACCGTCGTCGGCGGCATGTCCATCGGCAGGCAGGCCGGTGCGCTGCGCGCCGGAGCCGAGGTGGTCGTCGCGACGCCCGGGCGGCTCAAGGACCTCATCGACCGGGGCGACTGCCGGCTGAACGATGTCGGCATCACGGTCCTCGACGAGGCCGACCAGATGGCCGACATGGGCTTCATGCCCCAGGTCACCGCCCTGCTCGACCAGGTGCGGCCCGACGGGCAGCGGATGCTCTTCTCGGCCACCCTGGACCGCAATGTCGACCGGCTGGTGCGCAACTACCTGCACGACCCCGTCGTCCACTCGGTCGACCCCTCCGCCGGCGCGGTCACCACGATGGAGCACCACGTGCTCCATGTGCACGACACGGACAAGCACCGGACGACGACCGAGATCGCGGCACGAGACGGCCGAGTGATCATGTTCCTCGACACCAAGCACGCCGTGGACCGGCTGACCAAGCACCTGCTGAGCAGCGGTGTCCGCGCCGCGGCCCTGCACGGCGGCAAGTCCCAGCCGCAGCGCACGCGGACCCTGGCCCAGTTCAAGAGCGGGCATGTGACGGTGCTGGTGGCGACCAATGTCGCGGCGCGCGGAATCCACGTCGACAATCTCGACCTGGTCGTCAATGTGGATCCGCCCACTGACCACAAGGACTACCTGCACCGCGGCGGTCGTACGGCCCGTGCCGGCGAGTCCGGCAGCGTCGTCACCCTGGTGACCCGCGACCAGCGTCGCGAGGTGAGCCGACTGATGGCTTCGGCGGGCATCACCCCCCGGATCGCCCAGGTGCGGTCGGGCGAGGCGGAGTTGAGCCGCATCACAGGCGCCCAGGCCCCTTCCGGCGTCCCGGTCGTCATCACCGCGCCGGCGGTGGAACGCCCCCGTGGCGCGTCTTCCTCGTCCCCGTCCCGGGGCCGTCGGCGCCGGGGCCAGGCAGGTCAGGGCCGCCCCGTCGGGGAAGCGGCGCGCCGCAGGGCACCGCGGCGGACCGCGTTCGGCTCGGCCGCCTAGAGCCGCCGCGCCCACCACCCCGCCCCTCCCTGCCCGCCCTGCCCATCGCAGGCCCATCGCTTTCCAGTAGGAGGCACCTATGACGCCGGCTCAGATGCAGCACCACCGAGTGGTTCCCTCCGCCCAGGCCGTGGCCGACGACAAGGACGCCTCCGGACCTCGGGTCTGTGACGACATGACGGTCGAGGTGGCTCTGTCCCTCATGGCCGGTGCCCGTGTCGATCACCTCGTCCTCTGCGACGGGGACGAGCAGCGCACGGGCCTGATCACCCTGGCCGGGCTCGCCGTCCTCCGCGGCAGCCCCACCTACACGGACCGGCTCCGGCTACGGGACGTCCTCGACGGTCCGTTCACCCCGCCCGGCGCCCGGTCCGGCACCGTCGGCGAGCGTCTCCGGGCCCCAGGCGCCCTCACCCTGACCCGCTGATCCCCCTCGCCCGATCAGCCCGTCCTCCCTCTCCCCTGTGAGGCATCATGCGCTGTGTCATCGCCCGGTACCCGTTCGAGCTGACCAAGAACGGGGTGCTGGCCTCGATGAAGGGCGTCACTCCCGAGCTCGTCACGGGTGAGTCCGTGACCGTCGGCCGCCGCCGCTACCCGGTCAAGCAAGTGGGCCAGGTCATCACCCGACAGGACCGCCGCGACTTCACCAGCGGCGAGATCGTCCGGGCCATGACCCGCCTCGGCTTCACCTGCCACGAGCAGCCCGGGACCGTGCCGGTGGGTGTCCCCGCTCCGCTCCTGACCGCGTCGGCACTGCTCGGAGGCACCGCCACCGAGCAGAGGTGAAGGACCGGCGGAGAACCGCCACCAAGGACCCGGTGAGGGCCCTGCCGACGCGCGTCGGCAGGGCCCTCACCGTCGTATGCCCGCCCTCGCCACCTCGCCACCTCGCTACCTCGCCGTAGCGCCGCCCGCCGGTGGCCGAGACGACCGCGGTTCTTCAGGACCGCGGCCCCACGCATTCCGCATGCGGATCAGCCGGCAGCCGCCTCCCGCCCGGACTGCCCGAGCAAGCTCTGCGGGACGGGCCGCGTTCTCGCCGCCCACGAGGGCTTCTTCCATCCGCTGTCGCAGATCCCAGGATGCCTGCGCCCCCTGAACGCCAAAATCTACTCTCGCCAGAGTAGACATTGATCCCTGACGCGGTTACGCTTTTTCTCGTTGACACGGTCAAGTGAGACCCGGCAGAGACGAACTGGCGGGTAGCAGTACCTGAAGTTCGCAGGTCAGTGCGGCTCTGGAGTTCCGAAGCCACGGTGTACGCGGAACGGTGACGGAGCTGGGAGCCGCACTGGGCAGCCCGCAGGTCGAGGGGCTGCCGACAGCAGTACCGGAGCAGTACCGCAGTACCCATTCACCGAAGTGGTTGGTTCAGAGGAAGAAACGGAGGAGCAGACGCCATCAGGATCGCCCGGCCCGGCAAGCGCTCGGTCCGGGTACCGCAAGACCCCGGAATGGATGGTGGTCCCCGGTCACGCAGCCGCGATCCCCGCACCCCTCCCCTTGTCGGGCCGGGTAGCGGAAACAGAAGGTCGGCACAGCATGAGGGCCGACAGATGGTGTTGAATTCCCTTCGGGGCCCTGGTGCCGTACGGCATCAGGGCCCCTCGACGCGTTGCACAACGAGGTGACATGGCAGCAGATACTCCACTCAGCGATCGTCTGGACGACGACGACTACCCCGCGTACACCATGGGCCGGGCCGCCGAAATGCTCGGCACCACCCCCGCCTTTCTCCGAGCCATCGGTGAGGCTCGTCTGATCACGCCGCTGCGCTCGGAGGGCGGACATCGCCGGTACTCCCGCTACCAACTGCGGATCGCCGCTCGCGCCCGCGAGCTCGTCGACAGGGGAACCCCGATCGAGGCTGCTTGCCGCATCGTCATCCTCGAGGACCAGCTTGAGGAAGCTCAGCGCATCAACGCCGAGTACCGCCGTGCCGCGAACGCGGCGTCCGACCGTTCCGGTCCCGGTTCGAGCTGATCGTCTGGCCGGTGGGGTGTTCGCTCCGGTGAGGATCCGGACCGTGGATGCGCTTGGACGTCCGCGCCGCGGCGGCGGTGTCGTTCATCACCTCACCATCGGGCCTCTCTTTTTGACTCTCAAGCTGTCATGACATATCGCCCGCGTGCGGCCCGACTCGCGCGCGTGGCCGTGTTCGTCGACCGGCTGCCGACGGCTTTCCGGCGCCCAGCAGCCGGATGATCGGTGGCACGTCAGTCGTCTCCCGAGTGCCGCTCGACGATGCGGCAGGGCACCGCGAAGCTGCCGAGGCGGCGCTCCACTTCGGCCCTCGTGCCGGGCGACGCCGAAGCGCGCAGGGTGACGGTGGCCGTCACCGACCCGGAGTCGGCGTCGGCGCTGGTCTCCTCGACGGCGTCGAGGTCGCCGAGGGCGTCGGCCAGGGCCTGCCGGGTGGCGTCGGCGCGCAGCGGAAGCTTGTACGGCTTGCCGACCGCGGTGACGGGCAGCGCGTCGAGGACGCGGACGGCCTTGGGGGCGGCGGCCGCCTCGCTCACCTGCGCGGCGGCCCAGGCACGCAGGTCATCCTCACCGATCGTGGCGTCGGCGAGGGTGACGTACGCGACCGGCACCTCACCCGCTCGGGCGTCCGGCTGTCCGACGGCCTGAGCGCCGGTGACCGCGGGGTGCGAGAGCAGCGCGTCCTCGATCGTCCGGGGGTCGATGTTGTGGCCGCCGCGGATGATGAGGTCCTTCGCGCGCCCGGTGAGGTACAGGAAGCCGTCCTCGTCGAGGTAGCCGAGGTCGCCGGTGTCCAGCCAGCCGTCGGTCACCTTTCCCTGGCCGCTGATCCGGAAGCCGTCGGCGTCACGGCCCTCGACGTAGCCGGGGAAGACGGTGGGGCCGCTGACGAAGACGGTGCCGACCTCGCCGGGCGGCAGCCCGTTCCCGATCCGGATGTGCTGGTACGGCAGCCGCAGGCCCACCGAGCCGGGCCGGCGCAGCTCCAGGAACCCGCGGACGCTGGCGCAGGTCGCCTCCGTCAGGCCGTAGCCCTCGAGCAGCGGAATCCCGGTCGCCGTCTCGAAGGTGGTGCGCACGCCGTCGGGCAGGGCGGAGGCGCCGACCATCGCGCAGCGCATCGAGCTGATGTCTGCCCCGTCGACCGGGCAGCCGGCCAGGACCGCGTACACGGTGGGTACGGCGCTCATCGTGGCGATCCGGTGGTGCTCGACGATGCGCCAGAACTCGGCGTACAGCGTGAGGTCCCGATACCCCAACGGCCCCGCCCAGACGACCCGTTGGCCGCGCAGCAGCGGTGCCAGCAGCGTGACGACGAGCGCGTTGACGTGGAACAGCGGGAGTGCGGCGAAGACGACCGACTCCTCGTCCAGTACGGAGTTGGCCGCGATCATCCAGGCGTCGATGACCTCGTTGGCGTGCGTGTGGGCGGCGAGTTTCGGCGCTCCGGTCGTGCCGCCGGTGTGGAAGAACGCGGCCAGGTCGGAGCCGGTCGGCGGCTCGCCGAGGAACCGGTCCTGCGGGCAGTCGGCGGCGAGGTCGGTGAGGTGGGCCACGGTGGCGTTCTCCACCGTCGGCAGCACCGCTGTGTCCCGCTCGGCGGCGGTGGGGCGCAGGAGGAGCACATGGTCGACCAGTCCCTCCCGGGCCAGCGCGGCGCAGGTGGCGAACGCCTCGGGGTCCAGCTCGGGCGAGGCGGTGACGACCACCCGGGCGCCCGACCGGCGGATCAGCTCGGCGGCGTGGTCACGGACCAGCGCCGGGTTGACGGGGGTGACGATGCCGGCGAGCTGGGCGGCCAGGAGCGCGGTGATGAGCTCGTCACAGTTCGGGGAGAGCAGCGCGACGGTGTCGTGGCGGCGGACGCCGAGGTGGTGCAGGGCGTTGGCGGTCCGGTGCACGTCGGCGAGAAGGTCCGCGTAGGTGCGGTTCTCGGGCGAGCGCCAGGAGGCGGCGTCGGGGAGGACGCAGAGCGCGGTCCGCTCGGGCCACTGCTCGGCCGCTCGCCGCAGCGCGTCGTACGACGTGGCGGGCAGCCCGCGAGCGGCGAGCGGGGTGGCCTCGATGGCGGCCAGGTCGTCGGGGTGGTCGTAGCGCGGCCAGGTCACGTGGGCGCTGGGGGTCGTGGTCACGCGTGCCTCACCTTGTTCTGCTGGGTGCCGAGGTCGAGGGCTCCGTCGGGGGTGCGGATGGACAGCTCGACGATGTCGCCGTCGCGGAGGTACTTGGCGTTCTTCTCCTGGGAGTTGAAGAACGCCTTCCACTTCACCGCGGGCGGCAGGAGCGAGGCGAGGAGCGCCACCGGCTTGGGCGGCGCTTTGAGGGCGGTCCCGCCGGGTGTGCCGGTGAGGATGAGGTCGCCGGTTGCCAGGGCCTGGAAGCGGGAGAGTTCCTGGAGCGCCTGCAGCGGGGTGTAGATCATGTCGGTCAGGCCGCTGTCCTGGCGGATCTCGCCGTTGACCTTGAGGACGAGCCTCAGGTCGGCGAGGCGGTCGAGTTCGTCGGCGTCGAGCAGGACCAGGGCGGGCCCGACCGGGGTGAAGGTCGGGTAGGACTTGGCCTCGTAGAACTGGGTCTTGGGGAGTTGTACGTCGCGCGCGGAGACGTCGTTGGTGATGACCAGCCCGGCGACATGGTGCTTCCAGTCGGCGGCGGTCACGGTGGTGCCGACGTCGAGAGGGCGTCCGATGACCAGGCCGAGCTCGATCTCGTAGTCGAGGAAGCGGACGTGGGCGGGCTTGACGATCTCGTCGTACGGGCCGCTGATCGAGCCGGACGTCTTGCGGAAGAAGGTCAGCGGGACGGTCTCGGGATCCATGCCCGAATCGCGCACGTGGGAGACGAAGTTGGTCATCTGCGCGACCACCCGGCACGGCGCGGTGACCGGGGAGACGAGCGGCAGCTCGGCGATGGGGCGGGGCTCGGCCGACCGGCTGTCCGAGCGGGCCTCGGCGAGGGCCATGTGGACCGAGGCCACGTCGTCGAGCAGTTCGGCGGTCGTGGTCGCGGCGGTGTCGACCGGGACGGCGTGCCGCTCGTCGACGGCGACCCACCAGGCGTCGGAGGTACGCAGGACGGAGATGCTCATGAGGTAGCCACTTTCAGCAGGCCGCGCAGGCGTTCGAGGTCGAACTCGTTGTCGTCGTCCCGGAGGGCGGTGATGATCGAGCGCAGCTCGGCCAGCGACTCGCGTCCGGGGGCCAGGCCCAGGAAGTCCTTGGTGGCCGGCGGGCCCCACTGCGCCAGCCCGGAGGCCGTCATCGGCGCCCAGCCGGGTTCGAGGGAGGCGTCGAACATGTCGCTGTCGGTGAAGTGCTCGACGAGGAAGCCATCGGGGTCGCGCCAGTAGTCGAAGAGCTGGCTGCCGAGGATGTGCCGGCCGATCCCCCAGGAGCGGCGGTAGCCCTCGCCGAGCAGGTACTCACCGCCGGCTGCCAGCGCGTCGAGGTCGGTCACCTCGTACGCCGAGTGCACATACCGGTTGGCGGGACCCAGCGTCAGGGCCAGGGTGTGGTGGTCGGTCAGGGTTCGGCCCCGGTCACAGCGGATGAAGCTCATCGTCGGGCCGCGCTCGCGCTGACCCTCGTAGTAGAGGAAGTCGCTGACGATCAGGCCGAGATGCTCCAGATACCAGTTCAGCGTGCGCAGGTAGGTGGTCGTCTGGAGGACGACATGGCCGAGGCGCCGCACGCCCGCCGGTTCCCGGGGCGGCCGTTGGGTGGCGTTGCCCCGGTCGAGGTCGCCGCCGAAGTTGAGCGTCTGCGGCTGCTGCCCCGCCCGTGCGGGCAGCTCGTGGGTGCCGGCCACGACACGGACCCGTAGCCCGCCCGGGTCGAGCAGGTCCACGACCGACCCGCCCAGGGGGTCGGGCCCCGGGTGCACGCGGGTGTCGGTGGCGTCGGCCAGCCGCAGCAGATCGCGGGGGTCGGCCGCCTGGAAGGCCGGGCCCAGGAACCGCGACTTGCGGCCCCTGCGGATGATCACGCACGGCGCGCCCGCCTGCGTTCCCCGCAGGTGCAGCTCGTGGCCGTCGCGGTACGACGTGGTGAAGCCGAACGCCTGCGCGAAGGCTTCGGCGCGGTTCAGGTCGGGCTTGACGAACTCCAGCCACGCGATGTCGTGGACCTTGATCACCGGGTTCGCCGCCCGGCCCGGATGCTCTCCGGGGAGTGCGCCCTGCTCGGAGTGCAGGTCGTTGTGGGTCCCCATCGTCACCACCTCCTGAAGATATGTTCAGTTCAGAGACTGATATCAGTCAATAGAACTGAGGAATTATTCAAGAAGCGAGGCGGGGCGGCTAGAGTGCGGGTGACGCGAGGCGCTGCGCGCGCGGGACGGGCCGGATGGAGGATGTGATGAGCGAAAAGGTCGCGCCCAGGCGTGCCGACCGGCGCAGGGCGCGGACGCGCAGCGCGCTGGTACACGCGGCCCAGCGGGTGCTGGCCGAAAGGCGGACCGACATCCCCATCCAGGAGATCACCGAGCTCGCCGATGTCGGGGTCGGCTCCTTCTACAACCACTTCGACAGCAAGGAGGAGCTCTTCCGCGTCGCCGTCGAGGAGGCGCTGGAGTGGTGGGGCGATGCGATGGACCGCCTCACCGCGGACATCGACGACCCCGCGGTCGCATACGCGCAGAGCTTCCGCATGACCGGCCGCCTGCACCGCCGCCACCCCGAGCTGAGCCGGATCCTCCTGAACCACGGCCCCGAACTGGCCCAGTCCGACCGGGGCCTCGCGCCGCGGGCGCTCCACGACATCCGCGCCGCGGTGGCCGCGGGGCGGTTCGAGGTGGAGGACCCGGACCTCGCGCTGGCGGTGACGGCGGGCGCCGTGCTGGCACTGGGCGCGCTGCTGCACGCGCAGCCCGACCGCGACGACGCGAAGTCCTCGGACATGGTCGCCCACGGCCTGCTGCGGCAGTTCGGCATCCCCGCCGACGAGGCCGAGCGGATCTGCTCGCTGGAACTGCCGGATCTCGACCTTGTCGACAACCTCGTCGGCTGAGCACGGCGTGCTGCGACAGCGCCGGGTGGGCCGGGACGCGCTCGGTGCGCGTCGGGCGGTACCGAGGCGGGGGCCGGGCGGGTGTGTGGTGGGGCGGCGTGGCGCCGGGAGGCATCGTGCTGGACGCCTGCCTCTCCAGAGCGGCGCCCAAGGCGGGCCGGCGGTGTCGAAGGCCGCCGACGCCTGAGGGTCCCCGGCCCCGAGGCGGCTGCTGGGTTCGGCGCGGTCGCCGGCGGGGCGCCGGAACCGAGTCCGCCGGTCGGACCCGGCGGGCTCGGTGTCACTCCTGTGCCGTGCCCAGGTCACGCTCCAGCGCCCGGCCTATCCTGGCAGTGAGTGGCAGGAGGTCCCCGTGTGAGTGCGTATCGGGGTCGTACGGTCATCGCCGCGGCCGCGCTGTCGCTGGTCGTGTCGCTGACTGCCTGCGGTACGGCCGGGGAATCCGCCGGGTCGGGCGGGGTCGGCTCCGGTGAAGGCGGCTTCACGGTCGGGCTGTTGTTCAGCCAAGTCGTCCAGACCCGCTGGGAGAAGTTCGACAAGCCCCTGATCGAGAAGAAGCTCAAGGAGCTGTGCGAGGACTGCCGGGTGGAGTACGGCAACGCCGAGGGCGACGTGGCCGCCCAGCAGCAACTGGTGGACACCCTGATCAACAAGGACGTCGAGGTCCTGATCCTCAGCGCCGTGAACTTCAGATCTCTGCGCTCCGCGGTCGAGCGGGCACACGACGCGGGCATCCCGGTCATCGCCTACGACGGCCTCGTCGAGGGCCCGATCTCGGCCTACGTCTCCTTCGACAACGAACGGGTCGGCAAGCTCCAGGGCGAGGCGCTCCTCAAGGCCATGGGCGACAAGGCGGACGGCGGCCGGATCGTCATGATGAACGGCCCCCAGACCAGCCCGACCAACATCGCTTTCAAGAGGGGCGCGCTGTCCGCCCTCGAGGGCAAGGTCGAGATCGGCAAGACGTACGACATCCAGGGGTGGAAGCAGGAGAGCGCCCACGCCAACATGGTCCGCGCCGTCGCCGCCCTGGGCGCCGACGGCATCGACGGCGTCTACGCCGCCAACGACGGTCTCGCCTCCGGCGTCATCTCCGCCCTCAAGGCGTCCAGTATCGAGCCGCTGCCCCCTGTCACCGGCCAGGACGCCGACCTCCCGGCCGTGCAGCACATCATCAGCGGCGAGCAGTACATGAGCGTCTACAAGCCCTTCAAGGCCGAGGCCGACGCGGCCGCCGAGATGGCCGTCGCCCTCGGCCGCGGCGAGAACCTCGACGACATCGCCGAGACCACGGTCGACACGGCCACCACCAAGGACATCCCCGCGATCCTGCTCGACCCCATCCCCGTGACCGTCGACGACATCAAGGACACCGTGCTCAAGGACGGCGTGTACACGACCGACCAGATCTGCACCCCGAGGTTCGCGGCCGCTTGCGAGAGGGCCGGGCTCATCGAGTGACGGAGTGCGCTCGCCGGGCACGCCGCACGGCCGGCCCCGCTGGAGCGCGGGGCCGGCCGGATGGGTCGGAGGCTGGTGCCCACGTCCCGAACGGATGGGTCAGAGGGTGGTGCCCGGGTCCCCCGGGCGGATGCGGCCGCGCCAGCCGCCGCTCGGGCCGCCGCCGCTCTCGACGTAGTCCTTGAAGCGACGCAGGTCGCCCTTCACCCGTCGGTCGATCATGCCCAGCGCGTCCGCGCCCTTCTCGGCGGCGCCGGTGGGCTCGACGTCCATCGTGAGCTCCACCCGGGTGTGCGAGTCGTCGAGGCGCTCGAAACGGACCATGCCGCGCTGCTCGGTGTCACCGCCGATGGACCGCCAGGTGATCCGGTCGTCCGCCAGCTGGTCGACGATCTCCGTGTCGAACTCGCGCCGGATGCCCCCGATGCTGGTGGTCCAGTGGTTGTGCCGGTCGTCGAGCTGCGTGACCTCCTCGACGCCCTCCATGAAGTTCGGGAAGTCCTCGAACTGCGTCCACTGGTCGTACGCCCTGCGGAGCGAGACGTCCACGTCGACTGTTTCCTTGACCGTGCTCATTGATGCCTCCTTGTCCGCTCTTCACCGAGGCCGATCTGCGGCGGGCGGGCCGGCCTCGCTGTGCGTGTGCGAAGCGCCGGGTACCCGGGAAACCCGACGCTTCACGTGCCCCGCCCGGGGTACCCCGGGGCCATGAGAGTCAGCGCGCTGGACGTCGGCTCCAACACGGTCCGGCCGACCGTGTGCAAGTAGGGGACGGGGTGCCGCTTCCGGTGCACACCGTGGTGCGCGACACCCTTGCTGCCGCTCGGCGCCAACCGTCCGTTCGTCGCGCGGGTCCTGCGCCGACGTGACCTGCGCCGGGCGCCGCCGGCAGGGACCGTGGTGAGGTGCCGTCGGCGGACCTCACCACGAAGCCACGAAGCCACGAAGCCACGAAGCGACCGGCGGTCAACTCCTCATCCCGGGTGCTCGGACCGCTGATCCGGGGGCACGCCCCCGCCTTCGCCGCCGCCCTTGTCGCCCTTGTCCGTGCCATGGGCCTGGCCGCCCTCGGCCCGACTCTGGCGGGCCTTGAGTTCGGCGCTGTCCTGGGGCGTGGCACCGCCCTTGGCGCTGCGCCGCTGTTCCGGCTGCTGTGGGTTGGACATGTGCGGGCACCTCGCTCGCGTCGTAGGCGTCGTTCGGATCGACCGAGTTCCCCGGAGGGTCCGTCCGAAGCCCCGGCATACCGACCGGACCGCAGGGCACCCAGCCCCTCATGGGTGCGAACCACGCCGAGGCCCCGATCCTCGAAACACTCGCCCGGTACCAGCACGTCGACGAGTTGGGGTTCACTCCCCCAGGCCACAAACATGCACGCGGCGCGGATCCACGCGCCCGCGCCGTGCTGGGCGATGCCGTGTTCTTCGGCGACGTCCTGGCCAACGGCGGCCTGGACGACCGGCTCGCCAGGGGCGGCGTGCTGGAGCGGGCCGAGAACCTCATGGCCGACGCGGTGCACGCGGACCACACCTTCTTCTCGACCTGCGGCAGTTCCCTGTCCGTGAAGGCCGCCATGCTGGCGGTGACCCGCCCCGGCCACCGGCTCCTCGTCGGGCGCGACGCGCACAAGTCGGTCGTGGCCGGGCTCATCCTGTCCGGCGTCGAGCCGGTGTGGGTGGAGCCGCAGTGGGACGCCGCCCGGCACCTCGCCCACCCCCCGTCCACGGCCGCCTACGACAAGGCGTTCGCGGAGCATCCGGACGCGGACGGAGCCCTGGTCACCAGCCCCACGCCGTACGGCGCCGCGGCCGACCTCGGAGGCATCGCCGAGGTCTGTCACCGGCGGGGAAAGCCGCTCATCGTGGACGAGGCGTGGGGAGCGCACCTTCCCTTCCACGACGATCTGCCGGCGTGGGCCATGGACGCGGGCGCCGACATCTGCGTGACCAGCATCCACAAGATGGGCAGCGGACTGGAGCAGGGCTCGGTCTTCCACCTCCAGGGCGACCTCATCGACCCCGCCGAACTGGCCTCGCGGGCCGACCTGCTCGGCACGACCAGCCCGAACGTCCTGATCTACGCCGGCATCGACGCCTGGCGTCGGCAGATGGTCCAGCACGGTCATGAACTCATCGGCGGGGCCCTGGAGTTGGCGGCGCGGACCCGCACGGCCATCGAGGCGATCGACGGCTTCCACGTCAACGACGCGACCGACTTCTGCGGCCCGGGACTGGCCGCCGACTTCGACCCTCTCCCCGTCGTCATGGACATCGGCGACCTCGGCACCAGCGGCTACCGGGCGGCCGACTGGCTGCGGGCTCACCATCACCTCGACGCCCACCTCTTCGACCACCGGCGTATCAGCGCGCAGCTCACCCACGCCGACGACGAAAAGACCACCGCGCGGCTGCTCACCGCCCTGCGCGAGCTGGCCGACCACGCCGGCGAACTACGGGACGACCCGCAGGTCGCCGTCCCATCCCCGGCCGAGCTGCGGATGGACCAGGTCCTGCTGCCCCGGGACGCCTATTTCGCGCCGCACGCGAAGGTCTCCGCGGCCGAAGCCGTCGACCGGATCGCCGCGGAGATGATCACGCCCTACCCGCCCGGCATCCCCGTGGTCCTGCCGGGCGAACGCCTCACCCAGCCGGTACTGGAATACCTGGTCACCGGGGTGGAGGCGGGGATGTTCCTTCCGGACGCGGCCGACCGGCGCCTGGACACCGTACGGGTGGTCGCGGAGCACTGAGTACGGGTCCTCGCGGAGCACTGACGCCTCGCGAGCGCCACCCGCCCTACGCCCGGGACCGGGCCCGCAGACACCGGCGCAGCTCCTCGGCGTACGGCACGACGACGCCCAGCCCGATCACGGCGGCGAGCCCGGCGAGATACGCGGCCGACGGCGGACGTTCCTTGGGCAGCAGACGCCAGTCCTGCGGATGCGGTCCGCCGCGCAGAGTCGAGCGGACCTGGTCGGGATGGAGGCAGGCGGTGAACGCCAGGGCGGTGAGCGGCAGCACTTCGAGGAAGCTGTGGATGTGCTGCTCGATGGGGCGGACCTCGCGCCGACCGGTGGCCAGCGACACGTCGTACAGCGCGGTGGCACCGTGCGCCACGGCGGACGCGCCCATCGTGCTGAGCACCAGGGGATTGACGCGGGCGAGCCACCCCATGACGACCCACAGGGGGAGAATCCCGAGGAGCAGGAACCGGCGGGCGGCGTCCTCCACCTCGGGGTGGACGGTTCCTGTGCACCCGTTGTTACGCCCGTCGGGTCGCCGGGTACTCGCCAGCGCGTTTGCAGTACCGCACCACACGTGCCACCCGGGAGAGGCGATGCCTGATTTCGGATACTTCCTGTCGTGCGAGGAACACACCCCGGCAGAGCTCGTCGATCAGGCGCGGATGGCCGAGCAGGCGGGCTTCGGCTCCCTGTGGATCTCGGACCACTACCACCCGTGGAACGACAACCAGGGCCAGAGTCCGTTCGTGTGGACGGTGATCGGCGCGCTGTCACAGGCCGTCTCGCTGCCCGTGGAGACGGCCGTGACCTGCCCCATCGTGCGCACCCACCCCGCGGTGATCGCCCAGGCGGCCGCCACGAGCGCCGCACAGTTGGGCGGCCGGTTCCGGCTGGGGGTCGGCACCGGTGAGGCCCTCAACGAGCACATCCTGGGCACCCACTGGCCCGAGGCGCCGGTACGCCTGGAGATGCTGGCGGAGGCCGTACAGATCATGCGGCAGCTGTTCACCGGCGAGGAGACGAGCCACTACGGCAAGCACTACACCGTGGAGAACGCCCGCCTCTACACCCTCCCCGACGAGCCGGTACCCATCGACGTCTCCGCCTTCGGTCCCCTGGCCGCCGAGACGGCGGCCCGCATCGGCGACGGGCTGATCACGACCACGCCCGACACCGCCCTGATCGAGCGCTTCCGCCGCGCCGGCGGCGGCACCAAGCCGGTGTACGGGGGACTCAAGGTGTGCTGGGGCACGGACCGGCAGGAGGCGCTGCGCACCGCGCACCGCCTGTGGGCGAACGAGCAACTCCCCGGTGAACTCGCCCAGATCCTCCCCACCCCGCGCCACTTCGAGCAGGCATCCGAGCTGGTCACGGAGGACCAGGTGGCGTCGGCCGTGCCGTGCGGTGACGATCCGGATACGCACATCGAGGCCCTGACCGCGTTCATCGACGCGGGGTTCGACACGGTGTACGTCAGCCAGATCGGCAAGGAGCAGCGGAGCTTCTTCGACTTCTACCGTACGAAGATCCTCCCGCAGCTGCGTGGCTGACGGCACCGGACGGACGGCTCAGGTCGTGGAGCGGCGAACGGACCAGACGGGGCTCGCTCTCATCGTGGTCGACATGATCAACACCTACGACCACGAGGACGCCGAGCTGCTCGTGCCGTCCGTCCGGCGGATCGTGCCCGTCCTGGCGGAGCTGATCGGCCGGGCCCGCGAGGCGGACGTACCGGTGATCTACGCGAACGACAACTTCGGCTCGTGGCGCTCCCACCACGGGGAACTCGTTCAGACCGCGCTGGCCCGGCCGCACGCCGACCTGATCGAGCCGATACGGCCCGACGACGAGTCGCTGTTCGTGGTGAAGGCCCGCCATTCCGTCTTCTACGAGACGCCGCTGGGCTACCTCCTGTGGCGCCTGGGCGTCGGACAAGTGGTGCTGACCGGTCAGGTCACCGAGCAATGCGTCCTGTACTCCGCGCTGGACGCACACATCCGCCATCTGGAGGTCACGGTGCCCAAGGACGCCGTCGCCTCCATCCATCCCCATCTGGCGTCCGCCGCCCTGGAAATGATGGAGCGCAACATGGGCGCCCGCATCCTCACGGCGAAGGAGGTCGCCTTCTGAGGCCACTGTGACGGCGGCTCCTGGCGGGGACAGCGGGCCCCTAGGGGAGCGCGTGAGCATGCTTTTCCACCCGATATTCCCAATCTCGAGGTAGGTGTCGCCCTGACCGAGGCGGGCCTGAGCCACCCGGGGTTCTACAGCGTCGTCGCCGAACTCGACGGGCGAATCGTGGGCAGCAACTTCCTCGACGAGCGGTCGGCCGTCGTCGGGGTCGGGCCCATCACCATCGATCCCGCGGTGCAGAACCGGGGTGTGGGCCGCCGGCTGATGCTGGACGTGATGGGCCGGGCCGCCGAGCGCAGGGTGCCGGGGATCCGGCTGTTGCAGAGCGGGTACCACAACAGATCGTTCTCGCTGTACGCGAGCCTGGGGTTCGTGTTCCGGGAGACGGTGGCATGCATGCAGGGGCCCGCGTTCTCGCGCGCGGTGCCCGGGCACACTGTCCGGGAGGCCACGGACGCGGACCTCGGAGCATGCAACGAACTGTGCCGGCAGGTCCACGGCGTCGACCGGGGCGGCGAGGTCGTCGACGCGCTCAAACAAGGTACGGCCCGGGTCGTCGAGCACCAGGGGCGCGTCACGGGTTACGCCACGGATCTGGCGTTCTTCGCGCACGCGGTCGGCGAGACCAACAGCGACCTCCAGGCCCTGATCGGCTCGGCTTCCGCCTTCGGCGGCCCCGGCTTCCTCGTCCCCGCGCGCAACAGCCAGCTGCTGCGCTGGTGCCTCGCCAACGGCCTCAAAGTGGTGCAGCTGCTGAGCTTGATGACCATCGGGCTCTACAACGACCCCACCGGGGAGTATCTGCCCTCGATCCTCTACTGAGAGGAGGACGCGGCGGCCCCACGGACACGGGACGGCGCCGACCGCAGTTCGGACTCGCCCTAGGCCGTGACGGTCACCTCGTCTCCGACGCTCACCCTGCCGGGCCGGAGCACGGAGAGCTTCGCGCCGAAGGCGACTCCACCCTCGGTCGCCCGCCGGTAGCCGGCGAGGGTGCGCAGTGGCTCCGGGCCCGCTCGGCGCCCGGACTCCTGCTCGACCAGGGTGACGGCGCAGCGGATGGCGAGCTTCGCGTAGCCCAGCTCGGCGGTGCCCGTCGTGAGGCGGTGGGCCCGGTCCTCGGTGTGCGGCTCGTCCCAGCCGTCGATCACGATGTTCGGGCGGAAGCGGTTCATGGGCAGGGGCGCGGCGCCGCGTTCGGCCAGTTTGCGGTTGAGCAGGGCGAGGGTGGCGCGGGACAGGACGTGCAGCGCACAGCTGTCGGCGTAGCCGGAGGTGCCCGGGATGCAGCCGTCGGTCACTCGGTCGTGTTCCGGCGGGACCCGTACGAGGCGACTGCGCACGCCGAGCACGTCGGAGAGCCATGCGGCGGCCGTGTCGCCCTGGTCGATGCCCTGGTAGGCCGTACCGAACAGGTCCACGGGGCGGCGCGCACCCGACGTGTCCACGGCGAGGTCCAGCTGCTCGGCGTCCGGCGCGCGGAGGGTGAGCCGTCCGCCGTCGTCGCTGACGGCGGGCCGGATCAGGGCCAGTCGAGGATCGCGGCGCTGGCTGCGGTACCCGCCCTCTTCACCGACGACCATGAAGCTCCGGTCGTGCGCGAGCCCGGCGGGCGTCAGCAGCGCCTCGCGGGCCGACACCCCGGCACACCCCTTGACGGGGTAGTACGACAACTCGACGACGCGGGCCATGGCGTGCCCTCCGTTCCCCAGGGTCCAGGCGGTGACGAGGGCGAGGGTAAAGCCGTCGCAGCTCTTGGCGCCCGCATGCGAACGCGTAGGGAACTGCGCGGCGACGCCGACGGCAGCCCCGGACCGCTGACCTGGCGCCTGCTGTTCTCCTGCGCCCTGCCGTAACGACAGGCCCTAGTCGGCGAACCCGTCGCGCACGTTGTCGAAGACGGGGCGGAACGTGTCCCATTCGGCGTCCGGGGCCGACAGGTAGATGTCGTACTCCCGGCCGCCCGCCTCGCCGTACCCGAGGTCGATGGCGCGGAAGACGCGGGCCCGGCCGTGGAAGGTGAACTCCCACACCGCGGCCGGCTTGTCCTTGAACGTGGTCTTCTGCATCCGCAGCCTGCGGTACGTGGAGTAGTTGGCCTTGGTGTTCGCCTCGATGTCCTTGAAATGCTCGATGGGGTGCGAGCCGGCCGGGTCCACCATGCCGATGGTGATGCCGGCCAGGCCGGTCGGATCGGTGTAGGTGACCTCGTCGGCCGCACCCTTCTTCCGCTTCCAGCCGTCCGGCACGGGAAAGGAGACGCCGAGCTGCTTGTCGCGGACCAGGTGGTAGCCGTCGGGGACGGGCGAGGGGGAGGTCGACGGGGTGGGGGCGCTGCTGGTCCTGCGTGTGTCGGCCGCGTCACCGTCGCCACCCTGCGAGGACACGTAGAGCGTGCCGGCGGCGGCGAGCGCGGCCAGCGCGACGGCGACGGCCCCGAGGGTGCGCCGCCCTCGCTTCCGGCCGCCCCGGCCGTCCTGGTGCGGTGGCGCAGGCAGGGGCGGCTGCGGCGGAGACGTCGGCGCGGTGTCATGAGTGCCGGCGGGGTCGTCGTGGGCGGCCCCGGCCGACAGCGTGGTCGTCGGGCCGCCGGACCAGGTGGCCCGCAGGGCTCGTTCCGTCTGCTCCGCCGTGGGCCGGTCCTCCGGGTTCTTCGACAGCAGGACCTCGATGAGCGGTTCCAGCGGGCCGGCCTGCCGCATCGGCTGCAGCGGGTCCACGGCGATGGCGTACGCCGTCTCCATGGCGGTGTACCGGCGGTACGGCGGCCTCCCCTCGACCGCCTGGTACAGCGTCGCGCCCAGTGACCACAGGTCGGAGGAGGGGCCGGGCTTGTGGCCGCGGATCCGCTCCGGGGCCATGAAGTCGATGGAGCCGACCATCTCCCCGGTCTGCGTGAGCGTCGAGGTGCCGGCGGTCTGCGCGATCCCGAAGTCGGTCAGGACGACCCGGCCGCCGGCGCCGAGCAGGACGTTGCCGGGCTTGATGTCGCGGTGCAGGACGCCGGCGGCGTGCGCGGCCCGCACGGCGGCGATCATGCCGAGGCCGATGCGGGCGGCCTCCTCGGGCGGCAGGGTGTGCCCGCCCTTGAGGACGTCGCCGAGGGTGGGCGCCGGGACGTACTCCATGACGATGCAGGGCCGGCCGTCGTCCTCGACGACGTCGTGCACGACGACCACGTTGGGGTGGACCACCCGGGCGGCGCTGCGTGCCTCGCGGCGGGTGCGCTCATAGAGCGTGGCGACCTCGGCGTCGGACAGATGCGGCTGCGTGTGCAGTCGCTTGAGCGCGACGCGGCGTGCGAGCACCTCGTCCTCGGCCAGCCACACGGTGCCCATACCGCCACTGCCGACGGGCTCGACGAGCCGGTAACGCCCGGCGACCAGCCGCCCCTCGTCCGCCACAGCCCTGCCCTCCGCCTTGCTCTGCCCCCTTCATGTCACTTCGCCCTGCACAGTAACCGACCCAGTTGAGAGGCCGGAGGCGGGTCCGGCGGCGGCAGGCCTTGGACGAGGGCCGAACGGACCCGGCGGTGGGTGGGATGCCACCTCACCCATGCGGGCGTATTGTCCGCTTATGGCTCCCCGGATGTCACCGACGGCAAGGGGTGAGGGCGTGGGGGGCGCCGCCCGCGCCGTGGCCGACCCGGGCTCCGGGCCGCAGGTGCTGGCGCCGGTCCTGGTGGAGGCCATGCGGGACACGGGTGCCTGTGTGGGCGCGGTGTATCTGCTGCGGCCGGGCGAGCGGGTGCTGAGGCTGGCCCTGTTGAGCGGAGTCCCGTGGGAGATCGCCGCGCCGTGGGCGAGGGCCGCCCTGGGTGCTCCGACGCCGGTGGCGGACGCCCTGCGGGAGCGTCGCCTGGTGTGGCTCGGCGGTCAGGAGGAACTGGCCCGCCGGTACCCGCAGACGGCCCTCGTACTGCCGTACCCGTTCACGCTGGCCGCCGCCGCGATCACCACCGACGGCACGCAGTGGGGCGGACTCGTGCTCCAGTGGCCAGGGTCGCACCCCGAGGAGCTGCGCCCGGCGGAACGCGACGCGATCGGCGAGGTCTGCCACCGCCTGGGCCTGCTGCTGCGGGCCGCCGCCGACAGCGGCCGCCCCGTACTGCCGCCGACCGAACCGCTCCTGGTGCCCCCGCCCGGAGCCGGCGCGTCCGAGGCGTCCCCGGCCCAGGTCGCGGTGGCTTTCGCCGCCCGCCTTCCCGGCGGCTGCTGCGCGTTGGACGTGGACGGGCGGATCGGCTTCGTCACCGCCACCGCCGCCGACCTCCTCGGCGTCGGCACGTCCGATCTGCTGGGGGCCCGGCCGTGGGAGGCACTGCCCTGGCTGAACGACCCCGTCGCCGAGGACCACTACCGGGCGGCGGTGGTCAGCCGCCGGCCCACGTCCTTCACCGCCCTGCGCCCACCGGACACCTGGCTGTCGTTCCGCCTCTACCCGGACGCCTCGGGCATCAGCGTGCGCATCGTCCCCGTCCCCGCGACGGGCGCCCCGGACAATCCGCGGCCGCCGGGCCCCGCGCCGCCCGCCGCCACCGGCCGGGCCGCCGCGCTGTACCACTTCATGCACCTGGCGGCGACGCTCACGGAGGCCGTCGGCGTGCGGGACGTCGTCGACCGGGTCGGCGACCAGGTGCCGCACGGCACCGGAGCCCGGGCCCTGGCGCTGATGACCGCGGAAGAGGGCAGGCTGCGGATCATCGGCCACCGCGGCTACACCGACGAACTCATGAGCCGTCTGGACGCCGCCCCACTGACCTCGCCGACCCCCGCGGTGCAGGCCCTGACCAGCGGCATCCCCAGCTTCTTCGCCACCTTCGCCGACTTGAGACGCGCCTATCCCCCGGCGGTCCTCCAGGACGACATGGCCGCCTGGGCCTTCCTCCCGCTGATCACCTCCGGACGCCCCGTCGGCTCGCTCGTCCTCGCCTACGACCGCCCCCATCCCTTCCCTCCCGAGGAGCGCGCCGTCCTCACCTCCCTGGCCGGCCTGATCGCCCAAGCACTGGACCGCGCACGCCTCTACGACGCCAACCACGAACTCGCCCACAGCCTCCAGGCCGGCCTGCTGCCCCACGCCCTGCCCCACATGCCCCGGCTCGACGTGGCCGCCCGCTACCTCCCCGCCGGCCGCGGCATGGAGATCGGCGGCGACTTCTACGACCTCATCCGCCTCGACGACACCACCGCCGCCGCGGCCATCGGTGACGTCCAGGGCCACAACGTGCAGGCCGCCGCGCTCATGGGCCAGGTCCGCACGGCCGTGCACGCCATGGCCGGCTCACCCCCCGGCGAGGTCCTCGCCCGCACCAACCGCCTGCTCACCGACCTCGATCCGGGCCTGTTCACGAGTTGCCTCTACGTCCATCTCGACCTGGCGCACCACAGCGCCTGCCTGGCCAGCGCCGGCCACCCGCCGCCCGTCCTGCGCCACCCCGACGGACACACCGAGGTCCTGCGCCCGCCGCCCGGCCTCCTGCTGGGCATCGACCCCGCCGCCACCTACCCGGCCATCGAGATCGCCCTGCCGCCGGGTGCCGTCCTCCTGCTGTACACCGACGGCCTGGTCGAGGTCCCCGGCGTCGACCTCGACGAGGTCACCGACGCCCTCGCCGCCCGGCTGGCAGGGGCCGGCACCCTGGAGGTGGAAGCCCTCGCCGACACCCTCGTCCACGACGCCCGGGAGTACGCGCACCGCAGCGACGACGTCGCCCTGCTCCTCATCCACGCCACCGCCTGAAGTGCCTCGGGCAACGCGCGCGGCGTTCGGCGGACCCGGGCGGGACGCCCGGGACATGATGACGGGCCAGGAGATGACCGGGCAGCGGGCCGGCCGCCGGGGAGCCGGTGCCGCCACCTTTTCCTGAACTGCCGCACGGGGTACGAGCCGTGGCCGCCGATGGCGCGAACGGCGTCACGGGCCGACGACCAGGGCGCGACACGGCGCCGTCAGGGGCGTGTCCCGGGCGTCGGCCCGCACCGAGCGCCAGCCCCAGGACCGTAGGGCCCGAAGGGTCGCGGTGTCGCCGCGGTCGACCAGCGTGACGCCGAGCACGGCGGGATGGCCGGCGAGCCCGGCGGCGCGGTCGGCGAGCAACCGCCGCTGCAGGCGCCGGGCGAGGTTCCAGTCACGGCCCGGGTTCTGGGTGTGCACCCGGGAGTCGACCAGGAGCCCGGCGACCGCGAAGAGCCTTCCGCAGGCGGCGAGCCCGAGCAGATCCCGGGGGAGGTACCCGTCCAGGCCTCGCCACCAGGGCCCGTGCGCGGACACCGGAAAGCCGTAGGCGCACCCCGTCAGTGCAACTCCTTCCCGCTCCGCGACCAGCAGGGCGAAACCCGGTCGCTGCACCTCGGCGGCGAGCCGCCGCAGGAACAGCTCGCGCTCCAGGTTCCACGCCTGCGGATCGGCCCCGGAGGTCTGCGCGTACAGATCGCCGAGTTCCTTGCGCCGGTCCTCGATCTGCCCTCGGGACAGCGGGCGGATCCGTTCCCCTTCCAGGGGCGACGGCGCTTGCCGGCCCGGATGGGCGGGCACGTTGACGGCCATGAGGCGGATCCTGCCCCGGGCCCGGACACGGCCGGCCCGGCGTCGTGGCTCACCGAGAACGGCGCCGCCTGGCAGTGGGCGCGCGAAGAGCCCTCGGCACTTTCACCGTACTCCCGCCCAGGTCCGGCCAGGAGCATCCGCGCAGGCGCACCGGCGAGCCGGGCCGGGGACCGGGCGCAGGAGTAGCGTGGGACGAGACGACCAGGACAAAGGTGAGCACAGTGCCCGGTACCGATCCCCCACCCGCCACGGGACTGCTCGCGGACGGAGCCCACGAGTCCCTACGTCCCGGGACGGCACTTCTCCGGTTGGAGACGACACGCGACCGCCAAGGCGTCCTCGACGGCGCGTGGTGGCCGCGCTCCCGTGACGTCGCGGTCGAACTGCCCGGCCTGGTCGGCGCGCTGACCGAACACCTCGGGCCCATCGCCCGGCTCGGCCTGGACTCCGCCGCCTGGGACGGACTGCCGACGCGCCTGGTCGTCGACGGCCGGGTCGTGCACCTCGACGCCTCGTCCGTGGGCGACGACACCGTCCTGGTCACCCGGGGCGATCAGGACCTCTTCTCCCTGCTCGTCGTACCGCCGGACAGCCCGCCCGACGCGGCGCGCGCGGCGATGGCCCAAGCGGTGCGCGCCGACAACCTCAAAGGGGCCCGGCAGATCCTCGTCGACACCGTCGGTGCCGAGCCCCTCTCGGCCCCCTTCGGCAGCGCGGACACGGGGCAGCCATGATCCACGCGGCCGATGTCCGGGAGTGGCGCGAACACGACGTGGTCGACCCCAAGGGCCACAAGATCGGCACCCTCGAAGCCGTCTACGTGGACACGGCCACGGACGAACCCGCCATGGCGACGGTCCGTACGGGCCTGCCCACCCGTCAGCGTCTGGTCTTCGTCCCGCTCGACGAGGCGATCCTGGGGCCCGACTACCTCAAGGTCCCGCACGCCAAGGGGACGGTACGGAAGGCGCCTTCGATCGGGACGGACGACGTCCTGCCCGCCGAGCAGGAGGAGACGATCTTCCGCTACTACGACCTCGCCTACCGGCCGGGGGTCCACGGCGAACGTCAACTCGCGCGCCGCTGACCGCCAGGAGGTGATCGGGTCGATGGCGACGTCGTTTCTGCTACTCCTGCTGGTGGCCGTGGCCCTGGGAGTCATCGGTGCGGCGGCGGACGGCCTGGGCTATCTGCTGGCCATCGGGGTCGTGATCTTCGTGGCCGATGTGGCGTTCTTCGCAGTGGTGGGATTTCGGCGCGCCCGCCGGCGCCCGGTGCGCTGATGACCCTTGAGCAGCCCGGCCAACGCGGCGGAAGAAAGTCTGTCGCGGCTGGACCACATTCTCCGCTTGCCGGAGTTAGGGTTGTGCCGCGTCCGCGAAACGAAGGTGCCATGCCCGCTGAGAACGCCCCCGTCGCCGGAAACCTCGACGACGACGACTACCCCGCCTACACCATGGGACGAGCCGCCGACATCCTCGGCGCCACCCCCGCCTTCCTCCGGGCCCTCGGGGAAGCCGAGCTGATCACCCCCCTGCGTTCGGAGGGCGGCCACCGCCGGTACTCCCGCCGCCAGTTGCGGATCGCCGCCCGCGCCCGAGAACTCGTCGACCAGGGCACCCCCGTCGAGGCCGCCTGCCGCATCGTCTCTCTGGAGGACCAGCTCGACGACGCCCTCCGCCGCAACCGGGAGACGCGCCGGAAGCAGGACGAGCACGGCGCAAATATCTAGTCCCGCCGGTACAGAATTAGGGGCCCCGGCGGGATGAGAATTCCCGAACGGACCCGAAAATGTACGGGCGCCTGCCGCCCGACCTGTGTTAGCGTGATAGCAGTTGCAGTTTTGGTTGCCAGAGACTTGTTTCTTTGCAGAGCTTTCCGGATCTTTCCGGAGGGGTGATCATCGCGGCGACTCGGATCCGTAAAGTGCGGAATCCGGCACTGCCCCCCAAGGGAGATTCAATATGGCATCTGGCACCGTGAAGTGGTTCAACGCGGAAAAGGGCTTCGGCTTCATCGAGCAGGACGGCGGCGGCGCTGACGTGTTCGCCCACTACTCGAACATCGCCACCTCCGGCTTCCGCGAGCTTCAGGAAGGCCAGAAGGTTACCTTCGACGTCACGCAGGGCCAGAAGGGCCCGCAGGCCGAGAACATCGTTCCCGCCTGACGCTGACGCGACATGTGGCTGGGGCCCGCGCTCTTGTGGTGCGGGCCCCAGCTCATTGTTATCCCCGCGTTCCCGGAGTACCCGTTGTTCCCGGAGTACCCGGAGTTCCCGGATTATTGACAGCCCCGGCTTCAGCGCCGAGCGGCCTTTCGCATTCCCTCGGCTCATTCTTGTGAATCCGCGCGCGGCTCGTGATCGCGCGGTCGGACTTCCTCGATACGCCGTATCGAGGAAGGTTCCTCAATGAACCGCACCCGTAGTACCGGCGGCAGCTCAGGTCGCTTCCGTACCGGCAGAAACTCCACCCGCTCGGCAGGCAGCCCTCGCGGCAACCGCTCGCGCGCGCAGGAGACCGGTCGGCAGAGCCCTCGCGCGCGCTCCGCCGCACGGCCGCAGGAGTTCACCCTGCCGGTCACTCTCACCGAGCCGCTCCCGGCGGTCGAGACCTTCGCCGAACTGAAGCTGCCCGCCCGTCTGCTGGCCGCGCTCGGCGACGAGGGCGTGACCGTGCCCTTCCCGATCCAGGCGGCCACGCTGCCGAACGCGCTCGCCGGACGGGACGTGCTCGGCCGAGGGCGCACCGGTTCGGGCAAGACGCTCGCGTTCGGCCTGCCCGTGCTGGCCCGGCTCGAGGGACAGCGGGCCCAGCCCCGGCAGCCGCTCGCCCTCGTCCTCGTACCCACCCGGGAACTGGCCCAGCAGGTCACCGACGCGCTCACCCCCTACGCCCGCGCCCTGCGCCTGCGCCTCGCCACCGTGGTGGGCGGCATGGCGATCGGCCGCCAGGCCAGTGCCCTGCGCGGCGGCGCCGAGGTCGTCGTGGCGACGCCCGGCCGCCTCAAGGACCTCATCGAACGGGGCGACTGCCGGCTGGACCAGGTCGCCGTCACCGTCCTGGACGAAGCCGACCAGATGGCCGACATGGGCTTCATGCCGCAGGTCACCGCGCTGCTCGACCAAGTCGGTCCCGACGGCCAGCGGTTGCTGTTCTCGGCCACCCTGGACCGCAACATCGACCTCCTGGTACGCCGCTACCTCCACGACCCCGTGGTCCACTCGGTCGACCCGTCCGCCGGCGCCGTCAGCACCATGGAGCACCATCTGCTGCACGTGCACGACGACGACAAGCACGCCACCGCGACCGAGATCGCCGCCCGCGACGGGCGGGTGATCATGTTCCTGGACACCAAGCACGCGGCCGACCGGCTGGCCAAGCACCTGCTGTCCGTCGGCGTGCGTGCCTCGGCCCTGCACGGCGGCAAGTCCCAGCCGCAGCGCAACCGGACGCTCGCCCGGTTCAAGGACGGCCTCGTCACGGTCCTGGTGGCCACCAACGTCGCCGCCCGCGGGATCCACGTCGACGACCTCGACCTCGTCGTGAACGTCGACCCTCCCGGCGACCACAAGGACTACCTGCACCGCGGCGGCCGTACCGCACGCGCCGGCGAGTCCGGCACCGTCGTCACCCTCGTCCTGCCGCACCAGCGGCGCGCGATGGACCGCCTGATGGCCGACGCCGGCATCACACCGCGTTCCGCCCGGGTGCGTCCGGGCGAGGCCGAACTGCAGCGCATCACCGGCGCCCGTACCCCCTCCGGTGTGCCCGTCACCCTCCCCGCACCGGTCCCGGAGCAGAGCGAGCGCCCGAAGTCCGCCGGCCGCGGGCGCAGGGGACAGGCCGCCGGCCGCGGTGAAGGCGGACGGGGCGGCGGCCGTGGCGGCAGCGGACGTACCAGCGCCCGACCCCGTCGCTCCACGCCGCGGAACAACCCATAGCCAAGGCACCGGGACTCAACTCCCGGCGGTCGGGGCGAGCCCTCGCCCGTCCTGCCCGCCCCGACGAAGAGGAGAAGCCCTTGACGCCGACCGCTGCGCACACACGGCGGGCCCGCACCGCCGACGGCACCGGCCTGACCGCCAGTGACGCCATGCACGCGCCCGGACCCCACGTAGACGATCACATGACCGTCGACGTGGCCCTGTCCGTGCTGATCAGCGCCCGCGTCCCGCACCTGCTCCTCCAGGACGAGGACGGGCGGTGCACGGGCCTGGTCACCCGGGCCCAGCTCGCCGCGCACCGCGGTGGTGGCTCGTGGTACAGCGACCGGACGCGGCTGCGGGACATCCCGCTCGACCGCGGACCGTTCACCTCGTCCGTGGCCGTACTCAGCGAGGCGGACGCCGCCATGCGGGTGCGGACCCTGGATGTGTCACCCGTGATCGACGAGCACGGCTACGCCCTGGGCGTCCTCGCTCGGATCTGCTGACCGCCTTCGCGCGGTCGACCCCTACGGCGTTTCTCGCCCAACTCTGTGGAGGCATCCATGCGTTGTGTCATCGCCCGTTTCCCCTTCGACCTGACCAAGAGCGAGGTCGAGCACTCGATGAGCGGCGTCACGCCCGAACCCGTCACCGGCGTGGCCGTGACCATCGAGCAGCGCGTCTACCCCGTGATGCAGGTCGGCGAAGTGATCACCAGGCAGAACCGCCGCGACTTCACCACGGGTGAGATGCGCCGCGCGCTGACCCGCCTCGGCTTCACCTGCCACGAAGCGGCTCCCGCCAGGCCGGCCCAGGCCACTCAGGCTGACGAAGGTGCGCTCGGCTGGTGACGTCTGGGGTCCCGACCCGCCGCGGGACCCGTGGTCGGGCTAGGCTCCTGAGGCATGACGCACCCTGACGACCTGCTCGTCTCGATCGCCGCGATGGTGGAGTCGCGGCACAGCAGCCAGATGTCCCTGACCGTGGTGATCCCGGGAGCCGTCATCACGGGACGGCTGGCCCCGGAAGCCCTGTGGAAGGAGCGGGTGGCCGAAGTCCTGCGGGACTCAGCGCACCTGGGGCAGTTCGCCGCCGCTTTCACCTCGCACCAGGCAGGCGGCGACCGCCCGCCGGAGCACGACAGCCGGCCCACCCACCTGCACTTCCACGTCGCCCGGATTCTCCAGGGCAGCTTCGGCATCCCCGACACGGGTGGCATGTACCGCGTCGCGCTGGAGGACGTGAGCGCCTGGACCATCGGGGACATCGGCTATTCGGACCAGTAGGAGCCTGTGAAGAAGCCCCCGGCCCCTCCCGCTGTGTGCGGGGAGGGGCCGGGGGCTGACGCGCTACTCGGTTCGCGTGGCGTCGTCACCCGTCACGTCGGTCACCGTCCAGCGCTGGTTGGCACCGGAGTTCGCGAGCCATACGCCGACGGAGGCGCCGTCGCTCGTGGACTGGCCGGAGACGTCCGCGAGCCGGCCGGTGGCGGCGTTGACGAGGGTCCAGGTGCCGTCGCCGGTCGTCGACATGATCCACTGGGCGGCGCTGTCGCGGGTGCCCTCGTCGGGCTCGGCCACCAGGGCGCCGTCGCGCACCGCCAGGCGCTTGCCCGCGGTCGCCTCGGTGAAGGCGTACCGCTTGCGGTTGTCGGTGCCGCTGATCTGCTCCAGCCGCCACTGCTGACCGCTGGGGTCGGCGGCGTCGGCGGTCTTGATGACCAGGCCGGTGCCGTTGTCGGCGATGGTGAGGTCCTTGCCGCTCTGGGCGCCGGTCAGCCGGTAGGTGTGGCCCTCGCGCAGCTCGGCCGCGTCCTTCGCGACGCCGGACACGCCCTTGACGAGGAACGACGTCACGGACTGGGCGGGCACGGTGAGCGTGGCCTGCTTGCCGGTGACCCGGACCGCCCGCTGCCGCTCCAGCTTGCCGTCGGCGCTGGTCACCACCGGGGTGACGGTGGCCCGGGAGGAGATACGGCCGAACTTCGACAGGTCGAGGGTGACCTCGCGCGCCTCGGTGGTGCTGTTGACGTGGACGACGGTCGCCGCGTCGCCCTTCTTGGCGATCGCCGCGGTGCTGGAGGTGTCGTTCGTCTTGATCAGCCGGTCGCCGGGCTTGATGTAGTGGGTGAAGTTCCGGGCCGTGTCGAACTTCGTGTTGGTGTAGATCGGGCAGGACTCCAGGGTGTCCTTCGACGTGCAGCTGAACGACAGCTGGATCGAGCCCCAGTTGCCGCCCTTCGCGGACTCGCCGCCCGGCTTCATGTTGTCGTAGTCCTCGACGGGCTGCCAGAACACCCAGGCGCGGGGCTCCAGTTCGCGCAGGTCGTCGACGATGCGCTGGGCGAGGCCGAGGCCGGGCCGCATGTCGGTGAAGCTCTGGCCGTCGCCCCAGTCGCCCTCGACCTCGCTCATCCACAGCGGCTTGTCGGCGGCCTTGGCCAGGTCGCGCACGGTGGTGCGCTGGCCGGTGCCGTAGGTGTGGACGTTCATCTGGGCGACGAGGTCGCGGACCTCCTGCGGGTAGGAGTTCCAGTTCGTGGCGAACGTGCCGGGGTTCGTCTCGTCCATCGCGGAGATCTCCGCGCCGGTCTTCGACTCCTCCAGGGTCGGGGCCAGCGCGCGCAGCACCTTCTGCTGGAGCTCGGGGCCCATGTGGGCGCCCTCCTGACGGCCGCCGACGGGCTCGCCGTCCGCGCCGAGCTTGGTGCCCCAGTAGTTGGTGTTCGGCTCGTTGAACGGGTCCAGGGTGTCGACCTTGATGCCGTGCGCCTTCTCCAGGCGTTCGGTGGCGCCCACCAGGTACTTGGCGAAGTCGTCGACGGACTCCGTCTTGAGCTGGTCCTTGCCCGCGTCGAAGTTGCCGGAGACGTAGCCGCTCTCGGTCATGAACCACGGCGGGGAGTTGCTGAACGTCTCCCAGTGGGTGATGTCCTTCTTGATGCGGTCGACCCACCAGCGCTGCGTCTTGTCGGCCTTGTTGTTCCAGTCGGCGGGGTCGTCGGCGTCCCACCAGTCGACGTCCTCGCGGGTGGTGCCCGCCGGGGCCTTCCACCAGCCCTCGACCGCGCCGCCGGCGCGCAGGTAGTCCTTGACGTCCGGGGCGTTGCCGCCGCCGATGTTGTAGCGGGCGATGTTCAGGGCGAGGCCGTCGTCCCCGAAGAGGAGCTTCGCCAGCTTCTCGCGTATCGCGGGCGGGTAGTCGCCGGTGGCGTTGGCGAACCAGACCAGGCTGGTGCCCCAGCCCTCGAACTTCTCGTGCTTGTAGGAGGGGTCGGGCTGGACGGTGACCGCGGCGGTCGCGGTCGTGTCCGCGTGCGCGGCGGGCAGTGCGGTGGCGGCCAGAACGGTCCCGGTCGCGAGGGCCGTGACGCCGATCCCCAGGAGGCTTCTCTTACGGGTGCGGTGTGCCATCTCGAGTACTCCAGCTCTTCTGTGCGCCGCGCGTCCCGGCGGGGCACAGAGATCGGGACCGCAGGGTGCGGTTCGGTGCGGTTCGGTGCGTTCTCGTATGGTTTTGGCTCGTAATGTTTACGTAAACATCCGCTGGCGGGATGTCTACACTGTGCGAATCTCAGCGGTCAAGGAGTTGTCGATGGACGCACGCACCGCGGGAGGACGTACGCGCAAGCGCGCCGCCCGCCCCCGCCAGGGCGCCTCCATGGCCGACGTCGCCCGCCTCGCCGGCGTCTCCTCGCAGACCGTCTCCCGTGTCTCCAACGGCTTCCCGGGCGTGACCGAGGAGACCCGGCAGCAGGTCATGGCCGCGATGCGGGAACTGGGCTACCGGCCCAACAGCGCCGCGCGGGCGCTCAAGCGCGGCGAGTTCCGCACCCTCGGCGTGATCACCTTCTCCCTGTCCACCATGGGCAACATCCGCACCCTGGAGGCGATCGCGACCTCCGCCGCCCAGCACGGTTACGCCGTCACGCTGCTGCCCGTGGCCGTCCCCACCCAGGACGAGGTGAACGGCGCCTTCTCCCGACTCGGGGAACTCGCCGTGGACGCGGTCATCGTCATCATGGAGATCCATCTGCTCGACTCGGCGACCGTCTCGCTGCCGCCCGGCGTGCAGGTCGTGGTGGCCGACTCGGACGCCGGCGACCGCTACACCGTCGTCGACACCGACCAGGCGGGCGGCGCCCGCGACGCCGTACGGCATCTACTGGACCTCGGCCACGACACGGTGTGGCACCTGGCCGGGCCCGAGGGCTCCTTCGCCGCCCAGCGCCGTGCCAACGCCTGGCGCTCCACCCTCACGGAGGCGGGCGCCGTCCCGCCACCCCTGGTGCGCGGCGACTGGTCGGCCGAATCCGGTTACCGGGCCGGCCTGCGACTGGCCGAACAGCGGGACTGCACGGCGGTGTTCGCCGCCAACGACCAGATGGCGCTCGGTCTGCTGCGTGCCCTGCACGAACGCGGCCTGAGGGTGCCCGACGACGTCAGCGTCATCGGCTTCGACGACATCCCCGAGTCCGCGTCCTTCCTGCCCCCGCTCACCACCATCCATCAGGACTTCGCGGAAGTGGGCCGCCTCTGCGTCGAGGGCGTCATCGACAAGATGCGGCACACCGGCACCGCACACGGCACCACCCTCGTCCCGACCCGCCTCGTGCCACGCCGGAGCACGGGGCCGCGGCCTGCGCACCGGGGCGGCTAGGACGCCTTTCGGCTGATCGTCGAACGGTTACCGGCTGATGGAACTTCGGCGGGCTCCTGGGAGTTGGCAGGAGGACGCGCGGAACTCACGCGGACGACCGGAACGACACGGCTGAAGCCGAGGTGGCACGGATGGCGATGTGGGATCGGATCAAGGACCAGGCGAAGGGTCTGCAGCAGCAGGCACAGGGGGCGCGGGGCGCGTCCGCCGGTGGACACGGCCGGCCGGGTTCGGGGTCCTCCGGGGGATCGAAGGCTCAGCTGGTGAGCGCGCTCAAGTCCCAGCTCACCTCGCTGAAGACGGAGCTGAAGAGCGGTGCCTACCGGGACGCCAGCATGGCCATGTGCGCCCTGGTCGCCGCGGCCGACGGCCAGGTCGACCCGGCTGAGCGCCAGCATGTGGAGTCGCTGATCCTGAACAACGACGTGCTGCAGAACTTCCCCTCCGAACAGCTGCGGCAGCGCTTCAACAAGCACGTCGACCAGATGGGGTTCAACTTCCAGCAGGGCAAGGCCGAGGCCCTGCAGGAGATCGCCAAGGCCGCGAAGAAGCCGACCGAGGCCAGGGCGGTCGTACAGACCGGATTCGTCGTCGCGGGTGCGGACGGGTACATCGCGCCGGCGGAGGAGCAGGTCCTGCGCGAGGCGTGCTCAGTGCTCAACCTGTCTCCCCAGGAGTTCGGCCTCTGACCGTCACTCACCGAGGCGGCCCCGCCGGGAAAGGGGCCGCCCGGCCGGCGCCGACAGGTCGCGGTAGTGGCTGACGTGGATCGAGCCCATGAGGGCGATGCCGACCGTTGAACCGGCCTCGTGTCGTTCATCGCGGAGGCTTTGAGGTTACGTAATCCCGGTCAACCGATCGCGTCCAATGCATGAAATCCCCTGGCGTCGCTCAGCTCGGCCCAAACCGTCTTGCCGTGCCGGGCGTGCCGCGTACCCCAGTGCTCCGCGAGCTGCGCGACCAGCAGCAGGCCGCGTCCCCCCTCGTCGAGGACGCGGGCCCGCCGCAGGTGCGGGGTGGTGTTGCTGTCGTCGGAGACCTCGCACAGCAGGGTGCCGTCGTTGATGAGGCGCAGCCGGATGGGCGGGCGGCCGTAGCGGATGGCGTTGGTGACCAGTTCGCTGACCACCAGTGCCGCGGTGAAGTCGAGGTCCTGAAGGCCCCAGCTGCCGAGCTGCTCGGAGACGCTCGCCCGGGCCCGGGAGACGGCGGCGGGATCGGCCTCCAGGTCCCAGGTGACGACCTGCTGGGCGCCCAGAGCGTGGGGGCGGGCCAGGAGCAGGGCGACGTCGTCGTCCGGGCGGTCCGGCAGCAGGGCCTGGAGCACCGCGTCGCAGGTGGCCTCCAGGGATGCGGCGGGCCGGGCCAGGGCCTGGCGCAGGAGCTCCAGGCCGGTCTTGATGTCGTGGTCGCGGGACTCCAGGAGGCCGTCGGTGTAGAGGGCGAGCAGGCTGCCTGAGGGCAGGTGGGCCTCGGTCGCCTCGAAGGGCAGGCCGCCCAACCCGAGCGGTGGGCCGGGGGGCAGGTCGAGGATGTCGACGGAGCCGTCCGGGGCGACCACGGTGGGCAGGACGTGCCCGGCGCGGGCGAGACAGCATCGGCCGTCGACGGGGTCGTAGACGGCGTACAGGCACGTGGCGCCGTTTTCCCCGCCGGCGTCACTGTCCGGGTCGGCGGACAGGCGCAGCACGACGTCGTCCAAGTGGGTGAGGAGTTCGTCGGGCGGCAGATCGATGTCGGCGAGCGTGCGTACGGCAGTCCGCAGCCGGCCCATGGTGGCGGCCGCCTGGATGCCGTGCCCGACGACGTCGCCCACCACCAGCGCGACCCGGGCCCCGGACAGCGGGATGACGTCGTACCAGTCACCGCCCACACCGGCCCCGGCGCCGGCGGGCAGGTAGCGGCAGGCGACCTCGACGGCCGACTGCTCCGGCGTGTCCTGCGGGAGCAGGCTGCGCTGCAGGGCCAGGGCGGTGGCGCGGGCGTGGGTGTAGCGGCGGGCGTTGTCCACGGCCACGGCCGCCCGGGCAACGGTCTCCTGAGCGAGCAGCAGATCCTCGTCGTCGAAGGGATCGCGTCCCCGGTGCCGGAAGAACTGCGCGACGCCCAGGGTGGCGCCCCGGGCGCGCAGCGGTACGACCAGCGAGGAGCGGGCGGCGTCGGTCCGGTGCAGGGAGGGCTGCCCGAGGGTCAGGGCGCGCTCCGGTGGGGAGCCGGCCGGACAGGTGTGCAGCTGCTGGGTGCCCACCGCCGGTTCCGGGTTCTCCTCGCCCGCTGAGCGCTGGGCGACCCGGCGCAGTACGAGCGTGTCCTCGGCCGCGGTGTCGGGTTCGGTGAACGCGGAGTCGAGCAGGTCGACGGTGACCCGGTCGGCGAAGTGCTCGGTGGCCAGGTCCGCCAGTTCCTGGCTGGTGCGGGCGATGTCCAGGGTGGTCCCGATGCGCATGCCCGCCTCGTTCACCACGGACAGCCGCCACCGCAGCCTGCGGTCCCGTTCCTCCTGGAACGCCAGGACACCCTGCTCCGAGATGCGGTCCACGTACACGGTCGACGTCGCGATCAGCTTGCGGGCCGCCGCGCTGACCAGTGCGGCATCGCTGGTGAGCCGGGGCATCTCTGCGAGCAGCCGGTCGAGGATCAGACTCTGCCCGAGGCGGAAGGCCCGCAGAATCCCGCTGAGGGGCTTCCCGCGCCGGGCCAGCCGACGGACGCGCTCCGCGTCCGCGGGGGGCAGTGCGATCCGGCTCGGCTCGACTCCCTGCTCGATGCCGAACAGGCCGGCCATGACGTGCTCGGTGACGTTCTCCAGCGCGATCCGCGCGATGTCCGGGTCGTCCCACAGCTCGGGAACCTCACGCCGCAGGCACCGCTCCACGTCGTGGATCAGCTGGTCCGCTCTCGGGCCGAGCTCATGTGCGGCACGGGACACCAGGGTGTCCGCGGTGAACTCCACACCACCGACGGTACGCCCCTGGAAGTCCCGTTCGCGCCCGCTCGTGCAAGGCGTCGTCCAGCTCGGCACCCTCGCCGATGTCGTCGGCGCTGCCCGGCCGGGCCTGAATGGACGGATCAATTGATGAGTTCATCAGAACTGCGAGGGCCGTCGTCTGCGCGGGTAGGCTCGGGCCCATGCCTACGTCAGCCCCGCCCGGCAACCGGTTCGAGCGGCGCCGCGCCGAGACCCGCCGGGCGCTCGTCCGCGCGGCCCGGCGGATACTCGCCGAGACCGGCGACACCAGCGCCAGCATCCAGGCGATCGCCGAGCGCGCGGACGTCGGCTTCGGCTCCTTCTACAACCACTTCGAGTCGAAGACCGAGCTGTTCGAGGCGGCCGTGGTGGACGCGCTGGAGGAGTTCGGCCAGACCTTCGACCAGCACCTGGCCGGGATCGACGACCCAGCGGAGCTCGTCGCGGCCGGCTTCCGGCTCAGCGCCCGGATGGCCGAGTCCCACCCGGAACTCATGCAGGTGCTGCGCCGCCGGGGCCTCGGCCATCTCCACTCGGAGAACGGCCTGGCCGTGCGCGCCCTGCGCGACCTCCAGGCCGGCATCACCTCCGGCCGCTTCACCGCCCTGGAGCCGGTGGTCGCCCTGTCGGCGCTGGGCGGCACCCTGCTGTCCCTGGTGGAGCTGCGGTTCGCCCGCCCCGACCTGGACGGCGACGAGGCCGCCACGAACCTGGCCGAGATGGTCCTGCGCATGCTGGGCGTCCCGCCGGAGGACGCCCACGAGGTGGCCCGCCGACCGTTGCCCGACCTGGGCTGACCAGCAGGACGCCAGGCTTCACGCGTCCCCGGACGCGCCCTCGGGCCGGAAGGTGACCGACCGGCCCGAGAAGCGGGCGGTGAGGCCGTCGGCCGTGGCGGTGACCGAGCGCAGGCGCAGCCCGTCGGGAATGTTCCGCAACTGGATCGGCCGCTCGAAGACCTTGTCGAGCAGCGCGTTGCCCGCACCGGGCAGCACACCACCCGCGACCTGGAAGTCCGTGAACGCGATGCGGTTGCCGGAGGCCGCCGAGACGGTCGTCGTCACAGTGACCTCTGTCCCGAGGGGCAGCAGCACGGCCGCGCTGACCTGACCCGGGCGACCGCCCTCGGAGACCTCCAGGGCGAGGGCGTTCGACACGTCCTCGTACGACAGGAACGCGGTCGCCTCCGCGCTGCGGGCCCGTGCCTCGCTGCCGTCGTCGGACTTCGTCAACCCGTGGAGCCGCAGGGAGAGTTCGCTCACCGGCAGCGGGCGGGTGGTGTCGCGGGCCGGTATGTCGTGCGCGGTGATGTCCACCTGACGCAGCGTG
This sequence comes from Streptomyces sp. SD31, assembly GCF_052068475.1. Taxonomy (NCBI): domain Bacteria; kingdom Bacillati; phylum Actinomycetota; class Actinomycetes; order Kitasatosporales; family Streptomycetaceae; genus Streptomyces; species Streptomyces sp. SD31. Next base: position 487,265 of record NZ_JBQHCX010000001.1, on the reverse strand, counting down.
CCGGAGGCCGCCTGGGTCACGGCGGGGATGCCGCGGACGTGGACCTCCGGCGGCAGGGGTGTGCCCATGCCTTCCTGGAACGCCTTGGCCGTGCGGGACTCGATGCGTGCCGCGACGGCCCGGTCGACCGCGACGGGCACAAGGGCCGACGCGACCAGGACGGCGGCGACGGCCGTGCGTCGTCGCCGGGTCCAGCGGGGTTCGTACGGCTGCGTCGGCTCGGCCCGGGTGCCCTCGCCGTAAGCGCCCTGGGAGTAGGGGGCGTTGGGGTCATTGGGGTCGTAGGGCGGGCAGAGCGGCTCGTATCGCGAGTGGTCGTCGTACCCGTCGTGGAACTGCCGCTGGGGCCGGTGCATGGGCGGGGTCCTCCTCAGTGGGGTCGGTGGGTCCGGTCGGCCGAGTGGGGCCGCTCGGTGTCGCGCAGACGGCGGAGCGTGGCGGCGGCGGTGTCGCCGTCGACTCCGGCGGCGATCAGGGCGGCGGTGGCGGCGCCGGTGCCGTCGTCGGCCCAGATCCCGGAGTTGACGGCGGCGAGGAGGGCCAGCAGATGGGCCTCGATGGCGCTGCTGAGGGGGCCGGGCGGGACGGCGGTGTGGAAGACGCCCTGGCGCCGGCCCTCGGCGAGGATGCCGGCGACCGTCTCGCGGGCCGGGGCGAGGACTTCACGCACCTGGTCGGGGCCGAGGTCCTGGCCGGACAGGTCGATCAGGGTGCGGTAGCAGTCGCCGACCGGCCAGAGGGTGAGAACGAAGCGAGCCAGGGCACTCGCCGGGTCGGGGCGGGGCGTCGCCATGGCGGCGATGGCGAGGCGCACCGCCTGCGCGGTCTCCTCGGCGAGCCCCTCCACCAGCGCCGCGCGGCCGGCGAAGTGCGTGTAGACGGTGCGCCGTGCCACGCCGGCGGCCTGGGCGATGTCACCGAGGCTGCTGTCGGGGTTGCGGCCCAGTTCCCGTCGGGCCGCTTCCAGGATGCGGGCGCGGGTCGCACGCGTCAGGCGGCGCCGGCGTCCGGGTGGTGGGGCTGTCTGGCTGCTCACGTCGGCACCTCGGTGGGTGGGGTGGGGCGGGGAACGGGCGTGGGGGCGCGGTCACGGAATGGGACCGACTCGATATTTGCACATCGACGGGCAAGAAACTAGGCTGCTCATCAATGTGCAAATAACTCGCACCGCACCCTCTGCCCCTGGGAGCCCCCTCGTGCCCTTCCTAGCCAACACACCCGTGGAGAAGATGACCGGGCCGTACGCACGGCGTTGGTGGGCGCTGCTCGTGCTCTGCCTGAGCCTGCTGATCGTCGTCATGGCGAACACGTCACTGATCGTGGCCGCGCCGGACATGACCCGGGATCTGGACCTCAGCAGCAGTGACCTGCAGTGGGTCATCGACGGCTACACCGTCCCGTACGCCGCGCTGATGCTCGTCCTGGGCGCGATCGGCGACAAGTACAGCCGCCGTGGCGCCCTCGTCACCGGCCTGCTGATCTTCGCGGGCGGATCGGTGATGGGCAGCCTCGTCGACCAGACGGAGCTCGTCATCGCGGCCCGCGCGATCATGGGCATCGGTGCCGCCGTCGTGATGCCGGCCACCCTGTCCCTGCTGGTCGCGACCTTCCCCAAGGCCGAGCGTGTCAAGGCCATCACCGCCTGGAGCGCCACCTCCGGCCTCGCCATCGCCGTCGGCCCGCTGGTCGCCGGCTGGCTGCTGGAGGACCACGCCTGGGGCTCGACCTTCCTGATCAACGTGCCCATCGCGGCCGCAGCCGTGGTCGGCGCGCTCGTCCTCGTGCCGCCGTCCAAGGCGGAGGGCATGGGCCGGATCGACTACGTCGGCGGGCTGCTGTCGATCGCCTCCATCGGCTCCCTGGTCTACGCGACCATCGAGGGCCCGCACTTCGGCTGGGGCACCGGTCCGATCACCGCGGCCGTCGTCGCCGGGGTCGGCCTGGTGGCCTTCGTGGCCTGGGAACTGCGGCACCCGCACCCGATGCTGGACGTGCGCAAGTTCAAGCTGCGCCCCTTCACCGGCTCGATGATCGCGGTGCTGTTCTTCTTCTTCGGCACCTTCGGCGCGATCTACTACTCCACCCAGTTCCTGCAGTTCGTCCTCGGCTACGACGCCCTGGAGACCGGCATACGGCTGCTGCCGCTGGCCGGAGCGGTCTTCCTCGGCGCCGCGGTCACCGGGAAGCTGACCCCGAAGCTCGGGGTGAAGGCGATGGTGGTGACCGGCATGGCCATCGGTACCGCCGGTGTCTTCCTGCTCACGCAGATCGACAAGGGCTCGACGTACACCGACTTCCTGGCGCCCATGATGATGCTGGGCTTCGCGATCGGCCTGAGCGTCTCCCCGGCCACCGACACCGTCATGGGCTCCTTCCCGGAGTCCCAGCTGGGCGTCGGCGGCGGCGCCAACGACACCTCGATGGAGCTGGGTGGCTCCCTCGGCATCGCGCTGCTGGGCTCCCTGCTCGGCACGGCGTACCGGGACGAGCTGACCGACCTGATCGGCGGCCGGCTCCCGGCCGCGGCGCTGGAGACGGCCAAGGACTCGGTGGGCGGCGGGCTCGCGGTCGCCGAGGAGGTCGCGAAGAACCCCGCCGGCGGGGCGCAGCAGGCGCAGGCCCTGGTCGACGCCGTCCACGAGGCGTTCGCCCAGAGCATTGCCCACACCAGCCTGGTCGGCGGGATCATCATGGCCGCCGGAACGCTGATCGTCCTCGCGGTCCTGCCGGGCCGGCGCAAGGCCGACGAGGCCCTCCGGGAGAACGCACGGGAGACGGAGCGGCAGCCGCAGGAGGAGCGCGCGGGCGTCGCCTGAGCGGCCGCCACCCCCGAGACGGGCCGTGCCTTGAGCGGCGCACGGCCCAGGACGGTGCCGGGAGGGGACGCCCGGCACCGTCCTTCTGCTGTCCGGAGGAAGGTGCACGCCGAGACGTACGCCCGGAACGCCCGGCCTCCCACCCCGCGCCGCCGACGCGGCAGCAGGATCGTCCCGTCACAGCCATGCGGGGAGGGCGACGAGGTCGGGCCGCGTCGTACGCCCCGTTGCCCAGGCACATGGGCTCGGGTCCAGCCGGGAAGGGCGGTCGGCGCGCTCAGGTCGTCGTCGGCGAGCCGGTCGGCGGCGGAGAGCAGCCGGGCCGTGCCTTCGCGCATCCAGGGCAGGTGACGGTCAGGTCGTGGTGGTCACGGCGGCCATTGCCGTCCTGGCGCTCCCTGCAGTCCCCGGTCGGAGTGGCCGCCCTGATCTTCACAACCGACCGGCCGCCGATTAATGTTTCGCCGCTGCCGTGTGGATGAGTGATGACGCCGTCCGTTCACCTTGGGGGAGAGGTCCGGCGGCCACTCATTCACTGTGGGGGCACATTGAACACGCGTACGCGCCGCATACTCGCGGCGCTCACCGGCGTCGCCGCGCTCGCGGCGGGCCTCGTCACGGCGGTTCCGGGGCCGGCGGCGGCCGCCTCCGGCAGCTGGCCGGCCGGCGATGGGAAGTTGCTGTACACCGAGTTCCGCGGGGAGATGGCGTTCGTCAACCCCGACGGCACCTCATGGCGCTCCTTCAGCCCGACCGGCGACCAGGGCACCTGGTCCGCGGACGGCAGCCAGGTCGCGTTCGTGAACCCTTACGACGACCACATCCGCACGGCGTGGGCCGACTCGGAGAGCACCGGCGTCGACATCGCCATGCCGACGGGCAGCGGATGGCATCCGGCCGACCCGACCTTCCGGTACGGCGGCGGCGAGATCGTCTTCACGGCGGGTGGCCGACTACGGCTGACCGCGGCCGACGGAACCCGCGCGCCCAAGGCGCTGTTCGCCGCCGACGTCGACGGCTGCGACTCCAAGCCCAGCGGCGCCGTCAACGGCATGCTGGCCTTCGTACGCACCGGCGCGGACTGCGCCACCACCGGCACTCCCGCCGTGTGGGTCCACAACGGCCGTACCGGCGCGTTCACCAAGCTGGCCGACGACGCGAGCGACCCGAGCATCTCCCCGGACGGCCAGTCGGTGGCCTTCACCCGCTCCGTCGACGGACACAAGCAGCTCTTCACGGTCAGGACGGACGGCACCGGGCTGACCCAGCTCACCACGGACGCCGTCGACCACAACCGGCCCGCCTGGTCGCCGCGGGGCGACCGGATCGCGTACGACATCCACTTCACCGGCAGCCCGGACACCGGCCCCAGCGGCCCGCAGGTGTGGATCCACGACCTCGGCACGGGCACGCGGACGCAGGTCGCCCAGGCCAACGGCACCGACGTGGCCTGGCAGCCGCTCCGTGACAACGCGATCTCCCGCGTCTGGGGCACCGACACCTACGACACCAACATCGCCGCGTCCAAGTGGACCTGGAACACGGTCGGCACCACCAAGCCCGGCCTGAGCAATGCGGGCGCGGCCGTGCTCATCAGCAAGTCCGACGCGGCGTACGCCACCACGGCGACGTCACTGGCCGGCAAGAAGCGCGGGCCGGTCCTCATGACCTCCGGCACGGCGGTGGACTCCTCGGTGCAGACGGAGCTCAAGCGCATGCTGCCGAAGGGGAAGACCGTCTATCTCATCGGCGGCACCAAGATCCTCAGCAGCGCGGTGGCGTCCAAGGTGACCTCGCTCGGGTACGTGGCCAAGCGGCTGTCCGACGTCTCGCGCTACTCCACCTCGGTGGCCGTGGCCAAGGCCGTCACCGGCACGCCGAAGTACGTCTTCCTGGCCACGGGCACCACCTACCACAACGCCCTCGCGGCGAGCTCCGCCGCCGGTTCCATGGGCGGTTCGGGGACCGCCGTCGTCCTGCTGACCGAGGGGTCGACCATGACCGCGTCGGTCCACGGCTACCTCAACAAGTACAGCCCGGGCACGACGAAGATCATCACGGTGGGGACCGACGCGGAGTCGGCGCTGACCAAGGCGTACCAGGCCGGCAAGATGCCGAACTGGCCCAGCTCGTACACCTATTACCGGGTCGCCGGCAGCACCCCGCAGTCGAACGCCGCGCGCCTCGCCCACTTCTGGTGGTCGCTGCCCTCCGACGCCGCGGTGGCCTCCGTGAGCAGCTGGCGCGGCGGCGTCTCCGCGGCGTCGGCGATGACCACCTACGGTCCGCTGCTGTGGACGGACGTGACCTCGCTGCCGTACGACACCAAGCGGTACCTGATGGGGATGTCGTCGAGCCTGCACCACGTGGCCGTCTTCGGCGGCAACGGATCGGTCGACGCGTCCGTCCTGCCCAAGATCGGTGCGGCGATCGGCGTGGGTACCCACTACGTCTACACGCCGTACTACAAGGGCGTGGCGCCGCAGACCACGGCTGCTCAGCCGCAGTCCGCCGGGGCCGGGTCGGCTCCGAGCCCGGACCTCGACTCCCTGCGGGTGACGGCCACGAAGTAGCCGGTACGGCCTGAAGAGGGCCGCGCGGCATCGTGGGGGCGCCCGGCGCATTGCCGGACGCCCCCACGCGCCTTTCAACCGGGACTCAGCTGCCCAGGACCGAGCCGAACTCGGCGTTCGGGTAGGTGAAGCCGAAGGCCCTTTCGCTGAAGGAGGTCGCGCCGGTCGTCGTCAGTCCGGTGGCCGAGCCGCGCAGCACCCAGTCACCGCCGTCCCGCGTCGACCCGGCGAAGACGTCCTCGCCCTTACCCGCGATCGCCACGTCGGCCGCGCCGTTGCCGTCGACGTCGGCGATCCGCACGGCGGAACCGAACCAGTCCTCCGCCTCGGCGGCGCCGGGCACACCGCTGGTGGTCTGGTAGAACGCCTGCGCTCCGGTGCCGGTCAGGCCGGTCGCCGTGCCCTTGAGCAGGGCCACACCGCCGGTCTGCGACACGGTGCCGACCGCCTCGCCGGGCACGCCGACCGCCACATCCGCGTAGCCGTCGCCCGTGACGTCGCCGACGGCGAGGGACGCGCCGAAGTTGTCGCCGGGCTCGTTCGAACCGGGGACGCCGGCGGTGTTCTGGTCGAGGGTGGCGGTGCGGTGGGCGCCGAGGCCCTCCGGGCTGCCGTAGCGGACGTGGACGAAGCCCGCGGCGTCCGAGTACTCGCCCGTGCCGGCCGCCGACGCGGGGATGTGGCCGGTGACGAGGTCGGCGTAGCCGTCGTGGTCGACGTCGCCCGCGGCGGCCGCGACGGTGGGAGCCTCGGTCGCGTCCGCGGTGCCGGAGGCCGGGTCGGTCACCCAGACCTCGTCGAGGCTGTCGGCGCCCCAGGTGTGGACGCCGGTGTGCTGGCAGCCGCCCGTGGTGCCGTCGCAGTTCTCGGGACCGGTGACGACGAGCTGGGCGCGCCCGGCGCCCGTGAAGTCTCCGGCGGTGAGGATGCGGGGCTCGATGTAGGAGGAGAAGTACTTGGAGTACCGGGCGTCGGTCGGCGCCGTACGGCCGGCCAAGTCGTCGTACACCCACAGCCTGTTGCGGCTGAGCGCGGCGAGCTGCGGGGTGCCGTCGCCGTCGAGGTCGGCGACGACGACCTTCTTGCCGAAGTCCTTCTCGGCGTCCCACTGGCTGGTGGCGAGCGGGCTGGCGATCGTGATGCCGTCGCCGCTCAAGCCGTTCGCACCGCCCCACAGGACGGTGAGGGTGCCGTAGGAACTGCCGTTGGGCACCCGCTCGCCGGGCGCGCCGACGACCAGGTCGGTGTACCCGTCGCCGTCCAGGTCGCCGGTGGCGTAGGTGCTGCCGAAGAGTTCGTTGGACATGGCGTCACCCGGGACGCCGGGGGAGTTCTGGGTGAAGGTCGCCGAACGGGCGGGGGACACGCCGCCGGCGGAGCCGTAGAGGACGGTGACCGAACCGGCGGCCGGGTAGCTGCCGACGGGGGCTCCGGGAGTGGCCACGACGAGGTCGGCGACACCGTCGCCGTTGAAGTCGTCGGCCTTGGGGGTGACCGCGCTCGCCGTGGGGACGAGGGCGAGGGACAGGCCCGCGGCCGCCGCGGCGACGGCCACGGCGACGGACATGGTGCGTAGGCGCAAGACTGCTCCAGTTTCGGAGGACAGAGGTAGGCGTGGGGGGCCGTGTACATGACGCTCAAGGGGAGCCAAGGGTTGTACACGGACGGACACGCGTTCGGGCAGACCTCGACCGCCCGCTCACAGCCCCTCCGGGTCAGGGGGTTCCCTCTTCTTCGGCGGCGTGCGGGTGCAGGGGAAGTGCCGTGGAGACTTCGAAGCCGCCTTCGGGGCGGTGACCGGCGCAGAGTTCGCCGCCGATGGAGCGGGCGCGTTCGCGCATACCCATGACGCCGAAGCCCGGGCCCGGCGCGGCCTCAGAGGCTGCGAGGGCCGCGGGGCCGTCGTTGCTGACCGTGATCATCAGGCGGGAGCCGGAGTACTCGAGCCGTACGTGCGCGGTTTCCGCGGCGGCGTGCTTGGTGACGTTGGTGAGCGCCTCCTGCACGATCCGGAACGCGGTCAGGTCGACGCCCGGTGACAGGGGCTGCGGCTCCCCTTCGGTGGCGACCGTGACCGTGAGTCCCGCGGACTGGCACGCCGAGACCAGTTCGGGCAGGCGGGCGAGGCCCGGCGACGGCTCCAGTGGGGTGGAGGCCGGGTCGTCGTTCTGCCGCAGCAGCCCGAGCGTGGCCTTCAGCTCGCGCAGCGCCGAGGAGGTGGTGCCGGTCAGATCCGTGAGGATCTTCTTGGTCTGCGGCGGGTTGTCGAGCGCGAGGTGCGCGGCCGTACCGGCCTGGGCGTTGGCCAGGGCCAGGTGGTGGGCGACGACGTCGTGCAGCTCGCGGGCGATACGCATGCGCTCTTCGGTGACGCGTAGACGGGCCTCCTCCTCCCGGGTGCGCTCGGCGTGCTCGGCGCGGGCCTGCACGGCCTGGAGGTAGGCGCGCCGCAGCCGCGTCATGTTGCCGGCGGCGAGGGGCAGCAGCAGCCAGAAGAACGGGCCGATCGTCCTGAGCAGCAGCGACACGTGGTCCATGGAGTCGGAGATCGCCGCAGCGACGGTCACCGCCACCATGGTGGCGACGCCGTAGGCACGGGTGGTGCCGCGGTCGGTGAGGGTGGCCAGCCAGTACAGCGCCGCCATGACGGGTGCCAGCAGCAGCGGCGTGAGCAGGTATCCCAGCCCGATCACCGCCGTGGTGCAGGCCGCGTTCACGACGACGGCGGCGCGCGGGTGGGTGCGGTGCTTCAGCAGGGCGAGGCAGGCCACGCCCAGGAGGACGGAGGCCGTCCTGTCCTGGTCCGGCGGGTCGGCACCGGGCAGGGTGAGCATGCCACCGAGGGTGGCGCCGCCCATCAGCGCCATGACCAGTGCCAGGTCGACGACGAAGGGGTGACGGCCCGCGAACTCGTCGAGGCGGTCCGCGTAACGCCGCTCCGGGCTGGTGCTCATCGTGCTCTCCGGCTCTCCGGTCGGTGGGCTGGGTCCATGGTGGACATCTCCTGGGACGAACGGCCGACGGGACCGCCCGTGTCCTTCGTCACGGGCGGTCCCGGTGGGGGGAGGGCGGCCGGGTCAGGTGCGCGCCGGTTCCAGGTCGGCGGGTACGGAATCCGGGGTCTCGGACCGTTGGCTCAGCGCCTCGCCCTCCACATCCACCCGGGGCAGGATCCGGTCCAGCCACTTCGGCAGCCACCAGGCCCGGTCGCCGAGCAGGGCGAGGACGGCCGGCACGATCGCCATCCGTACGACGAAGGCGTCGAGGAGCACGGCGGATGCGAGGCCGAACCCGATCATCTTGATCATGGAGTCGCTCTCCCCGATGAACCCGGCGAAGACCGCGATCATGATCAGGGCGGCGGCCACGACCACGCGGGCGCTGTGCCGGAAGCCGGACGTGACCGCCTGCTCGGCCGACTCGCCATGGACGTACGCCTCCCGCATCCGGGAGACGAGGAAGACCTCGTAGTCCATGGCGAGCCCGAAGACGATGCCCACCAGGAAGATCGGCATCAGGCTCATGATCGGCCCGGTCTGCTCCACGCCCAGCAGCTCGGCGCCGTGCCCCTGCTGGAAGACCACGACGACCGCGCCGAGGGAGGCCAGCACCGACAGCAGGAACCCGAGCGCCGCCTTCAACGGGACGAGCAGCGACCGGAAGACCACCAGCAGCAGGACGATCGCGAGCCCCACCACGACGATCAGATACGGCACCAGCGCGGCCTGCACCTTGTCGGCGATGTCGATGTTCATCGCGGTGGTGCCGGTGACCTCGAAGGTCGCCCCGGTCCCGGCCTCGATCCCGCTCCGCTCGTCCCGGATGGTGGTCACCAGGTCCTTGGTCTTCTCGTCGGTCGGCGCGGTGGAGGGCACGACCGAGAAGACGGCGGTGTCACCGGCGTCGTTGAAGCGCGCCGGGGAGACGGACACGACCCCCTCCGTGCCGCCGATCTCCTCGGCGACGGTCGTGACTGCGCCCTTCGGATCCGCGTCGCCCTTGGCGTCCACGACGACGGTCAACGGCCCGTTGAAACCCGGCCCGAAGGCCTCGGCGAGCGCGTCGTAGGCCCGGCGTTCGGTGGTGGAGGTCGACTTGGCCTCGTCGCCGGGCATGCCCAGCTGAAGCTCCGTCATCGGCAGTGCGAGCGCGCCGAGACCCACGACGCCGAGCAGCAGCACGGGCAGGGGCCGGCGCAGCACGAACCGCGCCCAGCGGGTACCACCGTTGTCGTCACGGGTTTCCTCTGTACGGCCGCGCTTGCGGGCCCGCCGCGGCAGCACGGCGTTCGGCCAGAACCCGAGGAAGGCAGGTACCAGCGTCAGCGCGATGAACACGGCGACGACGACCGCGCCCGCCGCGGCCAGCCCCATCTTGGTGAGCATCGGAATCCCGACGACCGAGAGCCCGGCGAGCGCGATGACGACGGTGAGCCCGGCGAACACGACCGCCGACCCGGCCGTACCGACGGCCATCCCGGCCGCCTCCTGCGGCGTACGGCCCTTGGCCCACTCCTCCCGATACCGCGAGACGACGAACAGGGCGTAGTCGATGCCGACCGCGAGGCCCAGCATCATGGCGAGGGTGCCGGTCGTGGTGGACAGGCCGAGGGCGTCGGACAGGGCGAGGATCGTGGCCATGCTGACGCCGACGCCGATGACGGCCGTCAGGAGGGGCAGTCCGGCGGCGAGGAGGGACCCGAAGGTGACGAGGAGTACGACGGCGGCGATCGCGATGCCGATGACCTCGGCGGCGCCGCCCGCACCGCCCCCGTCGTCCATCGCACTGCCGCCGGCCTCGACGGTCAGCCCGGTGTCGCGGGCGTCGTCGAGACTCTTCTGCAGCTGCGCCTTACTGGCGTCGGTGAGGTCGTTGGCACCGACCTTGTAGGTGACGGTCGCGTACGCCGTCGTCCCGTCCTCGCTGACCGCCTTCGCCTGGAACGGGTCGACGACGGACGCCACCTGCGTGCCGTCGCCCAGCCCGGCCACGGCCTCCTCGACGGCCTTCTTGTTCTCGGCGGCCGTCACCTTCTCGCCGCCCGGCGCGACGAACACGACCCGCGCGGTGGCGCCGTCGGCCGTCGCACCCGGGAAGCGCTCCTCCATCAGGTCGAACGCCTTCTGCGACTCGATGCCCGGCATGGAGAACTCCTCGTCGGAGGCTCCCGGCGCCTTCAGGGCACCCAGGCCGACGGCGGCCAGGACGGCCGCCCAGACCAGGGCGACGTACCAGCGCCGCCGGAAGGCCAGACGGCCCACGCGATAAAGGAAAGTAGCCACGGCAGGGGGTCTCCACATCTGGGACTCGAACGTCTGCCCAGGCTGTCCGGAGCGGGGGTGCCCTGTCGTCGTGCGGCTGCCGACAATCCGGGCTACTGAGAACGCAGTACGGACCGGGGTGCAGGTCCACCGCGGGGACTATGGGGGCGCTGCCTTCTCACCGCAGGAGGCGGCCTCCAGCAAGGTCGCGGCAACTGTGACCCCGCGAGTCGAGGTCGCCGACCTCCAGCCCGTCGGCAGTCATCCCTGCCCGTCACCGCACCGCCCGGCCGGGCTGGTCTGGGAGCAGAACGGAACGGGCCTTGGAAGCCGCAGGCTTCTCAGTGGCCGCCAGGGTGCCAAGGTGAACGGGCGGCCACCAACCGTGGTGGCCGCCCGTGCGTTGTGGTGGCGTCCGCGCCCTGGACCGGTCTCCGGCCGAAGGCACCGCCAGTCCGGGATCAGTCGAAGAGTGCCACCCTCGGATGCACCGTGCCCTCGGCCTCCGGGTCGAGGACGGTGATCCGGTATGCCTCGGTGAGGGCGTCCCCCGCGTGCAGCGTGCGCTGGGCGGTGGTGAGGTCGGTGAACAGGGTGCCGGTCTGGGTGCCGAGGTTCACGGGCTCCCAGCAGCCGGTGGCGGTGCGCCGCTCGACCCGGATGTCCGAGGGGTCCAGGAACGGCCCGGCGTCCGGGGACTCCACCAGGAGCTGCGGCGCTACCGTGCGATCCGCCGACGATTCGTTGCGGTAGGTGACCGTGACCTCGTGACTGGCGTCGTCGGCGACGAGGGCGCTCGTGGGCAGGTCCACGAACTCGGTCGGTATGGCGGGCGTCCGGCTGGGCAGGGCCGTGGACGTCGCTGTGGGGGTGGTCTGGGGCGTGGCTGCCGCGGCTGGTCCTGCCGTGGCGAGGCCGGCGAGCGCCACCATGAGGGCCAGGGCGGCGACCCTGGGGCGGCTGTTCTTCAATGACACGTTCGCTGATCCTTCGGATTCGCTTCGGTGACTCGGGTGACTGGTGTTCCCCCCGCCCATGGCCAACGACCAGGGACATCAGCAAGATTACTCAGGGCACTGGAGATGGCACCGGGTGCCCGGCGGATTGACCGAACGGCCGAGGGCGGTGGCCCGGATCCCCGGCCGGTCCCGGCCGAACGGCCGCGGCGGGCAACGCGATTGCCGGTCGCGGCCGGTGCGGCCCGACGTGTTCACGTCGTTGCTCGTGACGTCCGTCGTCGTCCACGGGCCCACCGAACCAAGGCAGTTCGCGGGCGAGCGCAACCCCACTCGCCCGCGATCCGCCAAGGGTCACAGAGCCGCGGCCTCCTCGGTGGTCAGGAAGCGCAGGTTCTGCACGTACTCGTTGACCAGCATGGGCACGCCGTCGGAGGCCAGGTACCACCTCGGCTTGCCCGTGCTGTCGGCGATCACGCGGCCGTTGACGCGCAGGTTCTCGAAGGTGACGTCCTTGACGAGACGGTCCTCGCCGAGGCCCATCATCACCGAGAGGTCGGCGTTCTTGCCGTTGTAGCTGAGGTCCTTGACGTAGACGGACTCGATGCCGCGGCCGGGCGAGGTGTTGTACTTCGGGTTGTACTCGACCCGCATGTGGATGAGCTGGCCCCAGCGGAAGTCCTCCACCCGGATGTTGTCGAACTTCACGTCCCGGACGAGGTTGCTGTCGCCGACCATGAACGCGATGGCGCCCTGGTAGGTCACCTGCGGCTCACGGTGGTCGAGGATGTCGATGTTCTCGAAGGTCAGGTTCTCCAGCATCTCGGGGGTGTCCGAGTTGCCGTGCACGCCGATGTTGATCGGGTGGGCGACGTCGGCCCACAGGCTGCAGTTCTTGACGGTGATGTTGCGGGTGTCGCCGTAGAAGTCCCAGCGGTGGGTGTAGAGAGCGACGCTGTCGTCGGACGTACGCAGGAAGCAGCCGTCGATGGTGACGTTCTCGGAGCAGTAGAGCTGGATGCCGTCGCCCCAGCCCTGGTGGCTGAAGGCGCGCAGGTTCTTGATGGTGAGGTTCTGCGATTCGGCGACCCGGACGTTCTCGTAGCGGGGGTTGAGGATCGTGACGCCGTCGATGGTGACGTTCTCGGTCTTGCGGAGGAAGAGCGCCCCGTTCGGGGAGTTGTAGAGCACGCCGCGGCCGGTCAGCCGGGAGTTCTCCACGTTCTCGAAGATCACCTGTGAGGTGAGGACGGCGCCGGGGGCCAGATAGACGGTGGTGCCGCTGGGCACCTTCAGCAACCGGTCGGAGGTGGTGTGCAGACCGGGCCCGAAGTACATGACGTGCTTGTCGCCCTCGGCGGGCGGGTTCTGCTCGAGCGGGTTCGCGAACAGGTGCAGGCAGTCGAAGATCTTGTCGTCGACCTGGACGACGACGTTGCGGGGCCGGTCCAGGGTGAAACGCGCGGTGCTGCCGAGCACCTCGGGCTTGATGCCGTACGAGTCCGGGCGGACGCGGAACTTCTCGGCGCTGCCGGGGTTGTAGGTGACCTCGACCTCGACGAGGCCGGAGAAGTCGAAGGCGGCCCAGGAGGAGCTCTGCGCCCTGTTGCTGCCGGTGCCGGGGTCGATGAGCGCGAGCCTGGCCAGGTAGACGTCGAGTCTCTGCCAACTGCCGCCGGCGGCCCGGACCTTGACGGTGAAGGCGTTGTTGACCGGGACGGACGGCAGCGTCGGGTGGATGACAACGATGTCCCCGCCATTCTCGTCCCCGGCGGTGGCGGAGGTGGCCGCGTTCGCCGTACCGGCGAGGCTGTTCGCGAGACCGGCGGCCGCGAGGACTCCGGCGGCCTGGAGGGTGGATCGGCGGGAGAGGGGTGAGGTCATGAGGACTCCTCGGTGATGGCAACCGGTTGCCGAGATGAGGCGGGCCCGATCTTGTGGCCGTATGGGAGGCCTGGTCAAGGTCTACGACCGGTTTTCGAAACAATCGGGGAGCCGGTCCGACCCGCCGTGTGGCAACCGGTTGCCGCGACTCCTCAGCCGGAAGCGCGAGTTCTGCCCCGACCGACACGAGCACCGACACGACCACCGCCGCGGGGCCTTTCGCGAAACCCGACACCGACGTACGCCGAAGTAACGGAAGTACGCCGGAAGTACGCCGGCCCCAATACGCCTGCCGGAAGTACGAAGCGCTCACGGTCGAGGGCCTGGCGATCCGGCCGGACGTCCCGCAGCCGACCCGGCTCCGGTTCGCGGCGAGGCCACCGGGGACGGCTGCTGCACCAGCCAGGCCACCGAAGCGGACTCGGCGCCCGCCGCGGCGGGCTGCGCCTGCGGCTGACCAGGGCGCCCGGCACGCCGGCGCGGACGGCGACGTAGGGTCTGGTTCATGGTGACTGCGACGGTCCGCGAGTGGCACGAAGAGGAAGGGTGGGGCGTACTCGACTCCCCGGAAACGCCCGGCGGTTGCTGGGGGCACTTCTCCGCCGTCCAGATGGACGGGTTCGCCACGCTGTCGCCCGGACAGAAGGTGGACCTCACCTGGGAGGCCCCTGGCTTCTCCCAGGACGGGTACGACTACCGCGCCGTGAGCATCACGCCTCAGCAACCCTGAACAAGCGGACCGCAACGCCGTACGGCGCGGTTCCCACCGGACGCACCGCATCCGATGGGAACCGCCGGCTCCGGACACCCACGGCTCAGCCGAAGTTCACATCGCTGCACAGGAAGTACGTCTGGTCCATGTGTGACGCCTGCCAGATGGTGTAGACGACGTGGCGGCCGCTGAGGCCGGAGGTGCTCACGTCGATCGAGTAGTTCTGGCTCGGGGCGTACTCCCCGGTGCGGGCGACCAGTTGGAGGTCGCTCCAGCGCAGCGGCTGAGTGGTGGGGTCGAAGCCCTGGCGGGTGACGTACACCAGGAAGTAGTCCGCGCCGTGGCTGGCCTGGTCGTAGAGCCGCACGGTGAAGTCGCTCGCCACGTCCGTCGTCTTCCAGGCGCCCACGGCGTCGAGCGAGTTGTAGCGTCCGCCTTCGGTCCGACCCCCGCTGCACAGCTGGCCGTCGGGGATGACCGCCTGGAAGTCGCCCGCCGAGCCGTTGCGGTACAGGCCGTTCCAGTTCCACATGGCGTTCGGGTTGTCCTGCCAGGCCTGCCAGCACATGGGGTCTTGCTGCTCCATGGCCGGGTTCTGGAAGTCGCTGCCCCAACGCAGCCAGCAGCCGTAGTTGCGGGACGCCGGGTCGACGACCGAACCGTGGGCGGCGGCCGTCCCGCTCCCGGGGATCAGACAGAGGAGCAGGGCGGCGAGCACGGTGAGGAGGAGCGCCGGGCGGGGCACGGGGCGCTGTGTGGGGGCAGGCGCGAGAGGGTGAGTGATGTGATCATGACAAGCTCGACGATGCAGCACGGTCTCCCTCTTTCAAGGTGGGGGGATGGGGGTGTGGGTGGCAGTGCGGGCTATGGGAGCGCTCCCATACCACACCCAGGCTGCGCCCCCACATACCCCCTCCGCAACGCCGGATCGCGCCACTTTCCCTCCCCTCGCCCGCCTACGACCGAGGCGTGCCCGTCTCCGTCGCCCTGACGCCCCCGGACGGATCCGGCGACGGTTCCGCCCCCTGCGACGTCGGTGTCGCCGACGGCGCGCCGGTCGGGGCCGCCGGACTGCTCGGCGTACGGGACTCGTCGGTCCGGGAGTCCGTGGGCTCGGACGTGGCGGACTCGGACGGCACCGTCGGAGTCGGCGACGCCGATCGCGGCGACGACGCCGACGGTGTCGGGATCGCCGACGGGGCGGGAGGCGTCGTACGGCCGCTCGCGGGCGGAGGGGCGAGAGGGGGCGCGGGGGAGGTCGGTCCCTGCGAGGTCCCCAGGTGGAGCGGCAGCGCGACGAGCACCGCGACAGCGCAGGTCACGCCTGCCCCGATCGCCGTACGCACCAGTCGTCGGCGGGACGCCCTGCGGCGGATCGCCGCGTAGCTGCCAGGAGGTGGGGCGAGGTAGTCCGAGGACGGGCGGAGGATCACCGCGAGAGGGTCGTCGGGGGACAACTCCGGGCCGTCCGCTTCGTCGTCAAAGCGTGTGGTCAAGGCTTCTCCTCAGATGGACGCGAAGCAGTTCGCGGGCCGCGTGGAGGTCGGCCTTGACGGTCCCTTCCTTGCGCCCGGTCAGCACGGACACCTCCCGGATCGGCATGTCAGCGTAGTAGTGGAGGAGGATCGGGGTGCGCAGGCGTTCGGGGAGGGACTGGACCAGCAGGCGTACGGACGGGTCCGCCTGCTCCGTATGCGAGTTGACCGCCGCTTCGGTGGTGACCCGGTGCATCGCCCTGCGCTCCCGCTCCAGCTTGCGCCAGTGGTCCCGGACCAGGTTCGCCGCCGTGACGTAGAGGAAACCGCGCGGCTCCTCCACCCGGCTCCAACGGGCCCAGAGCCGGGTGAAGGCCTCGGAGGCGATCTCGTGGGCCGTCTCGTCGTCGTCGACGAGCCGGCGGCACCAGCCGGCGAGGCGCGGATAGAGGGCGGCGAACAGCTCGGACGCCGCCTTGTCTCGGGACCGTTTCAACGCTCTACAACGCTCTCCATGGTCGTGCGGAAGCCTGCACTGTCACTTGGGGGGATGCCGGACCGTGAGCCTGCGTTCCACGGGCCCGTCAGGGCTCGCAACCCTCAACTCGTCGTGGCCCTCAACTCGTCGGCCCTCAACTCGTCGTGGCCCTCAACTTCGCGAACACGATCACGTTGTCGCGGTACTCGTCCCCGGCCCGCGGCCCTCCGCAGGTGATCAGCCGCAGCTCCGGGCGGTCGACGTCCCCGTACACGTCGTCCGCCGGAAACTCCGCCTTGGCGACCGTCCGTACGGCACTGACCGCGAACTCCGCCGACGTGCCGTCCTGCCTGCGCGCCACGATCCGGTCGCCCCGGTGCAGCCGGGCCAGGTGGCGGAACACCCCGTCCCCGTGGGAGCCCACCGTGACATGGCCGAGGAGGACCGACGGGCCGACCTGCCCCGGCGTCGGCGAGTGCCGGTACCAGCCCGCCCGGTCGTCGGCCGTGATCGGCGGCACCTGCACGGTGCCGTCCGACGCCAGCCCCAGCCGGATGACCGGGGTGTCGACCTCGATCGCCGGGATCTGCAGCCTGACCGGCACCGAACGGCCAAGGGGATGCACCGAGTTCACGGATGGGGATGGCCGCGGAGTCGTCGCCGTGTCGGCCACGCCCCCGTCCGCACCCCTCGTCCGCCGGGAGTGCGCGCTCGCGGCCTGCCCCGCCTCGTGGCCGCCGCAGCCCACCAGCAGCGAGGCCATCGCCGCCGTGGCGAACGCGCGCCTGGACAGCGGCATCATGCGCCGTTCGTCCGCCGACGCCGTACGACGAAGGCCGTCGCGCCTCCGGCGAGGAGCACCGCGGCGGCTCCCCCGCCGATCAGCCCGCTCTGTCCGTTGCCGGAACCCGAAGCCGGCGCCGTGACTCCGGTGTCGGGCGCCCCCGACGGTACGACGGAGACCTGGCCGCCGTCCGGCGCGCGGGTCGGCTCGGCCGACGGCTCCGCGGGGGCGGGGGTCGCTTCCCGGGGCGGCTCGGTGGCGCTGGGCGTCGGAACGGCCGTCTCCGAGGGGACGGTGGCCGTGGGGCTGGGGGCCGCGGTCGGGGAAGCACTGTCGGCGAACGCGGGGGTGATGCCTGCCAGCAGGGCCGTGCAGGTCAGTGCCAGGGCGCTGAGGACGGTTCGACGCATTGAGTCGCTCGCTTTCGTCGGCCCGGCCGGTACTTGCGTACGGGGCGGGCTGGGTGACGGTCGAGCGGAGAGACGACGCGGCAGCGGGGCGGGTTGTAAAGAGAAGGCAAAGTCATGCGACGGGTCGACCTGCCCGACAGCCCGACCACCAGGCCCACCGTTGTTCATGGTCAGTTGTTCATGGTCGTGAATCTGAATCACGTACACATCTATTGACGCGTATGCGACAGGCCCATACGGTCCCGGACATCGAACCTTGAGAAAGCGCTTTCCCTATCTGCCACGACGTGTATCAGAAAGGGGTCAGCCCATGCACCCGCACCCGAGACGGAGTCTGCACCCGAGACGGCGCCCGCACCCGAGCCCCGTCAGGCGCACCACCCCCGCCCTGGCCTCCGCGGCCCTCCTCGCCACCACCCTCGTCGCGCTCGCCGGCACCACCGCCGAGGCCGCGACCACCCGCTACGAGGCCGAGACCTCGCCGGCGGTCTGCACCGGCACCATCGACTCCGACTGGGCCGGTTACTCCGGCACCGGATTCTGCAACGGCACCAACGCCACCGGCGCCTACGCCCAGTTCACGGTGAACGCCCCCGCGGCCGGCACCGCGACCCTGAACATCCGCTTCGCCAACGGCACCACCACCGCCCGCCCCGCCTCATTGATCGTCAACGGGACCACCGTCCAGACACCGTCCTTCGAGGGCACGGGCGCCTGGACGACCTGGACGACGAAGACGCTCACCGTCCCGGTCAACGCGGGCAGCAACACCATCCGGCTCAACCCGACCGCCTCCGGCGGCCTCCCCAACATCGACTACGCCGACGTGGTCACGAGCGACACGACCCCCGCGCCGACCGGCCCTGTCCTGTACGTGGCGCCGAACGGCACCGACGGCGCGGCCGGCACGCAGTCGGCGCCCACCACGCTCACCTCGGCGATCAGCCGTATCTCCGCGGGCGGCACGATCTACCTGCGCGGGGGGACGTACAACCAGTCCGCCACCGTCACCATCCCGGTGGGCAACAACGGCACGTCCAGTGCCCGTACGAAGCTGTCCGCCTACCCGGGCGAGACGCCGGTGCTGAACTTCTCGGCGCAGAGCGAGAGTTCGTCGAACCGCGGGCTTCAGGTGATGGGGTCGTACTGGCACGTCTCCGGCATCGTCGTCGAGCGGGCCGGTGACAACGGCATCTTCGTCGGCGGCAGCAACAACGTCATCGAGCGCACGGTGACCCGCTTCAACCGCGACACCGGGCTCCAGCTCGGCCGGATCGCCTCCTCCACCCCGACCAGCCAGTGGCCCTCCAACAACCTCGTCCTCAGCGCCGAGTCGCACGACAACGCCGACTCCGACGGCGAGGACGCCGACGGCTTCGCCGCGAAGCTGACCGTCGGCAGCGGCAACGTCTTCCGCTACGCCGTCGCGCACAACAACATCGACGACGGCTGGGACCTCTACACCTACTCCGACTACGACCCCATCGGCACGGTGACCGTCGAGGACTCCCTCTCCTACGAGAACGGCACCCTCAGCGACGGCTCGCAGGCCGGCAACGGCGACCGCAACGGCTACAAGCTCGGCGGCGAGGACGTTCCCATCAACCACGTCGTCCGGCGCAGTTTCGCCGTCGACAACGGCAAGCACGGGTTCACGTACAACAGCAACCCGGGATCGATGACCATCTCGAACAACGTGAGCATCGACAACACCGAACGCAACTTCAACTTCGACGCCGGCACGTCGGTGTTCCGCAACAACACCTCGTGCCGCGGCGGCAGCGGCACGAACGACCGGATCATCGGCGACTCCGACGGCTCCAACCAGTTCTGGTCGGGCACGAACGGCTCCCGGTGCTCCACGTACAGCGGCGCCCTTGGCTGGTCCTTCGCCTCGGACGGGCGTCTCGTGGTGACCTTCGGCGGCACCCGGGTCACACCGTGATCGGCGAGAGCGGGAGCTGACGCGGCTGCCGTTGCCTCCGGGGCATGTGCGCGGGACGCCGTGAAGTACGGCGTCCCGCGCTCCCTGAGCCGACGCAGCACTACCGCGCCCTCCGTGAACGGTCCTTCTCGTCGACGAGAGTCGACGAGAAGGAGGTGTGCACGGGCCGGCCGGGAATCATGGGGCCGGTGGTTCGAAGACTCGCAGACGTGAAGAGGAGCCGAACATGTCCGACGCGCCGGCCGCCGACGCACCCGCCGATCCCCCCGTACCCGATCCCCCCGTGCGCGAGCTTCGCCTGGTGGTCACGGCGGCCGACTACGACGAGGCGCTGCACTTCTACCGGGACGTGCTCGGCCTCCCCGAGCGTGCCGCGTTCGCCTCCCCCGACGGCCGGGTCACGATCCTCGACGCCGGCCGGGCCACGCTGGAGCTGACCGACCCGAATCACGCCGAGTTCATCGACGAGGTCGAGGTGGGCCGACGGGTGGCGGGCCATGTCCGGGTCGCCTTCCAGGTGGACGACTCCACGGCCACCACGGCCAGGCTGGCGGCAGCCGGAGCGGAGGTCCTCGCGGAACCCACCCGCACCCCCTGGAACTCCCTCAACTCACGCCTGGAAGGACCCGGCGCCCTCCAGCTGACGCTCTTCACGGAGCTGGACGGGCCGGATGACCCGGGCGACGCGGCGAAACGCGCGTAGACGGCGAAAGCGGACGCCAGTTTGACGCTTCCGGAGGAGCTTATTCGCCCGTTTCGGTGATAATTGGGGCATGAGTACGACGACGTTTGTACTAGCGGCCACGTCGAGTGAAGTACTCAACGTGATCGCCGCCTTTGCGGGTGGCCTGTTCATCGCCGGCGCCTTGATCTGGGCCGTGCAGCTCGGCATGCGGGTCCGTGACAAAGAGCTGCCCCGGCCTACGCCCGACGAGCAGCCGCACCTCCCCGACACCGGTCCGGTCCATGAGGAACGCGAGATGAGGGAGCCGGACGAAGTGCCGCACGCGGAGGGCAGGGAACGGCTCCTCCCGCACGAGCTGCACCACGCGAGCAGCAGGCGCAGCGAGGACCAGCACCGCAAGCGCTGGCTGCCCGGAAAGAGCGGGTCCTTCGGCGGGGGCGGTTACGGCTGAGCCTGGAAATCCAGGCGACGGGAGCCTCTGCCCGATGTCATCCTGCCCGGACCCGTACACGTGTAGGGGTCCGGGCAGGGGAGCGGATTGAGCAGACGACGCTACGTGGCCAGGGGTGTACCCGGCGGCTACCGCATCTGGGACAACCACGGCCGCCGTTTCTGGGGCAACCTCTACGAACTCTGCCCCGACGACCTGCTGACCGAGCTCAACGGCGGCAAGGACCCGACCCGGATCAGCGCCCTGCTGAGGCGCTACCGCGCGTTGAAGCGCTAGCGCCGGCCCTGGGGACGTCCGGTGCCGTGGCGAGCGCCAGGATCACGAAGAAGTCGACCCCCACCATGATCACCGACCACACCGGCGTGTACGGCAGGAACAGGAAGTGGAGCACCATGCTCAGGGACGCCACGAAGATGCCGGTGATCCGCGCCCACCAGGCGCCCTTGAGGATGCCGTAGCCGACGCAGGCGACCACGACACCGAGGGCGAGCAGGACCCAGCCCCAGGCCGTCAGGTTGATCGCGAAGACGTAGTCGCCGATACGGCCGTAGACGTCGTCCTCGGCGATCGCGGAGATGCCCTGGAGGATGGCCAGCAGACCGTTCACCAGCATCAGCACACCGGCGAAGACGAGCCCGCCGGTGGCCCAGCCGGGGGCGGGCTGATATCCGCCGGGGGCGGTGCCGGGTTCGGGCCCGGCCGAAGGCCAGGTCGCCTGGGATGCAGGCGTTCCAGCAAACCCCGGGGATCCCCGGGACCCAGCGGGGCTGTGCGCCGCATCGGTCGCGTGCGACGACGGCGACTGCGGCTGTTGCTGCTGGCTCATGGCTGCCGTACCCCACTTCTCGCGTGTTCCGCGATCGGGTTCTGCGGTCGGTACGACGATGGGTGGGCCCCGGGGCGGCCACCACGGGGGACGGGCCGATCGGGTGACGTCCGGACTCCTGGAGTGCCCCTGGAGCGCCCTGAAGTGCGGACAGCGGCGCACGGATCTTCACTGAGGGAACCGGACCGGAACCGACCCGCTGGAGGCGCCATGCCCGGTCACCGAACGCGGTGGAACACAACCGCGGTCCTCACGACCACCGCCACCGTGGCCGCCACCCTCACCCTGACGACCTCCTGCACCGATGACGACACACCCTCCTCGGTGGCCAGCAAGGCGGCATCGGCCTTCGCCTCGGCGACGGCGGAGGCGGGCCGCCGACTGGACGACATCAAGGGCGGCGTCGACGCCAAGGACGCGGTGAGCCTGGGCGATCCGAAGACCGACGCGGACGGCCGTACGACCGTGGAGGTCACGGCACAGAACACGACCGACTCGACGAAGTCCTTCGCCGCGCAGATCAACTTCCGCGACACGGACGGCAAGCTGCTGGACGCGACGGTGGTGACCGTGTCGGACGTGCCGCCGAGCGAGACCGCAAGGGCCACCGCACGCAGCACGCGTGACCTGGACGGCGAGGTGAGGACGGAGGTGGCCAGGGCGCTGCGCTACTGACCGGCGCATCCTCCACCGGGGTGAGTTGACCGCCTGGCTCAAGACGTACCCCAGCGAGGATGCAGGCATCGACGAGGCGTGGGTCGCGAGCAGCAGCCCGAACCCGCCGCCCAGCGCCGCGCCACCGTCACGAGCGACTGCCCCGACTGCCCACCCCGGCGGCCCTGGGTGTGCTGTGCGGACAGGGTTGGTGACGCGGGTAGGCCGCATCGGGGTGGCCCCGGCCATGAGCCGCCGGACAGCGCCTAAAGCGGTCCGCCCTCAGCGTCCGACACCGTGTCCGGCTGGGTGTCCGCCGAGCCCGTCACGATGATGTCGATCTGCTCGCTCGCCGCGCTGACCCCGTTGAACGTGGCCGTCGCCTGGAGGCGGCCCGGGCCGGGCGGGAGGGGATGGGACGGTACGCAGAACCATGTGCCGGCGGGCGCGGCAGTGGTCGAGCAGACCTCCTCCTCCTGCGCGTCGCGCACCGTGACCTGGGCTCCCGGGTAGGCCGACCCCGACATCTTCGGCAACGCGCCCAGCGGCACGCCCGACTGAGGGCGGGACAGGACCGGCGCGGGCAACCCGACCGTCACGGTGCAGGTGCCCTTCTGCCGCACCGTGCCGTCCGCGTCCCGCAGGACCAGGACGCAGTCCGGGAGCCGGGTGCCGGGCTCGGCGTTCGCGGGGACCGACAGGACGAAGGGGAACGTACGGCCCCTCCAGGTCGCCAGTGCCGACGGGTCAGACCCCGACTCGTCGGCCACCGAGTCGTCTGTTGCCGAGTCTTCCGTCGCCGACTCCTCTGCCGTCACCCCATCGGCTGCCGACCCCTCAGCCGCAGCAGGCGACCCCACAAAGGTGTACGTCCCGCTCATCCCGCCCAGAGCCACGGCCCCCCGGTACCCGCCCGCGGCGAACGACGTGCCCGTCACCCTCGTCTGCGCCGGCGCCGTCAGGGTCAGTACCGAGCCCTCGCCCAGCGGCGCCCCCTCGTAACCCCCGACCTCGACGATGCCCTCCCGCCCGGGCTCGATGGTCGCGGTCGCCCACAGGTCACGGCCGACCGAACGGGTCGGGCCTTCACCGCCGTAGGCCGTCCCGGCCACAGCGGCCATTCCGGCCGTGGTCAACACGCCCGCAGCGGCGAGCAAGCCAAAGATCGTCGTCTTCCAGGACCTGCTCATCGTCGGCGGAGCTCCTCACACGTACATCGGCGGCACCCCTGCCCGCGATTCTCGCGGCCCGCTCCGCGGGTGACGCGCGCTGTTCGGCCGTACGCGCCGCGCACCACCCGTCCGGGCGCCGACCCGTACGCCGCACACCGCCCTGTCTCAGGTCACTCGTCCGTCTCCGGCTCCGCATCCGGCTCCGGGTGCCGTACCGCCCTCCTCACGTCCTCCTCGACCTGGTTGCGCGCGGCGCCCTGTTCCTTCGCGTACTCGGTCACCGCGCTCTGGACGTCACGGGCGAGGTCGCGCCAGGCGCGCCAGGCGGTCTCGTACGTGTCGGTCTGGAGCTCGGTCCACGGGGTGTGGGCGGGGGGCCCGTAGTGGTCCCGTAGCTCCTCGACCCTGCTGTGTGCCTGGTCCGCCGCCCGCTGCATGGCGACCAGTTCGTCGAAGGTGCGTGCCACGCGTCCGGATCCTTGGGCAGCGGGCGGGCGCTGCCCGGTTCGCCACGCGAGCGACCCGCGCCTCTCACTCGGACGGCGTCGGCGCGTGCCGCCGGCCGGGCCTGCCCGGGCCTGTCCGCGCGACCTCTACGCCAGCCAGACCGTCGTGTCCGGCCCCAGCAGCCGCCCCTCCAGCGGCCCGCTGCCGATCAGCACCTCCCCCGGCGGCAGCTCGACCGCCGTACCGGAGAGGTTGGCCACGCACCGCCAGCCGTCCGAGCGGGCGAAGTGCAGGACGCCGGGCGGGCTGTCCGGGGCCCACTCCAGCTCCTCCCCCGCCAGGAGCTTGCGGCGCAGGCGCAGGGCCTTGCGGTAGAGCTCCAGGGTGGAGCCCTCGACGCCGTCCTGGGCCTCCACGGCGTACGCCGCGAAGCCCGACGGCTGGGGCAGCCAGGACCCGCCCGCGCCGAAGCCGTACGACGGTCCCGTCATCGTCCACGGCAGCGGCACCCGGCAGCCGTCGCGGCCCTTGCGGACGCGGCCCGTCTGTTCCCAGATCGGGTCCTGGAGGACCTCGACGGGCAGGTCGGCGACCTCGGGCAGGCCGAGTTCCTCGCCCTGGTAGACGTACGACGAACCGGGCAGCGCGAGCATGAGGAGGGTCGCGGCGCGGGCCCGGCGCAGGCCGGCGGACTCGTCGACGGCCGGTGCGCGCCCGCCGGAGAGGAGCCAGGCGTTGTCGTCGGTGCCGGGCGGGAGCATCAGGCGGGAGGTGTGGCGTACGACGTCGTGGTTGGACAGGACCCAGGTCGCCGAGGCGCCCGCCGCGCGGGCCGTGGCGAGGGAGTCGGTGATGACCCGCTTCAGCTCCTCCGCGTCCCAACCGGCTTGCAGGTACTCGAAGTTGAACGCCTGGCCCAGTTCGTCCGGGCGGGCGTACAGGGCGCGGCGGGCGGCCGGGTTCACCCAGGCCTCGGCGACCGCCATGCGGGGCGGGCGGTAGGCATCGAGGATCTTGCGCCAGTCGCGGTAGATCTCGTGGACCTCGTCGCGGTCGTAGAAGGGGTGGGTGCCGGGCTCGAACCGCGGGAGCGCGTCCTCGTGGCTGAGCTCCGGGGCGCCGAGGTCGCGCAGCGGCTCGCTCAGGTCCTTGGCTAGCGCGTGGGCCACGTCGACGCGGAAGCCGTCGACGCCGCGGTCGGACCAGAAGCGCAGGGTGGTGCGGAAGTCGGCGCGGACGTCGTCGTTCTCCCAGTTCAGGTCGGGCTGTTGGGGAGTGAAGAGGTGCAGGTACCACTGGCCGTCGGGGACGCGGCGCCAGGCGCTGCCGCCGAAGACGGACTGCCAGTCGCTGGGCGGGAGTTCGCCGTGCGGGCCGCGGCCGTCGCGGAAGACGTAGCGGTCGCGGGCGGGTGAGCCGGGGCCGGCCCGCAGCGCCTCCTGGAACCAGACGTGCTGGTGCGAGGTGTGGTTGGGGACCAGGTCGACGATGACTTTCAGGCCGAGGCGGTGGGCCTCGGCGGTCATGGCGTCGAAGTCGTCGAGGGTGCCCAGGCGCGGGTCGACGTCGCGGTAGTCGGCGACGTCATAGCCGCCGTCGGCCAGCTCGGAGGGGTAGAAGGGGCTGAGCCACAGGGCGTCCACGCCGAGGGCAGCGAGGTGATTCAGGCGCTGGGTGACGCCCTTGAGGTCACCGAGCCCGTCGCCGTCGCCGTCGGCGAAGCTGCGGGGGTAGACCTGGTAGATGACGGCCTGGCGCCACCAGTCGGGGTTGCGGGACGAGAGGTCGGGGGAGCCAGGGGAGTCGGGGGTGTCGGGCGTGGGGGTGCGGACGGTCACGCGGACTCCTCGTGGTGGGTACGGGCGGGTGCATACGGACGACAGTGAGAACTCTGTCCACTTGGCCGGAAAAGCGAACACCACGAAGTGCGGAATAGATCATTCCCCGCGTGACGCAATCGTGATTGACCTTTGAACTTCCCTTGCGTTCCCGCAGGTTGACAGCGTTCTCCCGTCGCCCGACGATGTGCTCACGCTGTGGCGCATGTGACCAATGAGCCCAGCGATTCTTCTTCGAACACTCACCCCACGATGGGATACGCATGTCCATAGCGAGACGTGTCATGGCGCGACGCCTCCTGGGGACGGGCGCCGCGTCGTTCGTCCTGTGCGCGGCCACCGTCGCCTCCGCCTCCGGCGCCTGGGCCACCGGTTCGCACGGCGGCGACGGCTGGAAGTCCGGCGGCACCTACCAGCCCGGCACCGGCGCCGGCACGGAGACGGCCACCGACCGCTGCCAGTTCTCGCTCGACGGCACGAACTTCTACGACTCGGTCAAGGTCGACGACCAGAACCTGAAGGTCACCGACGACGGCAAGGTCCACATCACGGTCCGCGCCGCCGCCGACGCCACGACCTGCACCGCCTCGCTCGCCTCCTACCTCGCCCACGGCCCGACCTTCGCCACCTCCGGCGAGCAGGTCTTCGTCGACTTCGACACGGTCACGGTCAAGCCCGGCGGCACCGACACCCTCGACATCGCCGTCCCGGACGCGGGCTGCTTCGCGCAGATCGACCTCTACCGGGGCGCGGTGAAGTTCGACGGCAAGCTCGACGCGAACGACGGCTTCGTCCACGGTGACCTGCCCAAGGGCCCGGACCGCCCGGTCATCAAGGACAAGCTGATCGCGGCCTGGAACGGCGGCACGAAGGACTGCACGACCGAGCCGCCGGCGACCGAGGAGCCGCCGACCACGCCGCCGGCCGAGCCGTCGGAGCCCGCGTCGGAGGAGCCGTCGACCCCGGCGGAGGAGACGACACCGCCGGCCTCGGAGACCCCGTCGACCGAGACCCCGGCCCCGGAGCCCTCCGAGTCGACGTCCGCCCCGGCGCCCTCCCCCAACGGCGGCGGTGACCTCGCCGAGACCGGCGGCAGCAGCGCGACCGGCCCGATCGCCATCGGCGCGGTGGTGCTGGTGGCGGGCGGCGCAGCGTTCGTCGTGGCGTCGAAGCGGCGTCGTACGGCGCGTTCCTGATCAACGGCATGTGAAGGGGCCCGGGGTGAACACCCCGGGCCCCTTCGCTGCGTGACAGCGCGTCAGGCGCCTTCCGCCGTCAGACGCGTTCCCCCGTCAGACGCGTTCCACCGTCGCCAGGTACAGCTGCACGAAGCGGGCCACGTCCACGTCCAACGCCACGTCCACCAGGGTCTGTTCGCGCATGCCGGTGTGGATCTCGGACTCGCCGGGGCGGGGGCGGCGGTCGACGAGCGTCTGGCCTCGGGTGGGGCCGGGGGCGAGGGAGACCTCGACGGGGAGGAGGCGGGTGGTGATGCCCGCCGGGTCCACGACCGTGCAGACCGCGCCCGCGTCGCCGATGCCGCCGGCCTCGGAGTCGGCGTCGACGTCCGGCGTGGCCGGGCGGTGGGCCAGCAGGTCGCCGGCGAGCCGGGCGCCGGGTTCCGTGCTCGCCCGCAGGCGCCGTACGTCCGCCCCCGGGACCACGACCTGCTGGAAGACGTCCAGGCCGTACATGGTGATCGGCACCCCGGCCGTGAGCAGGATCGCGGCCGCCTCCGGGTCGTGCCACACGTTGAACTCCGCGACCGGCGTGGCGTTCCCGCAGGCCACCGCGCCGCCCATGAAGACGATCCGCTCGATGTTGTCGGTCACCTCCGGGTGCGTGCGCAGCAGCAGGGCGATGTTGGTGAGGGGCGCGGTGGGGACGAGGGTGACCGGGCGCGGGGACGCCAGGATCTCGCGGCGCAGCAGCGTCACCGCGTCCACGTCGGCCGGGGCGCGGGTCGGGGCGGGCAGGCCGAGGTCGCCCATGCCGTCGTCGCCGTGCACATGCCGCGCCGAGCGTGCGAGCTCGATCAGCGGGACCCCGGCGCCCCGCGCGACGGGGATGTCGGGGGCGCCGGCCTGCTCCAGGACGGTGAGGGTGTTGCGTACGACGCCGTCCACGTCCGTGTTGCCCGCCACACAGGTGACCGCGCGCAGGTCGAGCCCCGGATGGCGTACGGCGAACAGCAGCGCCAGGGCGTCGTCGACACCGGTGTCGCAGTCGATGATCACCGGGATGGGCTGCCCTTCGGCGTTCGTCACGGCGGGGTTCCTCTCACGGGCGGCGGCTCTGCGGTGGCGGGGTCCGGTGAAGCGACCTTACGGTGTGATGCAGGTGGAGTGCGTCGCCGTATGGCGTCGTCGTACGGCTTGTGCGTGCGGCGTCATGCGGCGTCCACCACCGCGTCCCACAGCTCCGGGCCGCGCGCCGCCACCCGAGCGGCGATCCGGCCGAGCAGCTCCGCGGCGGGTACGGCGCCCGGCCTGCGCCCCTCCCGCAGTCGTACGGCCACGAGGTCACCGTCCGCCGCGGCCTCCCGCTCCCCGATGACCGCCTGGTACGGCACGAGGCGTGCCGCGCGGATGCGGGCGCCGAGGGTGCCGCGCTCGGGACCGGCGAGTTCCGCGCGCAGGCCCTGGTCGAGGGCCCTGCGATGCAGCCGCTGGGCCGGTGCGAGCTGGGCCTCCGACACGGGCAGGATCAGCAGTTGCACCGGGGCGAGCCAGGCCGGGAAGGCGCCGCCGTGCTGTTCGATGAGGTGGGCGACCACTCGTTCGACGCTGCCGATGATGCTGCGGTGGACCATGACCGGGCGGTGCTTGGCGCCGTCGGGGCCGATGTAGTGCAGGTCGAAGCGTTCGGGCTGGTGGAAGTCGATCTGCACGGTGGAGAGGGTCGCCTCACGGCCCGCCGGGTCGGCGATCTGGACGTCGATCTTGGGACCGTAGAACGCCGCCTCGCCCTCGGCATCCTCGTACGGGATGCCGGAGGCGTCGAGGGCCTCGCGGAGCAGGGCGGTGGCCCGCCGCCACAGCTCGGGGTCGGCGACGTACTTGCCGCTGCCGGCGCCCGCGCCGGGGAGCGAGAGACGGTGGCGTACGGCCCGGATCCCCAGGTCGGCGTAAGCGCGGGTGATGAGTTTCAGCGCGGCGCGGGCCTCGTCCACCACCTGGTCCAGGGTGCAGAAGACATGGGCGTCGTTGAGCTGGATCGCCCGGACGCGGGTGAGGCCGCCCAGGACCCCCGACAGCTCGGAGCGGTACATGCCGCCCAACTCGGCCATCCGGAAGGGCAGTTCGCGGTAGCTGTGGGCGCGGGAGCGGTAGATCAGGGCGTGGTGGGGGCAGAGGCTGGGGCGCAGGACGAGCTGCTCGGCGGTGTTTTCCGCACCGCCGAGGTCCATCGGCGGGAACATGTCGTCGCTGTAGTGCGACCAGTGCCCGGAGATCTCGTACAGCTCCCGCTTGCCGAGGACCGGTGAGTACACATGCCGGTACCCGGCCGCCCGCTCGGCCTCCCGGACGTACTCCTCCAGGGTGTGCCGTACGACGGCGCCGTCGGGCAGCCAGTACGGGAGTCCCGCGCCCATCAGCGGGTCGGTGTCGAACAGGTCGAGTTCGCGGCCGAGGCGGCGGTGGTCGTGCATGGCTACTCCTCCAGGGGATACGGACGAGCACCCACGACGAAGCCCCGGGGCACTCGCCCCGGGGCTTCGGATTCGCTCAGGTGTCAGCGCGCCGGGACGGGGTCCGGCGTCGTCGTGAGGGACGGGATGGCGCGCTGCATGCCGGGACCGTAACAGGGGGTGGGCGGGGATGTCGCGATGATTTCCCGATTCACATCACCACTGTGAAGCCGTGCGGTTACGCTCAGCTACAGACCGGACTCTGGGGGTGCCCGCCTTGGTTCACATTCGTCAACTCGACCCCACTGCTTCGCCGTTGGACTACTACGGCTGGGAGCTGAGGAGAAGGAGGGAGGAAGCGGGGCTGACCCTGAAGCAGTTGGGCTCGATCGTCTTCTGCACGGGGTCGTTGATCGGCCAGATCGAGACGACGCTGAAGGTGCCGACGCGGCCGTTCTCCGAGCGGGTGGACGTGGCGCTGGGAACGGACGGGTGCTTCTCGCGGCTGGTGGGGCTGGTGCTGCGCAGCCAGCTGCCGACGTGGTTCCAGCCGTTCGCGGACATGGAGGCGAAGGCGACGTACATCTCCACGTATCAGAGCCAGCTGGTGTACGGGCTTCTCCAGACGAAGGCGTACGCGGCGGCGCTGCTGTGCGTGGACCACCCCGACAAGGTCGAGGAGATGGTCGCCGCCCGTATGGATCGGCAGCGCATCCTGGAGCGCGAACAGCCGCCCGCGCTTTGGGTGATCCTGGACGAGTCGGTGCTGTACCGGATGGTCGGCGACCGGGACGTCATGCGCGAGCAACTCGCCCACCTGTTGAGCTTCCGGAACAACCAGTCGGTGCACATCCAGGTGCTGCCGTACTCCGTGGGTGCGCACACCGGGATGATGGGCTCGTTCACCCTCCTACGCTTCGACGAGCACCCCGACCTCTTCTACTGCGAGAGCTACGACCAAGGGCACATGACCCCCAACCCGCAAGTTATTAGGGAACGTTCCGTCGGATACGCTCGCTTGCAGGCTGGCGCCCTCTCGCCCGAGGACTCGGCCAACATGATCGCCCGCGTGATGGAGGAACGCTATGGACACCAGCAAGCAGCTGAAGGCCGCGACGTGGCGTAAGTCCAGCTACAGCGGCACCAGCGGCGGCGAGTGCGTCGAGGTCGCCGCCCTCACCCCCCGCATAGCCGTCCGCGACTCCAAGAACCCCGAGCACGGCACCCTCACGCTCTCCCCGGAGGCCTACGCCGCCTTCATCGGCCACGTCCGCAGGCCGTGACCGGCACGACCTTCTGGACCTCCCACCGCACCACCCAGTCCGCGGCTCCGTCGTGGCGGGACGCGGCCCCGGCGCGACGATCCGCAGCACCCCGGACGGTCGCGGCGGGCGATCTCCCTGCGCAGGCAGGGAATCAGCCTCGCCCGCAACAGTGAGGACTTCCCGCTCCCGGACGCCCCGAACAGCACCACGAACCGGTGCCCACACACCTGCTGCCGCAGCTTGGTCAGGCCCCGGTACGGCGGCGGCCCGTCGTCCTCTTTCTCCACCGGAGCCCGGTTGACCTCGGCCTCCGCCTCCTTCCAGCGCGGCTACCACTCCTCCGGGTCGCCCCCGCACGCCCGCACGTACCCCTGGACGACGGCGAGCGACGACAGCCGTTCCCCCGGCCGCCGCCTGGGACAGCGTCGTCGCCGAGAAGCCGACGCCTCCACCATGACCCGGTACGACGGACCGCCCGCGGCCCGGCGCAGCTCCCGCAGCTCGTGGGGGAGCCACTGCACGGCACCTGCCTCCGGGTCCACGAATTTCTCCGGACGCCCCATGGGTCCACCTCCCATTCACGACACACCCAGCCAAAAAGACATCGCGGGTCATACGTCCTGCTAGATGCCGATCCGGCACAGACCGCGCCCCGGGCGGCTGTGCGTTGATGACAGTGGGCGACCGGGAGGCGAACAAACCCGGCGGCGCCGGCGAGTTTGATTGCCCAGCTGAAGTGACGTGCCGATCAATGTTCCGGTTGCCAGTCTCGGTGGCAGAACCGGTTGTTCCGCGGTCTGCGGGCGCCCGGTTCCGGCCATTACCCACCCCCCTCATGTCTGGAGCACCATCGTGCGTTTGGAACGAGTCCAGGAAGAAGACGTGTCCTCCTCTCTTGCCGAGGCGTCCGCGCCTGACACGGAAGCCCGCAGGAAGGCCCGGCTGCGGGGCCACCACCGCGTCCTCGCCATAGTGGGCGTGCTGCTCAGCCTCATGACCGGTGTATTGACGACGGCGGGCACCGCGAGCGCCCAGCCGTCACAGCAGTGCTCCGCGGTCTGCCAGGCGCCGGCGGGCTTTACCCAGCAGTCCTGGAACAACGTCCTCGGGTGGGCGCACTACTGGGCGAACCACAACGTGAACTGGGGCGCGGTGAACTGGCACAACAGCACGGCCTACTACCGCATCGACTCGACTCCGGGTCGGGGATGGCCGAGCCACAGCAACCCCAGGTCCTGGTACTCGACCGGGTCTCAGGCCAACAACAACGTGAGGTACATCTTCATCGGCGGCCAGTACCGGGACAACAGCCACGCGCTCCAGAACGAGGAGATGTACCGCGGCGTGGCTGCGGGCAACGCTGTGGGCGGCGCGAACACCGTCTACGAGG
Source organism: Streptomyces sp. SD31 (assembly GCF_052068475.1). NCBI lineage: Bacteria > Bacillati > Actinomycetota > Actinomycetes > Kitasatosporales > Streptomycetaceae > Streptomyces > Streptomyces sp. SD31. The sequence continues at coordinate 455,612 of NZ_JBQHCX010000001.1, read as the reverse complement.
AGTACGACATGGCGTCCTTCACCACCCCGGGTGGTCAGGGTGTGAACCGCGGCGCCATCCGGATGGTGCGCAACACGATTAGCGGCCACGTCTACGTCACGTTCGACCACTACAGCACGTTCTACTTCGTCGGCCGCTTCTGAGTTCGGCGGTCGAGGACACCAGTAGGCGTCGGCCGCACGGGACGTGCGGCCGACGCCGCTGCCATCCGACAAGGAGAAATTGAAATGAGCACGGCAACATGGATTCTTCCGCTGACCGCCGCAGCGGGCGAAGTGCAGGCAAGGAGGGGCGTGCGCGGCTCTCACTGCCGCACCAGCCGGGACCTGTTCACCGAATGGGCCGCCGCGCTCGGTTTCCCGGACCACTTCGGCCACAACTGGGACGCCTTCCGCGACTGCCTGCTCGACGTGGTGCAGGACACAGTGCAGGCGTCCTCGCTGCCACTCACGATCGTCGTCCGCGAGGCAGATCAGCTTCTTGCCGACGAGCCCGAGAGCGTACTGGTGGTCTTCCTGGAGATTCTGGGCGAAGCCGGAGGCGGCACCGCACCGCGGCTGCTGCTGCTCGTCGACGACACTCCGGACGGGCTCGCCCGCCTGGTGGAAGCCATCCCCTCCTGATCCGGACCCGACTGGAGCAGGCCCCTCGTCCAAGCCGCGACGGCCCGGGTGCTCCCGCACCCGGCCGCATGAAGTGGCTGTGACCAGCACATTCGATACACGCCCTCGGGCCTGTCGGCGCTGTCGCCGTCACCCGGACGGACCGGCGCGCTGGTGGTCGTACTCCCGTGATGGTGCCTTAAGAACACGCACCCGATCTTGAGCGCACCCTCGACCCCCAGCACAGGAGGCTCGCGATGCCCCGTCCCCCGGCCCGCGCCGTCATCGCCTCGACGCTCTCCGCAGCCAGCCTGCTGACCACCGCCTCCGGCTGCTCCCTCGCCCAGCCGGACAGGACGGTCTCGGGTGTCCCCGCCGCGGTCTCGCCCGCGGACACCGCCACCGGGCCCCCGACCCCGGCGGCCGCCCCGACCCTCACCGAGGCGCAGGCGCGGGCCGCGCTCATCAGTGAGGCCGATCTCGGGGAGCCCTGGGTTCCCACCCAGGGCGTCGCCACCTGGCGGGACGCCATGCTGAAGGCGAGCGCCGAGTCGGCCGAGTGCCGGCGGTTGCTGGACGCCCTGTACACGGAGGAGCTGTTCGGGCCGGACGCCAGTACGCGCGCCTCGGTCGGGCTGGACGACGAGTACGACGAGGCCCAGCTGCGCTACCAGGTCGTGGCCCACCGGCCGGACGAGGTGGACCGGACGCTGGAGTGGCTCGGCAGCCTGCCGGACACGTGCGGGCAGTTCATGGCGAGGACCGCGCGGGGCGGGATGATGACCGTGGAGGTCGGCGAGGCGCAGATGCCGGAGGTCGGCGACGCCCGGCGGGGTCTGCACATCGTCCTCAGTGGCGTCTCCGAGTACGAGGACGAGGAGCCGCCCACGCTCACCCTCCACGTCGCCGTCGTCCGCGTCGGCGACGACGTGATCACCGTCACCAACGGCGGCCTCGGCGAGGTACCGGGCGACGCCACCCTGGCCGCCGTCGAACTGGGCGCCCAACGCCTGGCGGAGGTCAGGAAACGGGGGCGGGTGGAGGTCTGACCGCTCGGTCAGATCATGGGCTCGGTCAGATCATGGGCTCGGTCAGACCATGCGCTCGGTCAGGCCATGCGCTCGGCGAGACGCTCGACCGCGTCCTTGGCCTCCTTCAGGCCCTCCCCGGTGATCTCCCGATAGACCTTGATCGCCTCGATCTTCTTGCCGTTCCGCAGGAGCGCGAGGACCTCGTCCATGCGGGGCTCGTCGGCCTGCAGCCCCAAGTGGTCGAGAACCAGGTCGAGTTTGCGCTCGACCCGGGCAACTCGCTGATCCGTCCGGGAAATCCTGCTCTGGATGGTGATGATGCCCGCGAACGCGGCCAGCACGAGGAAGAGACCCACTATGTCCATGATCGACGATCATAGGTGAGCCCGCAGGGCCCCGCAGGGCCCACTCCGGCCTACTCCCGGTCGAACCGCAACCGGTGTTCCACCACGTCCCGTGCCGCGTCGAGTGCCGTGCTTCCGTCCGCGAAGGCGTGGGCCCGTAGCCGTGCCAGTGCCTCGTCCGTGCCGACGCCCAGCTGGGCCATGATCATGCCGGTGGCCTGGTAGACCTGGTCATGGTCGGCGGCGAGGCCGCTCAGCCACTGTTCGTCCTGGTCGCCCGCGTCCTCCGCGCGCGGCAGTGCCATCAGCGCCACCGTCATCATCCCGGCCACCAGCCGTGCCGTCCGCAGGTCCCGGTCGGTGAGGTCGCCGGGGGTGTCCCGGTAGAGGTCGAGCGTGCCCACGCACACCGTGTCGTTGCCCAGCGGCATCGAGTACACCGCCCGCACCCCGGCGGCCGTGGCCTGCTGGGCGAAGACCGGCCAGCGCAGGACGTCCCGCCCGGCCGTCAGATCACAGGCCAGCACCGGCGCACCGCTCTGTGCGGCGGACTGGCAGGGGCCGTCGCCCAAGGTGGCCTGGATCTCGGTCACATACGCGGCCTGCGCACTGCTCGCGCCCAGCTGGACGGGCATGCCGTCGCTGTGCAGCGACACGCTCGCGCCGGTCACGGGCAGCAGCTCCACGGCGACGTCGCACAGCCGCGCCGGGATCTCGCCGGGGCCCGCACCGCGTACGCCTTCGGCGATCGCGTCCGTGGCACCGGTCCACTCGCGTCCCCGCTCATCACGATGACCGTCTTTGGGCCGCACGGCAGCCTCCTCATCATGAGAGCGGCCTGCTTGTCCAGGGCCCTCGGGTGGTCGTACCACCCGCTCACCCGGACGCCGCCCGACTACCCGTGGCCCGCCCCGCGAAACCCCGCCGACCGCCGCGCGGCGACCGCCTCTACCGTTTCTCGTACGGGTTCGCGGGCTGCGCGATCCGCCGCACCGACGCCGCGTCCAGGACGGGCGGCCATGCCGCCTCCGTGCCGAGAGCGCCCTTGGGGTGCCAGATGCCGGTGACGGTGACCCAGGCGTCGACGGGCGGGGCGTCCGCGACCCGGATCTCGACCTTGCCGGTGGTGGCGTCGGCGGCACAGCAGGCGACGAAGAGGCGGGTGACGTACCAGGTGCCGTCGTCGTCGCGGGTGACGAAGCCGGTCAGCCGGACCGTGCGGCCGGCCAGCGACCGTCCGCTGTCGTAGATCGCCCGGGAACTGAACTCCGCCACCGTCAGCTCCACCGGGTTCCCGGCCACCAGCGCCGGGAAGGCCCCGACCCCTTGCGCCACTCGCTGCGCCGCCTCGCGTTCGGCGCTGTAGGAGCCGAGCGCGGGGGGCGGGAAGAGGAGGAGGGCGAGGGCGGGGAGGGTGAGGAGCCAGGCGATACGCGGGCTGTGGCTGTGGTCGTGCTTGTGTTCCTGCTCGTTGTCGTGGCTGTGGTCGTGCTCGTGATCCTGCTGGTCGTCGTGGCTGTGGTCGTGCTCGTGATCCTGCTGGTCGTCGGGGCCGTGGTCGTCCTCTTCCGGCCGCTCTCGTCCTCGTACGGCCGCCGCCACTGCCAGCGCGATGAGCACGAAACCGGACACGACCAGGTAGGGCCGTAGCCCTGCCTGCACATACCGCAGGTACAGCTCGCTGAAGAGCGAGATCCGCAGGATCGCCGCGCCCGTCAGGAGCAGCAGCACCGTCGGCCCGTAGCGCCTCACAGCAGCCACCACCCCACCAGCACACTGCTCGCCACGGCCACCACCCAGGTCACGGACGAGAACCGCACGGCGAAGGACCGCCCGAACGTCCCCGCCTGGAGGGCGATCAGCTTCAGGTCCACCATCGGCCCGACCACCATGAAAGCCAGCCGCGCGGTCGGCGAGAAGCCGCTCAGGGAGGCGGCGACGAACGCGTCCGCCTCGCTGCACACGCACAGGACGACCGCCAGCAGCGCCAGGAGCAGCACCGACAGCCACACCGACCCGGTGAAGAGATCCAGCACCGACCTCGGCACCGCGATGTTGAACGTCGCCGCGGCCGCCGCGCCGAGGACGAGGAAGCCGCCCGCGTGCAGGAAGTCGTGCTGCAGCCCGGCGGTGAAGGCGCGCGGGCCGGTGGCGGTGGGGTCGGTGTGCCGTTTGGGTGGGCGCAGCCACTCCTCGCGGCCGAACCGGGCCCACAGCCAGCCCATCACCACGGCTGTGGCCAGCGAGGCGACGAGGCGGGCGAGGACCATCTTCGGCTGACCGGGGAAGGCGACGGAGGTGGCGACCAGGACGACCGGGTTGATGGCGGGGGCGGAGAGGAGGAAGGCGAGGGCGGCCGCGGGGGCGACGCCGCGCCGCATCAGGCTCCCGGCCACCGGCACGGAGGCGCACTCGCAGCCCGGCAGGACGACACCGGCCGCCCCGGCGACGGGGACGGCGAGCGCCTGGTTGCGGGGCAGGAGTCGGCTGAAGACCTTCTCCGGTACGAAGGCGCCGATCGCCGCCGAGACGACCGTGCCGAGCAGCAGGAACGGCACGCCCTGCACCGCGATCGCCGTGAAGACGGTCCACCAGGCGGCGACGGGCGGCGTGTAGAGGTCGAGCGCGAGCGTCGGCCCGAGGACCGAGACGACCGTGACGATGGCGATGAGCGCGGCGCCGCCGAGCACGGCGTACACGAGCGCGCGCACGCCGGGTCGCAGGCCGTCGGCCACGGTCCGTTGGTTCTGCACGCTGTCCCCACCTGTCGAATGTCCACGCGCAGGCTAACCGGTGGCACCTGTGCGCGGGCTTGGGTTCCTCACAGAGGAGGCTGTGCGGGGGCCGGGCCGAGGGTGGTGGTGCCGGGGGCCGTGCGGTGGCCGAGGCCCGTGCGGTACGCGTCCAGGGCCGCCTCCACCCGTCCCGTGCGGCGGAGCAGGTCGCCGAGGAGGCGGCACAGGTCGGCCAGGTCACCGGCCGCGCCCGCCCGCTCCAGGAGGCTGAGGGCGCGGACGTAGTGCTCCTCGGCGGTCTCGGTGTCGTGGGCGTCCTCGGCGATGATGCCGAGGAGGCGGTGGGCGGCTGCGGCGTGCAGGGCGCCGCGTTCGGGACCGAGAGCCTGTCCGCGAACTCCTGGGTCGTCGAGGACCTCGTGGAGGAGGGCGGCGGCCTCCTCGGACTTGCCGCGCCGGTGCAGTACGTCGGCGAGTTCGACGGCGACCTGGCTGGTGTAGAGGGCGGCGCGCTGGGCGGTGAGCATGGAGCGGGCCTCGCGCAGTTCGGCCTCGGCGCGCTCCAGTTCGCCGTTCTGGGCGTAGACGTAGCCGCGCATCCAGTGGCAGTTGGCGAGTTCGGTACGGATCTGGAGTTGCCGGTACAGCTCGGCGGCCTTGGCGAGGGAGGCGTCGGCCTCGGCGATCCGCCCTTCGGCGAGGAGGGTGCGGGCGACGGACCGGTGCATACGGGCGACCAGGGCCGGTTCCGCCGCCTGCGGGGCGAGGGCGAGGGCGTACTCGGCGGCCTGGGCGGCGCGGGCGTGGGCGCCCATGTCCATGTAGGGGCCGATGACACTGGTGTAGAGCAGGAGCAGGGCGTCGGGGTCGTGCAGTCCGCCGCGGTTCAGCTCGTCGAGGGTGGATTCGAGGAGGTAGACGGCGTATCGCAGCTCCCCGGCGAGGTAGTGGGAGACGGCGCGCCCGCGCAGGGCCGGGACGCGGGCGGGGAGCGGGGCGTCGGCCTGGGCGAGGACCTGCTCGGCCCGCTCGAAGTGGCGCCGGGCGGAGGTGAGTTCACCCCTGTCGATGCCGCACTCACCGAGCCCCAGCAGCGCGACCGCCCGCTCCTCGGCGAACCCGTGCGTCTCCGCCTCCGCGAGCAGTGCGGCGTACTGCTCGGCCGCCGTCTCGGCTTCGCCGGTGGCGAGGGCGCGTTGGGCCTCGGTCAGCCTCAGGCGCAGGTCCGTGACGAGGTGGGCGGGGCGCCCGGTGGCGAGTTCCTCGAAGGCGACGCCGAGCCGCTCGGCGATGTGCCGTAACGCGTCGTCGGAGGCGCGGACGCGGCCCGCCTCCAGGGTGGAGACGTACGCGGGGGTGTACGCCGGTTCCGCCAGCTGCCGCTGGGTCAGCCCCCGGTCGGCCCGCAGTCGCTGCACCCTTCGCCCGATGGTCTCCGGATCGTCACGGTCCGCCATCGCTCAACGCCCCCCACCTCGTCCAACTCCCCCTGTGACCCTTGCCGTTCGGGTCCGACAGCCCCTAGGTTAAACGGCGGATCAAACGCGATTAACCCATGGCTGTTGCGAGGTCGCCGTGCAGGAACGCACCAGCACCACCGAGCGTTATACCCGAGGTTTCGCGGCCGCCGTGGTCGCCGTGGCGACGTTGATTCTGGCGGCGAACGCGGGGCCGGCGCGGGCGGCGGGCCTTTCCGACGCGGAGCGGCCTCAGAACTCGGCGGTGTCCAGCTCGAAACCGAGGGGGGCGGGGAGCGGGACGGAGAGGCCGAGCTTGTACTTGGGGGTCTGGGTGTATTCGTCGCCGGACGGCTCGGAGTAGACGGTGACCTCCGCCTCTTCGCGGTCAATCAGCAGGTAGACGGGGATGCCGGCGCGGGCCTAGCCGTGGATCTTTTTGTCGCGGTCGCGGTCGGCGGTGCTCTTGGAGCCCCAGCCGGGGGTGGCCGCGTTGGCCGTGCCCGTGGAGAAGGGGATCAGGGCGAGCACGCCGAGGCGTCGGCCGCCACTCTTGATGGACTACATGTGGGGGGATCTTCCGGTTCGGTCGTGTCGGGCGCTGCCCTTCGCGGCCCTGATCGGGGCAGCCCGCCGCGGCGCGAGCGGAGGAGGTTGCCCGCGCCACGGCTGGAACGAGGCTGACAGGCCGGGGAATTGATTGGCAGCCCGTCTCATCAGGGCAATCAACCAATGGACAGCTCAGGGCGTCAGTCCCCGCACACCTTCCGGTATGCCGCGTCCGGCACATACGTCCGCCACTGCGCCCGCGTCAGCTGCTGCCCGCCCACCCGGGCGCACACCCGCTCGGCCACCCGCTCGGGGCCGACGACGTACCGCTGGAGCGGCACGTGGGTCCCCGCCGCGTACACCGTGCCGCTGTCCTCGCTGAACGCCACCGAGGCGATCTCCTCGCCCGGCGTCGGCAGGGGGTCGCCGAGCGGCTGCTGCGTGGCGACGTCCCACAGCTGGAGCGTGCCCGAGCTACCGCCCACGGCGAGCGTGCGGCCGTCGGGGCTGAGTGCCAGCGCGCTGACGCCCTCCGGGGTGTCGCCGAGCCGGGCCGGGAAGACGTTGCGCAGGACCCCGGCCTTGTGCCGCACGTCCCCGTCCCACAGCGCGACCCGTCCGGTCCCGTCGCCCACCGCCAGCCGTGAGCCGTCCGCGCTGAAGGTGATGGCGCCGATCTGGTCGCCCTGGACGAGGTCCTTTCCGGTCACCGACCCGTTCGGGAGGCGGGCGACGCGGTTGTCGCCGACCAGCAGTCCATCGTCGGGGCGGACGGCCAGGTTGCCGCTGTCCAGGCCGGTCACCACGGAACGGCGGCGGTGGCTCTCCGTGTCCCACACCTCGTCGCGCGATTCTCCGATAGCGGGCGTGCGCACGGCGTACAGCGTGCGGCCGCCGGAGCCCAGGGCGAGGTCGATGACCGCCCCGGCCGAGTCGGCGGTGGCCAGGTCCAGGGTGTCCCGGACCCTGTTGTGGCGCAGGTCCCAGATCGTGATCCGCTGTGGAGCCGCCTCTCGGCCCGGCGCCGAGACGCCGTAGGCGAGTAACCCGCCGTCCGGGCTGAACGCCGTCAGGGCCTGGGTGTCGCCGAGTATGACCTGGTCTGTGCCCTCCTGAGCGGCGGCCCCGTCTGTACCCGCCAGGGAGGCGGGCACCGGCGGCGACGGCAGCGTCCGTACGACATGGCCGTCGCGGGTGTCGCGCAGCTGGAAGCGGTAGCCGTCGTCCGTGACTTCGGCGGTGGCGAGGGCGCGGCCGTCCGGGGCGAGGCGGACGGCGGACAGGGCACTGTCGTCGTCGTGCCAGGCCGGCGTCACCGCCGTCGCCACGTCGAGCGAGTGGACCGTACCGGCCTCCAGGTAGCGAAGGACGGGGTGTTCGGGGTCCCAGGCGAGGCCGCCGTACGCGTACTGGTTGTTGAGGGAATGCCGGTAGACCGGGGCATCGGGGTACGCCAGCCGCCACACCTTGATCTCCGTACCGTCGGCCGCCGCCAGGAACTTGCCGTCCCTGCTGAAGGAGGTGTACTCGACGCCCGGGGCCGTGAGATCGGCCAGCAGCCGCCCGGAGCCGGTGTCCCAGACGCGGATGCCGGACGCGGAGACGGCGGCCATCCGCTGCCCGGCGCCCATGATCAGCGACGAGTCGTTGTCGGCGCAGACGTTCTGGTCCTGCGTCCACTCGCCGGGCAGCGGCCGGTCGCGGGCGGTGTCCCACACCTGTGGTGGCTTTGCGCCCTGGCCGCCCGTGGGGCAGATGGCGACCGTGCGGGCGTCGGGGGCCATGTCCGTGCGGTCGGCCGCCGGGCCCTCGAACATCGACTTGCCGTCGGTGACGGAGCGCACGCGGGCCCGTTCGCCTTCGGGGCCGGTCACCAGATAGGCGTGGTCCCCGATGACGACGTCGGAGAGCAGCGGCCACGGTCCACCGCCGGTCCAGCGTCCTGTGGCCGTGTCCCACAGCCGGATGCCGTCCGCTCCGCTCACCGCCACGACCTTGGCATCCGGAGAGACCGCCACCACCTCGTAGTCGTCGACCGGCAGCCGGCCCGAGCCGGTGCGGCGGTGCGTGGCCACGTCATAGGTCCGCCAGGTGCGGTCCTCGATGTTCAGCAGCGTGCGGCCGGAGGCGGTGAGGTAGCGGAAAGGGGTCTCGCCGGGGGCGGGGTCGGAGAAGATGTCCTGTTCGGGCTGGGCGAGGGCGCCGAGCAGGGCCCGGCGGGACTCGGGGAGCGGGGAGACGCGCCAGGCGGCGACGCCCAGCAGCATCGCGGCGCGCGGGTCGGTGGTGCGCAGCGAGTCGGCGACGGCGGCGATGCGGCGGGCGGCGGTGTCGGTGCGCTGCCGCTCGTTGTCGCGGTGCTGGCTCCACGCGGCCAGGCTCACCACGAGCGCCACCGCCAGGACGGCGGACAGGGCGGTGACCAGTGCCCGGGATCTTCGGGCGGTCCGCGCGGCGGCCCGCTGCTCGGCCTCCCGGGCCTCCAGCGCGGCGACGAGGAATCCCCGCTCCGACACGGTGAGCGTGCCGTCGTCGTCCCCGAACAGCTCCTCGGCCCGCGCCAGCGTGCCGCCCCGGTACAGCCCGCCCGGGTCGCGATCGTGCTCCAGCCAGGCGCGGGCGGCCTCGGTCAGGCGCCGGTGGTGGCGCAGCCGTTCGCGGTCCTCGTCCAGCCAGCCGGACAGGCGCGGCCAGCAGGTGATCAGGGCCTCGTGGGCGAGCTGGACGCCGTCCTCGTCGGCGGTGAGCAGGCGGGCGCGGGCCAGCCGCTCGACCACCTCCGGCACGCCGGGACCGGTCCACTCCGCCAGGTCGGCGCGGGTCAGCGGACGCCGGGTGTCGGGGGTGCCCTGGCCCGGCTCGACCAGCCGCAGCAGCAACCGGCGGGCCGTGCGCGCCTGGTCCTCGGTCAGCTGCTCGTACACCTCCTCCGCCGTCGCCGCGATCGCGCCGCGCACCCCGCCGGCCGCCTGGTACGCGGCCAGGGTGAGCACCCGGCCCTTGCGCCGCAGCCAGGTCTCCAACAGCGCGTGCGAGAGCATGGGCAGTCCGCCGGGCTGGTCGACGACCTCGCCGACGATCCGCGCCGCCAGCTCCCGCTCCACCAGCAGCCCGGCGGCCTGCGCCGGCTTGGTCACCGCCTCGCGCAGCTCGTCCGCCGTCATCGGCCCGAGCAGCAGCCCGGCGCCGGAGACCGCGTCGGCCAGGCCCCGGTGCTCGGAGCAGCGGGCGTAGAAGTCGGCCCGTACGCTGACCAGGACCCGCAGCCTGCTGCCCGGGGACCGGGCGGCGAGCAGCAGGTCGATGAAGCGGGCCCGTTCCTCGCGGTCCCGGCACAGGGTGAAGGCCTCCTCGAACTGGTCGACCACGACCCAGCTCTCCGGCTCGTCCTCGGCGGGGGTCAGCAGGTGTCCGTACGTCTCGGCCGGCCGCGCTCCCGGGGTGAGCACCCGCAGCACCGCCGGCCGGATCCCACGGGCCATCTCCTCGCGCAGGGCGGGGATCAGCCCGGCCCGCAGCAGCGAGGACTTGCCGCTGCCGGACGCCCCGAACAGCACCGCGAACCGGTGGTCGCACACCAGCCGGTGCAGCTCCTCGACCATCCGGTCCCGGCCGAAGAAGAGGTGCCGGTCGCCGGGCTCGAAGCGGGCCAGGCCCCGGTACGGCGGTGCGGTGTCCGCCGACTCCTGGCGCACCGCCTCGGCGACCTCCGCGTCCGCCTCCTTCCAGCGGGCCTCCCACTCCGCGGGGTCGCCGCCGCAGGCCTTCACGTAGCCCTGGACGACGGCGAGGGACGGCAGCCGTTCGCCGGCCGCGGCCTGGGACAGCGTTGTCGCGGAGAAACCGGCCGCCTCGGCCATGCGCCGGTACGAGGGGGTGCCCGCGGCCTTGCGCACCTCGCGGAGATCGTGGGCGAGCCGGGCTATGGGACCGGCTTCCGGGTCCAGGGGTCTTTCAGGGCGACCCATGCGCACGTACCTCCACACAGCCGACGAAACCGACGTCAGAGCGGTGACCATACGTCGCGGAACCTTTCGCCCGAGCACGCCCTCGGCGACGTGCAGGCAAACGAAAGGCAACAAGACGCGCATCACCGGACAACTCACCACTGATCATGGAATTTGATTGTCCTGACAAAGGAGACGAGTCAATCAATTCTCCGGTTCCAGGAGTCGGTCGCGGAGGTCGGATGTCGCGCGGCGGCCGTAGAACGCGAGGTGAACGGCACAGAAACGAGTCAGCGGCGGTCATGACGCCCGGGCGAACAGCCCTCCAAAAACGCCGCGCGGAATTGATTTCCCTGGTCAGAAGGCCTGCCGAACAACTTTCCGCTCTCCAGTCTCGATCTCGCACCGCCGGATTCCCGGCAGACCGAGCATGGAGGAGACCCTCGTGTCGCAGGCAGTCAAGACCAAGGGCAAGACCAAGAGGACGTCCCGCCTGGGCAAGGCCGCCCTCGTCCTGGGCAGCGTCGCCGCGCTGACCGTCGGCGTGGCCGGCAGCGCCAACGCCGCCCTGCTGAAGCCCTTCGGCTACATGGGCGACGGCGCCGTGAAGCAGGAGATGTTCCAGCCGTTCTTCGACTACGACGCGGACGGCTGCTACCCCGCGGCCGCCGTCGACGCGAGCGGCAGGCTCAACGGCGGCCTCCACAACAGCGGGTCGCTCGGCGGCGGATGCAAGAGCAACCACCTCGGCCAGGCCAACACCTACTCGCGGTCCAAGTGCGACAAGGGCTCCGGCTGGTGCGGCATCGTCTACACCCTGTACTTCGAGAAGGACCAGGGCGTCGCCGGCGCCGTCGACAAGTTCGGGCACCGGCACGACTTCGAGGCCACCGTGGTCTGGTACCACGGCAATGACCAGTGGCCCAGCTACGTGTCCGTCTCCGCCCACGGCAACTACACCACCAAGCGGTTCAACGACGTGGAGCGGGAGGGCAAGCGCTTCAAGGCCGTCTACCACAAGGACGGAAGCCTCCCGCGCGGCCCCTTCGGAACACACTCCTTCCGCTTCGCCAAGGCGGGAGAGCGGGCGGAGGCGTGGGGCAACGGGAGCTGGGACCGTCCGGCCCTGGTCCCCTACGACACCCTGTGGAGCAAGAACCGGACGGCCTGGAACGCGCTGGCGGGCTCCAGCTGGGACCATGCCAACTTCCCCCTGCAGGACAAGGACGACCACTTCCGCGGCACCCTGAACGCGGCCAAGCCGTCCGGCATCAGCTTCAACGCCTGGAGCTGACACCCGGCGCCCACAGCCGCCCCCGGCGGGGACACTCCCCCCCTGTCCCGCCGGGGGCTTCCCCATGCCCACCGGCTCATTCACACCGGCTCGTTCACACCCGGCTCTTACACACGGCTTAACCCTGCTGTCAGTGCGATGACCTAGCCTGCGATCGCTTACTGGCTGCGGTACACGCGCGCCCTGCTGCCGCGTCCGCTCTCATCGCTTCTTTCGCTTCTTTCGCTTCTTTCGCTTCTTTCGTTCCGGGGGGTTCGAAAAACCGTGCGCAGACGCACTCTTCCGACTACCGCGACGGCACTCGCGGTCCTCTTCAGCTCGGTCGCCCTGGTCGCGACCGGCGCCGGGTCGGCCGCCGCCGACTCCAGCACGTCCCTGCCCCTGAAGTCGACCGGCGACGTCGTCGTCGACGGGGCCCACCAGCGGGTCTTCATCAGCGACCCGACCGCCGGCCAGGTCCTGGTCACCGACTACGCCGGCACGGTCGTCGGGACCGTCGGCTCACTGCCCGGCGTCCACGGCCTGGAGCTGTCGCCCGACTCGGGCACCCTGTACGCGGCCGTCGCGGACGCCGACGCGGTCGTGGCGATCGACACGGCCACCGCGACGGAGGCCCACCGCTACGCCACCGGCACGGCCGGCCCCGAGTACGTGGCCCTCACCGGCGGCAAGCTCTGGTTCAGCTACGGCGCCGGGGGCGACGGCAACATCGGCTCGCTCGACCTGAGCGGCACCGACCCGGTCGTCACCCTGGGCCAGGACACGAGCCGCACCTTCTACGACGCCCCGATCCTGGACGCCTCCGCGGGCGCCCCGGGCACACTGGTCGCGGGTGCGCCGAGCCAGAGCCCGGTCGTCCTCGCCGTGTACGACGTCTCCTCGGGCACCGCGAGCCGGACGGCGTACGCCTTCGACCCGGGCAACACCGGCGGCGGCAACCTCGCCGACCTCGCGGTCACGCCGGACGGCAAGGACGTCATCACGGCCAGCGGGGCCCCGTACTACCAGGCGGCCTACAAGCTCTCCGACCTCTCGGCGGACGGCAAGTACGTCACCAACACCTACCCGAACGCGGTCGACATCGCCCCGAACGGCGACGTCGCGGCGGGCACCTTCTCCTGGTACGACCCGGACGTGCACGTCTTCAAGCAGGGTGTGTCGACCCCGCTGAAGCAGTACGACTTCCCCAACACCGGCACCAGCAGCGGCGCCGACACCCTCGCCGCGCGCGGCCTGGCCTGGGCGCCGGACGAGAGCAAGCTGTTCGCGGTGTCGAAGAACGACAGCGACGCGTACTCGCTGCGCGTCTTCGACGCCCCGACGAAGGCGTCCACCACCCTCACGGCCGACGCCCCCGCCACGGCGACCCGCGCCAAGCCCCTGACCGTGACCGGCACGCTGAGTTCCCCGGTGGCGTTCCCGGCGGGCACGACGCTCTCGGTCACCCGCACGGACGACGAGTCGCCCGCCGGCAAGTCCCTCGGCACGGCGACCGTCGCCGCGGACGGCTCGTACTCCTTCACGGACACCCCGCCGGCCGGTGGCAAGGTGACCTACACCGTGACCTACGCGGGCGACGCCGACCACGCGGGCGCCACGGCCGCCGACTCGGTGACCGTCGCCAAAACGGCGACCACGCTGACGCTGAACAACAACCTCAAGGTGTACGGCTACGGCAGCAATGTCAGCTTCACCGCGCACCTCGGCACCACGTACAAGAACCGCACCGTGGAGATCTGGGCCGATCCCTACGGCTCCGACAAGCCCAACACGCTGGTCAGGAAGGGCACGGTCGACTCGGCGGGCAACCTGACGGCGACCGTCCACCTCACCCGGGACACCAAGGTCAGCGCCAGGTTCACGGGGGACACGCGCTACTCCGCGAAGACGACGACCAACACCGTCTACACCAAGGTGGCGATCTCGACCTCGCTGACCGGGGCCTACAAGACGGCCACCGCCTGGAACGCGAAGTACTACTACTTCCGCCAGTCCAAGGACCCCGTCTACAACACGACGATGACGATGTACCCGGGCCGCAAGTACCAGTTCCAGATCCAGCAGTTCTACAGCGGAGCCTGGCACACGACGACCACCGAGTACTTCGGGCTGGACAGCTACGGCAAGGACTCCGTCCTCCTGGACGACAACCCGCCCACGGGCGTCCGCTTCCGGCTCCGCTCCTCCTACATCGACACGACGTCGGGCGACAACGTCAACGCGACGACGTACGGCGGCTGGAAGTACTTCACCTTCACCCGCTGACCTGCAACTGCCGCAGCCGCTGATGGACGTTCTCCAGAGCACCCCGTCGGCGGCCCGGCACCCGGCCCCTCAACTCCGCGAGGGCGGACCCCAGTTCGCGTACCGCGGCCGTTTCATGGATCTGCCCCCACTGATGATGGGCCCGATCCACCGCGGCCTCCACGGCGGGCGCGTCCGGGGCCTGCCCCGCGGAGAGCCGCGCCGACGCGACCGTCAGCCAGGTCCGGCAACTACGCACCGAGTCCCCCGCCAGCATCGCCAGATCCGCCCGGACCTCGATCCAGTGCAGGGCCTCTTCCGAGTACGGCCCATGACTACGCACAGCAACCTGCTCATGATGCGCAGCCAACGCATCAGCCTCCCCGGCCCGCCCCGCCTCGACAGCAGCAGCGATGTCGCCGTGCGGGTCACTCGGCAGGGGGGTGTGGGCGGGGGCCCACGCGGGGCTGGGGGCGAAAGCGAGGGTGGGGTTGGGGGCGGGGGTTGGCGTGGGGTTGGGGGCGGGGATTGGCGTGGGGTTGAGGGCTGCGGCCGGCATGGGGTTGGGGGCCACGGCCGGCATGGGGCTGGGCGCGGAAGCCGATGCGGGGCTGGGCGCGGAAGTCGGCATGGGGCCGGGCGCGGCGGTCGGCATGGGACTCGACGCGGAAGCCGCTGCGGGGCTGTGGGCAGGGATCTGCGGGGGACTCTGCGCCGGGATCGGCGGGAGGTTCTGCGCGGAACTGGGCGCAGAAGCCGGCGCGGGGCTCGACACGGAAGCCGCCGCGGGAGCCGGGGCCGAGCCTGGCAAAGAAGCCGACGCGGAAGCCGCCGCGGGAGCCGGGGCGGAGCCTGGCGCGGAAGCCCCCACGGAAGTCTGCACCGCGTTCAGCGCAGAATCCGGGGCGGAGCCCGGCGCAGGATCCGGGGCGGGACTCGACCCGCTAGCCGCCACGGAAGGGGACACCACATTCGGCACAGAAGCCGAGGTAGAGCCGTGGGCAGACGCCTGCGGGAGGCTCTGCCCCGCGACTGACGGGAGACTCTGCGCGGGACTCGACGCGGAACTGTGCGCGGAACTGGGCGCGGAAGCCGACGCGGCACTCGGCGCGGAAGCCGACGCGGGACTCGGCACAGAAGCCGACGCGGGGCTCGACACGGGGCTCGGCGCAGAAGCCGACGTGGAGCTCGGCGTGGAGGTCGGTCCCGAAGGCGATGCAGGGCTGTGGGCAGGGGCCTGCCCTGGCATCGGCGGGAGGTTCTGCTCGGTGCTCGACGCAGGGCCCGGTGCGGGACTCTGCGCAGGCGTCGGCGGGGGATTCCGGGCGGGACCCGGCAGGGGGGCCGATGCAGGGCTCTGCGCGCCACCCGGCACCGGCACCGGCACCGGCACCGGCACCGGCACGGAACTCTGGCCGGCACCCGGCACCGGCATCCGCACCGAACTCTGCCCAGCACCCGCCACCGCCACCGGCACCAGTACCGGCACCGAACTCTGCGCAGCACCCGGCACCGGCGGGGAGCTGTGCGCGGCATTCGGTGCAGGGGTCGCTGCTCGGGTCGGTGTAGGGAACTGGGTCGGGCCCTGGGCGGTCAGGATGATGTCGGTGCCCGGGCCGGAGTCGGGGGCGATTCGGGACAGGGCCTGCTGGTGCAGTTGGTCGAGGGGTGGGCGGTGGCCGCTGCGCAGGAGGGTGGCGACGGCCTTCATGTAGGCCGGCGTCGCCACCGTGCGGCGGTTCGGCGGGGGCGCGATGCGGCCGTACACCGTGTTGTTGCGGCCCGAGTCGAGGGGGTGGGCGAGGAGCCACTCCCAGGCCTCGGCGTCGGCGTGCAGGTCGAGGAGGAGGGTGGTCGAGCCCGGTGCGCGCAGGCGCAGTTCCTCGCGGAACCAGTGCCAGGGGAAGCCGGTGTAGCGGACGGTCGCGGGCGTCGTACGGGCCAGCGCGAGGTGGGGCAGGTGCTGGCGGCGGTCCAGTTGCAGCTGGCCGGTGACGAAGACGGTGAGCGGGGCGGGTGCGGCCGCGGCGGCGCGCAGGCGGGTGAGGACGGCCTGCGGTTCCAGCGGGTCGGCGAGCTCGACGACGTTCGCCGTGTCCGTGCCGGACAGCACGGTGGGCGGGACCGCGGCGAGGACGGGGAGCACGGAGGCGGCGTCCACCAGACAGCCCTTGGCCGCCGGTGCGGCGGCCAGCAGCAGCACGGTTCCGGGCATCGGTCCCTCCCCATCCCCCGTCGATCACGTACGGCAGCACCGTAACCGCTGCGGCTGCGAACGGGGGATCTCAGGACCGCAAACGTCCATTTCCGTCCCCATTCCCCCGCATCCCGTTCCCTCGCATCCCGTTCCGCCGCATCCCGTTCCCCCGCGCCCCGTCCCCCCGCCGCACCGCGAACACGGTCGTGTCGTCGTCCAGATGCCCCCCGCAATGCCGCAGCGTGCGCTCTCGCACGAAGGCGACCAGGCGCCCCGGCTGCGCGAGCCCCGGGTCGGCCGCGACGGCGGCGGCGACCTCGTCGGCGAGCGGGTAGAAGACGCCGTCCCCGTCCCGGGCCTCGGTCACGCCGTCCGTGGTCAGCAGCAGCGTCTCGCCGGGAGCCAGGGGCACCCGCAGCACCGGCGGCGGCCCGTCCGCGGGGACGAGTCCGCCGTAGCCGAGGGGAAGGCCGCGGCCGGGCGGCAGGGACCGTACGCCGTCGGGGCAGACCACGAGCGGGGTCTCGTGGCCGAGGACGACGGCGTCCACGGCGTCCCGCCGCTCCTCGGGGAAGCCGAGCAGGACGGCGGTGGCGAAACGGTCGCCCTCCTCCTTGCCGAGCGCCATGCGCATCCAGATGTGCCGCTGCATGCGCAGCTCCAGACACACGGCGACCGTCGTCAGATCCGGCTCGTGGTACGCGGCCTCACGAAACGTTCCGAGCAGCGCGGCCGCCGCCTCCACCGCGCCGAGCCCCTTGCCCTGCACGTCGCCGAGGATGACGCGGGTCCCGTGCAGGCCGATCTGGATGTCGTAGAAGTCGCCGCCGACCTTGGCCTCGCTGTCGGCCGCGAGATACACCGCCGCGTGCTCGAGGCCGCCCCAGCCCGCCGGCAGCGGACGCAGCACGGTACGGCGGATCGTCTCGGCGACGTCCTGCATGTGCAGCATGCGCTGCTCGCCGCGGACCCGGATCGCGCAGGCCAGTGTGGCGAGGACGCCGCCGATGCCGGCGAGGACGAGGTCGGGCAGGCCGGCCTGGTACTCGTGCGGCAGGGCGGCGTCCGCGGCGACATACGTGGCGGGCGCGAGCACCGCGAACACGGCCGTCCCCCACAACCCGCAGATCGCGGCGGCGATACCGGGCACCAGCACGATCCAGGACAGGATCCGGAAGTCGCTGCTGGTCTCGAAGTCGACCGCCACGATGCCGACGAGCAACAGCAACGGCGGCACCCAGGCGACGCTGCGGCCGCGCACGCGCAGCAGCTGCGACCGACGCGCCTCGCCCTGCGGGCCGGCTCCACCGTCGCTTACGGCCCTCATGGGCTTCAGCGAAACACGGCGTTCGGCCAGCCGCATCCGGGTAGCCGGGCTCCCCACGACTTGCCGAACGGCCGCCCTCAGGTGTGCCCTGGATGGCGGGGGCGAGGAGAGAGGAGTGCTCTCATGGCTCATGCGGCACCCGCACCCGGCAGGAGGACCTCGAGGACGGGCACGAGCGGCCTGCCCGACATCTTCAGCGCGCGGACGCACCGCGTCGCGAGCATCGCCGCACCGATCGTCCTCGGGCTCGTCTACGGCTACTGGGCCGCGGCGAACCGGCGCTCCGGAGGGGAGATCACCGGCTGGAACCTCCTCTTCGGCTTCGTCACCGCGGCCGCCTTCATGGTGCTGTACGTCGCCGTGCGCTGGGTCGCCGAACGCTCGATCCGCGAGGTGCACGCGATCCTGTGGGCCGCCTTCGCAGCCGGCGCGTTCGGGTTCCTGTACAGCCAGACCGACAAGACCGTCCTCAAGTCCGCGCTCCTGGGGCTGGTGATCGGCGCGGCCTTCTTCGCCGTGCTGTTCTACCGCTACTACACGCACGAGGACGCCCAGGGCCGCCGTATCGACTGACGGACGCGCAGGACATACGCGGCTGACGGACGCGCAGGACATGCGCGGCCGACGCACGCACAGATCGGCCCCGGCCGCACTGGCCGGGGCCGACCCGTTCCCCTTCATCCACCCACGGAACCGGGAGCGTCCTCGCACTCCTCGCGCTCCTGGCTCCTCTGATCCATGAGACACCCGTTCGGGTGAACCCTCCACCGGAGAGCGGAACAGTGCCGCCGTATGCAGGCACGCGGCTGGCCCGCCCGCCCGGATGGCCCTTGCCTGAAGAGGTGCCCACCCGTCTCACCGGTCTCATCCGTCTGCGGAACGCCCTGTCGGCAGCGCTGATCGCCCTGTCGTGCCTCCTCGTGCCGTTCGGCGTCCTGGCGGCCTGGGTGACGTACGGGCTGGCCGACACCGGCCGGTACGTCACCGCGATGGCGCCGCTCGCCGCGGATCCGGCGGTGCAGGGCGCGGTCGCGGACACCGTCGGGGCCGGGATCACGCAGGAGGTCGACCGCAGGCTGGCCGAGTCCCCCGGCTCGCCCGAGCTGCGCACCATGCGGCCCTTCGTGCACGACGCGGTGCGCTCGTTCACCCGGACCGAGGCCTTCCGCACGGCGTGGGACGCGGGCAACAGGGCGGTCCACGACGCCGTACTGAGCGCCCTGCGGGACGGGCACGACCGCACGGTCACGGTCGACGTCGCCCCCATCACCGCCCAGGTCAAGCACCAGCTCATCGACGACCACGTCTCGTTGGCGCACCGCATCCCGGTCGAGCACGCCGAGGTCCCCGTGCTGCCGGCCCACCAACTGGACCGGCTCCGAAAGGGGTACGCCGTGCTCGAAGTCGCCGGTTTCTGGCTGCCCGTCTCCGCCGTCGTGCTCGCCGCGACCGGCATCGCCGTCGCCGTCCGCCGGCGCCGCGCGGTCACGGCGACCGCGCTGGGCGCGGCCCTCGGCGGCGCGTTCCTGGCGCTGGCGGTGGCGCTCGGGCGCCGGTTCACGCTGGCCGACCTGCCCGAGGCGGCCCACCGCCCGGCCGCGGGCGCGGTCTACGACGCCCTGACGCAGACCCTGCGCACGGTGTCCTGGCTGCTGATCGCCCTCGGCCTGACGGTGGCCCTGGTCTGTCGGCTCACGGAGTACCTCGCGCGACGCCGGCGAGCGTCCGCAGCGCCCGCCGCAGATCCGGCTCGGGAACCGACGCGAGCCCGAGCCTGACGGCGTCAGGGGTGCGGTTCGGGTCGACGACGAAGGCGGGGCCCGGCGTCACCGCGATGCCGTGCGCGGCCGCGGCGGCCGTGAAGGTGTCCGCACGCCACGGGGCGGGCAGCTCCCACCAGGCGAAATAGGCGCGCGGATCGGACCGTACGGCGAATCCCCGCAGTTCCTCGCCGACGATCCGCTGTCTGCGCGCCGCGTCCGCCCGCTTCGCCGCGACCAGCCGCTGAACCGTCCCGTCCCCGATCCACCGCGTGGCCGCCTCCACCGCGAACCGCCCCGCACTCCACCCACCGGACCGTACGGCCGCCGCCACCGCTCCGAGGCGCGCCTCGGGTACGACGACGAAGCCGACGGTGAGGCCGGGGGCGACGCGCTTGGAGAGGCCGTCGACGACATGGGTGAGGTCCGGCGCGTGCGCGGCGAGGGGGTCGTCGTCGGTGAGGAAGGACCAGATGCGGTCCTCGACGACGGGAATGTCCAGGGCGCGGACGGCGGCGGCGAGTTGGCGGAGCCGCTCCCCGCTCACCGTCACGGACGTCGGATTGTGCAGCGTCGGCTGGAGGTAGAGCGCGGACAGCGGGGCACTGCGGTGCAGGGCGGCGACGGACTCCGGGCACACCCCGCCCTCGTCCGCCGCCAGCGGGACCAGGATGATGCCGAGCCGGGCGGCGATCTCCTTGACCAGGGGATACGTCAGCGGCTCGACACCGAGGCGCCCGCCGGGCCGGACCAGGCAGGCGAGGGTGGCGGCGATGGCCTGGCGGGCGTTGCCGGTGAGGAGGATCCGGTCGGGGGCGGGGCGCCAGGCCGGGGTGGCGAGCAGGGCGGCCGCGGCCTCTCTGGCCGCGGGTGTGCCGTCGGCGGCGGCCGGGCGCAGGGCCTCGGTCAGGACGTCGGGGCGCTGGAGCGGGGCGAGGGCCGGGGCGAGAAGCTCCGACTGGCCGGGTGCGGAGGGGTAGTTGAGCTCCAGGTTGACCGGCGCCTCGGTGGCTCCGCTCTCGACGAGCGCCCGCCCGGTGGCCGCCGGGGCGGCCCGCACGAAGGTGCCGCGGCCGACCTCGCCGACGACCAGCCCCCGCCGGACGAGTTCGGCGTACACCCGCCCCGCCGTCGACCCGGCGATCCCGCGCCGCCGCGCGAACACCCGCTGCGGAGGCAGTCGTTGACCCGGCTCGAGGCGTCCGGCGGCGATGTCGTCGGCTATGCGGTCGGCGAGGCGCCGGTAGTCGTCCATGAGCCATCCCCCTGACACCCTGACATTGCACCGAGGGCAAAGATCTTATTGCACCGAGGAGTTGAGCCGATCTAGGGTCGTCCACATGAGCCCCTTCCTCGCATTCGAGGACAAAGGCGTCGGACGCGAGGAAAAAGGCGTCGATTCCTCGCCGACTCCCCGTGTCCCCCTCGTCCTCGTTCACGGCCACCCCTTCGACCGCACGATGTGGACCCCGCAGATCGAGACGTTCTCCGCCGACCGCCGGGTCGTCGCCCCCGACCTGCGCGGCTACGGCGCCTCCCCGGTCGTCCCCGGCATCACCCCCCTCTCCGACTTCGCCCGGGACATCGAGGCCCTGCTGGACGACCTGAAGGTGGACACCTTCGTCCTCGCCGGCCTCTCGATGGGTGGCCAGATCGTCATGGAGTGCTACGCCCGCTTCCCCGACCGCATCCGGGGCCTGGTCCTCGCGGACACCTTCCCGGCGGCGGAGACGGCCGAGGGCAAGCGGGCGCGGAACGCCATGGCGGACCGGCTGCTGCGCGAGGGCATGCGCGGATACGCCGACGAGGTGCTGGAGAAGATGGTCGCGCCGTACGCGGACGCCGAGGTCAAGGCCCACGTCCACCGCATGATGACGGCGACGCCCCCCGAGGGCGCCGCAGCGGCCCTACGCGGCCGCGCCGAACGCCCCGACTACCGCGACCTGCTGACCCGGGTCACGGTCCCCGCCCTGGTCGTCGTGGGCGCCGACGACGCCTACACACCCGTATCGGACGCGGAGGCGATGCACGCGGCGCTCCCGGACTCGACGCTGCGGGTGATCGAGGGGGCGGCACACATGCCGAACCTGGAGCGGGCGGGGGAGTTCAACGAGGCGCTGGAGGCGTTCCTGGCCCGCGTCGACGCATGACGCTCCGCGCACTGCCCCACGTACTGCCCCGTACTGTCACGCCCCCCTCACGACCCACTCGCGGTCATGTTCATCACGGCCACGAGCAGCACGAACGCAATCGCCACCCCCTGGACCGCCTTCCCCCAGCCGGGCATCGGCTCGCCCCTCTTGGCCGCCGACCGGGCCGCCGTGAAGGCGACCACCAGCCCGACGACGGCGAGGGGAGCGAGCACCAGGGTCAACCAGTTGACCTGCACAGGCGTCATCGCGGATCTCCTTGTTCCACAGCGGTGACCGACGGTTCATCATCGGCACCCACGGCCGGGACCCCTCCCGCTCCGCCTCCGCCGATCCCGCCACCTCCGATACGGCACCTCCGCTCCGGCTCCTCCGCTCCGCCTCCGCGCAACCTTCGCCCCACAGCCCTCGTCTTTGAGGGAGGATTCGGGCATCCCACCCGCGAGCGGAGGCCGGGCCTTGAAGACTGCGGCTACCTGGTCGGCCGGTCTGCTGTTCCTGGGCGTCAGCGTGGTCGTCGGCTGCCGGGTCGCCGACACCGACGGCATCACCCCCGTCCCGCAGCTCCTCGCCTTCCTGCCGTGGCTGCTGGTGCCCACCGGAGTGGGGCTGCTGCTCGCGCTGTTCTCGCGCCGGTGGTCCGGCGTGGTGTGGGCCGTCGCCCTGTTCGGGCTGCTGGCCTGGTTCATCGAGCCGTACGGGAAGACCGGTGAGCCGGGCGGGCCCGCGCTCGTCTCCTTCCGGGTGCTGACCTCGAACGTCGAGTTCGGGCACGCCACCGACGCCCTCGTCGCGGCCGTCCGCCGGGAGAAGCCGGACCTCGTGTTCGTCCAGGAGTGCGAGTACACCTGCGACGCCAGGCTCCGGGAGGCCCTGGGCACCGGCTATCCGCACCGGGCGGCCCAGGTGGCGGGCGGCTCGGCGGGGTCGGTGGTCCTCAGCCGCTTCCCGCTCGACCCCACCGACCCGGTCCCCGGCACCATGGCCATGCCGGGCGCCGTCGCCGACGTACGCGGGCATGCCGTACGGCTCCAGCTCGCGCACCCCATGCCACCCCTGCCCGGCCGGACCGACCTGTGGCGCCGGGAGCTCGGCGAGCTGCGCGACTTCGCCGCCGAGAACACCGGGGACGGCCGGACGCCCCTCGTCCTCGCCGGCGACTTCAACGCCTCCCAGGACCACGCCGCCTTCCGCCGCATCCTCGACACCGGCCTGCGCGACGCCGCCCGGCTCACCGGCCACGACCGCACACCGAGCTGGCCCGCCCGCACGACACCGGCCTTCGGCGTGCAGATCGACCACGTGCTCGTGACCGCCGACTTCTCCGTCCGCACCGCCCGCTTCCTCGACCTGCCCGGCACCGACCATCGCGCGCTGCTCGTCGACGTCACGCTTCACCAGCGCGGATGACGTCGACGACGAGCTGAACGAGGGTGCTCATAATGGGCCGCATGTCCCGCGAGTTCCCCATCGGCCGCACACCCCCCGACTGGCTGGTGCGGAACCTCCGGCCCCAGCCGGCCCCCGTCAACTGGCCGGCCGTGGCCCGCGCCGCGCTCGCGATGGCCCTCCCGCTGGCCATCGGGCTGGCCGTCGACCGCCCCTCCTACGGCGCCCTCGCCGCCATGGGCGCCCTCAACGGCGTCATCAGCGACACCGCCGCCGCGTACCGCGTCCGTATCCCCACCATCGCGATCCCGCAGCTCTTCGGCGCCGTCGGCGTCACCGTCGGTTCCCTGGTGTACGGGCACGGCTGGGCCGCCGTCGCCGCGGTCACCGGTGTCGCGCTGGTCTCCGGGATGATCTCGACGATCGGTGCGGTCGCCTCCGCGGCGGGCCTGGTGCTGCTGCTGACCTGCGTGGTCGGCGCGGGCCTGCCGATGCCGGGCGACTGGTGGCTGGCGCCGCTGCTGATGTCCGGCGGCGGCCTGCTCGTCCTGCTCCTCGCCCTGCTCGCCTGGCCGCTCAGGTCGGGGGTGCCGGAGCGGGCCGCGGTCGCGGACACCTACCGGACGGTCGCCGAGCTGCTGGCGACGTGCGGCGGCGGCAGCACCCAGGCGTACGACGACGCCCGGCACAACGTCACCCGGTCCCTGAACCAGTCGTACGACATCATCCTCGCCCACCGCGCCCGCCATCACGGCCGCAGCCCCGAACTGACCCGGCTGCTGGCCCAGTTGAACGCCATCACCCCCGTCGTCGAGGCCGCCCCCGCAGCGCACCTCAGCGGCACCCCGCTCCCGCCCGAGGTCCCGGAGGCCGTACGGCACCTCGCCTCCGCCGTCGAGACCGGCCACCCGGTCCCGGCAGGCCCGAAGCTCCCCACTCCCACCACCGAGACCGCCCGCGCGGTCGACCACGCCCTGCGCCACACCGCCGAGGTCGTCACCACCCCGGAGGTCGACCCCCGCGGCATCGACGACCGCCTCGGCCGGCCGGCCACGCTCGGCACCCGCGCCGCCCGCGCCCTGCGAGGCGTGACGCTCTCCGCCGCCTCCTGGCGCTACGGCCTGCGCCTCGCCCTGTGCATCGGCCTGGCCCAGATCCTGGTGTCCCTCATCCCGGTCCCCCGCTCCTACTGGGTCGCCCTCACCATCACCTTCGTCCTCAAGCCCGACTTCGGCTCGGTCTTCTCCCGTGCGCTGCTGCGCGCCCTCGGCACGGTCGCCGGGCTGGTGATCGCGGCGGCGGTGCTCGCGGAGGTGCCGCGCGGTTGGTGGGACGTACCGGTGCTGTTCCTGCTCGCCCCGCTGATCCCGGCGTTCACCCCGCGCGGGTACGGCTACCAGACGGCCGCCATCACCCCGGTGATCCTGCTCGTGTCGGACGTCCTGAACCGCGAGGGCACCGCGCTGCTGCTGCCCCGCCTCGTCGACTCCCTCATGGGGTGCGCGATCGCCCTGGTCGCCGGGTATCTGCTCTGGCCGGAGAGCTGGCACACCCGGGTCGGCGACCGGCTCGCGGACGCCGTGGAGGACACGGCGCGCTATGTGGCGGGCGCCTTCGGCCCGGCCGCCGTCGACCCCCCGGCCCGCGCCCGCATGCGCCGCCGCCTCTACCGCAACCTCTCCACCATCCGCACCGAGTTCCAACGCGCCCTGACCGAACCCCCGCCCACCGGACGCCGGGCGGCGGCATGGTGGCCCCTGGTCGTCGCCGTGGAACGCATCGTGGACGCGACGACAGCGGCCCGGGTACGGGTGAAACACGGCGCGACTCGCCCGTCGGCGGCGGAGGTGGCCCAAGTGGTGCGTCAACTACGGGAGTTGGCGCAGGGAGTGCGGGAGGCCGAGACCCTGTACGAGGTACGTACAGACCTCACCGGCCCGGCGGACAGCGTCCTGGAACCCCTACGCCAGGAGGTAGCAGCGGCACGCGCAATCGCGTCCCCGCACTGAAGCGCCCCAAAGGGGCGCGGGGCTGTCTCGATATGCGGCTCCGCCTCGTGGGCGCGACAAGCCGGCGCGGCCGCCCCGTGCAGGAGGGCGGCCGCGCCATGTGGGGGGTGGGTCTGGAGAACCGGCGCTACTGGCGACCGGCCTTGTGCAGAGCCTTGTCCATCGCGGCAGCGAACCCGTTGGCCCACAGCTGCTCGACCTTGGCCTTCTCGTTGGCGTCCGGCTGGGCGTTCGTGCAGGACGGGCCGGGCCCGCCGCCCGACATCAGCTCACTGCACGGTCCCTCGTAGTGGTCCGGCAGACCGAGGACGTGGCCCGTCTCGTGCGCGGTGACGCGAGTCGAGTCGTACTCCTTGTTCTGCGCGTAGTCGAGGAAGATGTAGCCGTTGCCGTGACCGTCGGTCGAAGCGTAGGAGCCGCGCGAGTCGTTGCCCTCGCGGTAGGTGAAGTCGGCGCTGGAGCCCTCCTGGAGCTTCACGTTGGACACCGAGCTGTTCCATATCTCGGTGCTGCGGGCTATCTGGGCACTGAACGTGGGTGCGGCGGACGCGTCGTAGGTGACGGTGACGGCCGCGGCCTTCGGGTTCGCGGCACGCTTCTCGGCGACCGACTTCAGGACGGTCTGGAAGAAGGCCCGACTGGCGTCGGATTCGGCCGACTTGGCGACGTAACCGGCCTCGGCATGGACCGGGGCCGCCGTCGCCGGAGCGACCGTGCCGACGCCGAGGGCCGCGACACCGAGACCGACCGCCACCGCCGAACGGGCGGACAGAGAAAAGGACATACGCATTGATGACTCCTAGGTGGGGGGTGAGTCGTCAAGGCGAGTGTCGGCGCCTGTGCGGCGGCTGTGATGATGGCAACCGGTGATAGCCCGGCCCTATCAGGGCCCCAATTAGCAAGCGTCAGGGCGGATTTGTGCGGCTGGTGAAACCTGTGCTTCCGCTTTAGTCTCCAAGGGCATGGACCTCGAGGTGAGACACCTCCGCGCGCTGTGCGCCATAGCCGACACCGGCAGTCTGCACCGGGCAGCCCGCCAGCTGGGCGTCGCCCAGCCATCGCTCAGCACACAGCTGCGGCGCATCGAGCAGGAGCTGGGCGGCGCACTGTTCGTGCGCGCGAGATCCGGCTGCCGCCCCACCCCGCTCGGCCGTCTGGTCCTCAGCCGCGCCCGCCCGCTGGTGGCCGACATGCGCGCCCTGGTCGCCGAGGCGAGGGCGGCCGCGGCGGGCGGTCCGGAGCTGCGGGTCGGCTCGACGGCGAGCAAGGCCCTGGCGGGCTGGCTGCGCCGGCTGCGCGGCCACGGCCAGGACCCGACCCTCCATATGAACGTCTCCCCGAACGCCCTGCTCCGCATGGTCGCCGACGGCCAGCTGGACGTCGCCTTCGTGCACGAGGTGGAGGGCTCCCCCCTGCGCATCCCCCCTGAACTCCGCCTCCGCGTGCTGATGGAACGCGAGCCGCAGTTCGTGTCGCTGCCGACCGACCACCCGGCCGCGGCGAAGTCGGAGGTCACCCTCCCCGATCTGGCCGACGACCGCTGGATGGTCGACCCGACGGTGGACGGCGAGTGGGACGCCGTGCAGCGGATGTTCCGCGCGGCCGGGGTCAACCCCCATGTCCTGCACGGCGACTACTACACGGCGGACGCCCTGGTCGCCACCGGCGAGGTGGTCGCCGTATGCCAGCCGACCCACGCCGACAGCCCCACGATGGCGGTACGGCGCCTGCACGGCGACCCGCTCGGCGTACGACTGCTCCTCGCGGCCCGCACCGAGACGGACCTGGACGGCGTCTATCCCGCGCTGGAGGAGGCGTACTGGGAGGCGGCACGGCAGGCACCGGCGTACCGGGAGTGGCTGGAACGCGACGGCGAGCGGCAGCCGCCGGTCCCAGCACTCCCGTAGACCCTCTGTCGGGCCCCTGTGCTCAGACGCCGATGTCGCAGCCGTCCTTGCGCCAGACCGCCACGACCGCCGGCCGGTTGAGCTTGCCGGGGCCCTCGGGCCAGTCGCTCAGCGGCTTCTCGGCCGTCGCGCCGTCGATCTCGCCCGGGTGCTGCACGGCGACCAGCACGCGGCGGTCCTGGATGACCGGGCCGCAGGTCTCGGCGCCCTTGGGCATCGTCAGGAACTGCTTGAGCTCACCGCGCCGGTCACCGCGCGTGGCGACGCCGAAGAGGCCGTCGTGCGAGCCGAGCTGATTGCCGTCGGTGGAGATCCACAGGTTGCCGTACGAGTCGAAGGCGACGTTGTCCGGGCAGGAGATCGGGGAGACGTCCTCCTTCGGGAACCCGGCGAAGTAGGTGGCCGGGTCGTTGGGGTCACCGGCCACCAGGAACAGCGTCCAGGCGAACTTCTTGCTGTCGGCGCGGTTCCAGCGCTCGGTCAGCTCCAGGACCTGACCGTGCTTGTTGGCGTTGCGCGGGTTGGCCTCGTCGGCCTTGGCGTTCGACCCGACACCGCGGTTGGTGTTGTTGGTGAGGGCGACGTACACCTTGCCGGTGTGGGGGTTGGGCTCGATGTCCTCGGGCCGGTCCATCTTGGTGGCGCCGACCTTGTCACCGGCGAGCCGCGTGAAGACGAAGACCTCGTCGGCGGTCATGCCCTCGACGTGCGAGACGGCACCGTCGGCGGTGGCGGTGGCCAGCGGGATCCACTCACCGCTGCCGTCGAACTCACCGTCGGCCGGAAGCTTGCCGGTGCCGTCGATCTCGATGGCGGGCGAGTCGCCGGTGAGCTTGGCGACGTAGAGCGTCCCCTCGTCGAGCAGCGAGAGGTTGTGCTCCCGCACGGCCCGCGACTGGCCCTTCTTCATCCGCTTGCTGCCGATGAACTTGTAGAAGTAGTCGAAGCGCTCGTCGTCACCGGAGTAGACGACGGGCCGCCCGTCCTCGGTCAGCCGCACGGTCGCGCCCTCGTGCTTGAAGCGGCCGAGCGCGGTGTGCTTGCGCGGCTTGGAGGACGGGTCGTACGGGTCGAGCTCGACGACGTACCCGAACCGGTGCGGCTCGTTCGGCTCCTGCGCCACGTCGAACCGCTTGTCGAACCGCTCCCACTTGCGCTCGCTCGCCCCCGTCCCCAGCCCGTACCGCTTGTCGGTCGCACGGGTGGCGTTGGCGAAGTACTGGTTGAAGTTCTCCTCGCCGTGCAGCGTGGTGCCCCACGGGGTGACACCGCCGGAGCAGTTGTTCAGCGTGCCGAGGACCTTGGTACCGGTCGGGTCGGCGGAGGTCTTCAGCAGGTCGGAGCCTGCGGCGGGCCCGGTGACCTTGAACTCGGTGGTGGCGGTGACACGGCGGTTGAGCGGATGCCGCGGCACGGCGGTGAGCTTGCCGCTCCTGCGATCCCCCTCGACGACGACGGCGGACAGGCCGTGCGCGGCCCAGGCGACCTCGACCTGCTGCTTGGTCGGGTTGGCGGCGTCGTACCCACGGAACATGAGCACTTCGTCGGTGTACTCGTGGTTGGCGACGAGGATCTGCCGGTTGCGCTCGCCGGGCAGCGGGAGCAGGGCGAGGAAGTCGTTGTTGTACCCGAACTGCTGGGACTGCGCGGCGCCGGTCTGGTTCTCCGGGTCGAACGCGGGGGCGCCGCGCAGGATGGGCTCGCCCCAGCGGATGACGATGTTCTGCGCGTAGCCGTCCGGGATCGTCACGGTGTCGGCGGTGTTCGGCGCGACGGGGTCGAACCGGAGGCCACGAGCGCCCCGGGAGAAGGTGCCGCCGGTCCGCTCGGCCGCGGCGGCGTCCCCCGCGGCGGCCTCGGCGGCGTCCGCCTTCGGCGCGGCGACGGTGGTGCCGGCGCCCACGGCGGCGGCCGCGGTGACGACGGCGGCGGCGCGCAGCGTGGTACGGCGGCTTACGGCCTCGGCGATGACGTCACCGACGTACGGGTTCGTGGTGGTATTGGGCACCTCGTGGAAACAGGCGTCACCACACCGGAATCGACAGGTCAGGGCGGACCGGCCACCAGAGTGCGAGTCACTGTTGGTCCGGATGATCGGCAGCTGGATGCGCATGGCGTTTTTGTACTCCCCTTGCTTCCCCTTGAGTGCAGCGTGACGGACGGTAGGGGCACGTTTGTGCGGGAGCGGGGCAACCACATGAACTACAGGTGAATCAGGGGTGGACGTACGGCAGTTGAGGGCGGGGCCGGACTCGGCTCGATGCAGCCCTTGACGTACGGGGAGCCCCTGTACCCGCCCCTCCCCAAGATCGCCTTCCGGGGCCGCTAACCTTACGTGTCCGTCCTGGCCAGGGATTACGGGCATCAACTCATGCGAAGGGTTGCGCACATGGGCATTCTCACTCTCCTGCGGAACGCGTTCGGCCGGTCACGCAAGGGGCGCACCGCCGAAGCAGAGGGTGCGACTCCTTCGCCGGAGCCACAGCCGACGGTCCCGTCCCCCTCCCCGGAACCCCAGCCTGCGGCCACCGCCCAGGTCCCGGAACCGCGCACGTCGGAGGGCACGGCGAAGCCGACGAACACTGACAAGTCCGACAACCCCGGCGGGCCCGAGCAGACGGAGGACGGAGCGCACGAGCTGGTCTCGGCCGCCTTCGACAACGTCACGGTGCCGAAGCCGACGGAGCCGGTGGAGACGCCGACCGCCGAAGGGGCGGTGACGGAGACGCCGGCCGCTGACGAGGCGGTGGCGGAGACGCCGGCCGCTGAGGAGGCGGTGGCGGAGACGCCGGCCGCTGACGAGGCGGTGGCGGAGACGCCGGCCGCTGAGGAGGCGGTAGCGGAAGCGGCGGTCGCTGAGGAAGCGGTCGAGGCGGAGCCTGTTGCCGAGGCGCCCACCGCCGAAGAGGCCGTCGCCGAGACGCCCGCGGTCGAGGAGCCGGCGGCTGAAACGCCCGTCGCCGAGGATGCAGCCGAGGCAGAGCCCGTCACCGAAACGCCCGCAGCCGAAGAGGCCGTCGCAGAGACGCCCGCTGTCGAAGAGACCGCCGAGGCAGAGCCTGTCGCGGAGACGCCCGCTGCCGAAGAGCCCGCCGAGGAAACGCCCGTCGCCGAGGAGCCCGTACAGGCAGAGCCCGTCGCGGAGACGCCGGCCGAGGTGCCGGACGAGCCGGAGGCGGAGCAGGAGCCGGTGACCGAGGAGCCCGCGTCGGTTGCGGCGGGCGAGGAGTCGGCATCCGAGCCGGAGGCAAGCGCCGAGGTCACGCCGGAGGCGGCCCCCGAGCCCGAGGTGTCCGCCGAGGTCACGCCCGACCCTGAGCCGGTAGCTGCCCAGGCCTCCCCCGAACCGGTGGCCGAGCCGGCAGCCGCCGAAGCCACCCCCGAACCGGTCGCGGAGCCGGCGACCGACAAGCCCGCGGCCGCCGACGGCGGGGAAGCCCCACAGGAGCCACTCGCAGCCGACGACGAAGGCAGCACGAGTGGTGCGGGCGGGAACACGGACGCCGAAGGCGAAGCCGAGGACACCACCACCGGCACCACCCCCACCCTCCCCCCAAGCCTCGTCACCGCCTACAACTCCGCCGCCACCACCCTCGACAAGCTCAACCTCACCGGCACCCGCGCCAAGGTCTACCTCGTCCTCGACCGCTCCGCCTCCATGCGCCCGTACTACAAGGACGGCTCCGCCCAGGCCCTCGGCGACCAGACCCTCGCCCTCGCCGCCCACCTCGACCCAGAGCCCGCCAACCCCACGGTCCACGTCGTCTTCTTCTCCACGGAACTCGACGGCACCGCCGACCTCACCCTCACCGACCACGAGAACAAGATCGACGAGCTGCACGCCGGCCTCGGCCGCATGGGCCGTACCAGCTACCACGCAGCCGTCGAAGAAGTCGTCACGCACCACCGGAAGACGGCTCCCGACACCCCCGCCCTGGTGGTCTTCCAGACCGACGGCGCCCCCGACGCCAAGACCCCCGCCAACCAGGCCCTCACCGACGCCGCGAAGAACCACCCCTCCGTGTTCTTCTCGTTCGTCGCCTTCGGCGACCCCGAGCAGAAGGCCTTCGACTACCTCCGCAAGCTCAAGACGGCCAACACCGCCCACTTCCTGGCCGGCGAGACCCCGCTGGAGCTGACCGACCAGCAGGTCTACGAGGGCATCCTGGCGAACTGGCGTCCGTAACGCACCGCAACGAACCCGGCCGCCCGCTTTCCACCACGTAAAACGGAAAGCGGGCGGCCCACCCATGTCGGATACGATTTCAAGGTTCCAAACCGACGACAGACGCCCCACGACCCGGCGCCCGTCACCCCACGTAGCGACTTGGGAGCAGCCCGCAATGGCTCGACACCTCATCACCAGCGCCCTTCCGTACATCAACGGAATCAAGCACCTGGGCAACATGGTGGGGTCCATGCTCCCGGCGGACGTGTACTCCAGGTACCTCCGCCAGCGCGGCCACGACGTCCTGTACATCTGCGCGACGGACGAGCACGGCACCCCGGCCGAGCTGGCGGCGAAGGAGCAGGGCCTCCCGGTCGACGAGTTCTGCGCCCAGGCACATGACCAGCAGAAGGCGATCTACGACGGCTTCAACCTGGCCTTCGACTACTTCGGCCGCAGCTCCTCCCCGCAGAACCACGAGATCACGCAGGAGATCGCCCGCGAGCTGAAGGCCAACGGCTTCATCGAGGAGCGGGCGATTCGCCAGGTGTACTCGATCACGGACGGCCGCTTCCTCCCCGACCGCTACATCATCGGCACCTGCCCGCACTGCGGCTACGACAAGGCCCGCGGCGACCAGTGCGAGAACTGCACGCGCGTACTGGACCCGACCGACCTGATCGACGCCCGCTCGGCGATCAGCGGCAGCAGCGACCTGGAGGTCCGCGAGACCAAGCACCTCTTCCTCCTCCAGTCGGCGCTGGCCGGGGAGGTCGAGGCCTGGGTCGACGAGCGTGCCGACAACTGGCCGATCCTCGCCTCCTCCATCGCCCGCAAGTGGCTGACCGAGGGCCTGCACGACCGCGCGATCACCCGTGACCTGGACTGGGGCGTCCCGGTCCCGGCCGACACCTGGCCGGACCTGGCCGCCGAGGGCAAGGTCTTCTACGTCTGGTTCGACGCCCCGATCGAGTACATCGGCTCGACGAAGGAGTGGGCGGACCAGGACCCGGAGAACCGCGACTGGCGCTCGTGGTGGTGGGAGTCCGACGCGGACGTCCACTACACGCAGTTCATGGGCAAGGACAACGTCCCGTTCCACAGCGTGATGTTCCCGGCGACCCTGCTGGGCACCCGCGCCCCGTGGAAGAAGGTCGACGTCATCAAGGCCTTCAACTGGCTGAACTACTACGGTGGCAAGTTCTCCACCTCGCAGAAGCGAGGCGTCTTCACCCACGACGCCCTGGAGATCCTTCCCGCCGACTACTGGCGCTACTTCATGATGGCGAACGCCCCCGAGTCGGACGACTCGTCCTTCACCTGGGAGCACTTCACGGCCACGGTGAACAAGGACCTGGCGGACACTCTCGGCAACTTCGTCAACCGTGTCCTGTCCTTCTCCCGCAAGCGCTTCGGCGACGAGGTGCCTGCCGGCGCCGAGGCCGGTGAGGCCGAGGCGAAGCTCGGCGAGGAGATCGCCCGCCTCCTCGCCGAGTACGAGGAGCACATGGAGGCCATCCAGTTCCGCAAGGCGGCGGCCGCGCTGCGGGCCCTGTGGTCGGCGGGGAACTCGTACCTGGAGGAGAAGGCGCCCTGGTTGGAGATCAAGACCAACCCCGAGGGGGCGGCCCTCACCCTTCGCACGGCGATGAACCTCATCCACCTGTACGCGGTGATCTCGGAGCCGTTCATCCCGACGTCGTCGGCGGCCATGCGTGGCGCGTTCGGCCTGAACGACGACACGGCGACCTGGAAGACGGCCGAGGAGGCCAAGGCCCTCACCTCCGTCCCCGCCGGCACCCCCTTCACCGTCCCCCCGGTCCTCTTCGCCAAGCTCACGGACGACGACCTGCAGGCGTACAAGGAGCGCTTCGGCGGCGAGGCGGCGTAAACGGCGTGAAGGCCCTGGTGCGGGTGTGATGGAGTGAGGTCATGACGTACTACGTCACGACCCCCATCTACTACGTCAACGACGCCCCGCACCTGGGCCACGCCTACACCACGGTGGCGGCGGACGTGCTCGCCCGCTGGCACCGTGGGCGCGGCGAGCGCGTCTGGTTCCTCACGGGGACCGACGAGCACGGCCAGAAGATCCTGCGGACGGCCGAGGCGAACGGCGTGCCGCCGCAGGTCTGGGCAGACCGGCTGGCCGAGGAGTCCTGGAAGCCGCTCTGGCAGCACCTCGACATCTCCCACGACGACTTCATCCGGACGACGGAGAAGCGGCACACGGACCGGGTGCGGGAGTTCTTCCAGGATCTGTACGACAACGGCCGGATCCGCAAGGGGAGTTACGAGGGCCCGTACTGCGTCGCCTGCGAGGAGTACAAGCTCCCCGGCGAACTGATCGAGGCGCAGGACGGCACTCCTCTCTGCGCGATCCACAAGCGCCCGGTGGACCTCCTCAAGGAGGAGAACTACTTCTTCAAGCTGAGCGAGTACGGTGACCGCCTTCTCGCCCACTACGAGGCCAACCCCGACTTCATCCAGCCGGAGTCGGCCCGCAACGAGGTGGTGAACTTCGTCCGCGGCGGCCTCCAGGACCTGTCCATCTCCCGCTCGACGTTCGACTGGGGTGTCAAGGTCCCCTGGGACGACGGCCACGTCATCTACGTCTGGGCGGACGCCCTGCTCAACTATGCGACGGCCGTCGGCTACAACGAGAACCCGGAGAAGTTCGAGTCGACCTTCCCGGCCGACGTCCACCTCGTCGGCAAGGACATCCTCCGCTTCCACGCGATCATCTGGCCGGCGATGCTGATGGCGAACGGCCTCCCGCTGCCGGGCAGGATCGCGGCCAACGGCTGGCTGATGGTCGGCGGCGAGAAGATGTCGAAGTCCAACCTGACCGGCATCAAGCCGCAGGACCTGACCTCGCACTTCGGCGTGGACGCGTACCGCTGGTACTTCCTGCGCGCGATCGCCTTCGGCCAGGACGGCTCGTTCTCCTGGGAGGACTTCTCCGCCCGCTACACCAGCGAGCTGGCGAACGACTACGGCAACCTCGCCTCCCGCGTGGCGGCCATGGTCGGCAAGTACTTCGGCGGCGAACTGCCGGCGGCGACGGCCGACGGCGAGGCGGAGAAGGCGATCCACGACGGCCTGGCCGCGGCGGCCGCCGCGGCCGACCGGAGGATCGGCGACGAGCTGGACTTCCAGGGCGGCATCCTGGCCGTCTTCGACTTCATCAAGCAGGTCAACGGCTACCTCACGGAGCAGGAGCCCTGGAAGGTGGCCAAGGACGACTCCCCGGACGGCAGGGCCCGCCTCGCGACCGTCCTGTACACGGCCGCGGAGTCCCTCCGGGCCGTCGCGGTGCTGCTGAACCCGATCATGCCGGAGACCTCCCGGAAGCTCTGGGACTCCCTGGGCGCTCAGGCGTCGCTCGGTGCCCTGGCGGACCAGCGGGTCCAGGAGGCCGGCGACTGGGGCCGGCTCCCGGTCGGTTCGACGGTCACGAAGGGTGCGGTGCTGTTTCCGCGTCTGGAGGAGAAGCCGATCGCGTAGACCGGGTGGTGCGAGGCGCGCGGCGCGGTTCAGGCGGCGTACCCGAGAGCGAGGGCGCCGACGACCGGGGCGGCGTAGACCAGCGGGAACGGAATGTGCGCGTACCACCGGGCCCGCGCCACGGTCACCGCGGCCCCGAGGAAGTACAGCACCAGGCCGACCCCCGCGAGCACCCCGATCACCGGCAGGAACAGCCCGGCCACCAGCCCCACGGCCCCGGTGACCTTCGCCAGTCCGAGCCAGGTCCACCACGACCGGGGCACGGAGTAGTCGGTGAGTGCCTGAACGATCCACTGGGCCCGCATGAGCAGGACGGTGCCGGAGAATCCGGCCATCAGGGCGGCCACGACGGTGACGACGACATAGGCGGTCTGCATGAGGAACTCCTGGTCGGCTGCGGTCGGAACCGCACGGCCGGTGCCGTGCGGCGGGTCCACTGCCTGCCTGACGCCGGGCGCCGCGGAAGTGTGACAGCAACCGACCAGGAGATTTCCTCAGCCGTACGTCAGCCCGGTGTCAGGACAGCACCCCGGCGCCGGTCGTCGTCGCCAGCTCCGTCGCCAGGTTCTTCGCGGAGGTCTGCAGGCCCGCCGTGAGCGCCGGCTTCCAGTTCACCGTCGTCTTGATCTTCTTCGAGCTCGCGGCGTTGTAGGCGGCCACGATGTCGGTCGTCGTGCCGTTGACGAGGTTGCCGCTGCCGGCGATCGAGCCGGTGCCGTCGCCGCTCAGCAGCTTGGCGACCTTGGCGCCGGACGGCAGCTTCCAGGCGTTGTGCTCGGCGACGACCTGGGCCTTGGCGCGGGAGTCGATGCTGTACTTCGGCGCGTAGCCGTTGAGCGTGGCCGTGTCGTAGACGTTGTTGTAGAGGTGGATCTGGCCGATGCGGGCCAAGGGGGCGCGCTGGACGATGCCCTTCCACACGTTGTGGTGGATGGTGACCCGCAGCTTGCCCGTGCTGTCGGTGTCGCTGCTGCCGATCAGCATCGTCTTGTCGTGGTTGCTGAACACGTTGCGCTCGACGGTCACCAGGTCGGAGCCGTTGGTGATGTCGAGGGCGCCGTCGTGGACCTGGTACTTGCGGCCGAAGTAGGTCTTCTCGGAGCTGTCGAAGGTCGGCGCGTCGGTGAAGGTGTTGTGGTCCGCCCACACGTTGGTCACCCCGCGCAGGGTGACGGAGTCGTAGTTGGCGTTCCACTCGCCGGACGAGCCGTCGGTCGGGTCCCACTGCGGGAAGCAGTCCTGGGTGTCGGCGAAGGTCAGGTTGCGCACGATGACGTTCTTGACGTTCTGCACGTGCAGGCTGCCGCCCTTGATGCCGGCGTTCGTGCCGGGGACGCCCACGATGGTGGTGTTGGCGGGCACCCGGAAGACGATGTTCTTCTTCTGCTTGTCGGCGGCGACCTTGCGGGCGTTCTCCTGCGTGCCGGACGGCGCCTTCTTGCCGTAGGTCGCCGGGTCGTAGGCCTTGAGGTAGGCGGACAGCGAGTAGCCGGTGCCGGAGGCGTAGTCGGCGCAGGTCAGCTTCTTGCCGGCGTCGTCGGTGTTGGCGTCGATGGTGCCCTTGACCTTGATGATCCGGGGCGTGGTGCCGGAGACCGACCCCAGCGCCTTCACGAGCTGCGCGCGGGTGCTGACGGTGAACACATGCGCGGAGTCCGCCTTCGAGCCGCCCGTCGTACCCGCGCCGGAGGCCGCCCAGCCGTCCTTGGCGGGCAGCGCTTGGTGGTACAGGTCGACCGGACCGGCATTCGCGTTCATCACTAAGACTCCGGCTCCGATGCCGGCGGCCGCGACAGCGGCGGTGACGACGACGGTGCGGCGCTTGCGCAGGGAACGGCGGTGGGTGGGGCGGTGGGAAGGGGATGCCACGAATGAGTCCTTACATACCTCGGTGAGGCTCGCGCGTCGGCGAGCGAGCCCGCGTGAGCGGGCTTCCGATCCGTCTGTGGTCGCGGAGATCTGAAAGGTTGCCGTGAATTTTTTGTCCGATCCGTGCCCAAGTCGGGGACATCACGCGGATGTTGCCCATGCGGTTGGCATCGATCGCGCCCCGCCGCCACCATGCCCCACGGCACGACCGTATGGTTTCCGCCATGGCAGTCCCTGAGGTCATCCCGATCGCCTACGAGCCGCACGGCCGTACCGAGGCGATCGGCCGTTACGCGGACGGGCAGTTCATGGGTTCGGTCACTTACGCCTTCCCCAAGGGCTTCGACCTCGGCACCGGCTGGGAAGGGCACAAACGCCTCTACTCGGTCCTCCACACCTTCGACGCCGACGGCGGATACCGCGACTCGGAGATCTGGTGCGCCGGCACCTGGGCCGAGCAGCAGCGCGCCCCGCACGGACCCGACTCGGTCCTCGCCCGCGCCCGCGCCCACCTGGCCACCGGACTGCGCAGCCTCCCCCGGCGCACCTACACGGACATCGCGATCCGCCCCTTCCAACTCACCGTCGACGGCGTGCTGTTCGGCCTGGTGACCGGAGAGGACGACGGCGAGGACTGGGCCGAGCTCTACCCGGACCTCCTCGGCTTCGGCGCGCCCTGGGACGGTTCGTACGACACCTGATCGTTTGCGCCCCTATGCCTGGACACCCCCGAGGCGCTATACATTGCGAAGATCACGCAAAGCCATCAAGTGGGGGGATCCATCCATGGCACTGTTCGGGAACGCGCACACCGTCGACCAGGGGAAGGCGCAGCAGGACTACGCCCGTCTGCTGGGCCACGGGGAGCAGGTGCACGCCGCGTACCTGCTGATACGCGACACCATCCTGTTCACCGACCGCCGTCTGATCCTGGTCGACAAGCAGGGCATCACCGGCAAGAAGGTGGAGTACCACTCCGTCCCTTACCGCAGCATCACGCACTTCGCGGTCGAGACCGCCGGCACCTTCGACCTGGACGCCGAGCTGAAGATCTGGCTCTCGGGATCGGCGACGCCGATCCAGAAGACGTTCACCAAGGGCGTCGACATCTACGAGGTGCAGGCGATCCTGACGCAGTTCGTGGCCAAGTAGCCCGTTCTGTACGGCCGTTCGCGTTACGGCCGTTCCCTACCGCCGTCCGCCCGGTCCACCGCCGAAGCCGCCCTGAGGGGCCTCACCCGCGGTGACCGTGGCGACCCCCTCGGCCTCGCCGAGGTCACCCGCCTCGGCGAGACCGCCGGTCCACGACATGCAGGGTCGTGCCCGACGGGACGGACGAGTCGAGCGTGGCCGAGAGCCGGCCCTGTTCGGACTCGGGGTCCGGAGCGACCACCATGCCCGCGCTGCCGGCCGCGAGCAGCGTGCCGCCGCTCACGGTGAAGCTGCCGTTGACGTCCAGCGCGCCGTTGCCGTTCCTCTCCGGGCCGTTCACGACGACCGTGCCGCCGCTGATCTCGGCCACGTTGGAGTCGAAGCCATCGCCGTCGGCGTTCTTCTTCAACCGGCCTTGAGAGAAACCGGACGAGGCGGTGAAGTGAACTACACCTGTACGGCGGCATGGTGACGGCCGGACGATCCGGACACGGACGCGATAATCGGGGCCACCATGCTGCCCCCGCCCCGCGCCCTCCTGCCCGACGTCCTCATCGTCGGCGCCCGCTACCCGCTCGTCCTGGCCGGCGACTGCGCGGCCCGGGCGCATGACCTCACCGCACGGCAGGTGACGTCGGTGGAGGTGGCGACCGAGAACCCCGAGCCCATGGACCAGATCGCGGCGATGGTCCGGTACGGCCTGACGGAACGCGGCTGGCGGGTACGCCCCCTGGAGACCGACCCGCTCTCCGCCCGCCTGCTCGTCACGGACCCCGACACGGGTTCGGAACGTACGGTCGACCTGGTGAAGGAGACCTTCTGGCGCCCCCCGGTCATGACCGACTTGGGCCCGGCGCTCGCTCTCGAAGACCTCATCGGCACGAAGGTCCGCGCCCTGGCCGACCGGGGCGCCGCGCGCGACGTCGTCGACGTCCACGTGGCCGCGGCCCACTGGAGCTACCCCGACCTGGAGGAACGGGGCCGCCGCCACGCCTGGGACGACCTCGACCTGGCCGACCTCCAGTCCCGCCTGGAGGCCACGGAGCTGCTGGACGACAGGGAGTTCATCGCCCGGGGCCTGGCCGAGGAGTCGGTGCCGGTGCTCCGCCGGTGGGTCCGGGCGTGGGCGGACGACATCGCGGAGCGGTTGCTGGAGGAGGAGGCGCTCAGGCCGCCGGCGGATGCGGATGAGTGACGATGCCTTGGAGGAGGGCAGCGAGGGCGATGGGGGTGACGGTGACTGGAAGGGCTACAAGAAGATCGTCGGCGTCGGCGACATCACCGGCGACGGCAACCCCGACCTCCTCGCGCAGGACTCGTCCAACACCCTGTAGCGCTACAACGGCACCGGCACCTTCAAGGCCCGCACCAAGCTGTTCACCAACTGGGGCGGCTCGTACAACGTCGTCGTGGGCGCCGTTCGGCTCACGGGCGCGGATCGCCACCGGATGGGGCGGCTACCAGGGCGTCTCCTGACGGCTCGCCATATCCGCGACATCGCGCAGGGCGCCCGGGACTTCACGGTCTCGGGCGCCCTGCGTTCCGGGCAGGGGACAGAGCGGATATCTCCGGCCGATGCGCACCGGCCGCCTTGGTACGATCCGGCCACTTGTGCGAGGGCAGTGCCCCTCGTAGGGGAGGGAACTCACGTGGGCAGACACGCCCCGAGACGAGCCGGCCGCGCCACGCTCGTCTCCGCTCTGGCCGTGGCATTGGCGGCCGGCTCGATCACCCTGTTCTCCAGCACGGAGGACGCCGACGCGCAGGCGGCCACGACCGCCGCCGCCCAGACCACCGAGATCGTCCTGGACGATCCACGCAACGACACCACCCGCTCCGACCGGCTCCTGTCGGCCGGCGAGACCGGGTTCCTGCACCGTCAGGCCGGGGTCGCGGGGCTGCTGTGGACGGACTACGACGACGGCACGACCGTCACCGTCGAGGGCCCGTCCGGCGTCTACAGGCCGACGACGACCAGCTGCTCCGACATCGCCGCGCGCTGCCCCTCGGGCATGTACGGGCAGGCCACCGACACCGTGGCGCTGCCGCACATCACCTACACCGACCCGGTGTCGCTGTGGCGCCCGGACGGCGGCGCGCTGCGGAGCGTCGACACGGGGTCCTCCGACTACTACATCGGGACGTACGGCGACACGGTCGTCGCGGCCGAATTCGAAGGGTCCTACAACGGCGAGAGCTTCGACGGCACCTGGCTGCACCTCTTCGACCTCGTCGACGGCGAGGTGCGGCAGCGCCCGGTGAGGGGATACCCGTCGCAGCAGACCTGGTGGAAGGACAATCCGCGCACCGGCGACGAGACCGGCATGCTCCTCGCCCACCCCAACCCCGACGGGATCGGTGGCGTCGAGTCGTACTCCGTCGGCTATGTGGACTTCGCCACCGCGCAGTTCACCACGGTCTTCGCCGATCTGCCCACCAAGCCCGAGCTCGTCCTCACCGACGACCGCATCGGCTGGTACGACGTCTCCGGCGGCCTGCACCTGAAGCCGCGCGCCGACCTCACCGCCGAGGAGACGGTGCCGGTGGCCGCCGGGTTCGCGGGAGACGGCTACCCCACACTCGTCGGCGACTGGCTCGTCATCACCACCGACAGCCGGGTGTACGCCGTGTCCCTGACCGACGGCACCAACAAGACGCTGCTGACCAGGTCGTACGGCACCCCGCTGGCCACCCCCGACGGCAACGCCCTCGTCACCGGCGGCACGGGCGCCGCCGACTGGTGGGTCCAGCGGGTGTCGATCGGCGCCGACGGCACCCCGCAGCTGACGAAGCTGTACAAGGTCGCGCCGTACGAGAACGCCAAGACCGGCATCGCGCTCAGCCGCGGCACTCTGCGCGTCGCTGAGGACAACCCGAGCAGCGCCTCCGACACGACCTCGCTGCGCACCCTCACTACCGACGGCGGCGCCGAGCTCACCGCGTCCGCCGCCACGGACGCCGCCACGATCAGCCCGGAGTGCCCGTACCCGGGTGCCACCTGCTCGGCGCTGTGGGGCATGCACGACGGGGCCGGCTCCAAGGACGTCTACCTCGACACCTACTCCGACACCGACGAGGGCGGCAGCGGCCTGGCGTACGCGGACGCGCTGGTCTCCATCAGCGGCCACCGCCTGGAGTTCCACACCGAGGCCGGCGCCATCGTCGACGTCTCCGACGACTACGCCGTCTACAACTCCGGCGGCGCCACCCCGGCGCAGTACGTCGGCGAGTTCGGCCAGGGACAGCTGCTGAAGCGCTCCATCCGCGCCGCCGCCCTGAACGGCCCCACCCTGTGGAGCGCCACCACGACCGCCGGCAAGCTGACCTCGTACAGCCTCACCGAGAACAGGACCCTCGCCACGGTGACGGTCCCGGACCTCGCCTGTGTGCCGAGCGAGCTGCAGGCGGCGGGCCGCTGGCTGTACTGGGCGTGCGGAACCGCTTCGGCCGGGGTGTACGACACCAAGGCCGGTACGGCACGGTCGGTGACCCCCGGTGACGTCCTCCTCGGCGACGGCTTCACCGTCCGCCACGACCACGGCGCCGACCAGCTGGTCCTGACCGAGGCGGCCACGGGCACCACCCGGGTGATCGCGTCCGGGCTGCCCGACACGCGCCTCGCCGAGGACCGCCGCTTCCGCTGGACGGTCGACGAGTACACGGGCCTGGTCGCCTGGTTCGACGCGTACGAGCAGACGCACGTCGCC
The DNA here is from genome assembly GCF_052068475.1 of Streptomyces sp. SD31. NCBI lineage: Bacteria > Bacillati > Actinomycetota > Actinomycetes > Kitasatosporales > Streptomycetaceae > Streptomyces > Streptomyces sp. SD31. The sequence goes on along the minus strand of NZ_JBQHCX010000001.1, from coordinate 414,267 downwards.
ACGACCGGCGTCACCCCGTCCGCGCCGACGGCCCTGCACAAGGACGCCGAGAGCTCCGCGTATCCGCCCGGGTCGGACCCCTGGAACGGCCTGTGGTTCCTGTCCCGCCCGGTCACCTCCTGGTCTCTCACCTTCACCTCGGTCCAGAGCGGTGCCAACGGCAAGGCGACCCGCGCGATCACCGGCGGCGCGAGCACGGGCCTGGTGGAGGCGGCCTGGGACGGCAGGACGGCGAGCGGCGGCTACTTCCCGAACGGCGAGTTCACCTGGGCCCTCAAGGCGACCGGCCTCGGCACCTCCACCGCGGCCACGGTCACCACCGGCGAAGGGTTCCTCATGCGGGGTGCCGCCGTGCGCCGCGACTTCACCAGCCCCGACGGCCCCGACGGCCGCGGCGACCTGCTCACCCTGAACTCCTCCGGCGGCCTGACCTTCCACAGCGGCACCGGCACGGGCAAGGTCAACTCCAAGTACACCGGCACCGGTTGGGCGGCCACCATCACGGCCGTCCCCTTCGGCGACCTGAGCGGCGACCGCTGCAACGACGTCCTCGTGCGGTACAGCAGCGGCGCGCTGCGGCTGTACAAGCCGGGCTGCGGCTCGGCGGTCAAGCCGTCGACGTCGTACACGACCCTCGCGAGCAGCGGCTGGACCCAGTACAACGCGCTCACCTCACCCGGTGACGTGAGCGGTGACGGCCGCCCGGACCTGATCGCCCGCCAGGCGTCCACCGGCACGGTCTACCTCTACAAGGGCACCAGCACCGGCAAACTCGCCACCCGCGTCAAGCTCTATGACAACTGGAAGGGCTACAAGAAGATCGTCGGCGTCGGCGACATCACCGGCGACGGCAAGCCCGACCTGCTCGCCCAGGACACCGCGAACACCCTGTGGCGCTACGACGGCAAGGGCGACGGCACCTTCGCCGCCCGCGTGAAGGTGTTCGCCAACTGGGGCGGCAACTACAACGTCGTCGTCGGCCTCGGCGACATCACGGACGACGGCCGCCCGGACATCGTCTCCCGCGACACCAGCGGCAACCTGTGGCGCAACAGCGGCGACGGGAAGGGGTCCTTCGGCTCGCGGGCGCAGATCGCGAGCGGGTGGAGCGGCTACAAGTTCCTGTCCTGACAGGGCGTTGGTGGAGGGGGGCGGTCCTTCGGGGCCGCCCCCCTTCCGCGTTCACGCTCGCGTCGTCGCCGTCTCCGGGGCCGACACGGCCGTCGTCCGCGACCGGCGGATGAACGCCACGCCGCACACCGCGAGGACGGAGGCCGCGGAGAGGGTGTACAGGCCTCCGTTCGTGCTGCCCGTGGTGTCCTGCAGATAGCCGAAGAGGGTCGGCGAGACGAAACCGCCCAGGTTTCCCAGGGAGTTGACGAGGGCGAGACCGGGCGCCGCGATCTTCAGGTCGAGCCCCGACTGGGCCATCGGCCAGAACAGCGTGGCCGCGCACTTCCCCCCGACCGCGGCCAGCGTGAGCGCGGCGAGGCCGAACCAGGGGGAGCCGAGGGTGGCCAGGAAGGTGCCGACCGCGGACAGGACGAGGGCGATCGCCAGGTACGGGCGGCGGTCCGGGGCGCGGTCGGTGAAGTGGGCCATCGTGTACATCGCGATCACCGCGCAGATCCACGGCACGGCCGTGAGCAGCCCGACCTGGAAGGGCGACAGTCCGCCGATGTCGTCGACCAGGCTCGGCAGCCAGAAGGTGATCGCGTACCCGGTGAGGGCCATCGCGAAGAACACCGTGGTCAGCAGGGCGACCTGGGGGTGGAGGATCAGCTTCAGCCGGGACGTCCTGGGGGCACGGTCACGCGCCTCCTTGTCCCGGGCGACCGCTTCGCTGAGCGCGTCCCTCTCCTCCTGGGTGAGCCAACGGGCGTCCTGGATACGGGAGACGAGGAAGAAGCCGGCGATGAATCCGACCAGGATCGAGAAGACCCCCTCCAGCGCGAACATCCAGCGCCAGCCGGCGATCCCGCCCGCCCCGTGCAGCTCCAGCAGTGCGCCCGTGATGGGGCCGGTCACGATGTACGCGGTGGCCGAGCCGCCCAGGAAGATCGCGCTCGCCCGGCCCCGGCTGGAGTCCGGCAGCCACTGGGTGAAGTAGAGGAGCACACCGGGGAAGAAGCCGGCCTCCGCGACGCCGAGGAGGAAGCGCAGGGCGTAGAACATCCACACGTTGTGGATGAAGCACATCGCCACGATCACCGCACCCCAGGTGATCATGATGCGGGTCAGCCAGACCCGGGCGCCGAAGCGCTCCAGGAGCATGTTGCTGGGCACCTCGAACAGGGCGTAGCCGATGAAGAACAGCCCGGCACCGAGGCCGTAAGCCGTGGCGCTCACCCCGACGTCGGCCCTGAGTTCGTCCTGGACGAAGCCGACGTTCGTCCGGTCCATCTGGTTGACCAGCAGCATCAGGACGAGGATCGGCAGCATCCGGCGCAGGAACTTGCCGACCGCACGGCGTTCGGCGTCGGGTATCACGACTTCCGACATCGTTGTCTCCCCTCAGGCGTGCACATACGTGAACTCGCATCACGTACGCAGGCCTCGGGAACCTTACGGAGGCCCACCTTCCGGGTCAACGGGTTGAGCAGATGTCCATACATGTGAACGAAGGAGGGGCGCGCGGACACACGCCCCTCCACAACCACTCTCTCTGTCAGATGTCCTGACCCGTGTGGGTCGCCTCCGGGTCGACGCCCATCGTGATGGAGGCGATCACGCCCTTGGCGATGTCGTTCTTCTTGTACTTCAGCTTCAGCAGGCCACCCTCGGTCCCGTTGCCCGGGTAGATCGTGTCCTCGTCGAGCGTGGTGCGGGTGGTGGTGTTGGTGGAGTACGGCTCGACCTCGGCGGAGGCCAGCACGCTCTCCTCGTCGAAGAAGAACTGACCGGTGTGGCAGGTGGTGCCACCTTCGTAACCGGCGTCGGTCCATGTGCCGTTCACATGCACCTTGGTGTGGATGTGGACGCAGCGGCCCTGGTACCAGCCCGGGAAGACCGTCTTGAACACCACCTGGCCGTTCTTGTCCGTCTTCCACGTGCCGCGCAGATACCGCTCGTCGTCCGTCGGCTCCTGGTGGCCGCCACCGCCGCCACCCGGCTCACCCGACGGATCGCCGGACGGGGGCTCGCCCGTCGGCTCACCGGACGGCGGGGTGCCGCCCCCGCCACCGCCGCCGCTGCCCATGTCCTCGTAGCCCGAGTACACGCCCAGCGCGTTGCAGTGCCAGATGTCGACCGCGGCGTTCCTGATCGGCTTGCAGCTCTCGGAGTCGATGACCTTGAGGCGCAGGGTGAGCGGGATGCCCTCCTGGTCCTCGGTCACGTCCTGGCGGAGCTTGTCCGCGTCGATGTAGTAGGGGCCCTCGGTCGTCTCGGAGGTCAGCTTGTAGCAGACGTCGGCGCTCGACGAGCTGCTGGACGCGGTGGCACCCGCGGACGCGGATCCGCTCGTCTCACCCGCGAAGGCGCCCGCCGCGAGCGACCCGCCCACACCGACCGCCGCGGCGGCTCCCACACCGGCGACGACGACCTTGCGACGCGTGAGATCCCGCTTGTGTTTCGGCCCTTCGGCCGTCTGGTTTCCCGTCATGGGCAGGGAAGTTAGGGACCGCGCCTGTCAGGAGGTTGGGTAAGAGCTGGGTGAGAGCCCTGCATGAGCGCCGTGAACGAAAGTGGCTCGGAACCGACGCCGGTTCCGAGCCACCTACGGCTGCCTACAGCTGTCTACAGCTTCAAGGACCTACTTCGGCTGCGGCTTGCGCACCGACAGGTGCAGCTCCTTCAGCCGCGCCTCCTCCAGCTCCGTCGGCGCGCCCATCATCAGGTCCTGGGCGTTGCCGTTGAGCGGGAAGGCGATGGTCTCGCGGATGTTCGGCTCGTCCGCGAGGAGCATGACGATGCGGTCGACGCCGGGGGCGATGCCGCCGTGCGGCGGGGCGCCGAAGCGGAAGGCGCGCAGCATGCCGGCGAACTTCTCCTCGACGGTCTCGCGGTCGTAGCCCGCGATCTCGAAGGCCTTGAGCATGATCTCGGGCTCGTGGTTCCGGATCGCGCCGGAGGACAGCTCGACGCCGTTGCAGACGATGTCGTACTGCCAGCCCAGGATGTCCAGCGGGTCCTGGGTCTGGAGGGCCTCCAGGCCGCCCTGCGGCATGGAGAAGGGGTTGTGCGAGAAGTCGATCGCGCCGGTCTCCTCGTCCTTCTCGTACATCGGGAAGTCGACGATCCAGCAGAACCGGAAGACGCCCTCCTCGAAGTGCCCGGCCCGCTTGGCGGCCTCGACCCGCACCGCGCCCATGATCTTCGAGACCTCGTCGAACTCGCCCGCGCCGAAGAACACGGCGTGACCCGCGGCCAGCGACAGGCGCTTGGTCAGCTCGGCGACGTTCTCCTCGGTGAGGAACTTCGCGATCGGGCCGGACAGCGAGCCGTCCTCGGCCACCCGCACCCAGGCCAGGCCCTTGGCGCCCTGCGAGACCGCGAAGTCACCGAGCTGGTCGAAGAACTTGCGGGGCTGCGCGGAGACGTCCGGCACCGGCAGCGCGCGCACGTGCTTGCCGGCGAACGCCTTGAACTCCGAGCCCTCGAAGATGTCGGTGATGTCGACGAGCTCCAGCTGGGCACGGAGGTCCGGCTTGTCGGAGCCGTACTTCAGCATCGCCTCGCGGAACGGGATCCGCGGGAAGGGCGAGGTGACGTGGCGGCCGTTGCCGAACTCCTCGAAGAGCTCGGTCATCAGCTTCTCGACGGGCTGGAAGACATCCTCCTGCTCGACGAAGCTCATCTCGATGTCGAGCTGGTAGAACTCGCCCGGCGAACGGTCCGCGCGCGCGTCCTCGTCACGGAAGCAGGGCGCGATCTGGAAGTAGCGGTCGAAGCCGGAGATCATCAGCAGCTGCTTGAACTGCTGCGGGGCCTGCGGCAGGGCGTAGAACTTGCCCGGGTTCAGGCGGGAGGGGACGACGAAGTCGCGGGCGCCCTCGGGGGAGGTCGCGGACAGGATCGGCGTCGCCATCTCGTTGAAGCCCAGCGCCGTCATCTTGTGCCGGATCGCCGAGATGACCGAGGTACGCAGCAGGATGTTGCGGTGCATGCGCTCGCGGCGCAGGTCCAGGAAGCGGTACTCAAGGCGCCGCTCCTCGTTGACCCCGTCCTCGGTGTTGATCGTGAACGGCAGCGGGGCGGCCGCGCCGAGCAGCTCGACCTCGCCGACCTCGACCTCGACCTCACCGGTCGGCAGGTCGGGGTTGATGTTCTCGGCGCCGCGGGAGACGACCTTGCCGTCGACGCGGAGGGTCGACTCCTTGGAGAGCTTGTCGAGGGCCTCGTACGCGGGCGTGCCGGGACGGGCGACGAGCTGCGTGATGCCGTAGTGGTCGCGCAGATCGATGAAGAGGATGCCGCCCAGGTCGCGCCGATTGTGCAGCCAGCCACTCAGCCGGACGTCGGTGCCGACGTCAGAGGAGCGGAGCTCGCCGCAGGTGTGGGACCTGTACCGATGCATCGTCGTTCATCCAGTCTTCGCGGATCGAGGGGCGTGTTTCACGTGAAACTTCCCCCAAGCCTACCGGGGACCCCAAGATCGCCTCCCCACCATTTCGCGGCTCTCCGGGGACCTCGCCGACCAGATGCCCCGTACAGCTTCGGTGGCAGTGTGCGATCACCTCTTCTTACAGTGGGGCAATGCGCACTGGTGAGGCCCTGCCCGCCGTGGGGGAGGTTCTCGCCGCCCTCGCGACCGGACTGTGGCACTGGAACACCGCCACGGGACTGGTCACGGTCGACGCGGAGGCGGCACGGCTGCTCGGGCTGCCCGCCGAGCAGGCCACGCTCAGCCAGGCCCAGGTGCGCTCCCGCCTGCACCCGGTCGACTGGAACGAGATCAGCGGAGTGATTCAGCTCTCCGTCGCCGAGGGCACGCTCGGCGAAGTGCGGGTGCGGATCATGGACGACCGGGGGCGGGTCATCCGGGTCGGCCGCAGCCGCTTCCACGCGTCCTTCGACCGCGAGAAACGGTCGTACGAGGTGACCGGCTCCCTCCAGGAGGTCACCGAACCGACGCCGGGCACCCCCGCCGGGCGTACGGCGGTCACCGGTGACTGGCGGCGCTCGCGGGAGGCGTTCCTGCTGGACGCGGGCCGGGCGCTGGCCGAGGCACGCTCGACGGCGGAGGTGCTGCGGGTCGCGGCCGGTCTGTCGATGCCGGGCTTCTCACCGGACGGGCTCGCGGTGTTCGGGGTCACGGGCGACCGCCTGACGATCATCGGCCACCACGGCCACCAGCCCGGCGACGAGAGCCCCTTCACACACATGGCCCTGGACACGGACTACCCGGCCGCCGAGGTCGTCCGCACCGGCCGTGCCGTCTACCTCTCCTCGCCCGAGAAGTACAAGGAGCGCTACCCGGTCACCTGGCCGCTCGCCGCGCACTTCAACCGCCAGTCCTGGGCGTTCCTGCCACTGACCGTGGCCGGCCGCACGATGGGCGCCTGGATGGCGGCCTTCACCTACCCGGTCGCGTTCACGCCGGACGAGCGGTCCGTGCTGACGACGGTGGCCCGGATGCTCGCCCAGGCCCTCTCCCGCGCCGAGGCCACCGAGTCCGCGCGGGAACTGACGGACGGCCTCCAGCGCTCGATGCTGCCCAAGCTGGGCCCCGAGATACCGGGCATGAGCATCGCCGCCCGCTATGTCCCGACCGGCGGCGGGCTCCAGGTCGGCGGCGACTGGTACGACATGATCCCGCTCCCGAGCGGCCGCTTCGCCCTGGTCATCGGCGACGTCCAGGGCCATGACGTCCGCGCGGCGGGCCTGATGGGCCAGCTCCGCATCGCGCTGCGCGCCTACGCCTCCGAGGGCCATCGCCCCGACGCCGTCCTCTCCCGCGCCTCCCGCTTCCTGCACGGCATGACGTTCGGCTCCCTCGACGAGGACCCGTCCGACCTGCGCTTCGCGACCTGCCTGTACGTCGAGGTCGACCCCACGACCGGGCTGCTGGACATCGCCCGCGCCGGGCACCCGGACCCGGCGATCCGCATGAGCGACGGCACGGTGCTCGCCCGCCCGACGGCCGGCGGCCTCCCGCTCGGCATCGATCCGGACGCCGACTACCCGACGACCAGGATCACCCTGGAACCGGGCGAGACCATGCTGATCTGCACGGACGGCCTGATCGAGACCGGCGGCCACGACCTGGAGACCGGCTGGAAGCGCATCCGCGCGATCCTCGAGGAGCACGACGGCGACCTGGAAGCGCTCGCCGACGCCCTCGTCCAGGCCGTGCACGGTCCGTCCTCCCACCACACCACCGGCCCGCTCGCCGACCGGCGCGAGGACGACATAGCGGTGCTGCTGCTGTGCCGGGAGGGCGAGGGCTGCGGCTGCGGCGCCCCGGTGGCCGTCCGGCCGACGATCCGCCGCACCATGATGTCGGTGGCCCAGGCGGAGCCGGAGCGGGTGGCGGTGGCCCGCCAGCACCTGCGGGAGCTGCTGCACGACTGGGCGTCCGAGGACCAGGTGGACTCGGCCGTGCTGCTCCTCTCCGAGATGCTCACGAACGTCCTCGTGCACACCGACGCCGACGCCCTGCTCCTCGCCGAGGTACGGGGCGAGCCGGGGGGCCGCCGCATACGCGTCGAGGTGACGGACACCAGCGACGACCTGCCGCACAAGCGCCGTCCCGGGGAACTGGCGTCGTCCGGACGGGGCCTGATGCTGATCGAGCTGCTGGCCCAGGCGTGGGGAGTGGACCCCCGGGGCGAGGGCAAGAGCATCTGGTTCGAGCTCTACGAGGCCGTGGGCGCCGATGGTTCGGTGGGCGCGGACGGTTCCGGGGGCGCGGACGGCTCGGGGGGCTCCGGGCTCGCGTAACGGTCCTGCAGTTCGCGTACGACGCCGAAGGCCGCTGCGGTCAGCGGTACGGCCAGCAGCATGCCGAGGACTCCGGCCACGGACGCCCCCGCGGTGATCGCCACCATGACGACGGCCGGGTGCATCTGCACGGTCCGGCTCTGGATCACGGGCTGCAGCACATGCCCTTCCAGGACCTGCACGCCGAGCACGACCGCCAGCACCCACAGCGCGATGACGAACCCCCGGTCGGCGAGGGCGACCAGCACGGCGACGGCCCCCGAGATGAAGGCCCCGAGATAGGGGAGGTAGGCCCCGACGAAGACGAACGCACCGAGCCCGACCGCGCCCGGGACGTCGAGGACGAGCAGCCCGACGGTGATGCACACGGCGTCGATGAGGGCGATGAAGGTGGTCCCCCGCATGAACCCCTCCACCGCCTGGAAGGCCCGCCGGGCCATGGCCTCGACGGCGTCCGCGCCCCCACGCGGCACGACGGACCGCAGGGTGTCGGCGGCCCGGTCGGAGTCCCGCAGGAAGAAGAAGACGAGCAGCAGCGCGAGCACGGCCATGGCGATGCTCTCCGCGACGACACTCACCCCGCTGATGACCCCGGAGGCGGCCGTCCCCCCGAAGTCGGTGAGCAGCTTCTTGGCGTTGGAGGCGAGGTCGTCCAGCGAGGTCCCGGCCGCCCCGAAGTGCTCGGCGAGATCCTCGGCCGCCTGCTTGAGCGCGGCGACGATCTGGTCGCCGGTGTCGACGATCGCGGCGACGACGATGTACACGGCTCCACCGACGACGGCCACGACGGCGACGCAGGTCAGCCCGGCGGCGACGGACCGGTTCACCTTGGCCTTCACCAGCCGCCGGTGCAGCGGCCCGAGCAGCGCCGTCCCGAGCAGCGCGAGCAGCACGGGCACGACGGCCGTACGGAACTCCACGGCCAGCCGGATCCCGACATAGACGACCCCGGCGGCCAACAGCATGACGACACACCAGGCGGCGAGCCGCCGGACGGGGTCGGGGAGCAGCGGGGTGGAATCCTGCACGCCTCCAGATGATCACGCGCCCGGCTCGGTGTCCCCGCGGACGGCCCGCCCGGGTGACCGGGACACGTGTCAGCCGTCGACCGTCACCGGTCATTGAATCGGTCGTTGATCGCCCCGTTGATCGGCGCGATTGATTGGTCGCCGACCAGGGGCTGCTCATGGCCGAGCCGTAGCCGACCGGATCGTGGCGCGAAGAGGTCCCCGCCCATGCGGGCGGGGACCTCTTGCGGGGTCAGCTCTGCGGCCCGCCCTCGGTCATTCCGTGGACGGCGGGGATCGTCCCCAGCCGCCCCTTCTGGAAGTCCTCGAAGGCCTGCTGCAGTTCTTCCCGCGTGTTCATCACGAACGGGCCGTAGTGGGCCATCGGCTCGCGGATCGGCTGTCCGCCCAGGAGGACGACCTCCAGGGCCGGCGTGTGGGAGTCCTGCTTGTCGTCCGCGCGGACGGTCAGGGAGCCGCCGGCGCCGAAGACCGCGGTCTGGCCGAGGTGGATCGGGCGGCGCTCCGCACCCACCGCACCCCGCCCGGCGAGGACGTACGCGAGACCGTTGAAGTCCTCGCGCCACGGCAGGCTGATCTCCGCGCCCGGGGCGAGGGTCGCGTGGATCATCGTGATCGGCGTGTGGGTGATGCCGGGGCCCTGGTGGCCGCCCAGCTCACCCGCGATGACGCGCAGCAGCGCACCGCCGTCCGGGGACGTCAGCAGCTGGACGTTGCCACCGCGGATGTCCTGGTAGCGCGGCGCCATCATCTTGTCCCTGGCCGGGAGGTTCACCCACAGCTGCAGGCCGTGGAAGAGACCGCCGGACATGACGAGCGCCTCCGGCGGGGCCTCGATGTGCAGGAGGCCCGAACCCGCGGTCATCCACTGCGTGTCGCCGTTGGTGATGGTGCCGCCACCGCCGTTGGAGTCCTGGTGGTCGAAGATCCCGTCGATGATGTAGGTGACGGTCTCGAAGCCGCGGTGCGGGTGCCAGGGGGTGCCCTTGGGCTCGCCCGGCGCGTAGTCCACCTCGCCCATCTGGTCCATCATGATGAACGGGTCCAGGTGGCGGTAGTTGATCCCGGCGAACGCACGGCGCACCGGGAAGCCCTCGCCCTCGAAACCGCTCGGCGCGGTCGTGACGGCGAGCACGGGACGGGCCACTGCCTCCGCGGGCGCGGCGACGCGCGGCAGCGTCAGCGGGTTCTCGACGGTCACTGCAGGCATGTCGGTACCTCCTTGTGCGTCCAGTTTAGTTGAGCATTGAACTTTCTGCCACCTCTAACGAGGAAAGCCCGGAGGGCATTCCCTCCGGGCATCCACCCGCCCTCTTACGCAAGGGCGGCCTCGAAAACTTGCCGGTGTTCCGCCGTGTGCGCGTGCTCGCGCCGGGACCAGGCGATGCGCTCCGCGACCTGGCGGTCGGTGAGGCCGGGGATCCGGGCCCGCACCTGCGCCCAGAACCGGACGTTGCGGGCCTGGCGCTCCAACATCGCGTCGACCAGCACGTCCCGCTCCGGGCCCGCGAGGCCGTAGGCGTCGGCCAGGACGCGGACCTGTGCCGCCTGGACCTCCACCGCGCGCGTCGCCGCCTTCGACGAGACGCACCACAGCCAGGCCATGTACCCCACGTCCTCCAGCGGGCTGCCCGGCGCGGCCATGTCGAAGTCGATGAAGGCCCCCGGCAAGGCGTCGCCGGAGCGGAAGACGGCATTGTTGGGACCCAAGTCGTGATGGCAGACGACCTCGTGCCGGCCGGCGAGATCACTGCCCCGGGTGGCGTCGTGCATCGCGCGCGCCAGACGCCCCGCGGCGGCCACCTGCGCATCGGTCCACGGACGGAGGCGGACCGGAACCCAGCCCGGTACGTAGCTGAGGACGTCCCTGCCCGATTCGTCCCGGCCCAGGTGGCGCGGCGCCCCCTCGAACCCCCGCCGCTCCAGCAGACCGAGCAGGTCACGCACGAATGGCGAGGCCACCGACGCCGGTCTGCGGACCGTGTCGCCGATCCGGACGACGCCCCGGGTCACCCGGCCGCCCCGCAGCGGAACTGCGTCGCCGGTCAGCCGTACATCCGGCGCATCGCGAACTCGACCATCTGCTCCACGGCCTTCGCGTCGAAGACCATGCGGTGCTCGCCCTCCATGTCCAGGACGAAGCCGTAGCCGGTCGGCAGCAGGTCGATCACCTCGGCGCCGGTGATGACGAAGTACTTGGACTCCTTGCCCGCGTACCGCCGCAGCTCCTTGAGCGAGGTGAACATCGGGATCACCGGCTGCTGGGTGTTGTGCAGGGCGAGGAAGCCGGGGTTGTCGCCGCGCGGGCAGTAGACCTTCGACGTGGCGAAGACCTGCTGGAAGTCCTCGGCCGACATCTGCCCGGTGGTGAAGGCCCGCACCGCGTCCGCGAGCGAGGGCGGGGACGGCTCGGGGTAGAGCGGGGGCTGCTGGCCGTACCCGCCGACCCCGCCGGCCATGGGCTGCTGCGGCGGGGCGTACCCCTGCTGTGCGGCGCCCCCGTCCATGGGCTGGCCGTATCCATACATGGGCGCAAGCGTACCGAGAGCGGCCGGTACGCGGGCCGGTACGGGTGCCTTGGCAAACCGACAGCGACTTGACAGCGACTCGACAGTCCGCGCGCTGGTTTCCGACAGCTGCCGCTCCTAGCGTCTTTCCATGCACCGAGACCACGCCGAAGCAGTCCACGAGCACGACCGTGGGCTCTCCTACGACCTCCCGGTCCTCGCCCGTCGCCGGATGATCCGGCTGATGGCGGGGGCGGGCCTGATCCCGCTGGTGGGCTGCACCTCGGACGAGGACACCTCCGCATCCTCCACGGCCACCTCCTCCGCCAAAGGCACCTCACCCTCCCCGTCCGCCGAGTGCGCGACCATCCCCGACGAGACCGCCGGCCCCTTCCCGGGCGACGGCTCGAACGGTGTGAACGTCCTGAAGGAGAGCGGTGTCGTCCGCAGCGACATCACCAAGAGCTTCGGCGACTCCGCGGGCGGCACCGCCGAGGGCGTGCCCCTGACCGTCACGCTGACGGTCGTGGACGCCGCCTCCGGCTGCGGGACGCCGAAGAAGGGCGCCGCCGTCTATATCTGGCACTGCGACCAGGACGGCAACTACTCCCTCTACTCCGAGGGCGTCACCGACGAGAACTACCTGCGGGGCGTCCAGGAGACCGACGACAAGGGCCAGGTCACCTTCACCAGCATCTTCCCCGGCTGCTATGCGGGCCGCTGGCCGCACATCCACTTCGAGGTCTACGGCAGCCTGGCCGACGCCACGGCCGCCACCTCCATCACCAACACCTCGCAGCTCGCGTTCCCGAAGGACATCTGCGACACGGTGTACGACACGGACGGCTACGACCAGAGCGTGACGAATCTCGCTGAGCTGTCCCTGGAGACCGACGGCATCTTCAGCGACGGTTACGAGCAGCAGCTGGCGGCGATGACGGGCAGCGTGGCCGACGGCTACACCGCGACGCTGACCGTTCCGGTGTGACCTGTCACAGATGACGGGATCGGGGTTGCGTCTTATTACTGGCGGGTAGCATCATCGTAGCTACTTGTTGGTACGTGAACTAGCGCGAGGAACCAAGTGCCTCGCCGATCCCTCTCTACGGAGCCGTGACCATGGGGCACTACAAGTCGAATCTCCGCGACATCGAGTTCAACCTCTTCGAAGTACTCGGGCGCGACAAGCTGTACGGCACCGGCCCGTTCGAGGAGATGGACACCGAGACCGCGAAGAGCATCCTCGAGGAGCTCACCCGCCTCGCCGAGAACGAGCTGGCGGAGTCCTTCGCCGACGCCGACCGCAACCCGCCGGTCTTCGACCCCGAGACGAACACCGCGCCGGTCCCGGCGTCCTTCAAGAAGAGCTACAAGGCCTTCATGGACTCCGAGTACTGGCGCCTCGGCCTGCCCGAGGCGATCGGCGGCACGACGGCTCCCCCGTCCCTGATCTGGTCGTACGCGGAGCTGATCCTCGGCGCGAACCCGGCCGTGTGGATGTACTCCTCCGGCCCGGCGTTCGCCGGGATCCTCTACGACGAGGGCAACGAGGTCCAGAAGAAGATCGCGCAGATCGCCGTCGAGAAGACCTGGGGCTCCACCATGGTCCTCACCGAGCCGGACGCCGGCTCGGACGTCGGCGCCGGCCGCACCAAGGCGGTCCAGCAGGAGGACGGCTCCTGGCACATCGAGGGCGTGAAGCGCTTCATCACCTCCGGTGAGCACGACATGGAGGAGAACATCCTTCACTACGTGCTCGCGCGGCCGGAAGGTGCCGGTCCGGGCACCAAGGGCCTGTCCCTCTTCCTCGTCCCGAAGTACCTCTTCGACTTCGAGACCGGCGAGCTGGGCGAGCGCAACGGCGTCTACGCCACGAACGTCGAGCACAAGATGGGCCTGAAGGCCTCCAACACCTGCGAGATGACCTTCGGCGACCAGCACCCCGCCAAGGGCTGGCTGATCGGCGACAAGCACGACGGCATCCGCCAGATGTTCCGCATCATCGAGTTCGCCCGCATGATGGTCGGCACGAAGGCGATCTCCACGCTGTCGACGGGCTACCTGAACGCGCTGGAGTACGCCAAGGAGCGCGTCCAGGGTCCGGACCTCGCGAACTTCATGGACAAGACCGCGCCCAAGGTCACCATCACCCACCACCCGGACGTGCGCCGCTCGCTGATGACGCAGAAGGCGTACGCGGAGGGCATGCGTGCGCTGGTGCTGTACACGGCCTCGATCCAGGACGCGATCGCGGTCAAGGAGGCGGCCGGCGAGGACGCCAAGACCGAGCACGCGCTCAACGACCTGCTCCTGCCGATCGTCAAGGGCTACGGCTCCGAGAAGGGCTACGAGCAGCTCGCCCAGTCGCTGCAGACCTTCGGCGGCTCCGGGTTCCTGCAGGAGTACCCGATCGAGCAGTACATCCGCGACGCCAAGATCGACACCCTGTACGAGGGCACCACGGCGATCCAGGGCCAGGACTACTTCTTCCGGAAGATCGTCCGCAACCAGGGCGCCGCGCTGAACTCGCTCGCCGAGGACATCAAGAAGTTCCTGGCGCTCGGCGAGGGCGGCGAGGAGCTGGCCGGCGCCCGCGAGCACCTCGCGAAGGCGGCCGTCGAGCTGGAGGCGATCGTCGGCCTGATGCTGACCGACCTCGCGGCCACCGAGCAGGACGTCAAGAACATCTACAAGGTGGGCCTGAACACCACCCGTCTGCTGATGGCCTCCGGAGACGTCGTCGTCGGCTACCTGCTCCTCAAGGGCGCCGCGATCGCCGCCGAGAAGCTTCAGACGGCGTCGGCGAAGGACAAGGCCTTCTACACGGGCAAGATCGCGGCGGCGAAGTTCTTCGCGGCCAACGTCCTGCCGGGTGTCACCGGTGCGCGCAAGCTCGCCGAGAACATCGACCTGGACCTGATGGAGCTGGACGAGGCCGCGTTCTAGGCGGCTCGTTCCAGTCAACTCGGTTCCAAGCGGCAGAAACCCACATCGCCCTTGCGAGGGCCCGCTCCCCATCACCGGGAGCGGGCCCTCGTACGTCGTTAAGGTGAACCCCATGAGCGAACCCCCCCGCTTCGACCGCGGCCACACCGACGACCTCATGTCCTTCCTCGCGGCCAGCCCGTCGCCGTACCACGCCGTGGCGAACACCGCCGAGCGGCTGGAAAAGGCCGGTTTCCGACAGGTCGCGGAGACGGACGCCTGGGACGGGACGAGCGGCGGCAAGTACGTGCTGCGTGGTGGCGCGATCGTGGCCTGGTACGTCCCCGAAGGCGCGGCGCCCCACACGCCGTTCCGGATCGTCGGCGCGCACACGGACTCCCCCAACCTGCGGGTGAAGCCGCTGCCGGACACCGGGGCGCACGGCTGGCGGCAGGTGGCCGTGGAGATCTACGGCGGCCCCCTCCTCAACTCGTGGCTCGACCGCGACCTGGGCCTGGCGGGCCGGCTGACCCTGCGGGACGGTACGACCCGGCTGGTGAACGTGGACCGTCCGCTGCTGCGCGTCCCCCAACTCGCCATCCACCTGGACCGTTCCGTGTCGGCGGAGGGGCTCAAGCTCGACAAGCAGCGGCATCTGCAGCCCATCTGGGGCCTGGGCAACGATGTGCGGGACGGCGACCTGATCGCCTTCCTGGAGGAGACGGCGGGTCTCGCGGCCGGCGAGGTCACGGGCTGGGACCTGATGACGCACTCCGTGGAGCCGCCGGCGTACCTGGGCCGGGACAAGGAGCTCGTCGCGGGCCCGCGCATGGACAACCTGCTCTCGGTGCACGCGGGCGCGGCGGCGCTGGCCGCGGTGGCAGGCTCGGGTGCCGGTCTGCCGTCCATCCCGGTGCTGGCCGCCTTCGACCACGAGGAGAACGGCTCGCAGAGCGACACCGGCGCCGACGGACCGCTGCTGGGCGGCGTCCTGGAGCGTTCGGTGTTCGCACGCGGCGGATCGTACGAGGACAAGGCACGTGCCTTCGCGGGCACCGTCTGTCTCTCCTCCGACACGGGCCACGCGGTCCACCCCAACTACGCCGAGCGCCACGACCCGACGCACCACCCGCGCGTCAACGGCGGGCCGATCCTGAAGGTCAACGTCAACAACCGCTACGCGACCGACGGTTCGGGCCGCGCGGTGTGGGCCGCCGCCTGCGAGAAGGCCGACGTGCCCTTCCAGTCCTTCGTCTCCAACAACTCCATGCCCTGCGGCACGACGATCGGCCCGATCACCGCGGCCCGGCACGGCATCAAGACGGTCGACATCGGCGTGGCGATCCTTTCGATGCACAGCGCGCGGGAGTTGTGCGGTGCGGACGACCCGCATCTGCTGGCGAACTCGTTGGTGGCGTTCTTGGAGGGGTAGCCCCGCGGAGCCGGGGTACTCGCCTCCGACCGGAACCACCGGACAGGGAGGCGACAACTCATGGGCCTCGGCGGGTGCATCATCCTCATCGCCGTGGGAGCCATCCTCACGTTCGCGACCGACTGGGACATGCAGGGTGTCAATCTCGACCTCGTCGGCATCATCCTGATGATCGTCGGACTCATCGGAACCACGACGTTCAGCAGCATCGCCAGGCGCCGACGCGTGGTGGTCCCTCCGTCGACGTCGGTCGTCGACGAGACCGGACACCACCACAGGCGGGACGGCTACAGCGACGGTTACGGCGTCTGAGCGTCCATCCCCGCGAGCACCAACGGCAGGCAGGGCGTGCCGGTCCGTGTGAGACGGACCGGCACGCCCCAGTCCTGCTGGTGCACATGGCAGGCCGGGTGCTCGTTCGAAGCGTCGTCGTCGCATGACGCCGCCGGTGTTCGGCCGGCCGCCCTTGTCACGTCAGCGCGTGCCCCGTGGTGGCGTCCACGTGGTCCGGTACGTCGTCGTGGCGGTCCCCCACAGTGAGGGTGCCAGTGGGCTCCAGGACCAGGATCGCGGAGGGCGTCGGGGCGTACGGCTTGTGCTCGGTGCCGCGGGGGACGGTGAAGACGGAGCCCCTGGGGAGGACGACCGTGCGCTCGCCCTGTGCCTCGCGCAGGGCGATGTGCAGTTCGCCGTCGAGGACCAGGAAGAACTCGTCGGTGTGGTCGTGGACGTGCCAGACGTGCTCGCCGTCGACCTTGGCCACGCGAACGTCGTAGTCGTTGACGGCCGTCACGATGCGCGGGCTCCAGGTCTCCGTGAAGGAGGCGAGGGCGTCGGCGAGGGATATGGGTTCCATGCGCTCATCGTGCGGGGTGACTCGCAGCCGTACGAGTGCTAGGAATCGCATATGGCGCAAGGATCCTCTCAGCTGGCTCGAACCCATCGGGTCGCCGTGATCGTCGACGAAGGCACCAACCCGTTCGAGGTCGGCGTGGCGACCGAGCTGTTCGGGCTGCCGCGGCCGGAGCTCGGCCTCCCCGGACCGCTGTACGACGTGACGCTGTGCACGCCCACGCCCGAGGTTCGGATGAACCACGGCTTCTTCACCCTGACCGGCGTGCCCGGACTGGAGGTGGTGGACGAGGCGGACACCCTCGTCGTCCCCGGCCGCCCGGACAACGTCGTGCCGCGCGGCGCCGCCGTACTCGACGCCATCCGGCGCACCCACGCGCGCGGTGCCCGCGTCATCAGCCTGTGCACCGGCAGCTTCGCGCTCGCCGAGGCCGGACTGCTCGACGGGCGCCGGGCGACCACCCACTGGCGCTGGGCCGACATCTTCCGCGAACTGCATCCGAAGGTGCTGCTGGAACCGGACGTGCTCTTCGTCGACGAGGACGACCTCCTGACGGCCGCGGGCAGCGCCGCCGCGCTCGACCTCTGTCTGCATGTCGTACGGCGCGACCATGGCGCCGAGGTCGCCAACGCGGTCTCGCGCAGACTCGTGTTCGCCGCGCACCGGGACGGCGGGCAGAAGCAGTTCGTGGAGCGGCCGGTGCCGGACGTGCCGGACGAGTCGCTGGGCCCCCTGCTGGCGTGGGCGCAGGAGCGGCTGGGCGAGCCGCTGACGGTGGCGGACCTGGCGACGCGGGCGGCGGTGTCGCCGGCCACCCTGCACCGCCGCTTCCGGGCGCAGCTGGGGACGACGCCGCTGGCCTGGCTGACGGGGGAGCGGGTGGCGCTCGCGTGCCGCCTGATCGAGCGCGGGGAGGGGCGGCTGGACGTGGTCGCGGCGAGGAGCGGACTCGGCACCGCCGCGAACCTCCGCGCGCGCGTGCGGCGCGAGACGGGGCTCAGTCCGTCGGCCTACAGGCGGCGTTTCGGGCCGGGCGGCGGGGAGTCGGTGGCCTGAGAAGGCAGGCCGGACCACACCGCCTGCCGGCCGCCGCCCAGGGCCGCGCGACGGTGTCTCAGGAGGACGACTCCGACGGTGCCGCGAGCGACTCGATGTGCCCCCGCCACGCCTCCGCCACCTTCGCCGGGATCTTCACCGTAAGACCGCCCTCCTTGGTGAAGGCGAGTCCCCGGTTGTACGCGCCGCCGCCGCAACCGTCGGACTGGTGGGTGAGCTTGACGTCGGTGGACGCGTCGACGAGAGGGCTGGTGTCGTTCTTGCGGGTCACCCGGAAACGGACCGGCCCGGCGTCCGGATCCACGTCGGCCGGGAGCAGGAGGTTCACCCTCGTGATCTCCTCCTGCTTCAGCTCGCCCTTCGCGCACTTGCCCCGCGCGCACAGCTCGTAGGAGGCGCCCGCGAGACCGGCGTACCCCTCATGCAGGAACATCACGCCGACGCCGGAGACGACGCCCACACCGGCGCAGGCCTTCGGTGCGGAGCACCCGGTGACGGCCGCGACGGCCGCGAGCAAGGCCGCCGCGACGGCGGGGAACTGTGCCCTCCTGCTTGACCTGACCATCTGCGGCTCCTCCCCTGCGTGGCCGGATATCGGCGTCCGACCCGAGGGGGAGTGTCACAACTGACGCTGTCAAAGCAGCCGAATGTGATGGATCCGTGATGATCACCGCCTGCCGGGGAAGCGGTAACGGCATGAGATTCCTCGTACGCGACCGACTCCTCGGCATCGGCGACGACTACTGGATCGAGGACGACCGGGGCAACAAGGTGTTCCTCGTCGACGGCAAGGCGATGCGGCTGCGGGACACCTTCGAGCTGAAGGACACCCAGGGGCGCGTCCTCATCGACATCCACCAGAAGATGCTCTCCCTGCGCGACACGATGGTGATCGAGCGGGACGGCGAGCCACTCGCGAAGATCCGCCGCAAGCGGCTGTCCCTGCTGCGCAACCACTACCGGGTGTCCCTGGCGGACGGCAGCACGGAACTCGACGTCAGCGGCAAGATCCTCGACCGGGAGTTCGCCGTCGAGTACGACGGCGAACTGCTGGCCGTCGTCTCCCGGCGCTGGCTGCACGTCCGGGAGACGTACGGCGTGGACGTCGTACGGGACGACGCGGACCCGGCGCTGCTGATCGCGGTGGCGGTGTGCGTGATCCACCTCGCGGAGAAGGAACACGGGGACGACTGAGGGGCGGGCGGCGAACCGCCATCGCCGCGCCCCTCGGCCACGACCGGGACCTCCGCCACGGCTCGGCACGTCCGCCACGACCTCCGCCACGACCGCCGCCACGACCGCCGCCACGACCGCCGCCTCGGCGACCGTCAGCGGCGCGGCGCCGCCAACCCCAGCGCCCGGTCCTTCAGCGCCGGGAACTGATCCCGCGTCACCGCGACCTTCCCCGGGTCGAACTCCACCGAGAGGACCTGCTCCCCCGCGCCGGCCTGCGCCAGCACCTCGCCCCACGGATCCACCACGATCGAGTGACCGGCCTGCGGAACTCCCGCGTGTGTCCCGGCCGTTCCACAGGCGAGCACGAACGCCTGGTTCTCCACCGCCCGCGCCTGAGCCAGCAGCGTCCAGTGCGCCCGGCGGCGCTCCGGCCAGCCCGCCGGAATGACCAGGGTCTCGGCGCCGGCGTCGACGAGGCCGCGGAACAACTCGGGGAAACGGAGGTCGTAGCAGGTGGCCACACCCAGGATCGTCTCGGGCAGACGCACCGTCACCAGTTCTTCGCCCGCGCCCATCAGCACGGCCTCACCCTTGTCGAAGCCGAACCGATGGATCTTTCGGTACGCGGCGGCCAGATCACCGGAGGGGGAGAAGACGAGGGACGTGTTGTAGAGGGGGCCCTCGGGGTCACGCTCGGGAATCGAGCCCGCGTGCAGCCACACGCCCGCGTCGCTCGCGGCCTTGGCCATCGCCTCGTACGTCGGTCCTTCGAGCGGCTCGGCCTCGCTGCCGAACTCCTCGTAGGCGAACGCCCCGGTCGTCCACAGCTCGGGCAGGACCACCAGATCCGCCCCGGCCTGTTCCCGCACCAGCGAGGCCACCCTCACCCGACGCGATTCGACCGATTCGCCCTCATTGACATCGATCTGGAGCAAAGAGGCGCGCACACTACCACCGTCCTGGCATTCGAGCGGTCCACACGGGCTTCCACACACGCCTACGATCGTCACACGAAAGCACTGCCGGGGTGCCTCACAGCAGCGTAACTTAGCGTTCCAAGACACCCGCCGACAGCAGCCGCCGCCCACTGGCAACGCCGCCAGAAACCGCCCGCGTACCGACGTTCCAACCGCCGAGGGGTCCCGTTCCGTGAGTCTGCATCCCACCCTCCAGCCCTACGCCGACGCCTGGACCCACTCCATCGAAGCGATATCCGAGCTGGTGACACCGCTAGTGGAGGGCGAGTGGAACCGGCGTACCCCCTGCCCCGGCTGGTCGGTACGCGACGTGGTGTCCCATGTCATCGGCCTGGACTGCGAGATGCTCGGCGACCCGCGCCCCATCCACACGCTCCCGCGCGACCTCTTCCACGTCACGAACGACCACCAGCGCTATATGGAGATGCAGGTCGACGTCCGCCGCCACCACACGGCGCCGGAGATGACCTCCGAGCTGGAGTACACGGTCATCCGCCGCAACCGCCAGCTGCGCAACGAGTCCCGTGACCCCGGCACCAAGGTGCGCGGCCCGCTCGGCACGGAGCTCACCCTCGAAGAGTCCATGCGGAGCCACGCCTTCGACGTCTGGGTGCACGAGCAGGACCTGCGCACCGCCCTCGGCCGCCCCGGGAACCTCGACTCCCCCGGCGCGCACGTCGCCCGCGACGTCCTGCTGGCCCAGCTGCCCGACATAGTCGCCGTCCGGGCCGACGCCCCCCGCAGCTCGGCGATCGTCTTCGACGTCCACGGCCCGATCGAGTTCCTCCGCACGATCCGCGTCGACATCCAGGGCCGAGGCACCCTCGAAACGGCCCCCGCCCTGGGCCCCGCCGCCACCCTCACCCTCGACTGGGAAACCTACGTCCGCCTCGCCTGCGGCCGCGTCACGCCGGAGGCGGCGGCGGACCGGGTGAAGGCAGAGGGCGACCCGGAGCTGACGGCAGCGATTCTGCGCAACTTCACGGTGACGCCGTAGGGCCAACTCCTTTTCGACGCCGGTCCAGGCATTCCAGCCCGTCCGGCGTTTGAGGACGAGGCCCGTTCAGGGCCGAAGCGGGGTCTGGGGCGGCAGCCCCAGCGGGGTCGAAGGGGCGGAGCCCCTTCAGGATGGGACGGGTAGGGGCGGCGGGGGCGAAATCCACTGTCGCCCACTCCGCGCCCGAGGCTAACGTCTCGCTGTGACCGACACCTCCGCGGCAACCGCCCAGCCCCCACGCCTGACCCGCCTGACCTTCCACGGCCCCCTGTCCGAGGCACGAGCCAACAGCCTCGTCCAACGACTCACCCGCACGAACCCCACCACGGTCCTGGACATCGGCTGCGGCTGGGCCGAGTTGATGCTCCGTGTCCTGGCCGCCACCCCCGAAGCGACCGGGACCGGCATCGACATCAAGACCGAGGACCTGGCCCGCGCCCGCCGCAACGCCGAGACCCGAGGGCTGACACAGAGGGCCACGTTCGTCGAGGAATCCGCCGTAGCGACCTCGCACGGCCCCGCCGACCTCGTCCTGTGCGTCGGAGCGAGCCAAGCTCTGAGCACGGCCGAGCCACCGGACCACACCATCGAGGCGCTGCGCGCACTGCGCCGCCTGGTCACCGACGGCGGCCGCGTACTGCTCGGGGAGGGTTTCTGGCAGCGCACCCCGACCCCCGCCGAACTCGCCGGCATGTGGCCGGGAGCCGCCGCCACGGACCACTACGACCTCGCGACCCTGCTCGACCTCGCGGTCGACGCCGGTTTCCGCCCGGAGTGGACCGAGACGGCGAGCCTGGACGAGTGGGAGGAGTTCGAGTCGGCGTACCAGGCGGACCTCGAGATATGGCTGGCCGAGCACCCGGACCACCCGCTCGCGGCCGAGACACGCGAGCGCCTCGACCGCCATCGCGCCCAGTGGATGAGCTACCGCGGGGTCCTGGGACTCGCGTACCTCACGCTCGTCCCAGCCCTCTGACGCACCGCCTCACCGCCCCACCAGCTCACCGCCTCACCGGCTCACGCGGGAACGTGCACGGTCTCCACCCTGCTGGCGACCAGCCGTTCCCGCTCCCTGCGCGCCGCCCGCTTACGCAGCCGCAGGATCTGGCTGACCCCCAGCGCCTGGAGGAGGAACACCACCGAGAAGGCGATGGCGTAGTCGTCCCCCGTGGCGTCCAGCAGCACCCCGATCGCGAACAACGTCGTCATCGAGGCGACGAAACCGCCCATGTTGGTGATGCCGGACGCCGTCCCCTGCCGCTCCGGCGGATTCGCCGGCCGCGCGAAGTCGAAGCCGAGCATCGAGGCCGGCCCGCACGCCCCGAGCACCGCGCACAGCACGACCAGCAGCCACATCGGCGCCGTATCGCCGGGCCAGGCCAGCGTCGTCGCCCAGAGCACCGCCGTCGCGCCCACCGTGCCCAGCGCCAGCGGCAGCCGCGCCCCGTGATGCCGGGCGACGACCTGGCCGTAGACCAGGCCCACGACCATGTTGGACAGGACGACCAGGGTGAGCAGTTCACCGGCCGTCGCCCGGGACAGGCCCTGTGCCTCCACGAGGAACGGCATCCCCCACAGCAGCAGGAACACCATCGCCGGGAACTGCGTCGTGAAGTGCACCCACAGCCCCAGCCGCGTGCCCGGCTCCCGCCAGGAGGCGGCGATCTGACTGCGTACGTAGGCCGCGCCCAGATGCGGCAGCGGCTCCGGCTCGTGTCCCTCGGGGTGGTCCTTGAGGAACAACAGCAGCAGGACCAGTACGACGACGCCCGCCGCCGCACTGCCCGCGAACGCCGCCGTCCAGCCCACACCGTGCAGCAGCCGGGCCAGCACCAGCGTGGAGACGAGGTTGCCGGCCATGCCCGCGAGCCCCGCGAGCTGCGCGATCAGCGGCCCGCGCCGGGCCGGGAACCAGCGGGAGCCGAGCCGCAGCACACTGATGAAGGTCATCGCGTCGCCACAGCCCAGCAGCGCACGCGAGGCGAGGGCCATGCCGTACGACGGCGAGAAGGCGAAGCCCAGCTGGCCCGCCGTGAACAGGACCACGCCGATGGTCAGCACCTTCTTGGTGCCGAGCCGGTCGACGAGCAGGCCGACGGGTATCTGCATGCCCGCGTAGACGAGCAGTTGCAGGATCGAGAAGGTCGACAGGGCGGAGGCGTTCACGTCGAAGCGGTCCGCCGCGTCGAGGCCGGCGACCCCGAGGGACGTACGGAAGATGACGGCGACGAAGTAGACCGAGACGCCTATGCCCCAGACGGCGGCGGCGCGGCGGCCGCCCGGGGGTGCCCCCTTTGGGGGAGGGGCACCCGGCAACCCGGCCTTCATCGTTCTTCACCCCGCGCCAGGTGCGAGAACCAGCCGATGTGCCGGTGGACCATCCCGACGGCGGCCTCGGCGTCCCCGGAGCGCAGGGCCTGGAGGATCTCCTCGTGCTCGACGAGGGTCTTGGCGATCCGGTCGGGGTGGGAGTGCAGGACGGCGACGCCCATGCGCAGTTGCCGGTCACGGAGCTGGTCGTAGAGCCGCGACAGGATCTCGTTGCCGCCGCTGCGGACGATCTCCGCGTGGAAGCACCGGTCGGTGACGGCTGCCCCGGCGAGATCGCCGGCGGCGGCCTGGGCCTTCTGCTGGGCGAGCAGTTCCTCCAGGCGCGCGATGAGGCCGGGGGGCGCGGGTACGGCCTTGCGCGCCGCGTGCTCCTCGACGAGCATCCGTGTCTCCACCACGTCCTTGATCTCCTGTGCGGAGACCGGCAGGACCAGTGCGCCCTTCTTCGGATAGAGCTTGATCAGCCCCTCGACCTCCAGCCGCAGCAGCGCCTCCCGCACCGGCGTGCGCGAGACCCCGACTGCCTCGGCGAGCTCGCCCTCCGTGAGGAGGGTCCCGCCCTCGTAGCGGCGCTCCAGGACACCCTGCTTGACGTGGGTGTAGACGCGGTCGGCGGCGGGGGGCTGCTTCATGGACGTCTGCCTCATGGACGACTGCTTCGCGGGAGCGGGCGGGGCGGAAGGCATGCCCACAGCATAGATACAACACGTACGCATGAGGGCACCCGTCCAGCATACGGACGAGAAACCTGATCAGGAATCAGACACGGGGACCCACCGCACCCGCCCCACAACCTTCTGTGCTACTTACGTGTCACACATGTGCGGCCCACATGTCTCCCCCTCCAACTCGGCCGCACACAGGGGCATTCGACGTAATCGGGGTATTTCAGTTGATAACCGCCATCAAGGGCTTCCGTGTCCGCAGAGCCGCAGCCGTCGCCGTGACGACCGGTGCGGTGCTCGTCACCGGCGCCCTCACCGCGGCACCCGCGCAGGCTGTGACGACGCCCACCATCACTGCCAAGAGCGGGTTCCTCATGAACAGCGCCACCGGCACGACGCTCTTCAAGAAGTCCGAGAACACCCACCGGCTCACCGCCTCCACGACGAAGATCATGACCGCGAAGGTCGTGCTCTCGCAGTCGAACCTGAACCTGGACGCCAAGGTCACGATCCCGCAGGCGGTCAGTGACTACATGGTCCGCAAGGGCTATCCCTCGACGGCTCACCTGATCGTCGGTGACAAGGTCACGGTCCGTCAGCTGCTCTACGGGATGATGCTGCCGTCCGGCTGTGACGCCGCGATGACCCTCGCGAACAAGTTCGGCTCCGGTACGACGGTCGCGGCCCGCACCAAGAGCTTCATCGGCAAGATGAACACGATGGCCAAGAACCTTGGCATGACCAACACGCACTTCGACTCGTTCGACGGCATCAGCAACGGCTCGAACTACTCGTCCGCGAAGGACCTGACGATCCTCGCCCGCAGCACGATGAAGAGCTCCACGTTCAAGACCGTCGTGAAGACCAAGCAGTACACGGCAAAGACGATCACGAAGACCGGCGCCACCCGCACGATGGCGCCGTGGAAGAACACCAACGCCCTGCTCGGCTGGAACGGCACGCTCGGCATCAAGACCGGCTCGGGCACCGAGGCCAAGTACTGCCTCGTCTTCGCCGCCACGCTCAACGGCGAGTCGGTGATGGGCGCCGTCCTCACGGCCTCCTCCGAGGCCAACCGTACGACGGACGTGAAGAAGCTGATCAACTACGGCTACGCCAGGATCAGCTGACGTACGCGATCGACGAAGGGGCGGCCACTCGGCAGTGGCCGCCCCTTTCGCTACCGCCTGTGGCTCACGCCCAGCTGATCAGCCGCTTCGGCTGCTCCAGGATCGCCGCCACGTCGGCCAGCACCTTGGAGCCCAACTCGCCGTCCACCAAGCGGTGGTCGAAGCTGAGCGCCAGCGTGGTGACCTGACGCGGCTTCACCTTGCCCTTGTGGACCCACGGCTGGAGCTTGATCGCGCCGACCGCGAGGATCGCGGACTCGCCGGGGTTGAGGATCGGGGTGCCGGTGTCGACGCCGAAGACGCCGACGTTGGTGATGGTGACGGTGCCGCCCTGCATCGCGGCGGGGGACGTCTTGCCCTCCTTCGCCGTCGACACCAACTCGCCCAGCGCCCCGGCCAGTTGCGGAAGCGTCTTGGCGTGGGCGTCCTTGATGTTCGGGACGATCAGGCCGCGCGGGGTCGCCGCCGCGATACCCAGGTTGACGTAGTGCTTCTGCACGATCTCCTGGGCCGCCTCGTCCCAGGAGGCGTTCACCTCCGGGTTGCGCTTGATGGCGACCAGGAGAGCCTTGGAGATCAGCAGCAGGGGGTTCACGCGCAGGCCCGCGAACTCCTTGTCCTGCTTGAGCTCCTCGACCAGCTTCATCGTGCGCGTCACGTCCACCGTCACGAACTCCGTGACATGCGGCGCCGTGAACGCCGACCCGACCATCGCCGCCGCCGTCGCCTTGCGGACACCCTTCACCGGGATGCGGGTCTCGCGGACCGCGTCGTACGTGGCCACCGGCGCCGATGTGGCCGCCGCGGGGGCGGCGACCGGAGCGGGCTGGGACACCGGCTCGGGAGCCGGGGTCGGCGGGGCCACCGCCGCGTGGACGTCCTCGCGCGTGATGATGCCGTCGGGGCCGGTGGGGGTCACCGTGGCCAGGTCGACGCCCAGGTCCTTCGCCAGCTTGCGCACCGGCGGCTTCGCCAGCGGCCGGGGAGGCTCCACCGCCGCGGCGGGGCCGTGGCCGTTCAGCTCGCTCTGCAGGGCCTGCGCCGCCGTCGAGGGCTCCTGGGACGGGACCCCGGCCCCCTTGCGCGGGCGGCGCTTGGTCGAGGACGCCGCCACGCCGTAGCCGACCAGCACCGGCTGGCGGCCCTGCGGCTTGGCCTCCTCCGGCTGCTTCTCGGCGGGAACCTGGGCCTGAGCCGGTGCCTGCGCGACCGGGGTCGCACCGCCCGCCACGTCCACCGCGATGATCGCCATACCGACGTCCACCGTCGTGCCCTCGGGGAAGTGCAGCTCCCGGACCACCCCGTCGTACGGGATGGGGAGCTCGACGGCCGCCTTGGCCGTCTCGACCTCGCACACCACCTGACCGTCGGTGACCGTGTCGCCCGGCTGGACGTACCACTTGAGGATCTCGGCCTCGGTGAGTCCCTCGCCCACGTCGGGCATCTTGAACTCGCGCACGGACGCTTCCGTCATCGTCGTCATGCCCCTCTCCTCAGTACGCCAGGGCACGGTCGACGGCGTCGAGCACCCGGTCCAGGCCCGGCAGGTACTCCTCCTCCAGGCGCGCCGGCGGATACGGGGCGTGGTAACCGCCCACGCGCAGCACCGGGGCCTCCAGGTGGTAGAAGCAGCGCTCCGTGATCCGGGCGGCGATCTCCGCGCCCGAGCCGAAGAACACCGGTGCCTCGTGGACCACGACCAGGCGGCGGGTCTTCTCGACGGAGGCCTGGATGGAGTCGAAGTCGAGCGGGGAGACCGAGCGCAGGTCCAGGACCTCCAGATTCCGGCCTTCCTCGGCGGCCGCGTCGGCGACCTCCTGGCACAGCTTCACCATCGGGCCGTAGGCGGCCAGGGTGAGGTCCGAGCCCTCACGGACGACCTTCGCCTTGTGCAGCGGGCCGGGGATCGCCTCCGTGTTGACCTCGGCCTTGTCCCAGTAGCGCCGCTTCGGCTCGAAGAAGATCACCGGGTCGTCGCTCTGGATGGCCTGCTGCATCATCCAGTACGCGTCCGACGCGTTCGAAGGGCTGACGATCTTCAGACCGGCCACGTGCGCGAAGAGCGCCTCGGGGGACTCCGAGTGGTGCTCCACCGCGCCGATGCCGCCGCCGTAGGGGATGCGGACGACGATCGGGAGCTTGACCTTGCCCAGCGAGCGCGCGTGCATCTTCGCCAGCTGCGTGACGATCTGGTCGTACGCCGGGAAGACGAAGCCGTCGAACTGGATCTCCACGACCGGGCGGTAGCCGCGCAGGGCGAGGCCGATCGCGGTGCCCACGATGCCCGACTCGGCCAGCGGGGTGTCGATGACGCGGCTCTCGCCGAAGTCCTTCTGCAGTCCGTCCGTCACACGGAAGACGCCGCCGAGCTTGCCGACGTCCTCGCCCATGATGAGGACCTTGGGGTCCGCGTCCAGGGCACGGCGCAGCGACTCGTTGATCGCCTTGGCAAGAGCCATCTTCTCTGCCATCTCAGTGACCCCCCTCGACGTCCGCGAACGACGCCTGGTAGGCGGCGAACTGGGCGCGCTCCTCGTCGACGAGCGCATGCCCGTCCGCGTACACGTTCTCGAAGATGGCGAAGTGGTCCGGGTCCGGCATGGCGCGGACCGCTTCGCGCACTCGTTTGCCCAACGCCTCGCTTTCGGTCTCCAGTTCCGCGAAGAATGCCTCGTCCGTGTGGTTTGAAGCCTCCAGGTAGCGGCGAAGGCGCAGGATCGGGTCCTTCGCCTCCCAGGCCAGGCGCTCCTCGTCACCGCGGTAGCGGGTGGGGTCGTCGGAGGTGGTGTGGGCGCCCATGCGGTACGTGTACGCCTCGACCAGCGTCGGCCCCTCGCCGCTGCGGGCGCGCTCCAGCGCCCACTTCGTCACGGCGAGGCAGGCCAGGACGTCGTTGCCGTCGACGCGGACGCCCGGGAAGCCGTAGCCCTGGGCACGCTGGTAGAGCGGCACCCGGGTCTGCTTCTCGGTCGGCTCGGAGATCGCCCACTGGTTGTTCTGGCAGAAGAACACCACGGGGGCGTTGTAGACCGCGGAGAAGGTGAACGATTCCGCCACGTCGCCCTGGCTGGAGGCACCGTCGCCGAAGTAGGCGATCACCGCGCTGTCGGCGCCGTCCTTGGCGATGCCCATGGCGTAGCCGGTGGCGTGCAGCGTCTGGGAGCCGATGACGATCGTGTAGAGCTGGAAGTTGTTGCTGTTCGGGTCCCAGCCGCCGTTGTTCACGCCGCGGAACATGCCGAGCAGGTTGGCCGGGTCGACCCCGCGGCACCAGGCGACGCCGTGCTCGCGGTAGGTCGGGAAGACGTAGTCGTCCTCGCGGGTGGCCCGGCCGGAGCCGATCTGGGCGGCCTCCTGGCCGAGCAGCGAGGCCCACAGGCCCAGCTCGCCCTGGCGCTGCAGGGAGGTGGCCTCCGCGTCGAAGCGGCGGGTGAGCACCATGTCGCGGTAGAGGCCGCGGAGCTCGTCGGGGGTGATGCCGGCGACGTACTTGTCGAACTCGGCGTTCTTGACGCGCTTGCCCTCGGGCGTCAGCAGCTGGACGAGTTCGGGGTCGGTGCCTGGCGATTTCTTTGCGGTTGTGCGCTTGCCGGCCGTGCTCTTGGTACCGGCGCTGCGTCGCGGCTTTGGCGCGGCAGTGCTCTCCACGGTCACGTGTGCTCCTCCGTCGGTCCGGCTACCCGGGTTCGCCGGGTGCCAGTGCGGCTCACCTGAAGCCCTACGGACGCACAGGGTGGGTGCGGCTCGTTGGGGGACAGGCGTGACAGGTGCCCCGGCGAGCGCCCTGCAATAGGCACGTTACCCAGTGCTCCACATTTCTGTGAAACCCCTCCTGACCTGCGTTTTTGCTTGGATTTCCAAGTAAATCGCGAAAGTCCGGAACAACTCCTGGTCACAGCCTTGCAGGGGGCCGGAACAACGGCACGTTATATCGGTGACCCAGGTCACGGGAAGAGCCACCGAGGGCGAGGTCACTGAACCGGTGTGACGCTGATCTCGTGCATGAAAGCGGATAAATCAGATTATGCCTGCAGAACGATCCAGCCACCCGCCGTAAACGGCACGCGCGCGTGAAGCCCGTTTCCGGGCCGCACGCGCGCGTGGGGTGACTTCTCGGTGAGCCGTGCCGGGAGACCGGTCAGGCGCCGTCGCCCGTCGGTGCCGTCGGCAGCGTCGCCGGATCCGTCGGCTCCTCCGTGGGGTCCTCCGTGGGGTCCTCCGTCGGCTCCTCGGTCGGCTCGGCCGTCGTCGGCTCCTCGGTCGGCTCGGCCGTGGTCGGCTCCTCGGTGGGCGTGTACGAGGGCTCGTACGACGGCGTGTAGTCCGGGTCGGTGCCCGTTCCGGTGCTGTCGTCCGTGTACTCGTCGGTCGGCTGCTCGGTCGCCTCGTCGCTCGGCGTCTCGCTGGCCTGGTCCTTGTCGGCGGTCTGCGAGGTGGTGGGCGTCGGCGTCGTGTCGGCCCCGCCGCTGCCCGAGCCGGTGCCCTTGAGTGCCAGCGCGACACCCGCCGCGATCGCGATCACCGCGAGGACGGCGAGGATCCACAGCTTGCCGCGACCGCTGCCCCTGTTGCCGTGCCCCTCGAAGCCGCCGTCGTCCCCGCCGCCGTACCCGGCGGGCAGGATCGGCTTCGGGATCTGCGTCGTACCCGAGCCGGGGTCCGAGGGGTGCCCCATGACGGTCGTGTTCGCGAAGCCCGCCGACGGGGTGTGCCGGCCGTCGTGCATCGTCACCGGGCCGGTGTTCCAGGTGCCGGTGTGGCCGCCCTGGTCGTACAGCATCTGCAGGCCGTACTGGACGAGGCCGCGCATCTCCTCGGCCGTCTGGAACCGGTCGTCCGGCTCCTTGGCGAGCGAGCGCATGACCAGGCCGTCGAGCTCCGGCGGCGCCCCTTCGGCGACCTCGGACGGCGGCGTCGGGATGTCCTGGACGTGCTGGTAGACCACCGACAGCGGGGTCTCGCCGGTGAACGGCGGGCGCAGCGCGAGGAGTTCGTAGAGCAGGCAGCCCGTCGCGTACAGGTCGGAGCGGTGGTCGACCGCCTTGCCGAGCGCTTGCTCGGGCGAGAGGTACTGCGGGGTGCCCATGACCATGCCGGTCTGCGTCATCGTCGACTGCGCGCCGTGCAGGGCGCGGGCGATACCGAAGTCCATCACCTTCACGGCGCCGTTGTGCGTGATGATGACGTTGGCGGGCTTGATGTCACGGTGCACGATGCCGTGCTGGTGCGAATAGGCGAGCGCCTCAAGGACGCCGGAGACGATGATCAGGGCCTGCTCGGGGCCGGGCGCCTCGGCGTTGAGGAGCAGGTCGCGGATGGTCCGCCCCTCGACGATCTCCATCACGATGTACGGCACGCTGTGGCCGCCCACGAAGTCCTCGCCGGAGTCGTACACGGCGACGATCGCGTGGTGGTTGAGGCCGGCCACCGACTGGGCCTCGCGCGTGAAGCGGGCCTTGGACACCGGGTCCTCGGCGAGGTCGGAACGCAGCAGCTTGACCGCCACGGTGCGGCCGAGGCGCACGTCCTCGGCCGCGAACACCTCGGCCATACCGCCCCGGCCGAGTCTGCGGGTCAGCCGATAACGGCCGTCCCCGACAAGCCCGCCATTACCCCACATCTCCGGCGCGTCTGACATACCGCCGCCAGCCGCCTCGGGGTCGGACGGGCCCTGAGCGCGCTGCTGCTGTGCCATCAGTCCTCGCCGTCGTTTCTGCCCGCGGTGCGCGCGGTGTTGTTACGGTCTCCGTCGGCCACGCTACAGCCTCCACGCAAGCCGTCGGTCCGAGACGGCCGCCCCAACCGGAGGGAGACGGACCGGCCATCAAACCGGTACCGCGTCCGCTCGTGCAAATTCTGTGTACCGCCCGTACTGCCCCGGTAACTCTTCCGCGACGCTTCTTTCGCGTACGGTCACGGAACGGGCACCGCGCTTGACCTGTCAGTGCCGTGGGGCAGACTTGGCCGGGAATAGCACTTGGATCACTCGGGATCAAACCCGATCCACGGCAATCCACGGCAATCGCAGGCGCCTAAGAGGCTACGGGGGACGCAGCACATGAGCCAGGACGGCGCACAGGGCCGGTATGCGGGGCGGGCGCTCGCCGGCGGCCGCTATCAGCTGCGCGACTTGCTCGGCGAGGGCGGCATGGCCTCGGTGCACCTCGCGTACGACGCCGTGCTCGACCGGCAGGTGGCGGTCAAGACCCTGCACACCGAACTCGGCCGCGAGCAGGCGTTCCGCGAGCGCTTCCGCCGCGAGGCCCAGGCCGTGGCCAAGCTCACCCACACCAATATCGTCTCCGTCTTCGACACCGGCGAGGACGATCTCGACGGCATGACGACGCCGTACATCGTCATGGAGTACATCGAGGGCCGGCCGCTCAGCTCGGTCTTCGACGAGGACGTACGGCAGTTCGGCGCGGTGCCCGCCGACAAGGCACTGAAGATCACCGCGGATGTCCTCGCGGCGCTGGAGATCAGCCACGAGATGGGGCTGGTCCACCGGGACATCAAGCCGGGCAACGTGATGCTGAACAAGCGCGGCGTGGTCAAGGTCATGGACTTCGGCATCGCGCGCGCCATGCAGTCCGGTGTGACCTCGATGACACAGACCGGCATGGTGGTCGGCACGCCGCAGTACCTCTCGCCGGAACAGGCGCTGGGCCGCGCCGTGGACGCCCGCTCCGACCTGTACTCGGTCGGCATCATGCTGTTCCAACTGGTCACCGGGCGGCTGCCGTTCGACGCGGACTCGCCGCTGGCGATCGCGTACGCGCATGTGCAGGAGGAGCCGGCCGCTCCGTCCTCGATCAACCGCGCCCTGCCGCCCGCCGTGGACGCGCTGGTCGCCCGTGCCCTGAGGAAGAACCCGAACGAGCGCTTCCCGAGCGCCGAGGCCATGCGCGACGAGTGCCTGCGCGTGGCCGCGTCCTTCCAGGCGGCCCCGCCGAGCATCGTGCCGGGCTCACAGGCGCAGAGCGGCCAGGGCGTCGGCGCCTCGGTGTTCCCGCCGGTCGGCCAGACGCCGCCGCCCGGGGGCCCGGTCCAGACGCCGTACCAGCCGTCCGCGACCCCGGCCCCGAACCCGTACGGCACCCCGCCGCCCGGCACGCCCCCGCCGGGGTACGGCTACCCGCAGCAGCCCGGCTACCAGACACCTCCGCCGGCGGCGTACTCCCCGCAGCCGGGCCATCCGACCCCGCCGCCGTACACCATCTCGCCCCAGCCGGGGGCCACTTCGGGCGGCGGCAAGAACAACCGCGCGGTGATCATCGGCTCGATCGTCGTGTCCCTCGTCGCGGTGGGCGGCCTGATCGCGGCACTGACACTGCCCGGCGGCGGGTCCGAGGACGACGCGGGCGGGGACGGCACGAGCACGTCGGCGCCGGCCACGAAGGCGGCCGGATACCGGGCGGGGGACAGCTCGAGGACGGTCGAGACGACGACGTGCACCGAGCCGCGGGAGTCGTTCCTCGACCCCGACCAGGTACGGATGCCGGACTTCTCGTACCAGTACTGGCCTTCGGTCGTCGAGTGTCTCAAGGCTGCCGACTGGAAGTACGAGAAGACCTCCAAGGACGAGAACACGTACGGCGACGGCACGGTGCTGGTGCAGTCTCCCGAGGCGGGCACGGACTTCGACCCGGAGAACCCGCCGACGATGAAGTTCACGGTCTCGACGGGCAATCCGGAGTGACGCCCATGTGAAAGGGCCCGGCAGCGCAGGCTGCCGGGCCCTTCGCGTACGGATGGGGTCTTACAGGTACGGCCCGCCCGTGCGGCCCGCCTGGTGCTGATCGCCGTCCTCGTGACCGCCGACTCCCGGCGGCAGGGCGCGGCGCATCTGCTCCAACTGGGCCCGGGCGGCCATCTGCTGGGCGAAGAGCGTGGTCTGGATGCCGTGGAAGAGGCCCTCCAGCCAGCCGACCAGCTGGGCCTGCGCGATGCGCAGTTCCGCGTCGCTCGGGGTCGCCTCGTCCGTGAACGGCAGGGAGAGCCGCTCCAGCTCCTCGACCAGCTCCGGTGCCAGGCCGTCCTCCAGTTCCTTCACGGAACTGGCGTGGATCTCCTTCAGCCGGACCCGGCTCGCCTCGTCCAGGGGAGCCACGCGCACTTCTTCGAGCAGCTGCTTGATCATGCTGCCGATCCGCATGACCTTCGCCGGCTGCTCCACCTGCTCCGTCACCGGGACCTCGCGGGAGTCCTCGTCTCCATTGCCGCCGGTGAGCGCCATCCCGTCCTGGCCCACGACCAGGATCTGGGGGTTCTCGGACGGCCTTTCGTTCCTCGGCATCTCCATGCCGCCATTCTCTCGCACCCGTACAGCTCATCATCGTGGTGCCCCCCGTGTGGGGTGATCCACCGTTTACGCCGGGGGAGATTCCGTCAGCCGCTCTCTGTCCGAGTGAGCCGCAGCAGGCGGGCCTCGCAGATGTCGAGCCAGCGACTCTCCGCCTCGGCATGGAACACGAGCTGCTCCAGGACGAGCAGCCGGGCCATCTCGTCAGGGTGCTCGTGCGCCCGCGCCAGGGACTCGGCCCGCCGCCGTACGCAATCGTGCAGGGCCTGGGCCACATGCCTGCGCTGCGCCCCCACGACCTCCCGCACGTCGACGCCCGGCGCCCCGGCCGCCATCACCAGCTTGATCGCCAGCTCGTCGCGCGGCGGGCTCGCCCGCTCCACGGGCCGCGCGAACCAGGCCCGCAGCTCGGCACGGCCCGCCCCCGTCAGCGCGTACAGCACCCGCCCCGCCTCGTCCACGCCGTCCTGGACGACCATGCCGTCCCGCTCCAGGAGGCCCAGGGTCGTATGGACCTGGCCGATGTTCAGCGGCCAGGTCCCGCCGGTACGCGCCTCGAACTCGGTGCGCAGCCGCGTGCCGTAGCGGGGGCCGGGCTCCAGGAGTGCCAGCAGTCCGTGTCGTATCGACATAACCGGATTGTGCGCCGGATTCGGTCGGGTGGCGGAGTCCGGAATGCCGGGTGCGTGGGGTGCTGTGAGGCTTGTGCCGTGACTTCATGGCTGGGGGTGACGCGGGGGTGGCGGTGCGTCCCGGGTACCGGGTTCGCGACCTCGCCGAGCGCGGGGCGCGGGCTCGCGCGCTCGTCGTCGCCGGGGGCTGCGCATGGGCTCAGGGCGGGGTCGGAGGTGTTGCGGGCTCTGCGGGCTCTGCGGGCTCTGCGGGCTGGGGGGACACTGGTCGTGCTGGTGGTGGGGTTGGTCGTGGGGTTGTGCGGGAGTGGGGCGTCGTACGGCCTTGACGGCCCGCGTGGTGCCGGCGCATCCGGAGATTCCTCCGGCTCCGGGGCTCCGCACCGGGCCTCCTCCGGCTCCACGGGTTCGCCCCCGTCCGTCTCCCCCCGTGCGGCCACGTCCCCCTCCGCACCCGTGGCTGACTCCGAGGCTTCCCCCAGTTCCGCGGTCGATCCCCTGCCTTCCTCCGCCGTCGAGGCTCCGTCCGGGGCGCCCTCCGCCTCCTCCGTCTCCTCCACCTCCTCCGCCCCGTCCACGGAGTCCCGGGCATCCCAGGCCTCGGCCACCTCTCCGGCCCACGCGCCCACCGCCTCCCCTGCCGCCCCCTCCGACAAGCCGTCCCGGGCCGGGAGCCGGGCCGGTGAGGGGCGGGAGCGGCCGGGGCGGGAGAAAGGGCCGCTGGAGGACGAGGAGGCGGCGGACGAGGAAGCGGGGGGCGAGGAAGCCGCGGAGGAGGAGTCGGACGGCGGCACGGGCGACGAGGACGGCGAGGGCTCGGCCTTGCCGGAGGACGAGGCTGAGGGTGAGGACGACGGCGGGGGCGTCGCCGAGAGCCCGGACGGCACCGGTGACTCCGCCGGGGACGCCCCCACGGTGCCCTCAGCCCCGTCGAACCGTCCCGTACGGCAGCCCGCCCCGCACGCCCAGAGCCCGGCCGAGCCCGTGCTGCAGGTCCTGCCCCTCGGCAGCGGGCTGGTGCTCATCGGGCTCGGTCTGGGACTCGCCTTCGTCGCTCTCCGGTTGCGGCGCGGCTAGGGCGCGTTCGTGCACCGCGCCACAGCCTTACGGCGCGACCAGGAGCACCTTTCCGACGTGCCCGCTGTCCTCCACCACCCGGTGGGCCTCGGCCGCGTCGTTCATCGGGATCTCGCGGTCGACGACCGGGCGCACATGGCCGGCGTCCAGCAGAGGCCACACGTGCTCGCGTACGGCCGCGACGATCGCCGCCTTCTCGCCGAGCGGTCGGGCCCGCAGCGAGGTCGCGCTGATGGCGCCGCGCTTGGCCAGGAGTGCGCCGATGTTGAGCTCGCCCTTGACGCCGCCCTGCATGCCGATGATCGCGAGGCGCCCGCTGACGGCGAGGGCCCGGACGTTGCGGTCGAGGTACTTGGCACCCATGTTGTCGAGGATGACGTCGGCTCCGGAGCCGTCGGTGGCCTTCTTGACCTCGTCGACGAAGTCCCGCTCCCGGTAGTTGATCAGGATGTCGGCGCCCAGCTCGGCGCACCGGTCCAGCTTCTCCTGCGTGCCCGCCGTGACGGCGACCTTGGCACCGACGGCCTTGGCGAGCTGGATGGCCATGGTGCCGATGCCGCTGGAGCCGCCGTGCACGAGCAGGGTCTCGCCCGGGCGGAGGTGGGCGATCATGAAGACGTTGGACCAGACCGTGCAGACCACCTCGGGCAGGGCGGCGGCCTGCGTCAGGCTCACGCCCTTGGGTACCGGCAGCAGCTGGCCGGCCGGCACGGCGACCTTCTCGGCGTAGCCGCCGCCCGAGAGCAGCGCGCACACCTCGTCGCCCACGGCCCAGCCGGAGACGCCGGGGCCGAGCTCGGCGATCCGGCCGGAGCACTCCAGGCCGGGGTAGGGGGAGGCGCCGGGCGGCGGGTTGTAGAAGCCCTGGCGTTGCAGGATGTCGGCGCGGTTGACGGCACCGGCCGCCACCTCGACCAGCACCTCGCCCTCGCCGGGCACGGGATCGGGGACCTCGTCCCACACCAGCGCCTCGGGCCCACCAGGTTCGGGAATCGTGATCGCATGCATGGCACGGACGCTACTCCCCGGCCTTCGGCCCCCTGTCCCTCGGTCCTTGGACGGGTTCGCTCGGAAAATCCAGTGCGGCACCGATGAGTTTGCGCGACCGTAAAAGTCTCCCCCTGCGCAGCCCAAGAACGCGGAAGGACCACTCGGAAGGACCCGAAGCATGAGCACGCAGACGACGTCCGGTCTAGCGATCGAGACGGCAGGCCTGGTGAAGACGTTCGGTGAGACACGGGCCGTCGACGGCGTGGACCTCGCGGTTCCGGCCGGCACGGTCTACGGCGTCCTCGGCCCGAACGGCGCCGGGAAGACGACCACGGTGAAGATGCTCGCCACCCTCCTACGACCCGACGGCGGCGAGGCGCACGTCTTCGGCCACGACATCGTGCGCGAGGCCGACGAGGTGCGCGGCCGAGTGAGCCTCACCGGCCAGTACGCCTCCGTGGACGAGGACCTCACCGGCACCGAGAACCTGGTCCTGCTGGCCCGGCTCCTCGGCCACGGCAAGCCCGCCGCACGGGAGCGCGCCGGACAGCTGCTGGAGGCCTTCGGGCTTTCGGACGCGGCCGGGAAGCAGGTCAAGAACTACTCCGGCGGCATGCGGCGCCGTATCGACATCGCCGCGTCCATCCTCAACACCCCCGACCTGCTCTTCCTCGACGAGCCGACGACCGGTCTCGATCCACGCAGCCGCAACCAGGTGTGGGACATCGTGCGCGCGGTCGTCGCGCAAGGCACCACCGTGCTGCTGACCACGCAGTACCTGGACGAGGCCGACCAGTTGGCGTCCCGGATCGCCGTCATCGACCGCGGCAAGGTGATCGCCGAGGGGACCAAGGGCGAGCTCAAGGCGTCCGTCGGAGCCGGTTCCGTTCATCTGCGGCTGCGTGACGCGGCCCAGCGGCCGGAGGCCGAGCGCGTGCTGCGGCTGACGCTCGACGCGGATGTGCAGCTGGAGCCCGATCCCGTGGCTCTCACCGCGCGCGTAGGTTCCGGGACGGCCAATGGCCAGGGCGCGGCGGAACAGGCCGCCCGCGGGCTCGCCGAGCTGGCCCGCACCGGCATCACCGTCGACAACTTCTCGCTGGGCCAGCCCAGCCTGGACGAGGTGTTCCTCGCCCTCACCGGACATGACACCCACGACGAGCGCGGCAACGACGACAAGGACGAGGTGGCGGCATGAGCACCGCGACGCAGACCGAGAGCAAGGAACTCGCCCCCGTCAGCGCCGAGTCGCTCGCCGCGCTGCTCGTCTCCGGGGAACGGCCGCCGCGGCCCAGCGCCTGGTCGGCCTCGATGACCTTCGGCTGGCGGGCGATCCTCAAGATCAAGCACGTACCCGAGCAGCTCTTCGACGTCACCGCGTTCCCGATCATGATGGTGCTGATGTACACGTACCTGTTCGGGGGCGCCCTGGCCGGGTCCCCGAAGGAGTACATCCAGTTCCTGCTGCCGGGCATCCTTGTGATGTCGGTCGTGATGATCACGATGTACACGGGCGTCTCGGTGAACACCGACATCGAGAAGGGCGTCTTCGACCGGTTCCGGTCGCTGCCCATCTGGCGGCCGTCGACCATGGTCGGCTATCTGCTGGGCGACGCCCTGCGCTACACGATCGCGTCCGTGGTGATGCTGACCGTCGGCATCATCCTGGGTTACCGCCCGGACGGCGGGGTCCTCGGGGTGCTCGCGGGCATCGCGCTGCTGGTCGCCTTTTCGTTCGCGTTCTCGTGGATCTGGACGATGTTCGGGCTGATGCTGCGCTCCGAGAAGTCGGTGATGGGCGTCAGCATGATGGTGATCTTCCCGCTCACGTTCCTGTCCAACGTCTTCGTCGACCCGAAGACCATGCCGGGCTGGCTGCAGGCCTTCGTCAACAACAGCCCGATCACCCATCTGTCCTCGGCCGTCCGCGGGTTGATGGCGGGTGACTGGCCGGCGGACGAGGTCGCCTGGTCGCTGGGCTGGGCGGGCCTGTTCGTGCTGGTCTTCGGGCCGATCACGATGCGGCTGTACAACCGCAAGTAGTCGAAGTGGCCCGTCAGATGGGCTTCATCCCTGGGGGCAGACGCCGGTCATCGGGTGTGACCTGAGTGCCCGGCGTCGCCCGCACGATGGTGATGAGCCGGTCCGTCAACTCCAGTCGCTGGACGTCGGGATCGTCGTATCCGAGCACCCGGTGCCCGCGTACGACGCTCACCACCAGGTCGTCCGTCTGCCGCGGGCTCTTGCCCACCTCGGCCTTTATGACCGGTCGTTCGACGATGTCGAGCCCGCTGCCCTGCTGGATCAGGTCCTCCAGGACCATCCCGGCGGCGGGGCTGAGCACGGAGAGGCCGAGGAGCCGGCCGGCCGCGCTGGCGCTGGTGATGACCGCGTCGGCGCCGGACTGCTTCAGCAGCGGCGCGTTCTCCTCCTCGCGCACGGCGGCCACGATCTTGGCGCCGCGGTTGAGCTGCCGGGCCGTCAGCGTCACCAGGACGGCGGTGTCATCGCGCTGGGTGGCGATGATGATCTTCCGCGCCTTGTGCACCTCGGCGCGCATCAGGACCTCACTGCGCGTGGCGTCCCCGGTTACCCCCGCGTACCCGTCCGCGACCGCCGCATCGATCACCTTGGAGCTCGGGTCGACCACGACGACCTGGTCCTTCCTCAGGCCGGTGGCGCAGACGGTCTGGATCGCCGAGCGCCCCTTCGTGCCGAAGCCGACGACGACGGTGTGGTCACGCAAGGTGGACCTCCAGCGGGTCAGACGCCATTCCTCCCGGGTCCGTTCGGTGAGGACCTCGAGTGTGGTGCCGACCAGGATGATCAGGAACAGCACTCGCATGGGCGTGATGACGAAGATGTTGGTGAGCCGGGCGGCGTCACTGACGGGGGTGATGTCGCCGTATCCGGTGGTGGAGAGGCTGACGGTCGCGTAGTAGAAGGCGTCGAGGAGATCGACGGAACCGTCGGAGTTGTCGTTGTAGCCGCCGTGGTCGGCGTAGACGATCAAAGCGGTCAGCACGAGCAGCGTCAGGGCCAGCACGACCCGCTTGGCGACCTGCTGGAACGGATGCTCCACGATCTTCTTCGGGAGCCTCACCCGATAGGTCGCGACCCGCTCGTCCGCCCGACGGGCGATCGCGTCCTGGCCCGGAAGTTTCACGTGAAACACACCTCGATGCCGGCACTCGCCCAGGGCAGGTCGAGCAGTTCGGTCTCCTGACCCGCGCGGACACCGCCGGGTGGTACGACGGCGACGGCGTCGGCCGCCGCCATGCCCCGCAGCATGGCCGGCCCGTGGTAGTGCAACGGCACGGCGTGGTCGCCGCGCAGCACGACGGGGATGAGCCGGGTGTCGTACGGATGCCCGTGGGCCGCCTCCTTCAGGGGGAGCGCGTACGGCTCCGGGGACGGGTGGGCGGCGAGCGTGCGCAGCAGAGGCTCCGCGAGTGTGAGCAGGCCGGAGACGGCGGCGAGGGGGTTGCCGGGCAGGCCGACGAGGTGCTGGTTCTCCTTGGTGCGGGCCAGCAGCATGGGGTGGCCCGGCCGTACCTTGACGCCGTCCACCAGGAGTTCGGCGCCGATGCGCCGCAGCGTGGGGTGGACGTGGTCGACGGGGCCGGCCGCGGTGCCGCCGGTGGTGACGATGAGGTCGGCGTTGGAGCGGGTGAGGGCCTTGTGCAGGGCCTTGGCGTCGTCGCCGAGCCGGCGCACGGAGGTGACGTCGGCGCCGAGTGCGCGCAGCCAGGGCGGCAGCATCGGGCCGAGGGCGTCGCGGATCAGCCCGTCACGCGGAAGCCCCGCGGTGAGCAACTCGTCGCCGAGGACGAGGACTTCGACGCGGGGACGCGGCACGGCGGTCACGGTGTCGTATCCGGCGGCGGAGGCCAGGCCGAGGACGGCCGGGGTCACGAGGGTGCCGACGGCGAGCAGTTGATCGCCGTTACGGCATTCCTGGCCGCGTGGGCGGATGTCCTGGCCGGGCTGGATCTCCCGGGTGGCGTGCAGCCGGTCCTTGGCGTCCGTGCGGCCGTGCTCGCTGCGCAGGACGGCGGTGGTATCCGGCGGGATCCGGGCGCCGGTCGCGATCCGGACGGCCTCTCCGTCGGTGAGCGGCTCCGGCTCGGCGTGCCCGGCCAGCACGCCCTCGTCCCGTACGTCCCAGGGGCCGGGGCCCGCGACCGCCCAGCCGTCCATGGCCGAGGTGTCGAAGGAGGGCAGGTCGGTGAGGGCGGTGAGGGGGGCGGCCAGGGTGAGGCCGAGGGCCGCGTCGAGGGGGACGGAGACGGGAGCGCGGCCGGCGGCCCGGGTGGCGGCGCGCGCGGCACGGGCGGCGGTCTCGCGAGCCTCGCGCCAGGGGGTGGCCCGGTGGTGCCGGTCCGGGTTGGAGGAGCCCGGGGCGGGTGCGCCGGGTGCGGGCACGTCGTCGCCGGGGGTGTGGGGGCCGTTGTGTTCGTTCACGAGGGCGAGCACCTCCTCGACGTCGAGGTCCTCGGCGTCCTCGTCCGCCTGGACGCCACGGGCGGTCATCCGGCGTCCGGGCGGGTGTCGGGCGTGGCGTCGGGGGCCGCGTCGGACTTGGCGGCGGCCGCTTCCTCCGCCCAGCGCAGGGCGAGGGCGGCGGCCTTGCGGGAGGCCTCGGCGACGGCTTCCGGGCCGCCCTCTCCTCCCCTTGCCTGCGCCGCCGCGTACCCGACGAGGAAGGTGGTCAGCGGGGCCGCGGGCCGCGCCACGCCGTGGGCGGCGTCGCGGGCGAGATCGAGCAGGACCTTGATGTCGACGTCGAGCTCGATGCCGAGCTCGTCCTTGACTGCGGAAATCCATTCATCCAACACGTGCCCATGCTCCCTGATGCGTGCCCTGGCGGTGGCGATGTCGTCCCAGGTGTCGCAGTCGAAGGACGCGACGGGGTCGGGGACGCGGGTGAGGCCGAGCGCGCCGGTCAGTCGGCGCAGGGGGAGGCCGGTGAGGCCGCCGTGTCCCTGGGTGAGCGCCGCCAGTT
This sequence comes from Streptomyces sp. SD31, assembly GCF_052068475.1. Taxonomy (NCBI): domain Bacteria; kingdom Bacillati; phylum Actinomycetota; class Actinomycetes; order Kitasatosporales; family Streptomycetaceae; genus Streptomyces; species Streptomyces sp. SD31. Next base: position 373,300 of record NZ_JBQHCX010000001.1, on the reverse strand, counting down.
CGCGGCGCAGCGCGGGCGCGCGGTACGCGGCGACGAGCGGCTGGTCGCGGCCGTCGGCGTCGGTGAGCAGCGCGCCGTCGGTGCCGCTGGTGCGCAGGGCAGCCAGCAGCCGCCGTACCGTGCCGTCGTCGAGGAACGGCAGGTCGGCGGAGAGGACGACGACCCGCTGTGCCGTGGTGTGGCGCAGCCCGGCGTCGAGTGCGGCCAGCGGGCCACCGCCGGGCGGGTCCTCGCGCGCCCAGGTGACCGGGCGTGCGGTCGGGCGGGGGTCGGCGACGACGACGGTGGACCGCGCGTCGGCGCAGGCGGCGAGCACCCGGTCGAGCAGCGCCCGCCCGCCGACGCGCACCCCGGGCTTGTCCGCGCCGCCGAGCCGCCGCGCCGCACCTCCGGCGAGCACGACGGCGTCGTACGCGACGTCGTGCCCGGCCTCCTGCTGGGCGTCGGCGGCGCCTTGTCCGCCCGGCGGTTCGTACGCGGTCACCCCCCGAGTATGCGTGCCTCCACGATCACAGGGAACGCAGGGGAGGCAGCCGGCCGCGGCGGATGTGTCACAGCGTGCGCAGCAGCACCGCCGGCTGTTCCACGCAGTCCGCCACGTACCGCAGGAAGCCGCCTGCCGTGCCGCCGTCGCAGACCCGGTGGTCGAAGGTGAGCGAGAGCTCCACGACCTGGCGCACGGCCAGTTCGCCCTCGTGCACCCACGGCTTGGGGATGATGCGGCCGACGCCGAGCATCGCGGCCTCGGGGTGGTTGATGATCGGTGTGGAGCCGTCGACGCCGAACACGCCGTAGTTGTTCAACGTGAAGGTGCCGCCGGTGAGTTCCGCGGGCCTGAGGGTGCCCGTGCGGGCCGCCTCGGTCAGCCGGGCGAACTCCGCCGTCAGCGACTCCGCGTCCCGCGCGTGCGCGTCCCGTACCACCGGGACGACCAGGCCCCGCTCGGTCTGCGCCGCGAACCCGAGGTGCACGTGGTCGAGCTGGACGACCTCCCTGGCCTCCATGTCCACCGTGGAGTTGAGTTCGGGGAACCGGGCGAGGGCGGCGGTGCAGATGCGGGCCAGCAGGGCGAGGAGGGAGATCTTCGGCCCACCGGCGGCGTTCATCGCGGTCCGCGCCCGCATCAGCTCCGTGGCGTCGGCGTCCACCCAGCAGGTCGCGTCGGGGATCTCCCGCCGGCTGCGGGACAGCTTGTCGGCGACGGCGCCGCGGATGCCCTTGAGGGGGGTGCGGATGCCTTCGGGGGCGGCCTTGGCGTGGGCAGGGGGAGCCGGTGCCGGGGTGACTGCCGGTGCCTTGGCGACGCGCTCCTGCGCGGAGGCGGCCCGCAGCGCGTACTCCACATCCGCCCGCAGGATCAGCCCGTCGGGTCCGGAACCGTGCAACTCCCGCAGGTCCAGGCCGTGCTCGCGGGCCAGGCGGCGCACCAGGGGGGAGATCACCTGAACGGGGCCCTCGTGGTTGCCGTTGCGGGCGTCGGTCCGGTCCGGGCCGACCGGTGCGGTGGCGGGCGCGGCACCGGCCGCCTGCGGCCGCACTGGAACCGTCGGCCGTACCCTGCGCCGCCGCGAGGGCGCCTCGGAGGTGCCGTACCCCACCAGCACGTTCCCGGAGCCCTCGGTCGTACCGCCGGAGGCGGCCGCACTCTCGGCCGCACCCCGGGCAGTGCCCTCGCCCGGACCCTCCGCCGGTCCACCGGAGGCAGGCGCCCCCACCGCCACCGTGAGCAGCGGCGCCCCGACGGGCAGCTCCGTGCCCTCCTCACCGAAGCGGGCGGTGACCACACCGGCGTAGGGGCAGGGGATGTCGACCATCGCCTTGGCCGTCTCGACCTCGACGACCGGCTGGTCGACGGCGACGACCTCACCGACCTCCACCAGCCAGCGGACGATCTCCGCCTCGGTGAGCCCCTCCCCCAGGTCGGGGAGCTTGAACTCGAACACCTGTGGCATCAGCTTTCGGCCTCCCACTGCAGACGCCCCACGGCGTCCAGGATCCGGTCCACGCCGGGCAGGTGGTGACGCTCCAGCATCGGCGGCGGGTAGGGGATGTCGAACCCGGCCACGCGCAGCACCGGTGCCTCCAGGTGATGGAAGCAGCGCTCCGTGATCCGGGCCGCGATCTCCCCTCCCGGGCCGCCGAACCCGCCCGACTCGTGCACGACGACCGCTCGCCCGGTCCGCCGTACCGAGGCGGCGACCGTCTCGTCGTCGAACGGCACCAGCGAGCGCAGATCGACGACTTCCAGGTCCCACCCCTCCTCGCGCGCCGCCTCGGCGGCTTCGAGGCAGACGGGCACGGACGGTCCGTACGTGATGAGCGTGGCGCTCCGGCCCGAGCGCCGCACCACCGCGCGGCCAATCGGTTCAACGGTCTGCGGATCCTCCGGGTTCCAGGAGTCCTTCGACCAGTACAGACGCTTGGGCTCCAGGAAGACGACCGGGTCGTCGGAGGCGATGGCGGCGCGCAGCAGCCCGTAGGCGTCGGCGACGGTCGCGGGCGTGACGACATGGAGCCCCGGAGTCGCCATGTAGTACGCCTCGGAGGAGTCGCTGTGGTGCTCGACGCCGCCGATGCCGCCGCCGTAGGGGACGCGGACGGTGATCGGGAGCGGCATCTTGCCGCGCGTGCGGTTGCGCATGCGTGCCACGTGCGAGATGAGCTGCTCGAAGGCCGGGTAGGCGAAGGCGTCGAACTGCATTTCCACGACCGGGCGCAGGCCGTACATGGCCATGCCCACCGCCGTGCCCAGAATCCCCGCCTCGGCCAGCGGCGTGTCCGTGCAGCGGTCCTCGCCGAACTCCTTGGCGAGCCCGTCGGTGACGCGGAAGACACCGCCGAGGGTGCCGACGTCCTCGCCCATGACGTGCACGGTGGGGTCGTCCGCCATGGCGTCGCGCAGCGCGCGCGTGAGGGCCTGCGCCATGGTGGCCGGCTTGACGGCGACGGTGGTCATCGGTGCGACCCTTCCGACTCGGCGTCGAGCTCGGCACGCAACTGGGCCTGCTGTTCGCGCAGTTGCGGGGTGGGCTCGGCGTAGACGTGGGCGAACAGGTCCATCGGGTCGAGCACCGGATCCTGGTTCATGCGCTCGCGCAGGTCGGCGGCCATCGTCTCGGCGGCGTCCCGGGCAGCCTGTTTGCCGACCTCGTCGAGGAGCCCGCGCTCGGTCAGCTCGTGCTCCAGGAGCGCGATCGGGTCGTGCCCGCGCCAGGTCTCCACCTCGGAGTCGCCGCGGTAGCGGGTCGCGTCGTCGGCGTTGGTGTGGGCGTCGATGCGGTAGGTGATCGCCTCGATCAGCGTCGGTCCGCCGCCCGCACGCGCGTGCCGTACAGCGTCGCTGAGGACCTCGTGCACGGCGGCCGCGTCGTTGCCGTCGACCAGGCGGCCGGGCATGCCGTAGCCGACGGCCTTGTGGGCCAGTGACGGGGCCGCGGTCTGCTTGGCGAGCGGTACGGAGATCGCGAAGCCGTTGTTCTGGACCAGGAAGACGACCGGCGCCTGCCATACGGCGGCGAAGTTGAGCGCCTCGTGGAAGTCGCCCTCGCTGGTGCCGCCGTCGCCGACCATGGCGAGCGCGACCACGTCGTCGCCCTTGAGGCGGGCCGCGTGCGCGAGGCCGACGGCGTGCGGGAGCTGGGTGGCGAGCGGCGTGCACAGGGGGGCCACGCGGTGCTCGTGCGGGTCGTAGCCGGTGTGCCAGTCGCCGCGCAGCAGAGTCAGCGCCTGAACGGGGTCCAGGCCGCGGGCCACGGCGGCGAGGGTGTCGCGGTAGCTGGGGAACAGCCAGTCGCGGTCCTCCAGCGCCAGCGCGGCGGCGACCTCGCAGGCCTCCTGGCCGGTGCTGGACGGGTACACGGCGAGGCGACCCTGCTTCGTGAGCGCGGTCGCCTGCGCGTTGTACCGACGGCCCCGCACCAGCTCGGCGTAGAGCCGGCGCAACAGGCCCGGATCGGCCTTCGCGGCGGCCTCGGTGCCGAGGACGCGATACGGCTCCGCGTCGGGCAGCAGCGGCGCGGGGTCCATGCGGGGCTGCCAGGCGGGCGGCGGCGATGGCCGGTACGCGCCTCGCTGCTCCATGACCGTCATGACGGCACCTCCTCGTGGGAGCGGCTACGGGAGGCGCGGCTTCAGTGACGCGCCTCACCTACCGATTGTTCGGTCGTCGGCACATTTTGGCTACAGGCACCCTCAGGCTGTGGACAAACGGTTCTCCACAACCTGCAATGAACGCAGTACGTCCACGGCAGGAAGGTGGGGGGACATGGCGCCTGAACAAATGGCCGAGAGCCCGGACAGCGGCACCCCCTTGCCGCCCCCGCGCCCGCTCGACGCCATCGATCAGGACATCCTCCAGATGCTCCAGGCGGACGGCCGCGCGTCGATACGGTCGGTCGCCGAGCGGGTCCATGTCTCGCGCGCCAACGCCTACGCGCGCATCAACCGTCTCGTCGAGGACGGCGTCATACGTGGTTTCGGCGCCCGCGTCGACCACGAACGCGCAGGCCAGGGCACCTCGGCGTACATCACCCTGAAGATCGTCCAGAACTCCTGGCGCACGGTGCGCGAGCAGCTCAGACAGCTGCCGGGTGCTTCTCACATCGCCCTCGTCGGGGGCGATTTCGATGTGCTGCTGCTGGTCCACACCCCTGACAACAGGGCGCTGCGCGAACTGGTCCTCACCCGGCTCCAGGCGATCCCCGAGGTGCTCAGCTCGCGCACGCTGCTGGTGTTCGAGGAGGAGGACCTGGAGCCGCAGGGCTGAGCGTGCCCCACCGGTCGTCAGCCGGAGGCCATCGCCCAGGCCATCAGCACCACGAGCAGCAGCGGAAGGACCGCGCACACAAGACCGGCGACAGCCAGGGTGACCCGCAGCATCCGCGCCGACCGGCGGTGCGGCAGCGCCCAGGCGGTCGCGAGCAGGAGGACGGCCCAGTAGACGGCGCCGCCGAGGACGCCGACGGTGCCCGTGCCCCACATGGCGTGCCCCCACAGGATGAGCGGGAGCCCGAGCAGCGTGGTCACGAGCGGCGCCGTCCACCACCTCGGGTCAGCGGCAGAGAGCCGTACGTCATTCTCGATCATGCGTCACAGCCCACCAGCCGGGAACACCCGCGGACATCGGGCGGCGTACTCAGCCGGCCGCCGCACCAGGGGTCGTCAGCCCGCCTGCCGCAGTCCCCCGAAGACCAGCCGCACCACCGTGTCGGCGACCTCGCGCTCGTTCATGCCGCGGCCGTCCGGCCGGTACCACTCCACGATCGAGTTGATCATCCCGAAGACGAGCCGCGTCGCCAGCCGCACCTCCACGTCGGCGCGCACCTCCCCGTCCGCGGCGGCCGCCTTGAGCAGTTCGGCGACCTGGTGGTCGAAGTCGCGGCGCCGGTCCAGGGCCCACCGCTCGGTGTCGGTGTTGCCGCGCACGCGCAGCAGCAGCGTCACATAGGGCAGGTCGCCTATGAGCACCTCGACCATGCGCCGTACGACGTACTCCAGCCGGTCGGCGGCGTGCCCCACGCGCGCGTGCTCCTCGTCGAGGATCGCGAAGAGCCCGTCGAGCGCGCGGCTGACGGCGCGGCGCAGCAGCTCTTCCTTGCCCGTGACGTGGTGGTAGATCGACGACTTGGAGATGCCGGCCGCCTTGGAGAGATGCTCCATGGAGGTGCCGTCGTAGCCACGCTCGTTGAAGACCCGCACCGCGACGGAGAGCAGCGTCTCCGGGGTGTACGTGTCGCGCTTGGCGGTGGTCATGAGGTGTTGCCCTCCCGCTTGTCGGAGGCGTACGCGTGGCGGTACAGCGCGAGGGACGGCGCGTAGCGCCCCGAGGGGTCGCGCAGGTGCAGGTCGTCGAGGAGCGCGTACGCCCAGTTGCGGCCGAGCCTGCGGCTCCACTCGAAGGGGCCGAGCGGGTAGTTGACGCCGAGGCGCATCGCGGTGTCGATGTCCTCCTCGGTGGCCACGCCCTTGGCGACGGCGTCGTGCGCCAGGTCGACGATCCGGGCGACGGTGCGGGCGACGATCATGCCGGGGACATCGCCGATGACGCTGACGTCCTTGCCGAGCGCCTGGAAGAGGCCGGTGGCCTCGGCGAGGGTCTGCGGCGAGGTGTCCTGGGAGGCGGACAGGGCGATGCGGGTGGCCCGGCGGTAGTCGAGGGCGAGGTCGAAGTAGACGACGTCCCGGAACTCCACCGAGGTCTGACCGTCGGCGAGCGCGAGCTGGCCACCGCTCGGCAGCACCAGGCGGGTGCCGTGGTCCTCGTCCTCCTCGCGCACCGGGATGCCCGCCTCCCGGATCAGCGCGAGCAGTTCGCAGGCCGGGCCCAGGTCGCCCTCGGCGACGACGTAGGCGGGCGTCCGGCCCTTCTCCGCGGTATGCGGCTCGGCCCGCTCGGCAGCCCCGTTCCCATCGGAGTAGTCGTACCAGCCGTGCCCGCTCTTGCGGCCGAGCCGGCCGGACTCCACCAGGCGGCGCTGGGCGAGCGAGGGCGTGAAGCGGACGTCCTGGAAGAAGGACTGCCAGACGGAGTGGGTGACGGACTCGTTGACGTCCTGCCCGATGAGGTCGGTGAGCTCGAAGGCGCCCATCTTGAAGCCGCCGCACTCGCGCAGGACGGCGTCGATGGTGGCCGGGTCCGCGCCTTGCGCCTCGTAGACGGCGAAGGCCTCGGCGTAGAAGGGCCGGGCGATGCGGTTGACGATGAACCCGGGGGTGTCGGCGCAGGCGACCGGCGTCTTGCCCCAGGCGCGTGCCGTCTCGTACGCGCGCGTGGCCGACGTGACGTCGGTGGCGAACCCGGAGACGACCTCGACGAGCGGCAGCAGCGGTGCGGGGTTGAAGAAGTGCAGCCCGACGAAGCGGCCCGGGTTGGCGAGGGCGCCGCCGATGGCCGTGACGGACAGGGAGGAGGTGTTGGTGGCGAGCAGACAGTCCTCGCCGACGATGCCCTCCAGCTCCCGGAACAGCTCCTGCTTGACGTCCAGGCGCTCCAGGACGGCCTCGACGACCAGGGCGCAGTCCGCGAGGTCGGCGAGCGACTCGGCGGGCGCCAGCCGGGCGTGGGCCGCGTCGCGGTCGGCGCCGGTGAGGCGGTCCTTCTCGACGAGCCGGTCGAGGCGCGCGCCGATCGCGTCGGCCGCTGCCTGGGCGCGCCCGGGAGCGGCGTCGTACAGCCGTACGGGATGGCCCGCGACCAGCGCGACCTGGGCGATGCCCTGGCCCATGGTGCCGGTGCCGACAACGGCCACGGGGCTGCTGAGGTCGAGTGCTGTCATGTGCGCGATCCTCCCGCACGGGGTTTTCCACAGATGCGGCGGACCCCCTTGAACCGACCGATCGTTCGGTTACTCTAACTCTGACCGCCTGTTCCTGCCCATGTTTCTGCCCAGGTCATGAGCTCAACGAAGAGCTCTTCAGACGAGGAGTTGGTCCCGCATGGCCACCGCCGAACTGACCGCCCACGAGCTGATCGCCAAGCACCGGCCCACCCTCGACCAGGCGCTGGAGGCGATCCGTACCCGCGCGTACTGGTCCCCGCACCCCGAGCACCCCAAGGCCTACGGCGAGAACGGCAGCCTGGACGCGGCATCGGGCAAGGCCGCCTTCGACGCCCTCCTCGGCAACCGCCTCGACCTCGGCCAAGCCGGCACGGACGACTGGGTGGGCGGCGAAGTCTCCCCGTACGACATCGAGTTGGGTGTCGAGTACCCGCACGCGGACATCGACCAGCTGTTGCCGGCCATGCGGTCCGGTATGCGTGAGTGGCGGGACGCGGGCGCGGAGATGCGCGCGGTGGTCTGCCTGGAGATCCTCAAGCGGATCAGCGACCGGACGCACGAGTTCGCGCACGCGGTCATGCACACCTCCGGCCAGGCCTTCATGATGGCGTTCCAGGCGGGCGGCCCGCACGCGCAGGACCGCGGCCTGGAAGCGGTGGCCTACGCGTACGTCGAGCAGGTCCGCACCCCCGACACGGCGGAGTGGACCAAGCCGCAGGGCAAACGCGACCCGCTCGCCATGAACAAGCAGTTCACGCCGGTCCCGCGCGGGATCGCGCTGCTCATCGGCTGCAACACCTTCCCCACCTGGAACGGCTACCCGGGCCTCTTCGCCTCCCTCGCCACCGGCAACGCGGTCCTCGTGAAGCCCCACCCGCGCGCGGTACTGCCGCTCGCGCTCACCGTGCAGGTCGCGCGGCAGGTGCTGACCGAGGCCGGCTTCGACCCGAACCTGGTGGCACTGGCGGCCGAGCGACCCGACGAGGGCATCGCGAAGACGCTGGCTCTCCGCCCCGAGATCCGGATCATCGACTACACCGGCTCGACCGTGTTCGGCGACTGGCTGGAGGCCAACGCCCGCCAGGCGCAGGTCTACACGGAGAAGGCCGGCGTCAACACGGTGATCGTCGACTCGACGGACAACTACAAGGGGATGCTGTCCAACCTGGCCTTCTCCCTCTCCCTGTACAGCGGCCAGATGTGCACCACCCCGCAGAACCTGCTCATCCCCCGCGACGGCATCCGCACCGAGGAAGGCCCCCGGACCTTCGACGAGGTCGTCGACGACCTCGCACGCTCGGTCGACGGCCTCCTCGGCGACGACGCCCGCGCGAACGCCCTGCTCGGCGCGATCGTCAACCCCGACGTCAAGGCCCGCCTGGAGGCCGCGGCGGGGCTGGGCGAAGTCGCCCTCGCCTCCCGCGAGATCAGCAACCCGGAGTTCCCGGACGCGGTGGTCCGTACGCCAGTGATCGTCAAGCTGGACGGGGCCAAGCCGGACGACGAGGCCGCCTACATGAGCGAGTGCTTCGGGCCGGTCTCGTTCGCCGTCGCGGTCGACTCCGCGTCGCAGGCGGTGGAGTTGCTGCGGCGGACCGTACGGGAGAAGGGCGCGATGACGGTCGGTGCGTACACCACCGACGAGGAGGTCGAGCAGGCCGTACAGGAGGCCTGTCTGGAGGAGGCGGCCCAGCTGTCGCTGAACCTGACGGGCGGGGTGTACGTCAACCAGACGGCCGCGTTCTCCGACTTCCATGGGTCGGGCGGTAACCCGGCGGCCAACTCGGCTCTGTGCGACGGGGCGTTCGTCGCCAACCGGTTCCGGGTCGTCGAGGTGCGTCGGGAGGCCTGAGAGCTCGGGAGTTCGGGAATTGCGCGGCTGCGGTCCGTATGTGGCTTGTCGCGCAGTTCCCCGCGCCCCTCAAGGGGCGTTGTCCGACCCGGCGCTCCAGTGGTAGAGCGTCATGGCGACGCTCGTCGCCAAGTTGTAACTGGAGACCTGAGGGCGCATCGGCAAGGACACCAAATGGTCGGCACGCGCGCGTAGTTCGGCCGACAGGCCGCTTCGCTCCGACCCGAAGGCGAGGACGGCGTCGTCCGGGAGCTTGATGCCCCGGATGTCGTCGCCCTCCGGGTCCAGCGCGAAGACCGGGCCGGGTGGCAGCTCGTCCACGTCCAGCCGCTCCACCGCCGTCGCGAAATGCAGGCCCGCCCCGCCTCGGACGACCGTCGGATGCCACGGGTCGAGGGTGCCGGTCGTGACCACGCCCGTCGCGCCGAAACCGGCGGCCAGGCGGATCACGGCTCCCGCGTTGCCGAGGTTGCGCGGGTTGTCGAGGACCACGACCGGGGCGGTGCGCGGGGTGTGCGCCAGCTTTTCGAGGTGGGCGGCTCGGGGCGGCCGTAGGGCCAGGGCCGCCACGGCGGTCGGATGCGGGCGCGGCACCAGGGACGTGTACGTGGACTCCGGGACCTGTATCAGGAGCGCGTCCAGGGCGTCCCGTACATCCGGCGCCAGCTCCTCCGCGAGGGCCAGTGCGGCTTCCCGGTCGACGGTGACCGCCACCGGGACCTCGGCGCCGAAGCGCACGGCGTGCTTGAGGGCGTGGAAGCCGTCGAGCAGCACGGAGGTGCCGGCGAGCCGGTTCCAGGAGGTCACGGTCATGCCGTGAAGCCTACGTGCGCCTGCTCGGGGTTCTCCGGGGCACGCGGCTCGGGGAGCGCCCTGCGGTCGTCACCGCCCCGGACCGGACGCGCCAGCCGTCCACGCGCGCGTGCCGCCCACTCGCCCAGGCGCCGCAGGAACGACGTCGGCAGGAAGACCGCGTCCGCCGCGATCATCGCCAGCGAGAAGAACGGCAGGCCGAGGACGACCGCGATCACGGCATGCTCGGTGATCATCGCGGCGAGGAGGACGTTCTTGACCCGCCGGTTGAACAGCGTGAACGGGAAGGCCACCTGCACGACGACCGTGCCGTAGGTGATGAGCATCACCATCGTGCCGCTGGACGACAGTACATCGGCGAGGGCGGGCCAGGGCGAGAAGTAGTCGAGGTGCAGCGGGTAGTAGACGGCCGTGCCGTCCTGCCAGCGGGAGCCCTGGATCTTGTACCAGCCGGCCGTCGCGTAGATGAGGCAGGCCTCGGCCATGATCACGAGCAGGGCGCCGTTGTGCACGATGTTGCCGACGACGTCGAGCAGGATGCGCGGCTGGGCGGTCCGTTCACGGCGGCCCACGATCCACCACACGGCCTGCCCCAGCCAGACGCCCCACAGGATCACCGGCACGGTCAGATCGCCGTCGAGGCGGCCGGCCGCGGTCACCGCGACCAGCGCGACCCCGAACACGCCCCACAGGGCCGGGCCCACCCGGTCGGGCCCGGCCCGCTCGCCGCGCGCGTGTGCCTCGCGGGCGAGCCGTGCCCGGCGCTCGTCCAGCGACCAGACCTGACCGCAGCGCGTGAACACCAGGTAGACACACATCAGGTGCAGGACGTTGTCGCCGCCGTCGCCCATGAAGATGGAGCGGTTCTGCAGCGAGAGCACGCCGACCATGAACAGCACGGACATCGTGCGGGTGCGCCAGCCGAGCAGCAGCAGAACGCCGGCCAGGACGGCGAGGGCGTACACGGATTCGAACCAGAACCGGCTGCTCGACCACATCAGCGCGGTGAACGAGCCGTTCGTCCCGATCAGCTGCTGGGCGAGGTCGAAGTCCCAGGGACCGTCGGGGCCGTACAGCTCCTGGCGGTGGGGGAACTCGCGCAGCAGGAACAGCAGCCAGGTCGCGGTGAAGCCGATGCGGATCACGGCCGTCTGGTACGGGCCGAGGGCGGACTCGGTGACGCGGGCGATGCCCGAGGAGATCGCGAGGGTGAAGCGGTTCACCGGGCGCCCTCCTGGGTGGCGGCCTCAGGGGCGGTCCCGTCCTTCGGCACCCACCACCACGGCAGCACGCGGTAGGTCGGCTTGTCCGAGACCTGCTCCTCGCTCCACTTGGGCGGGCGCACATGGGTGGTGCGGGAGCGGACCTGGACGCGTTCGACGACGCCGCCGTCACCGGCCGCGTTCACGCGGTCGAGGCGCAGCTGCACGATGTGCCGCAGATACGTCTCGGACAGGGCGCCGCGCAGGCCCACGGGACGGTTCTGGGCGTCGTGCGTGGCGAGGAAGAAGTCCCAGGCCCGGCGCAGCTCGTTCTGCTGGGTGTGGCTGGGCAGCAGATTGCCGTCGATGGCCCGGCCGTCCTGGGCGGACAGGTCGTACCAGCCGGTGGTACGGGTGCCGCCATCAGCTGCGGCGACCTGGGCACGGACCTGCACGGCGATGTTCTGCTGCAAGGGGTTCGGGGCGAACAGCTTCCAGTTCTGCTCGAACTCCGGGTATATCCAGTCGTCGATCGCCTTGCCGTGCTGCTTGGTGACCGTGTTCGGCGGCGCGACGTGCAGGAAGACCATGCCTATGTGGACACAGACGGCGATCGCCACGACCGCGAGCGCGAGGGCGGCGCCGATCTGGTACCGCAGGGAGAGGGCGGCCACGCCGGTGCGGGGTTCCGGGGCCGGCGGGGGCGGCGGGGCCGGCTGGGCAGGCGGGGCCGCGATGGTGGACGGGGCGTCCTGCGGCTCCTCGTCCGGCCCGTGACGGGCGGCCGAGCCTGCGTCGTAGGCGTCCATTCTGCCCCGTTCCCTGATTCCGGTTCGTCTTCCCTCAGCGCTCGCACGGGAACGGTACTCAGGCCCACCCGCCGGGCACAGCCCCTGCCGGGCCGCCGTTGCCCACACCTTACGGGGGTCCTACGAGACCTTACGGGGGTCCGACGAGGACCATTCCCTTCTTCTAGAACCTGTTCTATCTTGACGCTCCGTCAGATTGCCGTGCGTGTGCGTGAGTGTGGAAGGGCAGGCATCGTGGACTTCACCTTCACCGAGGAGCAGCAGGCGGCGGCCGAGGCGGCGCGCGGAGTGTTCACCGGGGTCGCGCCGGACGCGGTGCCCTCTCCCGCGCTCACCCCGGGCGCCGTCGCCGACGGCTTCGACCGCCCGCTGTGGGGCCGCCTCGCGGACGCGGACCTGCTGAGTCTGCTGCTCGCCGAGGAGTACGGCGGGGCGGGCCTCGACGCCATCGCGCTGTGCCTGGTGCTGCGCGAGTCGACGAAGGTACTGGCCCGGGTGCCGCTGCTGGAGAGCAGCGCGGCGATGGCCGCGGTCCAGGCGTACGGCGGCCCGGACCTGAAGGCCGAGCTGCTCGCCCGTGCGGGACGCGGCGAGGTGGTGCTGACGGTCGCCGCGCACGGCCGCACCGGCCACGACCCGGCGGAGCTCGCGGTGACCGCGCGGCAGGACGGCTCGGGGTGGGTCCTGGACGGGGTGCAGACGGCGGTGCCCTGGGCGTACGACGCCGATCTCGTCCTGGTGCCGGCCCGTACGGCCGCCGACCGGACCGTCCTCGCGCTGGTGCGGCGCGAGGCGGAGGGGGCCACGCTCGCCGAACAGTTCTCGACCAGCGGGGAGCGGCTGGGGGAGCTGCGGCTGGAGTCGGTGCGGCTCGCGGCTCGGGACGTCGTCGACACGGAGGGGGCGTGGGAGTGGCTGCGGGAGCTGCTGGCCACCGGGACGTGTGCGCTGGCCCTCGGGCTGGGTGAGCGGGTGCTGGGGATGACCTCGGAGTACGCGAGCAAGCGGGAGCAGTTCGGGCACCCGATCGCCACGTTCCAGGCGGTCGCCGTGCAGTCCGCCGACCGCTACATCGACCTGCGCGCGATGGAGGCCGCGCTGTGGCAGGCCGCCTGGCGGATCACCTCGGGGGCGCCGGGGGCGCTGCCTGCCTCCGCAGACGTGGCCGTGGCCAAGATCTGGGCCTCGGAGGGCGTACGGCGGATCGTGCAGACGGCTCAGCATCTGCACGGCGGCTTCGGCGCCGACGTCGACTATCCGCTGCACCGGTACCACGCCTGGGCCAAGCACCTGGAGCTGGCGCTCGGCCCGGCGGCGGCGCACGAGGAGGCCCTGGGGGACCTGCTGGCGGCGCATCCGCTGGGGTGACCCGCGGACACCGGGTGCCCTACAGCACGTACCCGGGCTGTCCCTCGTCGTTCACCACGGGGCGTCCCGCCGCTGCCCACACCTGCATGCCGCCGTCGACGTTCACGGCGTCGATGCCCTGCTGGACGAGGTACATCGTGACCTGCGCCGAGCGGCCACCGGAGCGGCAGATCACATGGACGCGGCCGTCCTGCGGGGCGGCCTCGGTCAGCTCGCCGTAGCGGGCGACGAACTCGCTGATGGGGATGTGCAGGGCGCCCTCGGCGTGACCCGCCTGCCATTCGTCGGCCTCACGGACGTCCAGGAGGAAGTCGTCGTCCTTGAGGTCGGTGACCTCGACTGCGGGCACGGCAGATCCGAAATTCATGCCTCCGACGCTACCTGACGGGGGCGGGGCCGTGCCGGGCTCCCGAGGGGGAGGGTGGATCTGCCGTCTCGAGGCTGCGGGTTCGTCGTGGCTGGTCGCGCGGTTCCCCGCGCCCCTAGGGACGTTGCCGTCCCCTACCCGAGCAGAGCCGCGAGCTCCGCTTCCCGCGCCGCCACCTGGGCCAGGAGCTGATCGGCGATCTCGTCCAGGAGGCGGTCCGGGTCGTCCGGGGCCAGGCGGAGCATCGCGCCGATCGCGCTCTCCTCCAGCTCCTTCGCGACGAGGGCGAGCATCTCCTTGCGCTGGGCGAGCCACTCGAGGCGGGCGTAGAGCTCCTCCGCGGGGGTCGGTCCCTGTTCCTTGGGCGCCGGTCCCGCGGCCCATTCCTCGGCCAGCTCCCGCAGCAGCGCCTCGTCGCCACGGGCGTAGGCGGCGTTGACGCGGGTGATGAACTCCTCACGCCGGGACCGCTCGGCCTCTTCCTGGGCCAGATCGGGGTGTGCCTTGCGGGCCAGCTCACGGTAGAGCTTGCGGGCCTCGTCGCTGGGGCGCACCCGCTCCGGGGGCCGCACGGGCTGGTCCGTGAGCATCGCGACGGCCTCCGGGTACAGCCCCCCACCGTCCATCCAGCCGTGGAACAGTTCCTCGACGCCGGGCATCGGCATCACCCGGGCACGTGCCTCGTCGGCCTTGCGGATGTCCTCGGGATCACCGGTGCGGGCGGCCGTGGCCTCCGCGATCCGGGCGTCCAGCTCGTCGAGGCGGGCGTACATGGGGCCGAGCTTCTGGTGGTGCAGGCGGGAGAAGTTCTCCACCTCGATGCGGAAGGTCTCCACCGCGATCTCGTACTCGATCAACGCCTGCTCGGCGGCCCGCACGGCCCGCTCCAGCCGCTCCTCGGGTCGCCCCGCACCGTCCTCGGCGGTCACCTGCGCCTCACCACCCTGCTCAGCTCCACCGGCGGGCACCTCGGCACCGCCCCGCGTCCCCGCACCAGCGGGCTCGGCCTGGGACTGCTCAGCTTCCGGCGTCGTCACCCGACCAGCCTAGGCCACGCCGTGACCGCGTCGGCTGAGCCGAGCCCCGGGCACCGCCGCCTGGAAGACACTGGCGCGGTCGCAGGCCCTGCTGGGGCTGGCGCAACGGCGTGCCGGCCGCGGCCACCCGTAGGCAATGCGCCCACCCGTAGGCACTGCACCCACTTAAAGACGCCGGGCGTACCCCGACCGCCCCCACAGGCACAAGCCACCGCAGGCATCCAGGCCCCGCCCACGCATCCGCCCTACGTCACACCCCCACCTCCGCCGCGATCCGCCCCGCACGCACCGCCGTCACCAGTGCCGCGTGGTCCGCCTCCGTGCGGTCGGCGTAGGTGACGGCGAACGTGGCGATCGCCTCGTCCAGTTCCTCGTTCTTGCCGCAGTAGCCGGAGATCAGGCGGGGGTCGGCGCTGTGGGAGTGGGCACGGGCCAGGAGGGCACCGGTCATGCGGGCGTAGTCGTCTATCTGGTCGGCGGCCAGCGCGGCCGGGTCGACGCTGCCCTTGCGGTTGCGGAACTGACGTACCTGGAAGGGCAGTCCGTCGACCGTCGTCCAGCCCAGCAGTATGTCGCTGACCACCTGCATGCGCTTCTGCCCGAGAACCACGCGCCGTCCCTCGTGCCCCGCCTCCGGCGCCTCGAAGCCGGCCGTCACCAGGTGCGGGACGAGGGCCGAGGGGCGGGCCTCCTTCACCTGGAGGACCAAGGGCTCGCCACGGTGGTCCAGGAGGAGCACGACGTACGAGCGTGTGCCCACGCTGCCCGTGCCCACCACGCGGAACGCCACGTCGTGCACCGAGTGGCGGGAGACGAGGGGATGGCGGTCCTCGGAAAGCGTGGTGACCCAGCCCTCCAGCGACGCCGCCACCGCCGCCGCCTCCGCGTCCGGTACCCGGCGCAGTACCGGCGGCGCGTCGACGAAGCGGCGGCCGCCGTCCTCGGTCGGCTCCGTCGACTTCGCCGCGAAGCGCCCGCTGGTGTTGGCCCGCGCCTTCTCCGCGACCCGCTCCAGCGTGCCGAGCAGGTCATGGGCGTCGGTGTGGGAGACGAGCTCCTCGTCCGCGATCGCGTTCCACGCGTCCAGCACCGGGAGCTTGGCCAGCAGCCGCATGGTGCGCCGGTAGGCACCGACCGTGTCGTGCGCCGCCTTGCGGCACGCGTCCTCGTCCGCGCCCGCCTCCCGGCCCGCGAGCACGAGCGAGGCGGCGAGCCGCTTGAGGTCCCACTCCCAGGGGCCGTACAGCGTCTCGTCGAAGTCGTTCAGATCGATGACCAGGCCGCCGCGCGCGTCCCCGTACAGACCGAAGTTCGCCGCGTGTGCGTCACCGCAGATCTGTGCGCGGATCCGGGTCATGGGGGTGCGGGCGAGGTCGTACGCCATGAGCCCCGCCGAGCCGCGCAGAAACGCGAAGGGCGTCGCCGCCATCCGGCCCACCCTTATCGGGGTGAGCTCGGGGAGCCGGCCGAGGTTGGACTCCTCGACGGCCGACACGGCGTCGGGGCGGGCGGCATCGAGGTCGAAGAGCGCATGCTCACCGCGCGGCACGCGCCCGCGCAGCGCCTTGCCCTCCTCCTTGGGCGACCCACCGCCGGGCCACTGCGCGAAGCCACGCACCGGGGGGAGCCGACGCGCCACGGATTCCGACGATGCCTCGGATTCCGACGCCGACGCCGACTCGGAGACCCCCGCAACCGCCTCCGCCGTAGCCCCGCCACCGACCTCGGTCATCCCGACCGCCTCCCCCGCTCACGCACGAACATCAACTCGTGCCGACGGTACAGCCGGTGGCCGAAACGCGTCACACCCTGTGGACAACTCCAGGGCTGTGGACAACTCGACGACTGTTCACGACTCCACAGCTTGTGGAAAACGTGACTCGGCGGCTCGGCCTGTGGAAAACGCCCGCACCGGCAGCGGCTTCGTATCGACAACGGCCTCGTGCCGGTAGCGGCTTCGTGCCGGTAGCGGCTTCGCCGTGGTAGCGGTAGCGGCTCACGGAGAACCCCCGCCGAATCACCGACCTCAGCAGTCCTCGGGCCCCGCCCCGGCCGCCAGATACTTCTTCGCCCAGCCACCCAGTTCGGTCAGCGCGGGCTCCAGCGCGGCGCCCGCCTCCGTCAACCGATACACCACCCGCAGTGGCGGGCCCTCGTACACCTCACGCACGACGAGTCCGGCGGCGGCCAGCTCGGTGAGCCGGTCGGAGAGCATGCGCTCGCTGATACCGGGAATCGCCCGGCGCAAGGAGACGAAGTACGCGGGACCCCTGGTCAGGACGGACACGATCGGGCCGGTCCAGCGCTTGCCGAGCAGTTGGAAGACGCGGGTGATGCCGTCGTCGACCCGCTTGCACGCCGCTACGTCGTGACTCTGCTCAGCCGCCATGCCTTCAGGGTACTGCCCTGTCGTAGGGGGATGAAAAAAAGTAAGTGACTGTGTTATTCATAGTCGAGTACGAATTCTTAGCCCGCGTGGCCGGAGCCCCGGCCGCTGCCGTCCCCTTTTGGAGACCTCATGGCAACGCTCCTGCACATCGACTCCTCGGTCTTCCCCACCGACGCCTCCACCTCCCGCGCCGTCACCGACGCCTTCCGCCGCACCTGGCAGGAACAGCACCCCGAGGGCACGGTGATCCACCGCGACCTCGCCATGAACCCCGTGCCGCACATCTCCGCCCACGCCCACACAGCCGGCTTCACCGACCCGGCCACGCACACCCCCGAACAGGCGGCGGCCTTCGCCGAGCGCGTGCAGCTGATCGAGGAGCTGGAGCGTGCGGACGCGGTGCTGATCGGCGCCCCGATGTACAACCTGACGATCCCGTCGACGCTGAAGGCCTGGCTGGACAACGTGGTCCTGTTCGGCCGTACGGCGGGCGACGCCCAGTCGGTCAAGGGCACCCCGGTCACCGTCATCGCGAGCCGCGGCGGCGCCTACGGGCCCGGGACGCCCCGCGAGGGCTACGAGTACGTGCAGAACTACCTGTCGGCGATCCTGGCCGACTTCCTCGGCACCGACCTCGACTTCATCGTCCCGGAGCTCACGATGGCCCCGGTCAACCCGGAGATGGCCGACCTGGTCCCCCTCTTCGAGGCCTCCCGCGAGCGCGCCCTCGACGAGGCCGCCGCGAAGGCTAAGCAGCTGGCCCAGCGGCTCGCGGCGTAGCCGGGGCGCGAGCCCGGAGTAGCTCGGGTTCGCGGCGCGGCACGGTCGGTGGCCGCACGCGCGCGTGGGGGCCCGCTCCAGCGGTACGGCCTTCCAAGGCGTCCCTACGCGCGCGTGGCAGGGAGTTGGAGCCCGAAGCCGGAGTCGAAGCCAGAATCGAAGCCGGAGTCGGCCACGACGCTTCACCGAGCCTCGTCGACTCCCCGCACCGACACACCGGTTGAGTACCCCGACGGGCTCCCCGGCGGGGAACCCGGCGAGTCCGCCGCCGCGTACTGCCCCACCGACGGCAGGCACAGCGCCACGACCAACCCGACCACCGCGAGCACGGTGACCCGCGCCGAATACGCGCCTCGGCGCTCCACCACTCCCCCCGAACGCCCACCCCGGCGCTCCACCACTCCCCCCGAACGCCCACCCCGGCGCTCCACCACTCCCCAGGGACGCGCGCCCCGCTCCTCACCCACGCCCGACACCCGCCCCCACCAACCGCCCGACCCGACGAGCGGCCGCCACCAGCTCCGTACGCCGGAACCAGCTGGCCAGCACCAGGGGATAGACCAGGTATCCGAACCGCGTCGCCGGGATCAGGCACATCGCCAGCCCCAAGCCGAGCGCCAACCGGTCCGCCGCCGCGACGACGGTCCGGGGCGGCCGTACCGCCAACGACACCGCCACGCCGACGGCGGCGGCCGCGAGGGCTGCCATGGCGAGGACGGAACCGCCGGGGACGTACGTGGCCAGCAGGTACCCCGGCAACGGACTGGCCGCCGGCGAGCGCACCCCGCCCTCGCCGAGCGGGAAGAGCACCACGTGCTCGACGAAGGCATGCGGGTCGGCCAGGGCCACCGGCACCACCGCGACCGCGGCCACCAGCACGGCGACCACACCGGCCCGTACCGCAGCCCGCCGCCCCGCCGTCACCGCGAGCAGTACCAGCCCGACCGGCAGCAGCGGCCAAGCCGTCCACTTCAGCGCGGCCGCGACCCCCATCGCCAGCCCGGCCGCCGTACCGGAACCGCCCCGGCCGGCGAGCGCCAGCCCCAGGCACATCAGCCCGATAACCGGAAGGTCGACGCCACCGACAGCCAGCGGCAGCGCTACGGCCGGGAAGGCCGCGAGGAGGAGCACGGCGGTGCGCGCCCTCGAGTCTCCGTCCGCTCCCGAGTCCCCGTCCGCTCCCAGGAAGTCGCGCCCTGGACGCCGGGCGGCGACGAGCATGCTCGCCAGGAACGCCGCGCAGAACCACAGCCGGGCGTCCGCGAGCGGCGTACCGCCGAACAGCGCGTGGGGTATCCCGAACAGCGCCATGCCGGGCAGGTAGGGGTTGTAGTCGTCGACGCCGGCGGGATGCGGCAGGTACGGGCTTCCCGAGTGCAGCAGCAGACCGCCCGAATGCTCGACGACCCGCACCTCCGACTGCGCGGCGCCCGCGACGATCATGAACGCCAGCGGGACCACGACGGATCCGAGCAGCGCCGCGACCGCACTGCGTCCGCCCCAGGGGCGCGGCGCCCGGCGGGCGAACTCCGCCGCGACGGCGTATCCGACGGCGGCGCAGGCACCCCAGATCCGGTGCGGGGTGAGGGTCGTGACCAGGGCAAGCGACAGCGCGAAGCCCGCGCAGCCGAGCCAGAACAGCACGTCTCGGCGCACCCGGGGAGCCACACGGGGAGCGCTGCCGGACGGCTTACGGCGGTCTTGGAGGGACGCCTGCCGGGCGGGGGCGCGGTCGGGGGCAGGCAGGGCGACGCCGGGCCTGACTCCGGAAACGACGAAGGCGAGTGACTCGGGTGGCATCGGTGGGCTCCTGGAGAAGGGGAGCTCCAATCTCGCGCCGAGGCCCCAGCGGCCACTTCGGCCGAACGGCCACCGTTCACCACCCCCGCGACGGGCAGCTCAGCCGAAAGACCGACCCGGCAACCGCGACGGACAGCTCAGCCGAAAGACCGACCCGGCAACCGAAGGACCGACCGGGAAGCCGAAAGACCGACCGGAGAACCGGAAGACCGACCGATCGGCCACAGCCCCCGCACCGGCACAATCACCGCATGCATCTGATCTCTGTCGTCCTCGTCGCCCTCATGGCGCTGCTGCACGCCTACATCCTGGTCCTGGAGATGTTCCTGTGGCAGCGCGGCCCGGGCCGCCGCTTCTCCGGCTTCGACGCCGAGATGGCCCGTTCCACCGCGGCGCTGGCGGCCAACCAGGGCCTCTACAACGGTTTCCTGGCCGCGGGCCTGGTCTGGGGCCTCATCGCCGACGACCCCACCGGCTACCGCGTCCAGATCTTCTTCCTGTCCTGCATCATCGTCGCGGGCGTCTACGGCGCGGCCACCGCCAACCGCCGCATCCTCTTCGCCCAGGCCCTGCCCGCCGCCGTGGCCCTCGCCACGGTCATCGCGGCCGGCTGACTCCCGCGCCGTGACCTGAGAGCTTCGTCACAGGTCACGGCCGCCGAGTGGCCAGGTGTTCGCTCGGCAATGAGAGCGCCAAGGCGGGACCGAGCCCGGCAACCCGGGAGTTGTCAGCCGTCCCCTCTCATCAGGGAAAACAGACTCAGCACCGCTGGTACGAACAACTTCTCCGGCGGACATCACAGCCGGAGAGGGTTCTCGCCCGAGGGGGACGAAAAGTACCTTGTGCTGCTGATCAGCTTTTTCTTCTTGTGTGCGAAAGAGGCTTCGCGATGGGCCGTCCCGAACTACCGGTCGACCCGGCGGCCGGGCCCGTGCAGCGACTCGCCCACGATCTTCGAGAGCTGCGCCGTTCGGCGGGTGGCGTGTCGTACCGGGCCATGGCGAAGAAGGCCGGCTTCTCGGTGACGACCCTGGCGAAGGCGGCGAGCGGCGAGCGACTGCCGTCGTTGGCCGTGCTCCGGGCGTACGTCCAGGCATGCGGCGCCGACCCCGTTCCGTGGGAGGCACGGTGGGCGGAGGCCGAGGCGCTGGCCGGGGAGGAGAGGCAGGAGGATGCCGACGCCGCACCGCCCTACCGTGGCCTCGCGCGCTTCGAGCCGGACGACCGTGAGCTGTTCTTCGGCCGGGACCGGCTGATCGACGAGCTGAGCGAGCTGGGGTGCGGGTCCCCGTTCGCGGTGGTGTTCGGGGCGTCCGGCAGCGGCAAATCCTCCCTGCTGCGGGCCGGTCTGATTCCGCTGTTGCGGGAGAAGATCGCGCAGCAGGGGCGTACGGCGGTGCTTCGGATCCTCACTCCGGGAGCGCGGCCCGCCACCACCTACGGACATCTGCTGACGCCGGAGGCCGACGATCCGGAGAGCTGGGTGGTGGTGGATCAGTTCGAGGAGGTCTTCACCCTCTGCCGCGAACGCGCCGAGCGGGACCGCTTCCTCGACCTTCTGCTCACCGCCCGTGACCCGGGAAGCCGACTGCGCGTGCTCATCGCCGTACGGTCCGACTTCTACGCGCGGTGCGCCGAGCACCCGCGACTGGCGGAGGCGCTGCACGGGAGTGGGCTCCTGGTCAGGTCCATGACCGCGGACGAGCTGCGCGAGGCGGTGATCGGTCCCGCGCAGGCGGCCGGGCTCATCGTGGAGCGGACCCTGACCGCGCGGATCGTCGAGGACGTGCTCGACGAGCCCGGCGGACTGCCGATGCTGTCCCACGCCCTGTTGGAGACCTGGCGGCGACGCAAGGGACGGATGCTGACCCTGGCCGCGTACGAAGCGGCCGGCGGGGTACGCGGCGCGATCGCGGCCAGCGCCGAGGAGGCGTACGCGGAACTCTCACCGGCGCAGGCGCACGCCGCCCGGCACCTGCTCCTGCGGATGGTCGAGCCCGGCCAGGGCAACGCCGACACGCGCCGCCCGCTCAGCTGGGAGGAGATGGCCGGGTGGGAGGACCCCGAAGTGCGAGCGGTCGTCGGGCGGCTGACCCGGGCCCGGCTGCTGACCACCGACGACGACGGAGTGCAGCTCGCCCACGAGGCGCTCATCACCAGCTGGCCGCGGCTGCGCGAGTGGATCGACGCGGACCGGGAGCGGCTGCGCCACCACCGGCAGCTGACCGACGCCGCCCGCACCTGGCTGGAGCACGACCGCGACCCGGGCACGCTCTACCGGGGCACCCGCCTGGCGCGGGCCGAGGAACTGTTCGCGGGCGACGACCGCGGCTACGACGGTCTGACGTCCGAGGAGACGGCCTTCCTGGTCACCGCGGCGGAGCAGCGTGCGACTGAGGAGCGGGCCGCCACCCGGGCCCGGCGCCGCAGCCGCACGCTCACGGCCTCGCTCTGCGCCGTGCTGGCCGTGGCCCTGGTCGTCGGCCTGGCCGCCGTACGACTGCGTCAGGACAGCGAGAAGCAGACCACCGACACGGCGGCCCGCCGGGTGGCCGCGGTCGCCGACGCGCTGCGGACCACCGACCCGCGCACCGCGATGCTGCTCGGCGTCGCCGCATGGCGCATCTCCGAGCTGCCGGAGTCCCGCCGCGCCCTGCTGGGCGCGCTGGCCCAGCCCGAACTGGGCAACTTCACCGACCCTGCGCCCGGTGACGAACCGAACCGGTACCTCGACAGCTCCGGGCGCACTCTGCTCAGCATCGGCGACAACACCTGGCGGACGTGGGATGTGGGCACCCACCGCCGTATCGCCTCGGGGCCGGTACCTCACGGGACGATACTCGGCGCGGGTTCGGGCGGCCGGGTGCTCGTCATCCAGACCGCCCAGCAGATCCAGCGGCTGTGGGACACCCGAACGAGGCGCTGGATCGGGGGCCCGTTGCCGTTCAGGGACACCGTGACCTTCGGGGCGAGTGGCCGCAATTTCCTGGTGAGGAGCCCGGACGACGACCGGGCCGGGCTCTACTCGGTCACCGACGGCCATCTGGTCTTCCGGACCCCGTCGGCCGGCCGGGGGGAGCTCACCCACGCGGCGGCCGACGACCGGCTGCTGGCCGTCTGCCCGCGCGGCCGGGCCCTGCAGGTCTGGGACACCTCCGCGCGCAGCGTCCGCTCCGGTGCCTGGACGAGAGCTCGCGGCGTCTGTGGCGACGGCGCCTTCCTGGGCCTCACCGGCGGCCGGCTCCTCGCTCTCGCCGGGGACCGGGTGCGTGTATGGGACACCACGTCGGGACGAGAGCTCGCCGATGTCGTCCACCCGGGTGCCGTTGGGGCCGTCCTGAGCGCGAACGGCTCGTTTCTGGCGACCGGCGGCGGCCAGGAGATCAGAGTGTGGCGTCTGCCCAGCGGCGGCGCCCCCGTTTTCCGGCACTCCTTGGACAACGAGACGCTCTCCGATCTCGCCTGGGACTCCTCGCGGCCCCTGTTGCGGTATCTCGAAGGGGGCACGGTCCACACCCTCGACCTCACCACGACGCTCACCCGCGCCTGGCGGACGAGTCCGCTCACCGGGGTCCGGCTCAGCCCCGACGGCAGGACGCTCGCCACCGCCGAACGTATCGGCGACCGCGACGTCTTCCGGCTGCGAAGCACACGCGACGGCCGTCTGCTGCGCACCCTGCCGGACCCGTCCCATCCCGCCTCCCGCACCGGCATACCGACGGCCCCCGCGGACGTCACCGAGCCCTTGCTGTCCTTCAGCCCCGACGGCGGCATGTTCGCGTACGGAGTCTCCGCGACCGGCTGGGACCCGGTGCCTCAGCGTCTGACGGTGTGGGACGTGGCCGCCGGACGGGCGAAGACCACGGTGGACCTGGCGAGGCCGTCCGCGACGCCGCCGGACGCGATCGCCCTGGGACCGGGCGGTCGTACGCTCCTCACCGCACGTCTGACCGACGACGGCTTCGTCAACGAGACATGGGACACCACCCAGCGGCGGAGGACGGCGCTCCTCCCCGCCCCGGCCGGCCGACATCTGGCCGTCAGCCGAGACGGCGGTCTCCTCGTGACCGACAACCGCGTCGTCCGAGCGGGCCGGTCCCACGCCCATGACCTCGTCCAGCACGACGACATCACAGCCATCGCCTTCGCTCCCGACGGCTCCGGCCTGGCGGCCGGCGACGGGACGGGGCGGGTGGCCGTCTGGGACGGCGACCTCCGGCACCGAGCGGGCATCCTGAGGAACGTCTTTCTGGCGCCCGTCGATCCGTCCTCCGACTCAGCCGAGACGATCACGGCCCTCGCATTCAGTCCGGACGGCAGCACGCTCGCCGTGGGCGGCGACGCGGGCACCGTCCAACTCTGGGACACCTCGACCCAGCAACCTCTCGGCCCTTCTCTGCCCACCCCCGGTGAAAGCATCGACACGCTCGCCTTCAGCCCGGACAGCACCATGCTGTACGCGGGCGGCGAGCACGTCCCGCTCCAGCGGTACGTGGTGGATCCGGACCGAGCGGTGTCCCTTGTCTGCGCCCGTGCCGGGAAGGCCGAGCTGACTCGTGCGCAGTGGCGCACCTACGTTCCGGACCGGCCGTACAGGCGGGTCTGTCCCTGACCGTCTCCGGTGCCGTGAATGACGGTCGGCTGTGCGCCTCGGGGCCGGTAGGGCGATGCGGCCCCGAGAGCCACTGCGGCGCCGGCGGCTCCCGAGGTGCCACCGCCCCGGCCGCGTCCTTGCCCACATCCAGGTGAGCCCGGCGACGTGGGAGACGACCGGACGGATCGTCCTGGGTCGCTCCGGGAAACGTGCGCGGGGCGAGCGCGCGGGCGAGGGCTTCGGCCCCCGGCGCGAAGAGGCGGGCGGGGCGTCGAGCAGGTTGCCGGGCAGCCGCCGTACGCCGGTGACGTCCTGCACCAGCGTGTCGCCCGCAAGGCAGAGGCGTGGAGCGACGACAGCGTTACGTCCGGACAACTAATGTGGAACTCGATCCTCCGGAATTGTATGCGGCGGCAAAAGGGGCCTGCCAGACAACCTCCCGGCTGTGAGCGTCGGTCGTGACATCGCTACACGTCGAACAACCGGAGCACACCATGCCCACCAGCGTCCTGATCGCGGTCACCTTGTCCGTCCTGCTCGGGATCCTGGTGTTCTTCACAGTGCCCAGGGACACCGAGACATCCGCCTCGACGGCGGCGGACCAGGTGAGGATCAACGCCGAGACCGTCGCCGGCAAGAAACACGTCGACTTCCCACAGGTCCGCTGGAACATCAACCGCGGCTCGGGCGCCTATCTGACCATGCTCGACCAGCTGCGCAACCTCGCCGAGACCTCGGCCAACGGCCGCGTCATGCCCGACGCCGACACCGAGGCGAACGTCGCCATCACCGGCAACACGGAGAGCCAGAGTTTCGCCGACATCGTGATCAGCAGCGGCAACCCCACCCCCGCGGTGCATGCGATCGTACGGCTCAGCGACTTCTGCGTCGTGCGGTTCTTCTCCCACGACATCCCGCACAACTTCGTCCTGAACCTCGCCCCCGACGTCCCCAACCATGAGGACGCCGACGACAACTGGTTCCTCGGCAAGGAGAGCTACGACGCCCTCACCCGCGTCGCGAACCAGTCGCTGACCGCCGTCAACCTGAACGAGTCCAGCCTCGAGAACAGCCTCAGCGACCTCGGCATCCGCAGCACCGACCGCACCGCCCAGGCGCGCGGCATGCTGCGCTACATCATCGCCATCACCGAGGCCTCCCGGTCCCGCCCCATCGCCAACCGCATCGCGAACGGCATGGACAACGGGTCCGACGTCTTCGTCACCGCACAGCAGGTCGGCCTGATACGTAACTAGGCCGGCATCAGCGGCATAGATCCCTCCGCCTCGGCACTCCAGCACCAACGAGACAGGCCCCACCCGTGAGATAGCTCACGCGTCGGGGCCTGCCGTATGCCCTGCTCAAGCTGTGTGATGCCTCACAGCGATCATGGAAACGAGAAACGGGCCCCTGCCGTGACTTCCGTCACCTGCAGAGACCCGTTTCATCGGTTTCTCAGCGTGCGCGAGGGGGGAGTTGAACCCCCACGCCCTTGCGGGCACTGGAACCTGAATCCAGCGCGTCTGCCTATTCCGCCACCCGCGCATTGGGTGTGTCTTCGGGCTTCTTTCCTTGCGGTCCGGCGCCTTCCGACACGCAGAACATTAGCACGCCGGCCAGGGTGGGTTCACATCCCTTACCCCCGGGCAGCCGCCCCACAGCCGCCCACCAGCACCGTCTGCACTCCCCCCGACAACCCCCGACAACCCCCGGACCAACCCGCGGCGCCCGCCGTTCCGTATCAACGAGTACCTGTTCACGTATCAACCTCGTACCGGTACCACGCATCTGTCCAGGAGCCGGTAGGGGTCCACAGCCAGGTGCGGGACACTGGTTTGCGGCCGCCTCTACGATCCATGGCAGGACGATGTCCCTGAGGAGTTCGAAGCGAGGAGTTCGAAGCAGAGCCCCACAGGGAACTTCGAGGGCGTCGACACCCGTCGACCGGGCCGACAGGGGGAACCAGCCGATTGACCGGCGCGTGGATACGATCAGTAAGCAGTACCAGGTGAAGCAGTGCCCGCCACGCGGGATGCAGGACGAAGCAGGCTACGGAGGAGGTGCCCCATGGGAGTCCTGAAGAAGTTCGAGCAGCGTCTCGAAGGTCTGGTCAACGGCACCTTCGCCAAGGTGTTCAAGTCAGAGGTCCAGCCCGTGGAGATCGCGGGAGCGCTCCAGCGCGAGTGCGACAACAACGCGACCATCTGGAACCGCGACCGTACGGTCGTCCCCAACGACTTCATCGTGGAGCTCAGCGCGCCGGACCACGAGCGCCTGAGCCCCTACTCCGGCCAGCTCGGCGACGAGCTCGCCGGCATGGTCCGCGACTACGCCAAGCAGCAGCGCTACACCTTCATGGGCCCGATCAAGGTCAATCTGGAGAAGGCCGACGACCTCGACACCGGCCTGTACCGCGTACGCAGCCGTACCCTCGCCGGCTCCACCGACCAGCAGAGCGGCGGCAGACCGGCTCCGGCACCCGCCGCCCCGGCCGGGCGGCCCGGCGGCGCCCAGGGCCAGGGCGGCTACGGCTATCCGCCGGCCGCCGCACCCGCGGGCGCCCCGCCCATGCCGGCCGCGCCGCCTCCGGGCGGCCGCCCCGGCGGTTACGGCTACCCGCCGGCCGCGGGCGGCCAGCGTCCCGCGGCACCCGCGGCCGCCGGACGTACCCGCTACTGGATCGAGATCAACGGCACCCGCCATCAGATCTCCCGCCCGACGCTGGTGCTGGGCCGCAGCACCGAAGCCGACGTGCGGATCGACGACCCCGGCGTCTCGCGCCGGCACTGTGAGATCCGGACCGGAACGCCCTCGACGATCCAGGATCTCGGGTCCACCAACGGCATCGTGGTGGACGGGCAGCACACCACCCGCGCTACGCTCCGCGACGGCTCGCGGATCGTCGTGGGCAGCACCACCATCATTTACCGGCAAGCCGAAGGGTGAAGCGGGGGCAATGTCAGAGCTGACCCTCACGGTCATGCGGCTGGGTTTCCTGGCCGTACTGTGGCTGTTCGTGATCGTGGCCGTGCAGGTCATCCGCAGCGACCTGTTCGGTACGCGCGTCACCCAGCGCGGCTCCAGGCGCGAAGCCGCCCGGCCGCAGCAGGCCGCCCGGCAGGCGGCGCCTCCGCAGCAGCGCGGCCAGCAGGGCGGCGGCCGCCAGCGCCGTAACGCCCCCACCAAGCTGGTCGTGTCCGAGGGCACCCTCACCGGCACCACCGTCGCGCTCCAGGGCCAGACCATCACCCTGGGCCGGGCGCACGACAGCACCATCGTGCTGGACGACGACTACGCCTCCAGCCGACATGCCAGGATCTACCCGGACCGCGACGGCCAGTGGATCGTCGAGGACCTGGGCTCCACCAACGGCACGTACCTCGACCGAACGCGGCTGACGACCCCCACACCGATTCCGCTGGGCGCGCCGATCCGCATCGGCAAGACCGTCATCGAGCTGCGGAAGTAGTGCTACATCATGAATAGGCGCGAGCGGAGCGAGCACGCGGCGTGGGCCCCCACCCCGGGCCCCGGCGCGCTCCCGACCGGAGGGTGGGCACCGTGCGGATGTACCCGGAGCCGACGGGCGAGGTGCGCATGAGTCTGTCACTGCGCTTCGCCGCCGGATCGCACAAAGGCATGATCCGGGAGGGCAACGAGGACTCCGGATACGCCGGACCCCGCCTGCTCGCCATCGCCGACGGCATGGGCGGCGCGGCCGCGGGCGAGGTCGCCTCCTCCGAGGCCATCTCCACCATCGTCGCGCTCGACGACGACGTCCCCGGCTCGGACATCCTCACCTCGCTCGGCACCGCCGTACAGCGCGCCAACGACCAGCTGCGCTCGATGGTCGAGGAGGACCCCCAGCTCGAGGGCATGGGGACGACCCTGACGGCCCTGCTGTGGACCGGTCAGCGCCTCGGCCTCGTCCACGTCGGCGACTCGCGCGCCTACCTGCTCCGCGACGGCGTCCTCACGCAGATCACGCAGGACCACACGTGGGTGCAGCGCCTCGTCGACGAAGGCCGCATCACCGAAGAGGAAGCCACCACCCACCCGCAGCGCTCCCTGCTGATGCGCGCGCTGGGCAGCGGCGACCACGTCGAGCCCGACCTCTCCATCCGCGAAGTCCGCGCCGGCGACCGGTACTTGATCTGCTCCGACGGCCTGTCCGGGGTGGTGTCCCACCAGACCCTGGAAGACACCCTCGCCAGCTACCAGGGCCCCCAGGAGACCGTCCAGGAGCTCATCCAGCTCGCGCTGCGCGGCGGCGGCCCCGACAACATCACCGTGATCATCGCGGACGTCCTCGACCTGGACACCGGCGACACCCTCGCCGGGCAGCTGTCCGACACCCCGGTCGTGGTCGGCGCCGTCGCCGAGAACCAGCACCAGCTGCACGACAACGGCATCATGCAGACCCCCGCCGGACGCGCCTCCGGGCTCGGCCGCCAGGTGCCCGGACAGGGCGGCGGAGGCGGCGAGTTCGGCCCGCCCGGCTCCGGCGACACCACCGGCTACATCCCGGCGGGCAGCTTCGGCGACTACGGCGACGACGACTTCGTCAAGCCCCGCAAGGGCCGCAAGTGGCTGAAGAGATCCTTCTACATCGCCCTCACGCTCGGCGTGATCGGCGGCGGTCTGTACGGCGGCTGGCGCTGGACGCAGACCCAGTACTACGTCGGCGCCAACGAGGAACACGTCGCGCTGTACCGGGGGATCAGCCAGGACCTGGCCTGGGTCTCGCTCTCGAAGGTGGAGAAGGACCACCCCGAGATCGAACTCAAGTACCTGCCGCCGTATCAGAAGAAGCTGGTCGAGGGGACCATCACCGAGGGCGGCCTGAAGGACGCCCAGGCGAAGATCGACGAGCTCGCCCTGCAGGCCTCCGCGTGCCAGAAGCGGGCCGAGCAGCAGGCCGCCGAGAGCGAGAAGAACTCCAGGACGGGCGAGGGCGAGGCCGGAGGCACCACGGGAACCACCCGTACCTCTCTTACGTCCAAGGCGACACCCACGCCGAATCCGTCGGCCACCAACTCCCCGAACCCGTCCACCTCCCCGACACCGACTGCGACGCCAAACCCCGGCCCGACTCTCTCGGAGGAAGAGCAGAAGGTCGTCTCGAACTGCGGTACGCAGTAGGCAAGCCGTGAGAGGCCCCGTCACATCCATGAGCGGTACGAATTCAACGAACTCGCCGACGCACCACACGTCCACGATCGGCGCGATCGGCGCACCGAGCCGACGCAACACCGAGCTCGCGCTGCTGGTCTTCGCGGTCGTCATCCCGGTGTTCGCCTACGCCAACGTGGGGTTGGCGATCGACGACCAGGTGCCGGCCGGGCTGCTCAGCTACGGCGTGGGGCTCGGCCTGCTGGCCGGCGTGGGCCATCTCGCCGTACGGAAGTTCGCGCCCTACGCGGACCCGCTGCTGCTGCCGCTGGCGACGCTGCTGAACGGACTGGGGCTGGTGGCCATCTGGCGACTGGACCAGTCGAAGCTGCTGCAACAGATCGGGCAGGCCGGCGGCAAGGCCACCAACCAGCTGATCTACACGGCGATGGGGATCGCCCTGTTCATCGTGGTGCTGCTCTTCCTCAAGGACCACCGCACCCTGCAGCGCTACACCTACATCTCCATGGCCGGCGCACTCTTCTTGCTGCTGCTGCCACTGGTGCCGGGCCTCGGCGCCGACATCACCTACGGCGCCAAGATCTGGATCCAGGTCGGCAGCTTCACCATCCAGCCCGGTGAGTTCGCCAAGATCGTGCTGGCGGTCTTCTTCGCCGGCTACCTCATGGTGAAGCGCGACGCCCTCGCCCTCGCCAGCCGCCGCTTCATGGGCCTGTACCTGCCGCGCGGCCGCGACCTCGGCCCGATCATCGTCGTCTGGATGATCTCGATCCTCATCCTGGTCTTCGAAACCGACCTCGGTACGTCGCTGCTGTTCTTCGGAATGTTCGTCATCATGCTGTACGTCGCCACCGAGCGGACCAGCTGGATCGTCTTCGGTCTGCTGATGTCCGCGGTCGGCGCCGTTGGCGTGGCCAGCTTCGAACCGCACGTCAAGACGCGTGTCCAGGCCTGGCTCGACCCGATGCGCGAGTACACGCTCAGCCAGGAGGGGGTCAGGGACGGCGTCGTCCACTCCGAGCAGGCCATGCAGGCCCTGTGGGCCTTCGGCTCCGGCGGCACCCTCGGCACCGGCTGGGGCCAGGGCCACTCCGAGCTCATCCGGTTCGCCGCCAACTCCGACTTCATCCTCGCCACCTTCGGCGAGGAGCTGGGCCTCGCCGGCGTCATGGCGATCCTGCTGATCTACGGCCTGATCGTGGAGCGCGGCGTGCGCACCGCCCTCGCCGCCCGCGACCCCTTCGGCAAGCTGCTCGCCATCGGCCTCTCCGGCGCCTTCGCGCTCCAGGTCTTCGTCGTGGCCGGCGGTGTGATGGGCCTGATCCCGCTGACCGGTATGACGATGCCGTTCCTGGCGTACGGCGGCTCCTCCGTCATCGCCAACTGGGCACTCATCGGCGTGCTCATCCGCATCAGCGACACCGCGCGCCGCCCCGCGCCCGCCCCTGCCCCCAACCCCGACGCCGAGATGACCCAGGTGGTCCGCCCGTCATGAACAAGCCCCTGCGCCGGATCGCGATCTTCTGTGGCCTCCTCATCCTCGCCCTGCTCATCCGGGACAACTGGCTCCAGTACGTCAAGGCCGACAGCCTGAAGGACGACCCCAAGAACCGCCGGGTCGCCATCGAGCGCTATGCCACGCCGCGCGGCAACATCATCGTCGGCGGAAACCCGATCACCGGGTACGCGGAGACGACGACGGGCGACTTCAAGTACAAGCGCACGTACAAGAACGGCGCGATGTGGGCGCCCGTCACCGGCTTCGTCTCGCAGGCCTACGGCGCCAACCAGCTCGAGTCCATCGAGGACGGCATCCTCAGCGGCACCGACGACCGCCTCTTCTTCCGCAACACCCTCGACATGATCACGGGCAAGGAGAGGGAAGGCGGCAACGTCGTCACCACCCTCAACGCCGCCGCGCAGAAGGCCGCGTACAACGGCCTGAAGGCGCAGGGCGGCAAGGGCGCCGTGGCCGCCATCGAGCCGTCCACCGGCAAGATCCTGGCGCTGGCCTCCTACCCGTCGTACGACCCCGGCACGATCGCCGGCGGCAGCACCTCCGACGAAGAGGCCTGGAAGAAGCTCCAGAAGAAGAACAACCCCGACGACCCGATGCTCAACCGGGCGCTGCGCGAGGTCTACCCGCCCGGCTCGACCTTCAAGGTCGTCACCGCGGCCGCGGCACTGGAGAACGGCCTCTACACGGACGCGGACCAGAACACCAAGACGCCGCTGCCGTGGACCATGCCGGGCACCACGACCGTGCTGAAGAACGAGGGCAACATCCCCTGCAAGAACGCCAAGCTGCGGGTCGCGCTGCAGTGGTCCTGCAACACCGTCTTCGGCAAGATCGGCTCCGACCTCGGCAACGACAAGATGCTGGAGGAAGCCAAGAAGTTCGGCTTCACCGAGGAGCAGTTCACGCCGGTCCGCACCAGCGCGTCGGTCTTCTCCGACGACATGAACCCCTCGCAGACCGCGCTGTCCTCCATCGGCCAGTTCAACACCGCCGCCACGCCCCTGCAGATGGCCATGGTCGCCTCGGCCGTCGCCAACGACGGCACGCTGATGAAGCCGTACATGGTCGACGAGGTCCAGACGCACAACCTCGACCCCCTCGAGAAGACCACCCCCGAGGAGATGAGCAAGCCGCTGTCGGCGGAGAACGCGGAGATCCTGCAGTCGATGATGGAGACGGTCGTCGAGGAGGGCACGGGTAAGAACGCCCGGATCGACGGCGTCAAGGTGGGCGGCAAGACCGGCACCGCCCAGCACGGCGTGGACAACAGCGAGAACCCCTACGCGTGGTTCATCTCCTACGCCAAGCTCAGCGACAACAGCTCACCCGTCGCCGTGGCCGTGGTGGTCGAGGACGAGAACGCGGTCCGCGACGACATCTCCGGCGGCGGCCTCGCGGCCCCCATCGCGAAGAAGGTCATGGAGGCGGTCATCGGCAACAGGAAGTGACCCCGCTCACGTCCCCTTCACATCGGTGCACGTTGCGATACCGGTCCTGTATCGGGTTACGGGCTTGGCCAGGTCACACAAGATGAGCCGGGTACGGTATGCCCGGACGGACCACCGCCACACCCACAAGGGTGAGGGCGGGACCGACGGAGAGGGCTGGTAGGTAGCTATGGAAGAGCCGCGTCGCCTCGGCGGCCGGTACGAACTGGGCCAGGTGCTCGGTCGTGGTGGCATGGCGGAGGTCTACCTCGCGCATGACACCCGCCTCGGCCGCACCGTGGCGGTGAAGACGCTGCGAGCGGACCTCGCGCGCGACCCGTCCTTCCAGGCCCGGTTCCGCCGGGAGGCCCAGTCGGCCGCCTCGCTCAACCATCCCGCGATCGTCGCGGTCTACGACACGGGCGAGGACTACATCGACAACGTGTCGATCCCGTACATCGTCATGGAGTACGTGGACGGCTCCACGCTGCGTGAGCTGCTCCACTCCGGCCGCAAGCTGCTGCCGGAGCGCGCCATGGAGATGACCATCGGCATCCTCCAGGGTCTCGAGTACGCCCACCGCAACGGCATCGTCCACCGCGACATCAAGCCCGCGAACGTCATGCTGACGCGCAACGGCCAGGTCAAGGTCATGGACTTCGGCATCGCCCGCGCCATGGGTGACTCCGGCATGACGATGACCCAGACCGCGGCCGTCATCGGCACCGCCCAGTACCTCTCGCCGGAGCAGGCGAAGGGCGAGCAGGTGGATGCTCGCTCGGACCTGTACTCGACCGGCTGTCTGCTCTACGAGCTCCTGACGGTCCGCCCGCCCTTCGTCGGCGACTCCCCGGTCGCGGTGGCCTACCAGCACGTCCGCGAGGAGGCCCAGGCCCCGTCCGTCTTCGACCCCGAGATCACGCCCGAGATGGACGCGATCGTGTTGAAGGCCCTCGTCAAGGACCCCAACTACCGCTACCAGTCGGCCGACGAGATGCGCGCCGACATCGAGGCCTGCCTCGACGGCCAGCCGGTGGCGGCGACCGCGGCCATGGGCTCCGTCGGCTACGGCGGCTACCCCGACGACCAGCCGACCACGGCCCTGCGCGCCACGGACGCCGGCGCCACGTCGATGCTGCCGCCCATGAACCCCGACGACGGCGGCTACGGCTACGACGACCGCGTCGACCGACGCCGCCAGAAGAAGTCCAACACCTCGACGATCCTGCTGGTCGTCGCGGCTGTGCTGGTGCTCGTGGGCGCGGTCCTCATCGGCAAGTGGGTGTTCGACGGGCAGGGCGCGAGCAACGACACCGTGGCCGTCCCGAGCCTCGTCGGCGAGACCCAGAACAGCGCGAAGGAACTACTCGGCAACGTCGACCTCAAGCTGGGGCAGGTCACCAAGAAGGAGTGCGCGGACGAGCCCGCGGGCAACATCTGCGAGCAGGACCCTGCCGCCAAGACCAAGGTCGACAAGGGCTCCACGGTCAACATCGTGGTGTCGACCGGGGCGCCGAAGGTGACGGTGCCGGATGTCACGGGCCTGACCTTCGACAAGGCGAAGGCCCAGCTCGAGGACAAGGGCTTCACCGTCGAGCAGAAGACCGAGGAATCCGACCGGACTCCAGGCGTCGTCATCAGCCAGGACCCCGAGGGTGACACGGAGCAGGAGAAGGGCTCGACGATCACCCTCACCGTCGCCAAGGAGGAAGAGAAGGCCACCGTGCCGGACGTCCTCGGCAAGTCCTGCGACGAGGCGAAGGCCCAGATGACGGCCAACGACCTGGTCGGCAACTGCACCGAGGTGGAGACCCAGGACCCGAACCAGGTCGGCAAGGTCATCGCGACCTCGCCGCAGGCCGGCAGCCCGGCCGACAAGAACTCCTCGGTGAACATCCAGATCGGCAAGGCCGCCGAGCAGCAGCAGGTGACGGTGCCGACCGTGACCCAGCTGTCGCTCAAGGACGCCAAGAAGGCCATCGAGGACGCGGGGCTGACCGTAGGCAGCATCCAGGGTTCCCAGGACGACAACGCCGTCGTCATCACCCAGGACCCGCAGCCGAACACCCAGGTCGCCCAGGGCACCGCGGTCAACCTGATCGCCCTCGACCAGAACGGCAACAACAACGGCGGCGGCGACAATGGCGGCCAGATCTTCGGTGGCGTGACCGGAACGTCCGCCCGCACGGAGGACTGACCCCCCGGCCTACATGGCTGAGCCCCGGCGCCCTGAGCAGGGTGCCGGGGCTCAGCCATGTCCGGCTGCCGTGACCACCGAGCCGTAGGACAGTCGTTCCTCCGTCGATCGTGTCTTCCCATTTCACGACTCGTTGATCAGGTGGGGGTGGGGAGTCAGAGCTCTGCCCCGGCCATACGGCCACACCGCCACAGACGGAGGCGCAGAAC
Organism: Streptomyces sp. SD31; assembly: GCF_052068475.1. Classification (NCBI taxonomy): domain Bacteria; kingdom Bacillati; phylum Actinomycetota; class Actinomycetes; order Kitasatosporales; family Streptomycetaceae; genus Streptomyces; species Streptomyces sp. SD31. The sequence goes on along the minus strand of NZ_JBQHCX010000001.1, from coordinate 338,527 downwards.
GTGATCAACGAATCGGCACTGTCTCACCATCTACTCCCGCCGCGCCGTCCTCACCATCGCCATGCTTCTCCGCGACAGCGACATCGCCCGTCAGGTACGCACGTACCTCCTCGACATGGAGTACCTGGCCCGCACACAGCCTGTGGAAAACCCGGCCCCCGCTGACGTCATCTCCCTCGACGACCGCATCGACCAACGCATCAGCCACGTCCTGGGCAAGACCGTCGTCCCCATGTTCAACGCCCTGATCGAAACGTCAGGCGAGCATCCAGTGCAAGAACCGGGCTAGTCGCTCGTCCGTCCCCAGCGCCGACATGCAGAAGTTCGCCGGCGCCGCCCGAGCCGTCGACCGCGTCCACATCGCCCTGTCCGTCGCCACCGGCAACTTCAGCCTGGAAGCACAGGCGATCGCCGACCTGAGCGGCGTCATCACTGTGAACCGCGACGAGCTGGAGGCATGGAGCGCCGGAGTGCGGCTCAAGGCACTGCGATAGGCACCACGCGCAAAGGCATGCTAGGGGACAGAGGTCCTCGAAGAACCTCTGTCAGCCGCGCAGCTCCTCCGGCAACGTCCGCTCCGCATCCACCTTCTCCACCCGCTCCAACTCCCCCCACACGATGTACCGGTACCGGCTCGTATACACCGGCGTACACGTCGTCAGCGTGATGTAGTGCCCCGCCTTCGTCTTGCCCGACTCCTTCGGGACGGCGGACAGCACCTTGACGTTGTACTTCGACGTCTCGGGAAGGACGGCGTAGACCTTGTAGACGTACCACTTGTCCTTCGTCTCGAAGACGATCGGGTCACCCTTCCCGATCTTGTGGATGTTGTGGAACTCCGCGCCGTGACCGTCGCGGTGGGCGGCGAGGGAGAAGTTGCCCTTCTTGCCCGAGGTCGGCAGGGTCGCCTTGACCGGGTCGGTGTAGTAGCCGGCCACGCCGTCGTTGAGGACCTTCGACGACGTGCCCTTCTCGACCAGGATGTCTTCCCCGCTCATCGTGGGAACGTGCAGAAAGCCGATGCCGTTCTTCGAGTCGAACTCGGCGGGACGGCCGGAGTCCCCGTCGTCCTGGTGGGCCCAGATGTCACGGACCTTGTCGGCCTGTTTGCTCGCCTCACGGTCGGCGACGACGTTCGTCCACCACAAGGAGTAGACGACGAACAGGCCCAGCACCAGGCCCGCCGTGATGAGGAGTTCCCCGAACACGCTGACCGCCATCGCGATCCGGCCCATGCCGCGGCGGCGAGCCGGCCGGTGCGTGGACTCGGTCGCGGCGGCGCGCTCCGCGTGCTCGGTGTCGTCGGTCGTCGCTGCCACGTTCATCTGCCCTTAACTGACGAGCGCATCCGGCTTGCCCTTGCTGCGCGGCCGTTCCTCGACCATCTTGCCCCAGACGATCATCCGGTACTTGCTGGTGAACTCCGGCGTGCACGTGGTGAGCGTGATGTAACGGCCCGCCTTGGTGAAACCCGAGTCCCGCGGAACCGGATCCAGCACGCTCACATTGCTCGGCGACGTCACCGGCAGGATCGACGCCATCTTGTAGACGAAATACTTGTCCTGCGTCTCCACGACGATCTCGTCACCGGGCGTCAGCCGGTTGATGTACCGGAACGGTTCGCCGTGCGTATTACGATGCCCGGCCAGCCCGAAGTTCCCGGTCTTGGCATCCGGCATCGCCGTCTTCAGCTTGCCCTCGCCGTAGTGACCGACCATGCCCCGGTCGAGCACCTTCTTGTTGCTGACGCCCTCCGCGATCGGAACGACGACGTCCAGCTTCGGAATGTGCAGGATGGCGAAACCCTGCCCCGGCTCGAACGTCCCGGGGTTGCGCTTGCCGCTCGCCCAGTCGTCCTGGAGGCTGCTCGCCTCCTTGTCCGCCTGCGCATGCGCCCGGACGTTGGTCCACCACAGCTGGTAGCTCACGAACAGCAGCATCAGCACACCGGTGGTGATGAACACCTCCCCGATCGCCCGGCTCGCAAGGACGGCCGGACTGGGCCTGCGCGCCCGCGCCTGCCTACGGGCCTCCAGACGCGAGAGGGGGGCCTGAGAGGCCGCCGAGCCACTCTCGGCCGCCTCACCGGCCTCGGACTCCTGACGGGAGCCGCCATGACGCCCGTGACGCCGCTTGGCGGCCTTTCTACGGGCCGCACGACCGCCCGTAGGGGTTCCTGTGGCCGAAGGGGCGGAGGAGGCCGGAGAAGCCGATATGGACTCGCCGACGGGCGGATCGGCAATCCGCAACGCCACGGTCTCGTCGTCGGGAGGGGGTATGTACGGCGCCGCGTGCGGTTCCACGCGCGGCTCGGCGTACGGTTCCACATGCGGTTCCGCGTACGGCTCTTGGGACGCGGCAGCCCCCTCGGCGCCGTAACCGCCGGCGCCGTAGCCCTCGCCCCCATAGCCATCGCTGCCGTAACCGTCAGCGCCATACCCCTCGGCGCCCCGCCCCTGAGCGACGTGAGTCTCCCCGCCGTACCACTCCCCGAGCGCACCGGACTCCTCGTACGGCTGTTGCCCGTACGAGGTGCCCTGGCCGCCGGCGCCGCCGTAGGAATCCGTGAAGGACTCCCCGTACGCGGCGCCGGACTCGCGCTCGGGGCGCAGCGCGGTCACGCCGTGGCCCTGCCCACCACCGGGGCGAGCCCCGCCGACCTCGCCACCGCACCCTGGTCGCCGCACTCCACCAGCCAGTTGGCCAGCATCCGGTGCCCGTGCTCGGTCAACACCGACTCGGGGTGGAACTGCACACCCTCGACCGGAAGTTCACGGTGCCGCAGCCCCATGACGATGCCGTCGTGCGTGCGCGCGGTCACCTCCAGCTCGGCCGGCACCGTCTCCGGCTCGGCCGCGAGGGAGTGGTAACGCGTCGCCGTGAACGGCGTCGGCAGGCCCGCGAAGACACCCCTGCCCTCGTGCTCGACCAGCGAGGTCTTGCCGTGCAGCAGCTCCGGCGCACGATCCACCACACCGCCGTACGCCACCTGCATCGACTGCATGCCGAGACAGACACCGAAGACCGGCACCCCGGTCGAGGCACAGTGGCGCACCATCTCGATGCAGACCCCGGCCTCCTCCGGCGTACCCGGCCCCGGCGACAGCAGCACGCCGTCGAAGCCGTCCTGGGCGTGCGCCGTCGACACCTCGTCGTTGCGCACCACCTCGCACTCGGCGCCCAGCTGGTACAGGTACTGGACCAGGTTGAAGACAAAGCTGTCGTAGTTGTCCACGACGAGAATGCGCGCGCTCACTGGTTGTCCACCGTCACATCGTTGAAGGGCAGAAGCGGTTCGGCCCACGGGAAGACGTAGTTGAACAGGACGTAGACCACGGCCACGACCAGAGCGAGGGAGATCAGCGCCCTCACCCACGCATTCCCCGGCAGATGCCGCCAGATCCAGCCGTACATGCCGTCCCTTCCGTCGCACCACGGCACCAGACTCACGCCGTACAGCCAACAGACTAACGGCGCAACGCCTCCGGTTTCCCGGCCTCCACAGGCTGAACGGCGTCCAGATGCGCCCACACGATCAGCCGGTGACTGTGCCCCCACTCCGGATCACACGTGGTCAGGGTCAGATACCGGCCCTCACGCGTATACCCCGACTTACGAGGCACAGGGTCGATCACCTCAATGTCCGTGGGCAGTGTTTTGTAAGGGCCTTTGTCGATCCGATACGTGAACCAGGACGCCCCGTCCGTCAGCACCACCGCGTCACCGGGACGCAGTCTGGGGAAGTCCTTGAACGGATCGCCGTACGTGCGGCGGTGACCGGCGACCGAGAAGTTGCCCTTCTGGCCGAGCTGGGCGGTGTTCGCGTAGTGGCCCAGCCCCTTCTTGAGGGTCTTGGTGGCGGTGCCTTCGAGCACCGGCTTGTTCCACGTGAAACCAAGACGCGGGATGTACATGATCGCGAAAGGCTCGTCCGCGGTGTACGGCGCGGGCTTCGGCGGACTCGACTGCGGGTTCTTGCCCGGACTCGCGGCGCCACCGGATGTCGCATCCGTCGGCCGCACCGCGCCCTGCGCCCACCGCTGCTGTAACCGATCGATCTGATCGTCCATGACGTGGTCGGCCTTCACGCCGGTCCAGAACAGCACATGGACGACAAAAAGAACGATCACCGTGCCGACGGTGATACACAGCTCGCTGACGGTCCTGACGACAACACGCACCGGCAGCTCCAGAGAAGGCTCACTCCACGGGCTTGGCGTACTGCAGATCCACTGTGCCCGAGTAGCCCGGCAGAGTCACCGTCCCGTCCTCGGTGACTTTCCAGCCGAGGCCGTAGACATTGACGTACACCATGTAGTTCTGAATCGCCGGCGAAGCCGCGAGCGCCTTCTGCATCTTCTCCGGATCACCGACCGCCGTGATCTTGTACGGCGGTGAGTAGACCCGCCCCTGGAGAATCAGGGTGTTGCCCACGCAGCGCACCGCGCTGGTGGAGATCAGCCGCTGGTCCATGACCTTGATGCCCTTGGCGCCGCTCTGCCACAACGCGTTGACCACGGCCTGGAGATCCTGCTGGTGAATCACCAGATAGTCCGGCTGCGGCTCGGGATAACCGGGGAGCTTGGCCGTGGCGTCCGGCGGGGCGTCGTTCAACGTGACCGTGATCGCCTCGCCCGTCAGCCTCTGCGTCCCCGCCCGCTGCTCCAGCGCCGCCAGTTTGTCGTCCTCGGCCTTGGTGCTGCCGTCGTCGCGCTCGGCCAGCGCCTCCACGTCGTCACGCAGGGCCGCGTTGGACTCGTTGAGCTCACCGTTCTCGTGGCTGCGCTCCTGAATCAGGTCCGAAAGCTTCAGGAGCGAGGCGTCCGTGCGGATGTTGGTGCCCTTGGCCGTATTGAAGCTCGTGAAGAATATGAGCCCCGCGAGAGCGAAGACAGCCGCGGTCAGCACCCGCACCGGCCGGAAACGGCTGCGGACAGGACTGGATCCTGACCCGGGGGAGTCGGCAGAATTGCTCAACGTACCCTTATCTCCTTCGGCGCCACGGAAGCACTACGCTAACGGACGCCCGGGGGAGCAATCAGAGTCCCCTTGTACGCTGCCCCGAGCCAGCCACAGTTCCCTGCGCGGCCACGCAGCGCATCGACAGGAGAGACCCTCGTGCCGAAGTCACGTATCCGCAAGAAGGCCGACTACACGCCGCCGCCGTCGAAGCAGGCGACCGCCATCAAGCTGCACAGCCGCGCGTGGGTCGCACCCGTGATGCTGGCCATGTTCCTCATCGGCCTCGCCTGGATCGTCGTCTTCTACGTGACCGACGGTTCGCTGCCCATCGACGCGCTGGGCAACTGGAACATCGTGGTGGGCTTCGGCTTCATCGCCGCCGGATTCGGTGTCTCCACGCAGTGGAAGTAGCGGGGAAGCAGCGGTGAACGCAGCTCTGCCCAGGGCTATCCGGTGAGTTATCCACAGCCGTTTTCCACATGTTGAAAAGAAAGACGATCTGTGGATAACCCATCGGCAGTTGACGCCGGTGTGACGGAACTACCGGTCAACCACGACTTGCCGAAAACCTGTTCGCCCCTTGTCTGACCTGCGGAAACGTTGGCTCCAGACAGGGGGCACAGTCGTTCCCGCACAGCATGCACAAGATCCGGCACAGGCTGTGGACAAAAAGACGCGTCAGGTGAGCTGCGCGGTCCTGAGCAGGGTCAGGAGCACCACGACAGCCAGTACGAGAGCGGAAGCCCCGTACTGTACGAGAGCGCGGTGTTCGCGCGGGGCGTGGACCATCGCATAGCCCGTGATGACACCGGCGACGAGGCCACCGATGTGGGCCTGCCAGGAGATGTTGAAGCCTGGGCTGAAGGTGAAGATCAGGTTGATCACCAGCAGGGCGATGATCGGCCGCATGTCGTAGTTGAGCCGCCGCATCAGGACGGCGGTGGCACCGAACAGGCCGAAGATGGCACCGGAGGCGCCGAGCGTGGCCGTGGTCGGAGAGGTCAGCAGATAGGCGAGGGCGCTGCCCGCCAGGCCCGAGACGAAGTAGACGGTGAGGTAGCGGGCCCGGCCGAGGGCGGCTTCCAGGGGGCCGCCGAGAAACCACAGGCTGAGCATGTTGAAGCCGATGTGCCATGGCTCCTCGTGGGTGAACATCGAGGTGACCAGGCGGTACCACTCGCCTCCGGCGACGCCCTCGGTGGGCGTGAAGGGGGCCGGCGGCCACGCGCCGAGGAGGACCAGGTCAGTGAGCAGTGACGACCACACGTGCACGGCGATGAAGACCGCGACGTTGATCCCGATGAGGATCTTGGTGAACAGCCGGGGGTCGGCCGTGATGGTGCCGCCGGCCAGAGTGCGGGGCTGGGAGGCGGTGGGGGCGTGCCCCGTGCCGGAGCCGCTACGGACGCAATGGGGGCACTGGAAGCCGACGGAAGCGCTGACCATGCAGTCCGGGCAGATGGGGCGCTCGCAGCGGGTGCAGCGGACGCCGGTCTCGCGGTCCGGGTGGCGGTAGCAGACGGGCAGGCTCTGCGCGTCCTGCGGGCTGCCTGCCGACTGGTCCATGAGGTCCCCTAGGTCGTCTTACGCGGTGCACGTCCTCAATACACCGCCCCGCTCATCCTTACGGACGAGCGGGGCGTTTGGTTCCCAGGGGGAGGTGCCGGACTCAGTCGCGTCCCGGACTCAGCCTTCGCGGGTCTCGACAACGACCGACTCGATGACGACGTCGTTCAGCGGTCGGTCGGTGCGCGGGTTGGTCTGGACGGTCGCGATGGCGTCGACGACCTTCTGGCTGGCGGGGTCGGTGACCTCGCCGAAGATGGTGTGCTTGCGGTTCAGCCAGGCCGTCGGGGAGACGGTGATGAAGAACTGGGAGCCGTTGGTGCCCGGGCCCGCGTTGGCCATGGCGAGCAGGTAGGGCTTGTCGAAGCGGAGGTCCGGGTGGAACTCGTCCTGGAACTGGTAGCCAGGGCCGCCGGTGCCGTTGCCGAGCGGGTCGCCGCCCTGGATCATGAAGCCGCTGATGACGCGGTGGAAGACCGTGCCGTCGTAGAGCTTGGCAGGGGCCTTCTCACCGGTGGTGGGGTTCGTCCACTCACGCTCGCCCTTGGCTAGCTCGACGAAGTTCTTGACCGTGATCGGCGCGTGGTTCGGGAGGAGCCGGACCTGGATGTCGCCGTGGTTGGTCTTCAGGGTGGCGTAGAGCTGCTCGGCCACGATCTGCCTTCCGTTGTCTTTCTGTGACTCCCCGATCCTCGCACGGACGGCGTCTGACGTCGCCCGTCGCTCGTTCATGGGCACGCAACCTGGGCGATCCCTTGCAGAAAACTGCGCGAGTACTCCCGGGATAGGGCGCGCGGAGCGGGTATCCGTGGCATTGTCGACGACAAGCTCCCCTTGCCCCTTATTGATCCGCTATTGCACTCGATCATCTCCATCCGCACCCATATGCCTGCCTTCGCATGCTGCGGAGCGGTCGGGGAGGCATGATCCGTAAAAGGGTGGAGAGTCGAAATACCGTACGCCACCGAGGAGGAGGATCCCGTGACCCGCATCGACAGCGTGCGCGCCGCGACCGGCTCGGCGAAGGACAGCGTGCTGCACGCCGCGGAAGTGGTGGCGCCCTACGCCGACACCGCCAAGGACAGGGCCGCGCACTACGCACACGAGGCACGCGTACGGCTCGCGCCGAAGGTGACCCAGGCCACCGAGCAGGCCCGCGTGCAAGCCCTGCTGCAGTACGGGGCGCATGTGGCGCCGCGTCTGGAGCAGGCCCGTTCACATGTGCCGCTGAAGGTCGACCTGGCCGCTCATGAGGCGGCTGCCCGTACGCGCAAGGCGGCCCGGCAGGCCGCCGACTATTCCCGGCCGAGGATCGAGCAGGCGGTGGCCGCGGCCGGGCCCGTCAGGGGCGAGGCCGCTGCGCGTGGTGCCGCCGCACTGGCTGCGCTGCGCGGTCAGATCTCGCCGAAGGAGATCGAGAAACTGGTACGCAAGCACCAGCGGCGTGCCAAGGCCGGCCGGGCCGCGAGGATGCTGGCGGTGGTCGGTGTTCTCGCGGGTGGTGCCTTCGCCGCCTGGAAGTGGTGGGACAAGCAGGCCAACCCGGACTGGCTGGTCGAGCCCCCTGCCGCGACCGAGGTGCCGGAGTCGAGCCGTCTTTCTTCGGTGGACGGCAGCGGCCAGTCCGCTCTCGACCCTGAGGTCCAGGCGAAGGAGGCCGAGGAGGAGGCTGCCCGGCGCGACGAGGGCCGGTGATGTGAGGGCAGCTGATGTGTGAGGGCCGATGACGGCCTGCACACCGAACTGCACTGTGGGGCGGAGGACTTGGGAGTCCTCCGCCCCACAGCGACGTTTCACGTGGAACATCGCCGGCGCTGTGGCCGGAGCCGAAGTACAGGAAGGTGACGTCCGTCTGACGCGGTGACAGTTGACCCCGATCTCCGCGTAGAGGTTGAGGCTTTCCTCAAGGTGCCCGAGGGGCCCGGCGAGGCCTGCCGGCGCTCCCGGCGACCTCGGGACGGGGCGTGTTTACGCACTCCCTCCACGATGACGTTTGCAACGGGCCGCGCGTGAAAGTACCGCACAGATGTTCTTAACGGAGCGCATCTTTATGGTTACCCGCTCGCGTTCACACCAGCTCACGCCAGGCATAGGCACCGGAGCGCGCAACCTGGCGTCACGCAGGCGGCCCGTCCGTCCATTCCGCGCGCTGCATTCACTGCTCCCGTTTGCGCAAATATCCGCAACGGCGCCATCACGGGCCACGTGACACACGTCACCCAGTAAGGGTTCCCGGAGCCCTCGGAATGAAAAACCGGCCAGAGGCCGCGAGGGCGTCTGACCGGTCCGAGGTGTGGAGCCTAGGGGAGTCGAACCCCTGACATCTGCCATGCAAAGACAGCGCTCTACCAACTGAGCTAAGGCCCCGGAAGGGGAGCATCCCACCGGAAGAACCACGTACCGGCAGGTGCCGCAGACCAGAGTACCGGGTCGCCCCCCGTATCTCGCAAAAAGATTGGGGGTCCCGATGAACGACCACTCTCCGTAAGATGCTCGGCGTGGTTCGCTACAGCGAACCACGGTTTTTGGGGAAGCGATGGGGAGACGCAATGGACGCCGCACAGCAGGAAGCGACCGCAAGAGCGCGGGAACTGCAGCGGAACTGGTACGGGGAGCCGCTGGGGGCGCTCTTCCGTAAGCTCATCGACGATCTTGGTCTCAACCAGGCTCGTCTCGCGGGGGTACTGGGACTGTCCGCACCGATGCTGTCGCAGCTGATGAGCGGCCAGCGGGCGAAGATCGGCAATCCCGCCGTGGTCCAGCGGGTGCAGCTGCTGCAGGACCTGGCGGGGCAGGTCGCGGACGGCAGCGTGAGCGCGGCCGAGGCCACCGACCGCATGGAGGAGATCAAGAAGTCACAGGGGGGCTCGGTGCTCAGCAACACCACGCAGACGACAAGCAGTTCGGGGGCGCCGACGGTCAAGCGGGTGGTCCGTGAGATCCAGTCGCTGCTGCGCTCGGTAGCCGCTGCGGGGGACATCATCGAGGCCGCCGACACCCTCGCCCCCACCCACCCGGAACTGGCAGAGTTCCTTCGGGTGTACGGCGCCGGCCGCACCTCCGACGCGGTCACGCACTACCAGTCCCACCAGAACTGACCCCGAGGCCCGGTCGCCGAAGGGGGTTCGGCAGCCGGGCCGTCGGCCCAGGTTCTGGGCGGTCATGAGCAGGCCGTGCTGACCAGGCCGTGCGGTTCACCAGCGCGGCCACACGGGGGATCTGGGCGTTCACGGTGGGATCACGGCGGGGGCGTGTCTCTCACCGGGAAGGACGCGGGGGGGCAGGCGGCAATGGGGGAGCCCGCGAAAGGGTTCACGAAGGGCCGACGGGGGAGTCCGCAAAGAGAGGGGACAGCGAGGGGAGTCGTATCGCTCGTCGAGGGGGAAGCAAGGGGGGTAACCGAAGGGGGAGGAGCGACGCACAGCCATGGGTGAGGTCTTCGCCGGCCGGTACGAACTGGTCGACCCGATCGGACGCGGAGGCGTCGGCGCCGTCTGGCGCGCCTGGGATCACCGCCGCCGCCGGTATGTGGCCGCCAAGGTCCTGCAGCAGAGCGACGCGCACTCCCTGCTGCGGTTCGTCCGCGAACAGGCCCTCCGGATCGATCACCCCCATGTGCTCGCGCCCGCCAGCTGGGCTGCCGACGACGACAAAGTCCTGTTCACCATGGACCTGGTGGCCGGCGGTTCGCTGGTCCATCTCGTCGGGGACTACGGCCCCTTGCCGCCTTCCTTCGTCTGCACGCTTCTCGACCAGCTCCTCGCTGGTCTGGCCGCCGTGCACGCGGAGGGCGTCGTCCACCGCGACATCAAGCCCGCCAACCTGCTCCTCGAGGCCACCGGCACAGCTCGCCCGCGGCTGCGCCTGTCCGACTTCGGCATCGCCATGCGGCTGGGCGAACCCCGCCTGACCGAGACCAACCTCGTAGTGGGGACACCCGGTTATCTCGCCCCCGAGCAACTCATGGGTGCGGAACCGGACTTCCCCGCCGACCTGTTCGCCGTAGGACTGGTCGCGCTGTACCTGCTGGAGGGTGCCAAGCCGGACACCAAGGCGCTCGTCCAGTACTTCGCCGCGCACGGAACACCCGGTGCGCCCAAGGGAATTCCCGAACCGCTGTGGCAGGTCGTGGCCTCGCTGCTGCAGCCCGATCCGCAGGCGCGGTTCCGCACGGCCACCGGGGCCCGCAAGGCTCTCGCCTCGGCCGCCGAGCTCCTGCCGGAACCGGGCCCCGACGACGAGCTGATCGAGATCTTCGACCAACTCGGGCCGCTGCCACCGGGGTTCGAAGCAGGCGGGCCACTTAAACCGGCGCCAGGAGTCGACAGAGGCAGGGGTGGTGGCTCCCAGCAGTTCGGCACGGGCACCGCGGGTGTTGGTGTCACCGGGTCGGTGGGGCCGAGGGGTACCGGCGCCGTACGGTCCGGCACAGGATCCGTACCGACAGACTCCGGCTCCATGGCGACCGGCGCCGGCTCCACACCGCAGGGCTCTGGGGCCGGGAGGTCCGACGGACCCGGAGCCAGTCCCGGCCCCGGACCCGGCTCCGTATCGAGCGATCCACGGCACAGCGTGGCAGGGCCGATCCCGGCCTCGGAGTTCTCGGCCGCCCCCTCCACGCCCACCCCGCCCACACCCCGACCCGGTGCCCAGCCACCCCCCGCTGGGGAGCCTTCCCTCCCTTCGCAGCCCAGCGACCGGGACGCTCCTCTCACCATGTCGGACACCGGCAGCTTCCACCTGCCCCCGCCTGAGGCCACAGGCTCCTCCCCCAGGACTCAAACACCCCCACCACAGCCACATGCGGCACAGGCACCAGCCCATATGCAGGCACAGGCGCAGGCACAGGGTCGGAGACAGGCGGGGCAATCGCACCAAGGCGCGCAGCATCACTCCGCTCACATCTCCCCCTACGACAACACGCATGTCCTGTCCTCCCCTCACCCGCGAGCACCTCAGTACCCGGCTCAGCCCCCGACGCCGACGCAGCACCAGCACGTCGATGCCTCTACTGCTTCGTACACCGCTCAGAGCCCGCAGGTTCCACCTTCGGAGCCCTCAATTCGGCAGCCTCGCCGCCGCGGCGGCCACCGCGCCACCCGTCGCACCCCTCACGGCCTCGCACGACGGCCCGGCCCGCCCGCCAAGGTGACGGTCCCGCTCCTGCTGCTGGCGCTGGCCTGCTACGCCGTGGGTTTCTGGGCACTGACCCGCATCTGAGCCCGCTGCCGACGGCCAAGGCCCCGAGCGCAGCCCGAGTGGCCCAGTCAGCGCCCCGAGTCCTCGCGCCCCCGGACCCCGAATCGGCCATCCCGCCCCCGAGCCCGCCCCCAGCACCCTCCCGGCCAGGACTTCGCCCTACCAGGCCCCAACCCTCCGCCGAGCCACCACAGCCCACACCGCCAGCACCACCAGCACCAAAGTCCCCGTACCGATCCCGCTCACCGCGAGCACGGTCATCGCAGCGTCACCGCCATCCCCGGCCGCCCCTCCTCCCGCAGCCACCCACCGATCGCCTTCCGTGACCTGAAAGACATCCCCAGGCTCCGACTCCCCCGCATAGCCGGGCCCGGCCTCGGCCGCACCCTCCACCCGCACGCGCAACGTCAGCTGGAGCGGCCCGTCGCCGTACATCTCGGCCACATCGGCCGCTAGGTGCACGGCGAGGTAGTAGGAACCGGAGAACCGCATGCCTTTGAACCGTTTGGGAACGGCGTACCGGTTCTCGTACGCGACCGGCGGCAGTGGATCGAGTTCGACGCTCTCCTGGCTGCCGTTGTAGCTGGTGCTCGCATCGTCGACGAGGCCGCGCACGGGGTTGTAGAGCGCGAGGTTCAGCGCACCAGGCACATAGCCCTCGCGGCCATTCGAACCGCCCAGTTCGGCGATGACGGACAGCTGCCGGCCCCAGTCGAGCGGCACCTCGTAGAACAGCGTCCGGCCGGGCTCGATGCCGGAGTTCCAGACGCCCTGCCCTACGGGGGCCGCCGAGGCGAATCCGGAGCCGCCGGCGCGGCGCACGCCCTCGCCGGTGACGGGCTCCGGTGAGGTGGAGTCCCAGGCCTCGGGGGTGTTCGTAGCGCCGGCCTGCTTCAGGGGCGGTTCGGATGCGGCGAAGAGCTCCAGGTCCCAGGTGTCCGGCGCGGAATCCGCCGTACCGTCGCGCTCGACGGTCACGTAATAGGTGCCCGCGCCCTCGCAGCGAGGCCGCTTGGAGGAGACCTCGCGTGCGGCCCACGCCGTGATCGGGCGTGGGGTGTGGACGATGCCGAAGGTCTCGGTGCCGGAGGAGCAGGTACTGCCGTCGGCGTCCAGTACGAAGACCTTGATGCCGTCGCCCGCGGAGACGGAGGTGCCGGGGGCGGGGATGGCCGTCGCGGAGACGTACGCGTCGGAGGTGGCGTCGAGGTCGAGGCGGTAGTAGCTCTTCACGCCGCTCGGCAGGGAGCTCTTGTACGTCGTGCCGGGCACGAGGGGTGCGGCGTCGGCGGCGTCCGTCGCGCCGGCGACTGGCCGGGCGTCCGGAGCGATGGCGTAAGGGCTCGGCGTTCCGGCCGCGAGGGCGGGCCGGCCCGGCAGGGCGGCCGTCGTACACAGCAGCAGTGCGGCTACGACGGCCGTACGCGCGCGTGCCGAGCGATGTCCGCGCCTCATCCCCGCGCGACGCCACCGCGCCGTACGCCGCCGCCCCATTACGCGCCGCCCCTCGTCGTCACCTGACCATCGACCGTCGCCCATCCTGCCCAGCCCGGTCGCTCGTCACCCGCGCAATCCGTACGACCGTCCGAAACGCCCGGCTCTAGGACGTCCGCGCCGCTCCCGCAACTCGAAGGCTCGGTACTCCGTGAGAGGACTAGGGACGGCGAGAACGCGACGAGCACACAAAACCCCGACCGCGAGGGCGGCCGGGGTCTGTTCAGATTCCGCTGTGGTGACTCACGAACCCGTGGGCACGGAGTCAGTCGCCTCCGTCCACAGATCCTGCTCGGCGCGATCCGCCTGGATCTGGCGGTACACGAGGAGCCCGCCGATGGCGGCCAGTGCGACCAGGAGAAGCTTCTTCACCGCGCGACCTCGTCTTTCCTTGACGTAGGGGACCTCTGGCGCCCGACTATACACACCGACCGATATCGATCGGTGACCTGCGCCGGGGCTCAACTGCCGTCCGGTGGACCCCAGTAGAAGCGGGCGACGGCGCTGCGATCGGAGAGTGATGACACCTCGACAGATGGTGACTTTGCTCCGCTTCCTTCACTTCCAGCACTTTTCAGACCCGATGCGCCCATTCGAGTGGTGTTCATCTGAAGATCGGCGCTTCACGGGCGTCGGTCCATGACTTCTCGGCCCCCATACACATCATGAGGAAAGTACGCAAATCGCCCAACCCGAAAGTGAGGGGCCATGGCCCGGAACAAGGTCATGAACCTGTGGACCACCATCGTCACCGCCTTCCTCGCGCTGTGCACGGCGCTCGGATTCGTCACGACGACCGCCGCCGCGGCCGCACCGCACAAGGAGGCGGCGCGCAAGAGCGACAGCGAGCGTGACACCAGCACCCAGCTGACAGTGCCGGCGATGCCCCAGTGGGCTTGGTCCTACGCCAGAGCACTGCCCCCCACGATGAAGCAGCGCATCCGCGCCGAGGCGCACGGCAAGACCCCCAGCTGCCGCCACCGTCCGCTCACGGACACCGAAGCGGCCCCGTCCACCTCGGCCGTCGGCGCCTGCGACTCCGCCGCGCCCCCGGCGCAGCCCCTGGTCCCGCACCAGCGCTGAACCCACGGCTCGCTCCGAGCCGAAACCGCGTAACCCCGTTGTCCAGACCGCACCGCCACAACGAGCTTGCGTACACAGCACCGCTCAGAGTCAGTACCGCTCAAGCACAGCACCGCTCATACACAGCACCGCTCAGGACGCCGACCCCTATGACGTACCTCATCCCCCTTCGACGATGTGCCGGAGATAGGCCCAAGGGTCGTTGAGGTAACGCCGCCAGTGGTCGACGAGTTCCAGTCCCCGCCAGGTGGCGGGACGCATTCCGTGGTCGCCCACCTCGATGATCTCGGCGCCGGGCAGCGCCGTCAGCACGGGTGAGTGCGTGGCGCAGATGATCTGCGCGCCGGAACGCCCCAGTTCATGCAGCAGCCCGACGAGTTGAAGACAAGAAGCGAAGGACAGCGCGGCCTCGGGCTCGTCCAGGACGTACAGCCCCGGCTCCTGGAACCGCTCTCGGAAGGCCATCAGAAAGCCTTCGCCGTGGCTCATCTCGTCCGCGGCCCCGGACAGCCGCCCCGTCTCCTGCTCCCGGCCCAGCGCTTCGAGCGCGGTCTCGGCCCGCAGGAAGAAGCCTCTACGGCGTGTGCGCGGCCCGCGCAGCATGCGGCGGCCGGCCGCCGTCGCCTCGAACCGTATCCGCCCGCCCAACGCCGACGGCTCACGCCCACTGGCGTACCGGTAGCCCGCGGATCCGCCCCAGGAGTCCAGGCCGAACCCCTCCGCCAGCGCCTCGACGAGCGTCGACTTGCCCGAGCCGTTCTCCCCCACCAGGAACGTGACCGGCGCGGTGAACTTCAGGCCGTCGTCCAGCAGCTGCCGCACGCACGGCACCGACCACGGCCACTGGCTCTCCTCACCCAGCTCGCCCTCGGCAACATGCGCGTATGCCCGTTCGACGATCATGCCGCCAGGCTCTCATCCGGCACTGACAATCGTGCATGCGAAAGACCTCCGGTCCGTGTGAACTGGCGGTCCTTTCACTGGTGGGGCCCTTTCACTGGTGGGGCCAACGACAGTCAGCCACGTCGACGGGTTCGTCGGCCGGTCATAAGTGGTCTGAAGAACCTGCAACTGGCGGGCACGGGGCTCAACTTGGTGCGGAAGACGCTGGCAGCTCTACACTCACAGCGTCACAGCTGAATAATCGTCAAAGAAAGCAACTACCTTGCGCAAAGCACGAATAGCCACTGTCCTCGGTGGTATGGCCGCCGCGACCTTGCTCACGATCGGCAACGCCTCGGCCGTCCACTTCGAGATCGACGAGGCCGACGCCACGCCGTTTGACGGGAGTGTTCCGTCCGCCATGGCGTGCGCCCACAACTCCGTGGGGAGTGGCTGCTTCCGCGAGGTCGGGGACTGGTTCGAGGTCGTCGACGAGAAGAAGGACGGTCACGCGACCCTCGTTGCCTGGCGCAGCGTCTACCCCCAGAGCCAGGCGACCATTCGGCAAGGAACCATCTGGAACACCGCCGGCTTCCAGACGTATCGGTGGCAGAACAAGGATCTCCCCGAGGGATACATCCTCGAGATCCGGGTCTGCGCCGGCGAGTGGCACAACAAGCATGTCATCGACAGCACCTGCAGCGCATGGAAGACAACCAAATCCTGAATCCACCCACGGCAAGCCATCAGCCGGGAACGGCGCCTCCCTCGGCCCCGGTGTCGGCCGATCCCCCGCCGGAGGCATCGAGGCATCGTTCTGACGTCGCCGCTCCGGTGCGGTGCTCGCCTCGTGCCCCTCGACCCCCGGCCCTCGACCCGACCATATGCGGCGGCACGTACGCCGACCGGGCTGGAACGGGGCGGAGACAGACGCGTAGCCCCGGCCGGGGGGGCGGTCGGGGCCTCCGCGGGGAGCGGAGCAAAACGCCTTGCAGAGCGACGGGAGCCGCAGGAACTAGAGAGGAAGATCATCGGTGGGCTTCTCTCGCACCTTCGACAGCCTCCTGAAGCGAGCCGGCGCCCGCCGCATCACGGTCCCGCTCGCCCCGCCACACCTGCGGCACCCTCCTGGCCTTCCTGAAGGCCCACCCAATGACCGGAGCTTGGCATCCAGCTCGGCGCTCGGACACTGGCCGAGATCGGGGACGACCGGGGCCGCTTCGCCGCCGCCCGCAGGCGCAAGGCCTACGCAGGCTCCCCACCCGTCACCAGTGCGTCTGGCAATGGCGAGACGAGCATCACCCACCAGCGCGTCAAGAACGACCGTCTCAACCACGCCGGATACCTACGGGCACTCTCCACACGGCGGGCATGTGTTGCGGCCAATGCCTTCGCGAGCACGAGCTGTTCGACGAGGACATGGATGGCCCGCTGATCGGCCGACCGCAGCCGTTCACCGCCGTTGGCGTCAGGTGGTGTCAACCGGTGATGTCAAAAGGCCCCCGGACCGATGGTCCGGGGGCCTTTTCGCTGGTGGGGCTAACAGGATTTGAACCTGTGGCCTCATCCTTATCAGGGATGCGCTCTAACCAACTGAGCTATAGCCCCGCCGCGCTCTGCGGTGTGTGTCCCGCGCGCTGACTCTTGAAGATTAGCGCACGACATGGGCAGTCCCAAAATCGGTTGTCGGGGGACCGTCAGGAGAGGTTTGAAACCGTCTCCGACGGCAACCGTCATCCGGCCTCGGTCACCCTCACTCGTCCTCCGCCAGCGTCAGCTCGACGCCGCCCACGAAGCCTGCGGAGAGGTTGTAGATGAACGCGCCGAGCGTCGCCAGCGCCGTCGCGAGGACGACGTCGATGACCGCGATGATCGACGTGAACATCAGCACGTGCGGCAGCGACAGGAAGGACTGCAGGTCGAAGCCGTTCGACTCGTTCGAGCCGGTCGCCTCGGAGATCGTGCCGCCCACCGTCGAGAAGACGCCCATCGCGTCCATGACCATCCAGAGCACCGCGGACGCGACGATGGTGCAGATGCCCAGCGCGATGGAGAGCAGGAAGCTGACCTTCATGACCGACCACGGGTCGGCCTTGGCCACGCGCAGGCGCGCCTTGCGGGTGCGGGGCGTCGTACTCGCTCCCGTGCGCGGCCGGCGTGCGGTGCTCGCCGGAGCGGGCGTCTGGTAGGCCTGCGGCGGGTGGTAGGGCCCGGCTGGCTGCTGCTCCTGCCGTTCCCCGGGCAGCGGTGACGCCGACGGTGCGGAGGCCGCCTGCGGCGCCCCTGTGGGCGCCGGCTGGGGCTGCGGCTGGGCGCCCGGACCGGCCGAGCCCGCGCCGGCCGCGTACTGCTGGGGCTGCGAGCCTCGGGTGTCCGTCACGGGTCCCCCCTGGGATCCAGGCGCGCCTGACGAGGGCGAGTCCTTCGCGGGCGACTTGATCGCCTTCAGCTGGGTGGTGTGCGTGTCCGCCGCACGCGCGGCGGAGCCACGGCCGCCGCCGTCCGTGTCCTTGCCGGCCGTAGAACCGGTCGAGGTACCGGACGATCCGGCGCCCGTGGCTCCGCTCACGATGACTCTCTCCTCGTGCTACTCGGCCGAGGGTGCCTCACCCTCGTCCGTGCCGGTGGTCGCGGCACCCTCGGCGGTCTCGTCGACGGCCACATCGCCGTCGACCTCCTCCGCCTCGCGTCCCGCCTCGGCGTTACGAGCGATACCGACCACGGCATCGCGCTTGCCCAGGTTGATCAGTTGGACGCCCATGGTGTCACGGCCCGTCTCCCTGACCTCGTTGACTCGCGTACGAATCACACCGCCGCCCAGCGTGATGGCGAGGATCTCATCGGTCTCCTCGACCACCAGCGCCCCGACGAGCGAACCGCGGTCCTCCACGATCTTGGCGGCCTTGATACCGAGGCCGCCGCGTCCCTGGACGCGGTACTCGTCGACAGGGGTCCGCTTCGCGTACCCACCGTCGGTGGCAGTGAACACGAACGTACCGGTTCGAACAACATTCATCGAGAGCAGCTCGTCTCCCTCGCGGAAGCTCATGCCCTTGACACCGGAGGTGGCACGGCCCATGGGGCGCAGCGACTCGTCCGTGGCCGTGAACCTGATCGACTGTGCCTTTTTGCTGATCAGAAGCAGATCGTCGTCGGGCGAGACGAGCTCGGCGCCGATCAGTTCGTCGTCTGAACCGTCCTCGCGCTCACGCAAGTTGATCGCGATCACGCCGCCGGAGCGGGGCGAATCGTAATCCTTCAGCGGCGTCTTCTTCACAAGTCCGGCCTTCGTGGCGAGCACCAGGTAGGGCGCCGCCTCGTAGTCGCGGATCGCGAGGATCTCGGCGATCGCCTCGTCCGGCTGGAAGGCCAGCAGGTTGGCGACGTGCTGGCCGCGCGCCTCACGTCCGGCGTCCGGCAGCTCGTACGCCTTCGCCCGGTAGACGCGGCCCTTGTTGGTGAAGAACAGCAGCCAGTGGTGCGTGGTCGAGACGAAGAAGTGGTCGACGATGTCGTCTTCCTTCAGCTTCGTGCCGCGTACGCCCTTGCCGCCGCGCTTCTGCGCGCGGTAGTCGACGGTCTTGGTCCGCTTGACGTAACCGCCGCGCGAGACCGTGACGACGATGTCCTCCTCGGCGATCAGGTCCTCGATGGACATGTCGCCGTCGTAGGGCACCAGCATGGTCTTGCGGTCGTCGCCGTACTTCTCGACGATCGCGGCGAGTTCCGCGCTGACGATGCCGCGCTGGCGGACCGGCGAGGCCAGGATCTCGTTGTACTCGGTGATCTTCGCCTGGAGTTCGTCGTGCTCCTGGACGATCTTCTGGCGCTCCAGGGCGGCCAGTCGGCGCAGCTGCATCTCGAGGATGGCGTTGGCCTGGATCTCGTCGATCTCCAGGAGGTCCATCAGGCCCGTGCGCGCGATGTCGACGGTGTCGCTGCGCCGGATCAGCGCGATGACCTCGTCGATGGCGTCCAGGGCCTTCAGCAGGCCGCGCAGGATGTGCGCCCGCTCCTCGGCCTTGCGCAGACGGAAGCGCGTACGGCGGACGATGACCTCGATCTGGTGCGTCACCCAGTGGCGGATGAACGCGTCCAGGGAGAGGGTGCGCGGGACGCCGTCGACGAGCGCCAGCATGTTGGCGCCGAAGTTCGTCTGCAGGTCCGTGTGCTTGTAGAGGTTGTTCAGGACGACCTTGGCGACCCCGTCGCGCTTCAGCACGATGACCAGGCGCTGGCCGGTGCGGGACGACGTCTCGTCACGAACGTCCGCGATGCCGCCGATCTTGCCGTCCTTCACCAGGTCGGCGATCTTCTGCGCGAGGTTGTCGGGGTTGACCTGGTACGGCAGCTCCGTGACCACCAGGCACTGGCGGTTCTGGATCTCCTCGACCTCGACGACCGCGCGCATGGTGATCGAACCGCGGCCGGTCCGGTACGCCTCTTCGATGCCCTTGCGGCCCACCACCAGAGCGCCGGTCGGGAAGTCGGGGCCCTTGATGCGCTCCATGAGCGCGTCCAGGAGCTCCTCGTGCGAGACCTCGGGGTTCTCCAGGTACCACTGGGCACCGGCCGCGACCTCGCGCAGATTGTGCGGCGGGATGTTGGTCGCCATACCGACCGCGATACCGGCAGAGCCGTTGATCAGCAGGTTCGGGAAGCGGGCCGGCAGGACGGTCGGCTCCTGGGAGCGGCCGTCGTAGTTGTCCGTGAAGTCGACGGTCTCCTCGTCGATGTCACGGACCATCTCCATCGACAGCGGCGCCATCTTGCACTCGGTGTAGCGCATCGCCGCCGCCGGGTCGTTGCCCGGGGAGCCGAAGTTGCCGTTGGAGTCCACCAGCGGCATCCGCATCGACCACGGCTGGGCGAGGCGAACCAGCGCGTCGTAGATAGAACTGTCGCCGTGGGGGTGGTAGTTACCCATGACGTCGCCGACCACGCGCGCGCACTTGTAGAAGCCGCGCTCGGGGCGGTAGCCGCCGTCGTACATCGCGTACAGCACGCGGCGGTGGACGGGCTTGAGGCCGTCGCGGACGTCCGGCAGCGCACGCGAGACGATGACGGACATCGCGTAGTCGAGGTACGAGCGCTGCATCTCCGTCTCGAGCCCGACGGGCTCGACACGCAGGGTCTGTCCCTCGTCAGGAGTGACGGGAGTGTTCTCGTCGGTCATTGCTGGTGAAGGTCCTTCCTGGTGCGGTCAGCTGAGACCGACTCAGATGTCGAGGAAGCGGACGTCCTTGGCGTTGCGCTGGATGAACTGGCGGCGGGCCTCGACGTCCTCGCCCATCAGGACCGAGAACAGGTCGTCGGCCTGGGCGGCGTCGTCGAGGGTGACCTGGCCGAGGACGCGGTGCTCCTGGTCCATCGTGGTCACGCGCAGCTCCTCGGCGTTCATCTCGCCGAGACCCTTGAAGCGCTGGATGGAGTCCTCGCGGACGCGCTTGCCGCGCTGACGGCCCATCTCGATCAGCGCGTCACGCTCACGGTCCGAGTACGCGTACTCGACGTCGTCCCGGCCCCACTTGATCTTGTACAGCGGGGGACGGGAGAGGTACACGTGCCCGGCCTCGACCAGCGGCCGCATGAAACGGAACAGGAAGGTCAGCAGCAGCGTGCTGATGTGCTGGCCGTCGACGTCGGCGTCCGCCATCAGGATGATCTTGTGATAGCGGAGCTTCTCGATGTCGAAGTCCTCGTGCACGCCCGTGCCGAAGGCGGAGATCAGCGCCTGGATCTCCTGGTTCTGCAGGATCTTGTCGATCCGCGCCTTCTCGACGTTGAGGATCTTGCCTCGGATCGGGAGGATCGCCTGGTACTCGGGGTTGCGGCCGGACTTGGCCGAGCCGCCGGCGGAGTCACCCTCGACGATGAAGATCTCGCACTTGGTGGGGTCGTTCGACTGGCAGTCGGAGAGCTTGCCCGGCAGGGACGCCGTCTCCAGCAGGCCCTTACGACGCGTCAGGTCACGGGCCTTGCGCGCCGCCACGCGCGCGGTGGCCGCCTGGATGCCCTTGCGGACGATGTCCGCCGCCTCGTTCGGGTTGCGGTCCAGCCAGTCGTTGAGGTGCTCGTAGACCGCCTTCTGCACGAAGGTCTTCGCCTCCGTGTTGCCCAGCTTGGTCTTCGTCTGCCCCTCGAACTGCGGCTCGCTCAGCTTCACCGAGATGATCGCGGTCAGACCCTCGCGGATGTCGTCACCCGTGAGGTTGTCGTCCTTCTCGCGCAGCAGCTTCTTGTCGCGCGCGTACTTGTTGATCAGCGAGGTCAGCGCGGCGCGGAAGCCCTCTTCGTGCGTACCGCCCTCGTGGGTGTGGATGATGTTCGCGAAGGAGTACACACCCTCGCTGTAGCCGCTGTTCCACTGCATCGCGACCTCGAGGGACAGGCTCTTGTCCTTGTCCTCGGCCTCCAGGTCGATGACGGTGGGGTGCACCACGTCTCCCTTGCGGGAGTTGAGGTACTTCACGAAGTCGACGATGCCGCCCTCGTAGTGGTACGTGACGGTCTTGACCTCGGCCTTCTCGTCGGCACCCGCCTCGTCCGCCCCTGAGGTGGCCTTCGCCGACTCGCGCTCGTCAGTGAGTTTGATCGTCAAACCCTTGTTGAGGAACGCCATCTCCTGGAAGCGCCGCGAGAGCGTCTCGAAGGAGTACTCGGTGGTCTCGAAGATGTCGCCGTCGGCCCAGAAGGTGACCGACGTGCCGGTCTCCTCGGTGGCCTCGTGCTGGGCCAGCGGCGCCGTGGGGACGCCCATCTTGTAGTCCTGCGTCCAGCGGTGGCCGTCGGTCCTGACCTCGACGGCGACCTTCGAGGACAGCGCGTTCACGACGGATACACCCACGCCGTGCAGACCACCGGAGACCGCATAGCCGCCGCCGCCGAACTTGCCGCCCGCGTGCAGCACGGTCAGCACGACCTCGAGGGCCGGCTTGCCCTCGGAGGGCACGATGCCGACCGGGATGCCACGGCCGTTGTCGACGACGCGCACGCCGCCGTCGGCGAGGATCGTGACCTCGATGGTGTCCGCGTGGCCGGCCAGCGCCTCGTCGACGGAGTTGTCGACCACCTCGTACACGAGGTGGTGCAGCCCTCGCTCACCGGTCGAGCCGATGTACATGCCGGGTCGCTTGCGGACCGCGTCCAGACCCTCGAGGACGGTGATGGCGCTGGCGTCGTACGAGGCGGTGACCTCGCCGTTCGACGGGGTCACCGCGCCGTTGGCGCCGGCGTCGGTGGACGGGATGTTCTCGTTGGGGTTGCCGGAATCGGCCACGAAGCGCCCTTTCTGGCACAGCACGAGCCAGGCTCGTCGGCGGGTTGCCGGAGCGGCTGCGGCATGTTGCGTTGGTAAGCCTTGATCAGCGTTGCTCAGCTTTTCCCGGACGGTCCCCACGATTGGGGCGGGATTGGCCTCCAGTCTACCGGTTGCGCCGACAGTGATGGGGGTTTGCCGGTACCTGAGTCCGCATGTGGCGCCCTGAACCCGGCTCGGCCGACTCCCGATATACGGATGGGGGCTCCAAGAGGCTCAGGGAGGCACTCAGCGCTTCCGGCCGTCAACCCTTGGCTACTTCGGAGTCAGGTCGCGATTCGCAACCGCGTGCGGTTGTACGACAAGGGGGTCGCCGACCGTACGCCGGGACCGTCGGCGACCACTGATGTGATGTCCATCACCTGTGGAAAACGGGGCTTCCGGGACTGCTGTGACGGCGGCTCCGCAGCCCCGGATCACGGCGACTCGGACGCCGCCGCTCGCCCCTCGCACCGACGCCGGACACGCGCGTGCCGGCCCCTCCGGTCAGCCGTAGGTGTCGCCGGGACCGGTGCTGCCGGGCGCGCGCAAGGGGCCGTAACGGCGGGCAGGACCGCCGGGGCCGTTCACCTTGATCTGCCGCACCGCGCCATGGCCGAGGTCCTCATTGAGGCGGGCGACCAGCGTCGGGGCGAGCAACCGCAGGTTCGTCGCCCACGCCGTCGAGTCGCAGCGCACGACCAGGACCCGCTCGTCCTCGTCGTACTTCTCCGGCACACAGTGCTTGGCGACGTCCTCGCCGACGATCTGCGGCCAACGGCCCATCACACCGCCCACCGCCGCCGGAGTCTCCCAACCGCGCTCGGTGATCAAGCGGTTAATGGCAGCGCCGAGCGCCAAGGGGTCGCGGCCGTCCGCCCGCGCGCCGGAGCGCAGGCCTCCGCGCCGCGCCTGCTTCTTCTGCCGCGCCGCGTCCCCACGCGCGCGTGCCTGCTCCTTCGCCGCCCGCAGCGCCACGCGCGCGAGGTCGACGCCGGAGGGTTCGGCCGCCTTCTTGAGGGCGTCCTCGGACGGGTTCTTCGACGGGTTCTCGCTCATACACGCTCCACCGTCCCCTCGGCCACGGCGTACCGCGCCCCCGCCAGCACATGCGGTACGTCGTCGTCGACCGCGGCGGTCACCAGGACCTGCTCACCGGGCGCCACCAACTCGGCCAGTCGCTCACGGCGCCGGCTGTCCAACTCGGCGAAGACATCGTCCAGGACCAGCACCGGTTCGTTTCCTTCGGCCCTGAGCAGGTCGTACGAGGCCAGGCGAAGCGCCAGCGCGTAGGACCAGGACTCCCCGTGCGAGGCGTACCCCTTGGCGGGCAGCTGACCGAGTTTGAGAAGCAAATCGTCCCGATGAGGGCCTACGAGGGTGACACCGCGCTCGATCTCCTGCTTGCGGACGTCGGCGAGCGCCGCCATCAGCTGCTCGAAGAGGTCATCCCGCGTGTGCGCCTCGCCGGGAGCCGACGGCTTGTACTCCAGGGCGACAGGGCCGCCGCCGGGGGCCAGTTGCTCGTACGCCTTGTCGGCCAGCGGCTGGATCGTCGCGATCAGGTCCAGGCGCTGGGCGAGCAACTCGGCGCCCGCGCGCGCGAGGTGCTGGTCCCAGACGTCGAGGGTGGACAGGTCCATCGTGCGGCCGCCGTGCCGACGGGCCAGCGCGGCCGTCTTGAGGAGGGTGTTGCGCTGCTTGAGGACCCGCTCGTAGTCGGAGCGGACGCCCGCCATGCGCGGAGAACGGGCGGTGATCAGCTCGTCGAGGAAGCGGCGCCGCTCGCCGGGGTCGCCCTTGATCAGGGCGAGGTCCTCCGGGGCGAACAGGACGGTCCGCACGATGCCGAGCACGTCACGGGGCCTGACCTGCGAGGACCTGTTGATGCGCGCCCGGTTGGCCTTGCCCGGGTTCAGCTCCAGCTCGATCAGCTGCTGCCGCTCGCCCTGTCTGATCTGGGCCCGGATGATCGCGCGGTCGGCGCCCATGCGGACGAGGGGAGCGTCGGAGGCGACGCGATGGCTGCCGAGGGTGGCGAGATAGCCGACGGCCTCGACGAGGTTCGTCTTGCCCTGGCCGTTGGGCCCGACGAAAGCGGTGACGCCCGGGTCGAGCGGGACTTCGACCCGGGCGTACGAGCGGAAGTCGGCCAGCGACAGATGCGTGACGTGCATGGTCGTTCGCCGACCTCCCCCAACGTGTGCTTCAACTTCCCCAGTTGTGGACAACCGGGCTCCTGAGGGTGCCAGGGTGCCATCCCCAGGGTGTGGATTACTTCTTCTCGTTACCGGCAGCCGTTTCCGACAGGTTCCCGACGGCCGTTTCCAGCGGTCGTGCTCGCCGGCTACTTCGTCTCGACCGCGTGGCCGCCGAACTGGTTCCGCAACGCCGCGATCATCTTCATCTGCGGGGAGTCGTCCTGGCGGGACGCGAACCGCGCGAACAGCGACGCGGTGATCGCCGGCAGCGGCACCGCGTGGTCGATGGCGGCTTCCACAGTCCAGCGTCCCTCACCGGAGTCCTGCGCATAACCCCTGAGCTTGTCCAGGTGCTCGTCCTCGTCGAGGGCGTTCACCGCAAGGTCCAGCAGCCAGGAACGGATGACCGTGCCCTCCTGCCAGGACCGGAAGACCTCCCGGACGTCGGTCACGGAGTCGACCTTCTCCAGCAGCTCCCAGCCCTCGGCGTAGGCCTGCATCATCGCGTACTCGATGCCGTTGTGGACCATCTTCGCGAAGTGCCCCGCGCCCACCTTGCCGGCGTGCACCGAGCCGAAGTCACCCTCGGGCTTGAGGGCGTCGAAGATCGGCTGCACCTTGGCGACGTTCTCCGCGTCGCCGCCGTACATCAGCGCATAGCCGTTCTCCAGGCCCCAGACGCCGCCGGAGACGCCGCAGTCGACGAAGCCGATGCCCTTGGCCGCCAGCTCCTCGGCGTGCCGCTCGTCGTCCGTCCAGCGGGAGTTCCCGCCGTCCACCACGACGTCACCGGGCTCCAGCAGCTCGGCGAGCTCGTCGATGGTCGACTGGGTCGGGGCACCGGCCGGGACCATCACCCAGACCACCCGCGGGCCCGAGAGCTTGCCCACAAGCTCTTCCAGGCTGTGGACATCCGCGAGGTCCGCGTTGCGGTCGTATCCGACGACGGTGTGGCCGGCGCGGCGGATCCGCTCGCGCATGTTGCCGCCCATCTTGCCGAGGCCGACGAGACCGAGCTCCATCAGTTGTGTTCCTTAGGTCGCTGTGTGGCGTGCAGGGCGCCCTCGCACCCCTGGGGCACCTTCGTACCCCTGTCCGAGCCTAAACCCGGACGTCCGCGCACAGCTGTGGGCATACGCGCTCATACGTACACCCTCGCCTGCGGTTTCCCCACAGGCCGGGGATACTTCTCCACCGGCCTGTGGACAACTCACGGCGACCGGGACGCTCAGCCGCTCAGGCGCACCGGCATGATCAGGTACTTGTAGGCCTCGTCCGCCTCCGCGTCCACCGCCGGCTTGCCGCTCAGCAGCGCGGGCTTCGTGGACGTCGTGAAGGACAGCTGGGCGACCGGGGAGTCGATGGCGCTCAGGCCGTCAAGCAGGAACGTCGGGTTGAAGGCGATCGAGATGTCGTCGCCCTCCAGCTGGGCGTCGACCCTTTCCACAGCCTGTGCGTCGTCGCTGGAACCGGCCTCCAGGATGAGCACACCCTGCTCGAAGCTCAGCCGCACCGGGGTGTTGCGCTCGGCGACCAGGGCCACGCGCTTGACGGCCTCCACGAAGGGGGCGGTCTCGATCACGGCGACGCTGTTGAACTCCGTCGGGAAGAGCGTGCGGTACTTCGGGAGGTCGCCCTCCAGGAGGCGGGTCGTCGTACGACGCCCGGCGCCCTCGAAACCGATCAGGCCCTCGCCCGCACCCGAGCCGGACAGCGCCAGGGTGACGCTGTCACCGCTGGTGAGCGCCTTGGCGGTGTCCAGGAGCGTCTTGGCCGGCACCAGGGCGACCGCCGAGGCCTCCGGGTTCTCCGGCTTCCACAGGAACTCGCGGACCGCGAAGCGGTAGCGGTCGGTGGACGCCAGCGTCACCGTGTCGCCCTCGATCTCGATCCGCACACCGGTGAGGACGGGCAGCGTGTCGTCACGGCCGGCCGCGATGGCGACCTGGGCGGCCGCGGACGCGAAGACCTCGCCGGGGACGGTGCCTGTGGCGTTGGGCATCTGCGGCAGTGCCGGGTACTCCTCCACAGGCAGGGTGTGGAGTGTGAACCGCGAGGAGCCGCAGACCACGGTCGCCCGTACACCGTCTGTGGAAATCTCCACCGGCCGGTTGGGGAGAGCGCGGCAGATGTCGGCGAGCAGGCGGCCGGAGACCAGGACCGTGCCCTCCTCCTCGACCTCGGTCTCCACCGACACGCGCGCGGAGACCTCGTAGTCGAAGCTGGACAGGCTCAGCTGGCCGTCCTCGGCCTTGAGCAGGAGGCCGGCGAGGACAGGCGCCGGCGGACGGGCCGGGAGGCTGCGCGCCGCCCAGGCCACGGCCTCCGCGAGTACGTCGCGTTCCACCCGGATCTTCACTGTTGCCGCCTCCTGCTGTTGCCGGCGCTTCTCGGCCTGCCTGGCTTCGTCGTCTGTCTCGGTGTCGTCGGCCCAGTGAGGGGAAGGACACCGGGACCAGTCTGACGCACCCCACTGACAGTAGGTGCCTCTCGGGGTCAAGTCGTGACGAGGGGCAGCCGGGAGCCGGACAGCGAGTTGTGCACAGGGCCCACTTCGAAACGGATTCCCAGCTCTCTCTAGTTGGGAGTAGTAGTAGGGCCTGTGGAAACCGTGGATAACCCTGTTTTCGCAGGTCAGGCCGGGAATTTTGTCCACGGGCCCTGTGGGCGGAGCCGGTGGACAACTGGGCGTCTCTGTGGAGAACGGAAAGTTCTGCACACGCCGTGCACAGGCTCGGGCGACTTCTCCCCAGTGCCGTCCCCAGCTTTACCCACCTTTCCCACAGCCCAACCAGGCAACTTCATGTGACGCCTTTCACTCGGCACGGTGAGGAGGCGCGTCGCGTTGCCGAACAGTGGACAGCGATGTGGAGAAGCTGGGGATCACTGGGGACAACCGTCCTCAGCCTGTGGGTTGTCGGTGGACAACTTCATGCACAGCTTGTGGATCACCGCGCTGTCCACAGCCTGTGGAGATCCTTC
The DNA here is from genome assembly GCF_052068475.1 of Streptomyces sp. SD31. Lineage (NCBI taxonomy): Bacteria > Bacillati > Actinomycetota > Actinomycetes > Kitasatosporales > Streptomycetaceae > Streptomyces > Streptomyces sp. SD31. The sequence continues at coordinate 310,861 of NZ_JBQHCX010000001.1, read as the reverse complement.
GTCCACCAATCCACAGGCGACTGACCTCGCTGGATGGTCTCTCGGCAGAGGGGGCTGTGGACACACTATGGACAACTTCCCAGTCCCCAGGATGTGGACGGGAAAAAGTCACCGAATCTGTGGAGAGAGGCCGTAACCCGGCAGGTAATCGAACAGCGGGTGTCCGCAGGACGAAGAAGGGCGTCCCCGGGAACTCGTCCCGGGGACGCCCTCGGCGTCGTGGCTCGGTCTCTGTCAGCCGTTCTTGATGCGGTTGGTCAGCTCGGTGACCTGGTTGTAGATGGAGCGTCGCTCGGCCATCAGATTGCGGATCTTGCGGTCGGCGTGCATCACCGTGGTGTGGTCGCGGCCGCCGAACAGTGCGCCGATCTTCGGCAGCGACAGGTCCGTCAGCTCGCGGCACAGGTACATGGCGATCTGGCGGGCCGTGACGAGCTGGCGGCCGCGCGAGCTGCCGCACAGGTCCTCGACCGTGAGGCCGAAGTAGTCGGCGGTCGCGCTCATGATGGCCGTCGAGGTGATCTCCGGCGTCGCGTCGTCGCCGCCGGGGATCAGGTCCTTGAGGACGATCTCGGTCAGGCCGAGGTCCACCGGCTGCCGGTTGAGCGAGGCGAACGCCGTCACCCGGATCAGCGCGCCCTCCAGCTCGCGGATGTTGCGCGAGATACGGGAGGCGATGAACTCCAGAACCTCCGGCGGGGCGTTGAGCTGCTCCTGAACCGCCTTCTTGCGCAGGATCGCGATCCGCGTCTCCAGCTCGGGTGGCTGGACGTCGGTGATCAGGCCCCACTCGAAACGGTTCCGCAGCCGGTCCTCCAGCGTGACCAGCTGTTTCGGCGGCCGGTCGCTGGAGAGGACGATCTGCTTGTTGGCGTTGTGGAGTGTGTTGAAGGTGTGGAAGAACTCCTCCTGCGTCGACTCCTTGTCCGCGAGGAACTGGATGTCGTCGACGAGCAGGATGTCCATTTCGCGGTAGCGCTTGCGGAAGCTGTCGCCCTTGCCGTCGCGGATGGAGTTGATGAACTCGTTGGTGAACTCCTCCGAGCTCACGTACCGCACGCGGGTGCCGGGGTACAGGCTGCGCGCGTAGTGCCCGATCGCGTGCAGCAGGTGCGTCTTGCCCAGGCCCGACTCCCCGTAGATGAAGAGGGGGTTGTAGGCCTTCGCGGGTGCCTCGGCGACGGCGACCGCGGCCGCGTGCGCGAAGCGGTTGGAGGCGCCGATGACGAACGTGTCGAAGAGGTACTTCGGGTTCAGGCGCGCGGTCGGTTCGCCGGGCCCGGACGCCGGCGCGGGCTGTGCGGCCAGCGGGCCGGGGGCGCCGGTGGTGGGAAGGTTCCCGCCGACGGGGCCGCCGCGGTGCACATGGCCGGAGCCGGGGGGCGGCTCGGGCAGGTCGCGGCGGCCGTCGCGCTCGTAGTCGCCGCGCGGCTGGTCGTAGTCGGGCCGCTGCTGATCGTAGTCGGGGCGGTGTCCGTCGTACGACGGCCGCTCCATGCGCTGCGGGCGGTAGTCCTGGGAGGGCGGGCCGTAGGAGTCCTGTGCGTAGGAGTCCTGCGACGGCGATGCGTACGGGTCGCGCTCCGGGAAGCCCAGCCGTTGCTGCTGCCAGCCGTACTCGTCCTGCGTCGGGCGCGGCCAGCTGCCGGGGTTGGGCTCGGGGCGCTGGTACTCGCTCGGGTAGGCCGGGCGGGCGGTGGGCAGGGGGTCGTTGGAGCCGCCGGGCTGGTGGTCGTCGGCGCGGTGGCGGCCGTAGCCGTCGTACGAGGGGAGCTCCGGCTCCTCGTAGCGGGGTTGGGGCGGGGCGGGGGGCGCCGGCGGGGCCGGGGGTTCGCCGGCGGAGTCGTCGACGGTGATCGCGATGCGGATGGGGCGGCCGCATTCGCGGCTCAGGGTCTCGCTGACGATCGGGGCCAGACGGCCCTCCAGTACGCCCTTCGCGAACTCGTTCGGTACGGCGAGCAGGGCGGTGTCGGCGACCAGCGCGAGCGGCTGGCAGCGCCGGATCCAGTGCTCGTCCTTCACCTCGACGCCCTGTCCGCGGCCCTCACCGAGGAGCTGCTCCAGTACTCGTGGCCACACTGCGGCAAGATCGGCAGGTACGTCAGCCACAGGGCACGCTCTCTCACGGGTCCCACGAACGTGTGATTGTGGGACGGGTCGGGATTCAAATGGGTGGAGCCAGATTCAAGGGGACAAGGGAACGAATCGGAGTTCAGCCACGGTAGTCAGGGCGACGGCTGCGGTTCAAGTTGTTGTCCCCAGCCTGTGGATAGTGTCTCCCGGTGACCGCTGGTTTGACCGGATGGCGCAGCCGCGCGTACCGTAACCAGGTCGAGTTGTCGATGGCTGCTGCCGCCTGCCTCCGATGGGCACAGATCGCGTTTCGGTGATCGGGAAGCGGTGCACTCGGGCGTTACTGCGAGCTACTCGTGGGCGCACGGTGACAGCCAGGACGGCACCCCGCAACTACCGATTTATTTCTGGAGCCCCCGAGTGAGCAAGCGCACCTTCCAGCCGAACAACCGTCGTCGCGCGAAGACCCACGGCTTCCGCCTGCGGATGCGCACCCGTGCCGGTCGCGCGATTCTCGCGAACCGTCGTGCCAAGGGTCGCGCCAGCCTGTCCGCCTGATTCCGGTCAGGTCATGACGTCGTGCTGCCCACCGAGAACCGGCTGAGGCGGCGCGAGGACTTCGCGACCGCGGTACGACGAGGACGCAGGGCAGGACGCCAGCACCTCGTCGTCCACTTTCGTAGCGGTGCCACGGACCCGCACGCGCCTGGGGAGAGCGCTCCCCCGGCACGTGCGGGTTTCGTCGTGAGCAAGGCAGTGGGCGGCGCGGTCGTGCGGAACAAGGTGAAGCGCAGGCTTCGTCATCTGATGCGCGACCGAGTCGACCAGTTGCCCCCCGGTAGCCTGGTAGTCGTACGAGCGCTGCCCGGTGCGGGTGACGCCGACCATGCACAGCTGGCCCAAGACCTGGATGCCGCTCTGCAGCGGCTGCTGGGAGGGGGCGCGCGATGAAGTACCCGCTGCTGGCTCTGATCAAGCTGTACCAGTGGACGATCAGTCCACTGCTCGGGCCGGTGTGCAAGTACTACCCGTCGTGCTCCCACTACGGCTATACCGCCATCGACCGGCACGGTGCGATCAAGGGCACGGCACTCACCGCCTGGCGCATCCTGCGGTGCAATCCGTGGTCGCTGGGCGGGGTGGACCATGTCCCGCCGCGCAAGCGTCCTCGGTGGCACGAGATGCTGCGCAACGCTTGGCGCGCACGCAAGGGCGGGCACTCCGCCGCCGAAACGGCCACCGAAGGGAAAGTCCCTCCGAGCCCGGCCGCAGAGACCCCGTCCCATGTCCAAGGAGCATGATTAGTGGACACGATTGCCAGCCTCTTCAGCTTCATCACGACACCCGTTTCCTGGGTCATCGTCCAGTTCCACAAGGTGTACGGCGCTCTCTTCGGCGATGACACCGGGTGGGCCTGGGGCCTGTCCATCGTGTCCCTGGTGATTCTGATCCGTATCTGCCTGATTCCGCTCTTCGTGAAGCAGATCAAGGCGACCCGGGCCATGCAGACGCTCCAGCCGGAGATGAAGAAGATCCAGGAGCGCTACAAGAACGACAAGCAGCGTCAGTCCGAAGAGATGATGAAGCTGTACAAGGAGACGGGCACGAACCCGCTTTCCTCGTGCCTTCCCATCCTGGCGCAGTCGCCGTTCTTCTTCGCCCTGTACCACGTGCTCAACAGCATCGCGAACAACGACACCGTCGGTGTCATCAACGCGAGCCTGCTGGAGAGCGCGCAGAAGGCGCACATCTTCGGGGCTCCGCTGGCCGCGAAGTTCACCGACAGCTCCTCGGACGTCGCGGCGCTCGAAGCCTCGCTGACCACGGTCCGCATCGTCACCGCGGTGATGATCGTCCTGATGTCGGCGTCGCAGTTCTACACGCAGCGCCAGCTGATGACGAAGAACGTCGACACGACGGTGAAGACGCCGTTCATGCAGCAGCAGAAGATGCTGATGTACGTCTTCCCCATCATGTTCGCCGTCTTCGGCATCAACTTCCCCGTCGGTGTTCTCGTCTACTGGCTGACCACCAACGTGTGGACCATGGGCCAGCAGATGTACGTCATCCGCAACAACCCGACCCCGGGTTCCAAGGCCCAGGCCGAGTACCTGGAGCGCCTGACCAAGCACGTCACGCACAGCGGCAAGACCCGCGGACGCGGCCAGCGCGCCATCGTCAAGGCCATCGTGGCCAAGGGCCGTGACCGCAACGAGTACGAGCGCAAGTTCATCAATGGCCTGAGCAAGGCCGGTCTCGCGGCGCAGGCCGACGGCACCGTGGCGAAGAGCGAGGGCGCTGTTGCCACCGTGACCGAGGACGGTACGCCGACCACCGCTGCTGCCCCCAAGCGTCAGCAGCCGAAGCGGCAGAGCAAGTCCCAGCGTCAGGGTGGCGGTCCCAAGCAGGCTGGTGAGCCGATGTCGCTGAAGAAGTCCGACGAGCCCGAGGACGCCAAGCCCGAGGGCGCCAAGAAGGCCGCGCAGAAGCCCGGCGGCGGCACCCGCAGCAAGGCCCAGTCCGGGCAGCGCAAGGGCGGCCCGCAGCGCCCCAAGTCCCCGTCCAAGAAGTAAGAAGGAGCCCATCCCGTGACGGAAGGCACCACCTCCGCCGCTGCCGAGGGTGCAGACACCCTGACCCGCCTGGAGCAGGAGGGTGAGATCGCGGCGGACTACCTCGAGGGTCTGCTCGACATCGCCGATCTCGACGGCGACATCGACATGGACGTCGAGGCCGACCGCGCCGCTGTCTCGATCATCAGCGACGCGGGCGGCCGAGACCTGCAGAAGCTGGTCGGGCGTGACGGCGAGGTGCTGGAGGCACTGCAGGAGCTCACGCGTCTGGCCGTGCACCGGGAGACCGGGGACCGCAGCCGGCTCATGCTGGACATCGCGGGCTACCGGGCCCAGAAGCGTGCCGAGCTGTCCGAGCTCGGTGCCAAGGCCGCCGCCGAGGTCAAGAGCTCCGGTGAGCCCGTGAAGCTGAAGCCGATGACGCCGTTCGAGCGCAAGGTCGTGCACGACGCGGTCAAGGCCGCAGGCCTGCGCAGCGAGTCCGAGGGCGAGGAGCCGCAGCGGTTCGTCGTCGTGCTTCCCGCCTGATCGGCCCGTACGTTCCCCCGGCCCCGTCTGCCCGCAGGCGGGGCCGAACTTTGTCAGCCTGATAGTTCTGGTGGTTCTGGTGGCCGGCGCCCGGGCGTCGGCGGTACGGAAGGACGGTCCCCGTGACGGAGGCAGCGGAGCTTCCCCCTGCTCCTGAGCAGGCGCGTGCGGTGTTCGGCGATCGCTACGCTGATGCGGTCCGCTACGCCGAACTGCTCGCCGAGGCGGGTGTGCAGCGCGGCCTGATCGGCCCGCGTGAGGTGCCCCGCTTGTGGGAGCGGCATCTGCTGAACTGCGCGGTGCTCTCCGAGGTCGTTCCCGAGGGCGTGACGGTGTGCGATGTCGGCTCGGGCGCCGGACTCCCCGGCATTCCCCTGGCGCTTGTCCGGGAGGACCTGAAGATCACACTCCTGGAGCCCCTGCTACGCCGTACGAACTTCCTGACGGAGGTCGTGGAGCTGCTGGGGCTGGACCATGTGACGGTCGTCCGCGGTCGTGCCGAGGAGGTCATGGGGAAGCTGACGCCGGTGCATGTCGTCACCGCGCGTGCGGTGGCGCCGCTGGACCGGCTGGCCACCTGGGGCATCCCGCTGTTGCGTCCCTACGGAGAGATGCTCGCCCTCAAGGGCGACACGGCAGAAGAGGAGCTGAAGAGCGCGGCGACGGCTCTGAGCAAGCTGGGCGCGGTCGAGACGTCCATCCTCCATGTCGGGGAGGGCGTGGTGGACCCGATGTCCACGGTCGTGCGCGTCGAGGTCGGGGAGAGCCCGGGGGGTGTGCGCTTCGCTGCGAAGAGGGCGAAGGCGGCCAGGACGGGTCGCGCTCGTCGGCGACGCTGATCCGTCCTGACGACGAGACGTACTCCACACAAGCTGGCAAACCTACGCACGCCGGAGTGTCGCGACAGTTCGGCCACGGCTGCTGTGCATCGTGTTTCACGTGAAACGTCGCTCACTGCTGCACGGCATCATCAGTCGCGGCCGCGCTGCGGCCGAACCCCGCGACCGAAAGCCCCTCGGATCCCTGAGAGAAGGTGCCTCCGATCACGCTCCGTCCCCCTTGAGGGGCACGGAGTTGTCCACAGAGGTGGATTTCTCCACAGAACAACAGGCCTCACTGGTTCACGACCCCGAAGACATGGGAGGCTCTGTTCATTGCGAGCCTGAAGTCGAGGAGAGTGAATCCTTGCGGTCCGACGCCAACATCGCGGGACCGATGACCGATCCGGTCCCCGGTCCCCGTACCGAGTCGATGGGGGAGGATGTTTCACGTGAAACACCGCCCCCGATGGACGACACTCCCATCGGTCGTGCTGCCCAACTGGCGGTGGAAGCTCTAGGCCGCGCCGGCGAGGGCCTGCCACGGCCCGAGCAGACCCGCGTGATGGTGGTCGCCAACCAGAAGGGGGGCGTGGGCAAGACGACAACGACCGTCAACCTTGCCGCGTCACTGGCCCTGCATGGCAGCCGCGTGCTGGTCATCGACCTTGACCCGCAGGGCAACGCGTCCACGGCCCTGGGGATCGACCATCACGCCGAAGTGCCTTCCATCTACGACGTGTTGGTCGAGAGCAAGCCGCTCGCGGAAGTCGTCCAGCCGGTCCCCGACGTCGAGGGACTCTTCTGTGCCCCCGCCACGATCGATCTCGCCGGTGCGGAGATCGAGCTGGTGTCCCTGGTGGCGCGTGAGAGCCGACTGCAGCGGGCCATCCAGGCCTACGAGCAGCCGCTGGACTACATCCTCATCGACTGCCCGCCCTCGCTCGGCCTGCTGACGGTCAACGCCCTGGTGGCCGGGCAGGAAGTCCTTATCCCGATCCAGTGCGAGTACTACGCGCTGGAGGGCCTCGGTCAGCTGCTGCGCAACGTCGACCTGGTGCGGGGGCACCTCAATCCCACCCTGCACGTCTCGACGATCCTGCTGACCATGTACGACGGCCGGACCCGGCTCGCGTCGCAGGTCGCGGACGAGGTGCGCAACCACTTCGGCGAGGAGGTGCTGCGGACGAGCATTCCCCGCTCGGTCCGTATCTCCGAGGCGCCGAGCTATGGACAGACGGTGCTGACCTACGATCCAGGATCGAGCGGTGCCCTGTCTTATCTTGAGGCGGCACGAGAAATCGCGCTGAGGGGTGTCGGCGTCAGTTACGACCCGACGCACGCCCACATCGGCGCCCAGAGCAACCCGAGCATGGTGGAGGGGATCCAGTGAGCGAGCGACGGAGGGGTTTGGGTCGTGGTCTCGGCGCACTGATCCCTGCTGCACCGACAGAGAAGACGGTGGCTCCGGCTGCGGTGGGGGGCGCTGCCTCCCCATCACCGGCCGCTGTCCCGGTGCTGACCGACCGCGGGGTGGCCGCGGCGAAGGTGGCCACACTGCCGCCTGTTTCACATGAAACCGAGGAGCCGTCGCCGAACGGCACCGTGGAGACGCCCGCACCTCCCATGGGCGCCCACTTCGCGGAGATCTCCCTCGATGCGATCAAGCCGAACCCGCGGCAGCCGCGTGAGGTCTTCGACGATGACGCACTGCAGGAACTCGTCACCTCCATCCAGGAGGTCGGTCTCCTCCAGCCGATCGTCGTGCGGCAGATCGGCCCCGCACAGTACGAGCTCATCATGGGCGAGCGGCGCTGGCGGGCCTGCCGTGAGGCCGGCCTCGACGCGATCCCTGCGATCGTGCGAGCCACGGACGACGAGAAGCTCCTCCTGGATGCGCTCCTGGAGAACCTGCACCGTGCTCAGCTGAATCCGATCGAAGAGGCGGCCGCCTACGATCAGCTGCTGAAGGACTTCAACTGCACGCATGACCAGCTGGCGGACCGCATCGGTCGTTCCCGTCCGCAGGTCTCCAACACCCTGCGCCTGCTGAAGCTCTCGCCCAAGGTGCAGAACCGGGTCGCCGCCGGGGTGCTCTCCGCCGGGCATGCGAGGGCGCTCCTCTCCGTCGAGGATCCGGAGGAGCAGGAGCGGCTGGCGTACCGGGTGGTGGCCGAGGGGCTTTCGGTCCGGTCCGTCGAGGAGATCGTGACCCTGATGGGCTCACGCCCGCAGAAGACCCAGCGTTCGAGGGGGCCGCGGGCCGGCTCGGTTCCCTCCCCGGCGCTGTCCGATCTCGCGACCCGGCTCTCGGATCGCTTCGAGACCCGGGTGAAGGTCGAACTGGGCCAGAAGAAGGGCAAGATCACCGTCGAGTTCGCCTCGCCGGAGGACCTGGAGAGGATCCTCAGCACGCTCGCTCCGGGCGAGAGGCTGGCTCTGCAGAAGAGTCTCCTGGACGATGACGCGGAGGAGACCGAAGCCTGAGGTCGGCAAGCCGGCTTTGCTTCCCGGCCTACCCACGCGGGCCGTGTCCGGTGTGTACCGGAACACGGCCCGCTCTTTGCTTTCTGACGGTATCGATGGAATCGCATCATGGATACGATGCGTTCGGGTATGGCGCATCCACCTGGCAGACCTCTTAGGGGAGGCGGGGGCCATGCGAACGGTGAGCCGCACCGGACTGGTGAGCGCGGGCCTTGGGCTGGGCGTAGTCGGCGGGTTCGTCGGCAGCCTGCTCAGGGAACGGAGCGCCCTGACAGCCGCTCGCGACGCCGCGGGCGAAGGAAGCGAGGAACAGCCTTCATGGGGCGTCGGCTCGTACCGCTCACGCTGGACAACCTTCAGGACCTTCCCAAGCGCTGCCGGGCGTGTGTCTTCTGGGAGTTGGACCCGGTCAGCGGTGAAGCCGCGGTAAAAGCCGGCACTGCAGCCCTGGAGAAGGAAGCCTGGATCTCCGCCGTCCTGCTGGACTGGGGCTCCTGCGGTCGGGTCGTCTACGTCGACGACGTACCGGTCGGCTTTGTGCTGTACGCCCCACCTGCTTACGTCCCCCGCTCGACAGCCTTCCCCACGAGCCCTGTCTCACCGGACGCGGTGCAACTGATGACCGCGTTCATCATGCCGGGCTACCAGGGCCAGGGGCTGGGGAGGGTGATGGTGCAGACGGTCGCCAAGGATCTGCTGCGGCGGGGCTTCAAGGCGATCGAGGCCTTCGGAGACGCGCGCTGGAAAGAGCCTGCGTGTGTTCTTCCTGCGGACCATCTGCTGGCCGTGGGCTTCAAGACGGTTCGCCCTCACCCGACCTCTCCGCGCTTGCGGTTGGAGCTGCGGACGACGCTGTCCTGGAAGGAAGACGTGGAGATGGCGATCGACCGGCTTCTGGGAGCAGTGCAGAAGGAACCGGCGCTGAGGCCGCTGTAGAGCGAGCTGCCTCGTTAAAGCGAATGGGCCAACCCTTCGGGCTGGCCCATTCGTGTTTCACGTGAAACGTCACTCGGCGATGAAGTCCTCGAGGTCGCGGACGATCGCGGCCTTCGGCTTGGCGCCGACGATGGTCTTGGCGACCTCGCCGTTGTGGTAGACGTTCAGCGTCGGGATGGACATGACGCCGTACTTGGCGGCCGTACCCGGGTTCTCGTCGATGTTCAGCTTGACGATCTCGATCTTGTCCCCGTACTCGGCAGCGATCGCCTCAAGGGACGGCGCGATCTGGCGGCACGGCCCGCACCAGGCGGCCCAGAAGTCCACCAGGACGGGCTTGTCGCTCTTGAGGACGTCCTGCTCGAAGGAGTCGTCGGTCACGTTCTTCAGGGTGCCGGCCACGGCGGGCTCCTTAACTTTGGTGCGTGGTGGGGTGGGTGGGGGTCAGACAGAGGTCTTCTCGGGCTCGGCCTTCTCCTCGTCCGCGAGGGCGGCGAGGAAACGCTCGGCGTCGAGGGCGGCGGAGCAGCCGGTGCCGGCTGCGGTGATGGCCTGGCGGTAGGTGTGGTCCACCACGTCGCCGGCGCCGAAGACACCGGACAGGTTGGTGCGCGTGGAGGGTGCGTCGACCTTGAGGTAGCCCTCGTCGTCCAGCTCCAGCTGGCCCTTGAACAGCTCGGTTCGCGGGTCGTGGCCGATCGCGATGAACAGGCCGGTGACCGCCAGGTCCGAGAGCTCGCCGGTCTTGACGTTGCGCAGCTTCAGGCCGGAGAGCTTCTGCTCACCCTGGACTTCGGCCACCTCGCTGTCCCAGACAAACTTGATCTTCGGGTCGGCGAAGGCGCGGTCCTGCATCGCCTTGGAGGCACGCAGGGTGTCACGGCGGTGGACGATGGTCACGGACTTGGCGAAGCGGGAGAGGAAGGTGGCCTCCTCCATCGCGGTGTCGCCGCCGCCGATCACGGCGATGTCCTGGTCCTTGAAGAAGAAGCCGTCACAGGTGGCACACCAGGAGACACCGCGGCCGGAGAGCGCGTCCTCGTTCGGCAGGCCGAGCTTGCGGTGCTGCGAGCCGGTGGCGACGATGATGGCCTTCGCTCGGTGGACCGTGCCCGCAGTGTCGGTGACAGTCTTGATCTCACCGCTCAGGTCGACGTTGACGATGTCGTCCGGGACGAGCTCGGCTCCGAAGCGCTCGGCCTGGGCGCGCATGTTGTCCATGAGCTCGGGGCCCATGATGCCGTCCTGGAAGCCCGGGAAGTTCTCCACCTCGGTCGTGTTCATGAGCGCACCGCCGGCGGTGACGGCCCCCTCGAACACGAGCGGCTTCAGCGACGCGCGCGCCGTGTAGAGCGCCGCCGTGTAGCCGGCGGGCCCGGAGCCGATGATGATCACGTTACGGACGTCGCTCACGGCTTGATTCCTCGTCTCTGGACTGCGTCGTCGGACCGGGGGGAGCCCCTTTCAGAACTCTCACCCCACCCAACGGATCCTAAGGGGCGCGCATTCCCACTGTGTCCGGGCACACGGTGTCGCCACACTGTAGGAGTTGTCGCGCCTGAGGGAGACGAAGCGCCGGGTTCTCAGGAGCGCGTGTAGGAGTCCTTCAGGAGAACCTTGGCCGTGGTCGACGACGGCTGCTTCACACACGTCGCGTCCATGACGTAGGCGGTGACCCGGGTCATGTCAGCGGCATCGCGCAGCACGACGAGCAGAGCGTCCTTCCCCTCGTAGACACCCTCCTCAGCGGCGAGCGCCTTGTCATCGCGGCCGATGCCTTTCCTGACGCACTCAGGCACCGTGATCTCGCGCAGGATCTGGGGGCTCTTGGTGTCTGACCCGCCTTCCACGCCCAGGCTCCGCTCCGGGCCGCGGGAGCTACCTGGGGAGCTCCCGCTCTTGGCCAGGAGATCTGCGACCTGCTTCTCCAGTTTCGCTGCGGAGAAGGTGTCGGCAGTCTGCCCGTCGCCAGCCGATGGACCGGCTCCTCCGCCCCCCATCAGTGAGGTCAGCAGCACAGAGCCGAGACCCAGGGCGGCGGCTGTGAATGCGGCGCTGAGGACGGCGACCTTGCGTCGGCCGACCTTCTTGCGGTCCTTGCGGCCGGGGCCGGTGGTCGAGGAGCGGGCGTGGCCTGCCGGACGGTCTGTCGTTGCCGATGTTTCACGTGAAACATGCGCGCTGTCGTCCGCTCCGGAAACCGAGCGGGTGGCGCCGGCGAGCTTTGGCTGGTCGATGTCATCGGGCGCCGTGGCGTTGAGTAGCGCCTCTGCGGCGAGGGCGGCGTCGATCCGTCCCGCGACATCGGCGGGCATGCGCGCCGGCCCGGGCAGCGTGCCGAGCAGCCCTCGGATCTCCTCAAGTGATGCGTGGACGTCCGCGCACAGGTCGCACTCGTCCAGATGCCGCCGTACGTCAGCGGTCCTGGACGGGGGAAGGAGGCCCTCTGTGAGGTCGGAGATCTCGGCGACGTCCGGGTGCCCGGCCGTGTCTGTCGTGGAAGTCACGCTCGCCCACCTCCGCCCTTCACTGCAGCTGAATCACTCGGCCCGGTATCGCGCGGATCCGTGGATTGCCCCGTGGTCTGTGGACCCGCTGCCGGTGGGACGGATGTCCCCTGCGTCCGGTTCCGCCTGTCGCCACGATCCTTGCCGTCACTGCCGCTTTCCGGGCGCAGGTGCTTGAGGAGAGGCAGGAGTCTGGCTCTGCCGCGCGCACATCGGCTCTTGACCGTGCCGGTCGGCACATCGAGGACGCGTGCGGCCTCCGCGACGGGATATCCCTGCATGTCCACCAGGACGAGGGCGGCACGCTGGTCCGGTGGCAGTGTGCCGAGGGCCTCCAGCAGCTGGCGGTGCAGATCGTTGCGCTCTGCCGGAGCGGAGGCCTCCTCGTGGGGCTCCAGCAACTGCTCCAGTCGCTCGGTGTCATCGACGGGGGAGGTCTTCCGGGAGGCGGCCTTGCGGGCGCGGTCCAGGCAGGCGTTCACGGTGATCCGGTGCAGCCAGGTCGTGACGGCCGACTGGCCCCTGAACGTGTGCGCGGCCCGGTAGGCGGAGACAAGGGCGTCCTGCACGGCGTCAGCGGCCTCCTCACGGTCGCCGAGCGTCCGCAGCGCCACCGCCCAGAGCCGGTCACGGTGGCGCCGCACGAGCTCACCGAAGGCGTCGGGGTCGCCCTCTACATGCCTGGCGAGAAGGTCCTGATCGTTTGTGTCACCGAATGCGTTGCCATCTGCCATCGGACCCCCTCCCCCTCACTCTCAGCTGCTCACCTTGACGTCCATCACTCTGCCCCGGAATTGGCCGTCGTCGGCCTGTCGCGGCAGATCGGTCAGCCAGACCAGAAGATAGCGGGCCTTGAGGGACTTGCCGGGCTTGAGCGTCACGCTCGCTCCGGAGCCCTCGGCCACCTTGGCGTAGTTTTCGAGGGACGTCGGTTCGCTACCGGTGTCACTCGAAGCGGCGCGGAGTTCGACGGAGGTGTCGCCGACGAAGGTGATGGTCACCTTTCCGACCTGCTGGATCTTGCCGAGATCGAGGATGACTCCGACGCCCGACTTCAGCCGTCCGAAGTCGGAGCTGGTGTAGAAGCTTGTCTGCCAGTACGTGTTCGGAGCGGTGTCGTAGATCTTGTCTATGTCCCTCGGGTTCTCGGAGCCGTCCGAGCCGAGCGGGTCGAAGTCGCTGACGCCTTCGATGGCGATCGGCTTGCTGACGGGCTTCGTCTGGCCCTTGTCGTTGTCTTCCGTCGTCTGCGTCTGGTTGCTGTCCTCGGACTTGCCACCCTGGTCCATGAGCGCATCCGCCAGCTGCCAGCTGCCAAGGCCGAGGGCGGCGATCAGAAGGGCCGAGACGGCCCACTTCAGGGCCTTGCCGGTGCGGCTCTGCAGCGGGGGCGGCGGGGCCGGTACCGGCTGGGTGGCGCCAGGATGCTGGGCTTGGCGGCCGTACGTGCCCTGCTGGTACGTCGTGCGCTGATAGTCCGGCGGGGCCGTGAACGCGGGCTCCGGCGGGCGGATGCGGGGCATCTCGCCGATCGCCTTCACCAGCTCCTCCGGCGTCGTGCACGCCGACTCGTGCCGGGACGCGGTCGCCCCGTCGTTGACCAGGGCGCGCATGGCGAGTTCGGAAAGGCCACGGTGGACGCCGGCACGCACCTGGTCGGGGGCGATCAGGCCGACGTCCTTGGGCAGCCCGGACAGGCCATAGGCGTCGCTTTCGTACGGCCACCGCTGGGTGAGCGCGGCGTACAGCAGCGCGCCGATGGCTTCCGTGTCGGTGCGCTGTGGGGTGTCGGAGCTGATGCCGCGCAGTGCGGCGTTCACCGCGAGGCCGCGGATGCGCCACTGGCCGGAGGAGGTGCGCAGTACGGCGTTCGGGTTGAGGCGGAGGTGGGCAAGGCCCTCGCGGTGGGCGGCGGCCATGGCGGCGGACACCTGGGTGACCATCTGGTAGGTCTCGTACGCCTCCAGCGGACCGGGGGCGAGCAGCGTCGTCAGTTCGGTCGCGTCGGGGAGCCACTCGTGGACGACGTAGACCAAGTCGTTCTCCTCGACGGCGTCGAGGACCTGGACGAAGCGGGGGTCACCGAGCAGCGCGGAGGAGCGGGCCGCGGCCAGCACGGAACGGGCCCGCGCATGGTCCGCAGGCAGGATGTGGACGCCGACGGCGCGACGGAGTTTCTCGTCGACCGCACGCCAACTGCTGAAACCGTCCAGACGGGTGACGCACTCCTCGAGGCGATAGCGTCTGGCGAGCTTGTGGCCGCTGTGCAGCTCGGGTGGTGAGGCCTTTCCGGGACCTTCGGTCCCGCCACTCCCCTGTGCCTCGTCGGTGTCCGTGTCCCGCTCCCGATTCTTGGCCACCCCGTCGGCCGTGGACTGGTCCGCCTGTGCGGTCAGCGGCTCGTCGCCGCTGTTGTCTGCCACGTCGACGGCAGCCGTGCTCCGTTCCGCCACCGTCGTTCCTGCCTCCCCATCTATTGCGCGCCGTACGTGCGCGCCGTCCGACGCCGAACCAATTGTGCCCACAGTCCGCCGCTATGCACGACACACGGTGGCGGACGATGGTTGTGCGCATACCCCAGCTTCAGCGACCCAGCCGCCCGCGGACCATGCCGACCAGTGAGTTCAGCTCTTCGATGCGCATCCGACGGGCGGCGACGAAGAAGATGCCGAGCAGCACGGCTCCGCCGGCCAGCAGGGCGGCGGAGGAGCCGAGGACACCCTGACCGAGGGTCCGGGCGATCCCGTAGCAGGCCGCACCGCTCAGCAGCGCCGCGGGCACCGAGGCGATGCAGAGCCTCGCGTACGTCCGCATCACTCGGGCGCCGTCCAGGTCGCCGCCCAGCTTCTTGCGCAGCCGGTTCCAGGCGACGCCGACGCCGATCGCGTAGGCCACGCCGTACGAGGCGGCCATGCCGACCACGGCCCAGCGGGGCGGAAGGACGAAGTAGCAGATGGCAGAAGCGACAGCGTTGCCCGCCGCCACGATGACCGTGTTGTAGAAGGGCGTGCGGGTGTCCTCGTAGGCGTAGAAGGCACGCAGGACGACGTACTGCACGGAGTACGGGATCAGGCCGAGGCCGAAGGCCATCAGCATGAAGCCCATGTTCGTGGCCTCGCTCGTGCCCGAGGAGCCGAACATCAGCGTGCACATCGGGACGCCGAGTGAGACGAATCCGAAGGCGAGCGGCACGATCGCGACCGCTGTGGTGCGCAGGCCCTGGGAGATGTCGTCGCGCACCGCGCCGGCGTCGTCCTCGGCGGCCGAGCGGGAGATACGGGGTAGCAGGGCGGCCATCAGAGAGACGGTGATGATGGCCTGCGGGAGGCCCCAGATGAGCTGGGCGTTGGCGTAGGCGGCGTAGCCGGTGCCGTCGACGTGGGAGTCGATGCCGGCCGACGTGGACAACTGGGTGACCACGAGCGCACCCGCCTGGTTGGCCAGGACGAACAGGATCGTCCACTTGGCCAGCATGGCGGCTTTGCCGAGGCCGTGGCCCTTCCAGTCGAAGCGCAGCCGCAGCCGGAACCCGGTCTCGCGCAGGTACGGGATCATGGCGAGAGCCTGGACGACCAGGCCGAGCAGAACACCGGCGCCGAGAAGCCTCTGCCCCTCCGGCGGGATGGTCGAGACCTTCATACCGGAGTGCTCCGCGGTGCCGTACACCCAGAGGAACATGCCGAGCGTCACGATGATGACGATGTTGTTCAGGACCGGTGTCCACATCATCGCGCCGAACCTGCCGCGGGCGTTGAGGATCTGGCCCATCACCACGTGGACGCCCATGAAGAAGATCGAGGGCAGGAAGAAGCGGGTGAAGGTGATGGCGACCTCGTTGGCCGCGGTGTCGTTGGCCACGGGGTTGGACAGTGCGCGGACCAGGAGCGGCGCGGCGAACCACGCCAGAGCGGTGAGCGCGGCCAGAGCCACCATCACCAGTGTCAGCAGACGGTTCGCGTACGCCTCGCCGCCGTCCTCGTCGTCCTTCATCGCGCGGACCAACTGCGGCACGAAGACGGAGTTGAGGCCGCCGCCGACAGTCAGGATGTAGATCATCGTCGGCAGCGTGTAGGCGACCTGGAAGGAGTCACCGAGCAGACCGAGGCCCAAGGCCGAGACGATCATCATGGAGCGGACGAACCCGGTGAGCCGGGAGACCATCGTCCCCGCCGCCATCACAGCGCTCGACTTCAGCAGCCCACCGGCTCGCCCGCCCTTCTTCGCGGCAGGCGCCGGGGCAGGAGCGGGCGGTGCCGCGGTCGCCTCGGCTGCGGCAGGTGGCGTAGGTGCCTCGTAGGGGCCCGCAGCCGGACCTGCGGTCGGTGCCGGGGAAGGTCCCGGAACCGTCGGTGGCTGGTACTGCGGATGCCCGCCCTGCTGCTGGTCGCGGAAGAGGTGCGCGAAGGCGTCGTGCTCGGGGCGCTCCTCGGTGGAGTGCGTGACGAGGTCGTCGACGCCCACGTACTGGGTCGTGCGGGGGTCGTCGCCGTACGGCATGTACTGGTTCGGGCTGTCCGGCTCGGGCGCCGGGGTCTGGGCCCACACGTGCGGGTCGGGGGCGTACGGCGACTGGGGCGGCTGGCCGTACAGCGGCTGCTGCGGCTGGTACGTGCCCGGCGGGGGTGGCGGGTGTGCGGCACGGTCGTACAGGGCCTCGGCGACCGGATCCTGGGCGGTGAGGTCCTGGGCCCGGTAGGGATCCTGGTCGTAGGCGTCCTGGAGGTACATGTCCGCGGGGTGCTGCGGTGGCACCTGGCCGTGCTCGGGCGGCGGGCCCTCGGGGTGCCCCGAGCTGCCCGCGGCCTGGCCGCGGTCACCGTCGTACGGCGCGTTCATGGTTACCCCACCTCATCGTCCCGGGCCCACCGGCCACGACATCGCTCAACGGTCCACTCTCTCACCCGTGCCGGACGGGTCGGCGCTTTCCGTTGCGGTGTCCGGTGTCAGGTCACTCGGCTGCTCGGGGGCGTCTGCCCGGGTACCGGTGCCTGATTCCTCCTCAGGGGAGTCCTCGGGCGTGAGACGGTCCTTGGGGCCTTCCTGGTTCTCCGTGCCGTCGTCGGTCTCGCTCGTCTCCGTGGCGCCGTTCTCCTCTGCCGCACGCGCGGCCGCGCGCTTGCGCTGCGTGTACATCCGGAATCCGGCAAGGACGAGCAGGAGGAAGCCGCCGCCGATGACCAGCATCACGGTGGCCGTGAACTCGGTGACCTTCACGTCGAAGGTGACGGGTGCGCCGTACGGCTGGCCGTCCTCCGTGAACAGTTGGGCGACCACCGTCGCCTGACCGTTGGCCTGAGCCGACGTGGGGAACTTCACCGTCTGGCTGTGCCCGCCGGACACCGCGACGTGCTGTTCGGAGAAGCGATCGCCGTCGATCTCGAGGCGCCTCGGGCTCTTCGAGGTGAGCCGGAGCACCAGGTGCTCGATGCCCTGCACCAGGTTGTTCTGCACCGTCACGGGGATCGTGGCGCTGCGGCCGGAGAGCTTGGTCTCGGACTTGTCGATCAGCGTGACCTGGCCGGCCAGGGAGTCGATGTACGCCTCCACGGCATTGCGATAGTCCGCCCCCTCTCCGGAGCGGCCGCGCCACGACGTGGACATCTCGCGGTTCATGGCCCGCCCGAAGGGCGTCACCACGCGGGCCTCCTTGCTGAGGATGACCTTGAACTTGTCGAGCTTGTCCTGCGTGGTCGCGATCTGCTCGTAGGCCGATCGCGGCAGCTCCTGCTTGCGCAGCGAGGAGGGGTACTTGGAGGCCGCCGGCACCTTCGTGGTGGCGCCGGAGTCGGGCTTGGCCGTGGCCGCGGCCGTGAGCTCCTGGGGCTGGGACCACGTGCCGTCCTGGAGTGCCGTCACCGCCTCGGCCATCGCCTGGGCCTGGCTCGCCGTCGGCATCCGCTGCGGGGCGACGACGATGCTGCGCTGCTTGTCCGACTGGAGGTTGAGGGCCAGGCTCTGGGCCAGGAACCTCTGCACGGCGAGTGTCGAGCTCGACGCCCTCGTCAGGTTCCCCTGGAACAACGTGGACATCCTGGCGTCCGCGACGACCGCTGTCGTACCGCCGCCGATGGGGCGGGCCGCGGAGGGCGTGTAGGGCAGGCCGCCCGTCTCCACCAGGCTGTCGCTGCGGGTGATCACCTTGTCCGCGCCGGCGGAGGTGGCGACCTTGACGATGGACGGGTCGACGGCGCCGTTCACGGGCCAGGCGAAGTCGGTGGTTGGTTCCACGTGAAGGATGGAGTCGACCGTGTCGGCGGCGACGTCGGCGGCCTCTTTGAGGTGGTTCAGCGAGCCGGTGACGTTCGTGCCGTTGTGCGCCAGGGAGGCCAGGTCAGGGTCGGCGAAGGGCAGGGCGACGACCTCCTTGTCCTGCACCGCCTCCTGCAACTCGGCCAGCCACTGGTTGGCGACCGCTTGATGGGTGCCCGCCGTGGTCGTGTCACCCTCGCCCTGCACGCGGTAGTTGTCCGTCATCGCGTCGACGGAGGCCAGCAGGTCGGGGTCGATCACCCAGGTGACGTCGAGTTCCCTGCCCAGCGACACGAGCTGCTGGAGGCGGCCGCCGGGGGAGATCTCCTTGGCGAGGTCGTCGTCCTGGAAGACCGGCGTCTGCGACTCGTTCGACCCCGTCTGCGCCGTCATGTGCGCGGTGGAGATGAGCGGCCACAGCACCGTCGTCCGGGTCTTCGTGTCGGCCCCGTCGGGCTGCCACGGCAGGAAGGTCCGCTGGATGCCGAGCACCTGATTCCAGGGCTGCGCGGACGTCTCGCCGGACAGGGAGACTGCGAGCGGGTAGACCCCGTCTCCCCCGAGGTCCAGATCGTTGACCGGTACGGAGATGCTGAAGCGCTGGGAGACCCCTGGGGTGAGCTTGGAGAACTCCTTGACGTACTTCCCGCCCACCGGTGCCCCGTCGAGGCCGTCCTGGTAGCCGGTGCGCCCGGCGACCGTGTCGATGTCCGAGCGCGTGTTCAGCGCGGACCCCAGACGCAGGTCCACCCGCGCGTCGGTGACTGCCTGCTTGCCCTTGTTGGTCACCGTGCCGGACACGGTCAGGGTGTCGCCGTCAGCGGGGACAGAGGGGGTGAGCGAATCCACAGCGACGGCTACCGCGCCCGAGCCGGAGGCGGCCTTCAGGGAGTCCTGCCCGGCGGCGTGCGAGGGCGTGGCCGCGGGCAGCTGGAGCAGGCCGGCCAGCAGCGGCGCCCCGGCGAACAGTGCTCCGGTGCGCCGCAGCCACCGGCGGGCAGGTGAGGGACTCATCCCCTGGAAGTCTGCCGCCTCGGCCACGCGCTCGCCCGTCCCTCGTCGTCGTCAGTGGTCGTCGGAATGTGCGTCCACGCATGGTAACGATGCGCGCTGAGGGGAAGTGCCGCGGTCTGCTCCACAAGATCGGTTCCGACCGTCGGCCTGTCCTGTATGTGCCTCTATAAAGGGGAGCGTTTTCGTACGTCGCAAGGGCAGGCCTTGTGCGCGTATTGACGGAGCTGTCTGTGCCCTCGGATGTGCACGTTTAATGGAGGCGATCCTGGTCGCCCGGGCCACGTACCCTCTTCTGTTGTGCCGAACGCCTACGAAGACAAGCCCAGCGCCCTGAGCCAGGCGCAGCACCGCGCGGTGAGTGAACTGCTGCGGGTTGCCCCGGTCGCCGACGATCTCGCCCGCCGTTTCCAGGAGGCCGGGTTCTCACTCGCCCTGGTCGGCGGGTCGGTCCGGGACGCGCTGCTCGGCAGGCTCGGCAACGACCTGGACTTCACGACCGACGCCCGTCCCGAGGACGTGTTGAAGATCGTGCGCCCGTGGGCGGACGCCGTGTGGGAGGTCGGGATCGCCTTCGGGACGGTCGGAGCACAGAAGGACGGCTACCAAATCGAGGTGACCACCTACCGATCCGAGGCGTACGACCGAACCTCCCGCAAGCCGGAGGTGTCGTACGGCGACTCGATCGAGGAGGACCTCGTCCGGCGTGACTTCACCGTGAACGCGATGGCCGTCGCCCTTCCGGAGAAGGAGTTCGTCGACCCGCACGGCGGTCTGGAGGACTTGGCGGAGCGTGTGCTGCGTACGCCGGGCACTCCGGAGGAGTCCTTCTCGGACGACCCGCTGCGCATGATGAGGGCGGCGCGCTTCGCGGCGCAGCTCGACTTCGAGGTGGCTCCCGAGGTGGTGACGGCCATGAAGGAGATGGCCGGGCGCATCGAGATCGTCTCGGCGGAGCGGGTGCGGGACGAGCTGAACAAGCTGATCCTGTCCGCGAACCCCCGCAAGGGGCTGACCTTGCTGGTCGACACCGGGATCGCGGATCATGTGCTGCCCGAGCTGCCGGCGCTGCGCCTGGAGAGCGACGAGCACCATCGGCACAAGGACGTCTACGAGCACACGCTGATCGTCCTGGAGCAGGCGATGGCGCTGGAGGAGGACGGTGCCGACCTGACCCTCCGGCTGGCGGCCCTGCTGCACGACATCGGCAAGCCGCGCACGCGCCGCTTCGAGAAGGACGGCCGGGTCTCGTTCCACCACCATGAGGTGGTCGGCGCGAAGATGACGAAGAAGCGCATGACGGCGCTCAAGTACTCCAACGAGTTGGTGAAGGACGTCTCACGTCTGGTCGAACTCCATCTGCGCTTCCACGGATACGGCACCGGAGAGTGGACGGACTCGGCAGTTCGCCGCTATGTCCGTGATGGTGGTCCGCTCCTGGACCGCCTCCACAAACTGACCCGCTCGGACTGCACCACGCGCAACAAGCGCAAGGCGGCCGCGCTGTCCCGCGCCTATGACGGTCTGGAGGAGCGGATCTCTCAGCTCCAGGAGCAGGAGGAACTGGACGCCATCCGCCCCGACCTCGACGGCAACCAGATCATGGAGATCCTCGGCGTCGGGCCGGGGCCAGCCGTTGGCCGCGCGTACAAGCACATGCTGGAGCTGCGGCTGGAGAACGGGCCCATGGCGCACGACGAGGCGGTAGCGGCGCTCAAGGAGTGGTGGGCCGAGCAAGGCTGAGGCTGTGAAACGGGCGCATGTTTCACGTGAAACATGCGCCCAGGATGTGCTGAGGGGCGGTGTTTCACGTGAAACACCGCCCCTCAGCACATGGAGTGATCAGATCAGAGGTCCTTGAGGCACAGCAGGAACTCGTCGTCGCTGGTGCCTGTCTTCATCGTCTCGGTGTAGAGGCTGGTGGACCCTTCGACCTTGCTGCACTCTGTCTGGGCGGTGAGCGACGTGTAGTGCCCCTTGATCTTCTTGAGTACCTTCACCTCGGCCTCGGAGGAGGAGCAGTCCACAACCTCCAGGGTGTCATCCGAGACCGACGATGACGGGGCCTTCAGGCAGTCGCCCTCCGCGGCGTTCTTTGCGTCGTCCTGGCTCATTATGTAGCCGACGATGATCATGATGCTGACGGCCGCGACGGCAAGGATGTTCTTGATCGTCTTGAAGCTGAACCTGCGGCCCGGCTGCTGCGGCGGAACCGGCGCGTACGGCGCCGCCCCCTGCTGGGGGAACCCGGGCTGGCCAGGCTGCTGCGGGTAGCCGCCCTGGGGCGGGTACGGGGCCTGCCCCTGGGGCTGGCCGTAGGGCTGCTGAGCCTGGGCGTACGGGTTCTGGCCCTGGGCGTACGGGTTGCCCTGGGGCGGCGGAGTTGTCACTTTGGGGTCCCCCTGGAACTTGGGTGCGTGGCGCGAACTAAGCGCGGAAATAAGACGCACGTAAGTTATCGGTCCCCTCTGACGCCCGAGCGGCCGGGAGTGGCTCTGTGTCATTGATGTGACACGGAGCGGCGTTCAAAGCGGCCCATAGCCCCAGCAACTGCCGCGTAGATAACGGCGACTGCGACAACGAGCGGTGTCGAGCGGCCGTCCGGCGGCAGTATCAGGGCGGCGACGCCGGCGGCACCGACGAAGGCGACGTTGAACAGCACGTCGTAGACGGAGAAGATCCGGCCGCGGAAGCCGTCCTCGACCGAGGCCTGCACGATCGTGTCCGTCGCGATCTTCGCCCCCTGCGTCGTCAGGCCAAGGACGAATGCCGCGGCCAGCATGGGAGTTATGGCGAACGGCAGGCCGAGTGCGGGCACCAGGACTGCGGCGGCCCCCGCGCACACGGCGATCCAGCGACCGGAGCCCAGCCGTGCCGCCGCCCAGGGGGTCGCCACGGCCGCCGCGAAGAAACCGGCGGCGGAGATCCCCAACGCCAGCCCCAGCAGGGCGAGTCCGTCATCGGCGTTCGAAGAGAAGGCGTACCGGCAGAGCATCAGCAGCGTGACGAGCAGGGCGCCGTAGCAGAAGCGCATCAGGGTCATCGTGAGCAGCGCCCAGACGGCCTCCCTCCGCGGCGGCGTGGCGAGGTGGCGTACCCCTGCCGCCAAGTCGCGCGCGGTGCCGGAGATCGCCGCCGCGAGGCGCGGCTGCACCAACTCTCGGTCAGGACCCAGCAGTTCTCGTGACATACGCAGTGCCGCCAGCCCCGCGCACAGATACAGGGCGGCTCCCATGAGGACCACGGCGGCATCGGAGTCCCAGGCCACCAGCCGTACGAGGAAGGCCAGACCGGCGCCCATGCTCGCGGCGAGCGTTCCGGCGGTCGGGGAAAGGGAGTTGGCGATCACCAGACGCTCGTCGTCGACCACGCGTGGCAGTGCGGCGGACAGGCCGGACAGGACGAAGCGGTTGACGGCGGTGACGCACAGGGCGGAGACGTAGAAGAGCCAGTCCGGAACCTCGGTGATGATCAGGACGGCTGTCACCGAGGCCAGTACCGTGCGCAGCAGGCTGCCGTACAGAAGGACCTGGCGGCGGCGCCAGCGGTCCAGCAGGACGCCGGAGAAAGGGCCCACCAGGGAGTACGGCAGGAGCAGTACCGCCATCGCGGAGGCGATCGCGGCGGCCGAGGTCTGTTTCTCCGGGGAGAAGACGACGTACGTGGCGAGCGCCGTCTGGTAGACGCCGTCGGCGCCCTGTGAGAGCAGGCGTACGACGAGCAGGCGCCGGAAGTTCCCAAAGCGCAGCAGGACCCGCAGGTCGCGTACGACGGACATGGGGCACAGCCTCACATATGGGGAGGGTCCCCGGGCGGTGCAACCCGGGGACCCTCGGCAGCTCTGGCAGGAGCGTTTTTAGTGCGGCGCCGTCTGCTTAGCGCTCGACCTCACCCTTGATGAACTTCTCGACGTTCTCGCGGGCCTCGTCGTCGAAGTACTGGACCGGCGGGGACTTCATGAAGTACGACGACGCCGACAGGATCGGGCCGCCGATGCCGCGGTCCTTGGCGATCTTTGCGGCGCGCAGGGCGTCGATGATGACGCCGGCGGAGTTCGGGGAGTCCCAGACCTCGAGCTTGTACTCCAGGTTCAGCGGGACGTCACCGAAGGCGCGGCCCTCAAGGCGGACGTAGGCCCACTTGCGGTCGTCGAGCCAGGCGACGTAGTCGGACGGGCCGATGTGGACGTTCTTCTCGCCGAGGTCCCGGTCGGGGATCTGGGAGGTGACGGCCTGCGTCTTGGAGATCTTCTTCGACTCGAGGCGGTCGCGCTCGAGCATGTTCTTGAAGTCCATGTTGCCGCCGACGTTCAGCTGCATCGTGCGGTCCAGGACGACGCCGCGGTCCTCGAACAGCTTCGCCATGACGCGGTGCGTGATGGTGGCGCCGACCTGGGACTTAATGTCGTCGCCGACGATCGGGACGCCCGCCTCGGTGAACTTGTCCGCCCACTCCTTCGTACCGGCGATGAAGACCGGCAGGGCGTTGACGAAGGCGACCTTGGCGTCGATGGCGCACTGGGCGTAGAACTTCGCCGCGTCCTCGGAGCCCACGGGCAGGTAGCAGACGAGGACGTCGACCTGCTTGTCCTTGAGGACCTGGACCACGTCGACCGGGGCCTCGGCGGACTCCTCGATGGTCTCCCGGTAGTACTTGCCGAGCCCGTCGAGGGTGTGGCCGCGCTGCACGGTCACGCCGGTGTTCGGCACGTCGCAGATCTTGATGGTGTTGTTCTCGCTGGCACCGATGGCGTCCGCGAGGTCGAGGCCGACCTTCTTCGCGTCGACATCGAAGGCGGCGACGAACTCGACGTCACGGACGTGGTAGTCGCCGAACTGCACGTGCATCAGGCCGGGGACCTTGGACGCCGGGTCGGCGTCCTTGTAGTACTCGACTCCCTGAACCAGCGACGCGGCGCAGTTGCCCACGCCGACGACGGCTACGCGAACCGAACCCATTCCGGTTGCTCCCTGTGTGTACGAGTGAGGCCCTGACTGGGCTCTCACGTGGCGGTGTCGCCGGGCGAATCCGTCCCGGGGGTGCCCCCGGGACGGGGCAGATCGCCCGGCTCTCCAGATGTGGTGTCCTGCTGAGCGGACCCCCCGGAAGCGGAACCCTTCAGGTCCCGCCCGGCCCGCTCGCTCTCGATGAGCTCGTTCAGCCAGCGCACTTCGCGCTCCACGGACTCCATCCCGTGGCGCTGGAGCTCAAGCGTGTAGTCGTCGAGGCGCTCCCGGGTGCGTGCCAGTGAGGCGCGCATCTTCTCCAGGCGCTCCTCCAGCCGGCTGCGGCGGCCCTCCAGTACGCGCATGCGTACGTCCTGCGGCGTGCGTCCGAAGAAGGCAAATCGGGCAGCGAAGTGCTCGTCCTCGTACGCGTCGGGGCCGGTCTGTGAGAGCAGTTCCTCGAAGTGCTCCTTACCTTCCGCCGTCAACCGGTAGACGATCTTGGCGCGACGCCCCGTGAGTGGTGCGGCGAGGGCGTCCTCGACGATGTTCCCCGGTTCCTCGATCAACCAGCCGTTGGCGACCAGCGTCTTGAGGCAGGGATAGAGCGTGCCGTAGCTGAACGCACGGAACACACCCAGTGACGTATTGAGTCGTTTGCGCAGCTCGTAGCCGTGCATCGGGGATTCGCGGAGCAGTCCGAGGACAGCGAACTCGAGGATCCCGGAACGTCGGCTCATCCCCTCGCCTCCTCGTCATATCTCGCGCTGATGTATCGACTCGATACATCACGACGATAGAACGGCCTTCCGGGCGCGACAAGTGGGGGAACGGTGAACGGGATCACATCAACGATTCATGTGGAGCGAGTTGCCTGATTTGGGGTGAAGTTCGGGGCTAGGGGGGCTTTGACGGTGCGTAGTCTGTGCGCCATGCACACCACCGGGAACCGAGTGACACCTGAGGGCGTCGTCGTCCTTGGTGCAGTACGGGTGAATGCGGAACCGACCGCATCCGTACTTCGGGGGGACCGGAAATCAGCCGCCGTTGCCAGGCGCGCAGGAGTGCGCCTGCCCGAGGAGTAGTCGTTCGATGAGCGAGCACCGTCGCAAACCGCCGCAGCCGCAGGGAGGCGGACGTGCCGCGGCCCGACGCGGCCAGCCCGGTTCGTCCGCCGGCCGCCGAGCGGCATCGCGAGGCGCCACCGGATCTCCTTCCGACTCGTACGGGTCGGGTTCCAGCGGTTCGGCAGGCGAGGAACGGCCGTATGGCGGCCGCGCCGAGGCACGCCGCGCGGCCCAGAGAAGTGGAGGCGGCCGCCGCAGAGCGGCCGAACCGGGCCGAGGCGGCCGCCGTGCCGCTCCCGGCGGGCCGAACGGTCCTGGGCGCGGCAGAGGGCGCGCGGCCCCGCCCGGCAGGAAGCGGTTCGTCGACTATCCGCGCGCGGGCAAGTACGGAGTGGCGCGGTGGGTGCCGTCGTGGCGGCTCGTCACGGGGACGTTCCTGGCCTTCATGGGCGGTCTGGTCGCTGCCGCCGGCATCGGGTACGCCATGGTGGGCATTCCGAAGGAACAAGACACGGCCCTTGCCCAGAACAACGTCTTCTACTGGTCCAACGGCAAGCAGATGGCGTCGACCGGCGGTCAGAC
Organism: Streptomyces sp. SD31; assembly: GCF_052068475.1. NCBI lineage: Bacteria > Bacillati > Actinomycetota > Actinomycetes > Kitasatosporales > Streptomycetaceae > Streptomyces > Streptomyces sp. SD31. Next base: position 285,081 of record NZ_JBQHCX010000001.1, on the reverse strand, counting down.
CAACCGCCAGCTGGTGAGCGACGCGGAGATCCCGAAGGAGATGAAGAACGCGGTCGTCTCCGCCGAGAACGCGTCCTTCTACGAGGACAACGGCATCGACCCGGCGGGTATCGGGCGGGCCCTCCTCAACATGGCGAGGGGCGGCGAGACGCAGGGTGGTTCGACCATCACCCAGCAGTTCGTGAAGAACACCTTCCTGAGCCAGGAACAGACGATCTCCCGCAAGTTCAAAGAGCTGTTCATCTCCATCAAGGTGGGCCAGAAGATGTCCAAGGACGACATCCTCGCGGGCTACCTCAACACCGCCTACTACGGCCGTAACGCCTACGGCATCCAGGCGGCGGCCCAGGCGTACTTCGGTGTGGACGCCACGAAACTCAGCACCTCGCAGTGTGCCTTCCTCGCCGCCGTGCTGAAGGGCCCGAACTTCTACAACCCCGACGGCGGTGTGGGAGCGGGTGCCACGGCGGAGTCCAACACCAAGCGGGCCAAGGAACGCTGGTCGTGGATCCTGGACCGGATGGTCGAGGTGGGGCGCTTGTCGGCGGCGGACCGTGCCAAGGTCGGTGACTTCCCCACGTTCAAGAAGCAGAGCTCGAACCTGTCTGGGCAGAGCGGCTATCTCATCGACATCGCCAAGGAGTACGTCGCCAAGAAGGCGGGTCTGTCCCCCGAGGACCTGGAGAAGGGCGGCTACCGCATTTACACGACCTTCGACAAGAAGAAGGTCAACGAGCTGGCGGCGGCCGTCGAGAAGACGCGGAAGGGCTTCCTCGACCCCAAGAAGCGTGAGAAGGACAAGTACGTTCAGTTCGGCGGTGCGTCGGTCGATCCCCAGAGCGGAGCGATCGTCGCGCTGTACGGCGGCGAGGGCTACGACAAGGGCCACTACTCCAACAACGCCAACACGCTGGGTGTGCCGGTCGGATCGACCTGGAAGCCCATCGTGCTGGCCGCCGCGATGAAGTACGGGACCCACGAGACCGACGGAAAGCCGCTCTCGCCGTTGGCCAAGTACAACGGCAACGACCTTCTCGTGATCAAGAACCAGAACGGTGACCCGATCATGGGCGACAACGGAAAGCCGTTCCGGCAGAAGAACGAGGGCACCACGGCCTGGGGCATGGTGACGCTCAAGAAGGCCATGGAGCAGTCCATCAACAGCCCGTTCGCGCAGCTGGGCATCGATGTGGGCCTGTCCAACACCCAGAAGCTCGCGAACGACATGGGCATTTCCTCGAGCTTCTTCGACCAGGCCAACATCAGGAACGTGTCCTTCTCGCTGGGTACGTCGACGCCCAGCGCCATCCGCATGGCCGACGCGTACGGGAGCTTCGCTGCCTCGGGCGACCACTACGAGCCGTACTCCGTCACCAAGGTGATCAAGGACGGCGAGGAGGTCCCGGGGTTCAAGCCTCCGGAGAAGAAGATCGCCATGGACGCCGAGATCGCGAACAACGTGACGGACGTCCTGGAGAACGTGGTCCAGAACGGCACCGGTAAGAAGGTTGCGGACATTGGGTTCCCGGTGGCCGGCAAGACGGGCACGACCGACCAGAACAAGTCGGCGTGGTTCGTCGGGTACACCAGGGAGCTGTCCACGGCCGTGACCCTGTTCCGGACGGATCCCGACAAGGGCAAGCTGCTGTCCATGAACGGCACCGGTGGCGTGCCGTCCATCCACGGTGGTGACATCCCGGCTCAGGTCTGGAAGGACTACATGGTCGAGGCGATGAAGAGTTACGGCACCCCGGAGCCCTTCCCGGAGGCCGAACCCATCGGCGAGATCATCAACGACACGCCGACGCCGACCGTGGTGCCTACGCCCACCGAGACCGTCGAGGAGAGCCCGAGCCCGTCGCCGTCGCCCTCCGAGTCGCTGATCTCGCCGTCGCCGACACCGACCGTGACCTGCGACGACCTCAGCTGGCAGTGCGAAACCGCCAACGGTGGGCAGAACGGTGGCTCGGACGGGGGCGTGACCACGTCACCTACGCCCACGGAGACGGAGACAGACAACTCCGGAGGTAATGCCAACGGCAACGGAGGCTTCTTCGGCGGACCATCAGGCTGACCGACGGGCTCACCTGACGCGAGAAGGCCGGTGGCCGGCACCCATGAAGCAGGGTGCCGGCCACCGGCCTGTTTCACGTGAAACGTCGGTTTCACGTGAAACACTCAGCCGTCGCACCCCGTCGTCCTCGCAACGTTCTCAGACACGTACGGCAGGATGTGCCCCATGCCCAGTGCAGAGACGACGCCCACGAGCGTGCACGAGCCGGACCCGGTGCGGCCGACCAAGGAGGACGAGGTCGCCGCGAGCGGGAGTGAGCTGATCGGTGGCCCCATCGGACGGCGCGCCCTGCTCGGGACGTCCTGGTGGACTCCCGTGCGGATCGTCGCTCTCGTGGCGATCGGCATGTTCGCCCTCGGTCTGGTCCAGAAGGCACCCTGCTACAACGGCGCCTGGTTCTTCGGCGCCAGCTCGCAGTACACACATGCCTGCTACTCGGACATCCCGCACCTCTACCAGGGGCGCGGCTTCGCCGACGGGCTGGTGCCGTACTTCGACAAGCTCCCCGGCGACATGCAGTACCTCGAATACCCGGTGCTGACCGGTGTGTTCATGGAGGTCGCCTCCTGGCTCACGCCGGGCAGTGGCAGCATCCAGGACCAGGAGCAGTGGTACTGGATGGTCAATGCCGGGATGCTGATGGTGTGCGCGGCCGTCATCGCCGTCTGTGTGACCCGCACGCACGCCCGGCGCCCCTGGGACGGACTGCTGGTCGCCCTCGCGCCCGCCTTCGCGCTGACCGCGACCATTAACTGGGACCTGCTGGCCGTCGCCCTGACGGCCGCAGCGATGCTGATGTGGTCGCGCGGCCGCTCCCTTGCTTTCGGCATCCTGCTGGGGCTCGCCACGGCCGCGAAGCTCTACCCCGTCTTCCTGCTCGGCCCGTTGTTTGTCCTGTGCTGGCGTGCCGGCAAGTGGCGGGACTTCGGGAAGGCGCTGGGCGGCACCGTCCTCGCCTGGCTGGTCGTGAACCTGCCGGTGATGCTGCTTGCCTGGGACGGGTGGTCGCAGTTCTATCGGTTCAGTCAGGAACGGGGCGTCGACTTCGGCTCCTTCTGGCTGATCATGGCCCAGAACTCCGCCGACCCACTGAGTACGGAGACCGTCAACACGCTTGCCACTCTGCTGATGCTGCTGTGCTGCGCCGGCATTGCGGCCCTCACGCTCACCGCGCCGCGACGTCCGCGGTTCGCCCAGCTGGCCTTCCTGATCGTCGCGGCGTTCATCCTCACCAACAAGGTCTACTCGCCTCAGTACGTGCTGTGGCTGGTGCCCCTGGCCGTGCTGGCCCGGCCGAGGTGGCGGGACTTCCTCATCTGGCAGGCGGGCGAGGTGGCGTACTTCCTCGGGATCTGGCTGTACCTCGCGTACACGACCAGCGGGGACGCCCACAAGGGACTGCCGCCCGACGGCTACCACTGGGCCATCGGCGTGCACCTGCTCGGGACGCTGTACCTGTGCGCCGTCGTCGTACGGGACATCCTCATGCCGGAACGGGACCCGGTGCGCCGGGGTGGTGACGACGATCCCTCGGGAGGCGTGCTCGACCGGGCGGACGACGTGTTCGTGCTCGGCTCCGCAGCCCATCCACCGCGGCACGCGGCCCACTTCGACGGGCCGCAAGTGGAGTGGGGCAAGCAGGGGACGGCCGACGGTTCGCTCTGAGCGAACAGGGCGTAGGCCGGGCACGCGAAAGGCCGTACACGGAAGAGTCCGTGTACGGCCTTTCCCCGTTCGGAGTGCCGAGCGGCGGTCGTTTCAGTGCCAGCGGCGTTCGTTCAGCGGTCGACGAGCCGGTCGAACTGCGTGGTGGTGTGCCGCAGATGGGCGACCAACTCGTCGCCGACCTTCGGCTCGGGAGCGTCCGAGGGGACGAACAGGATGGAGACCTGCATGTGCGGCGGCTCCGCGAACCAGCGCTGCTTGCCGCCCCATACGAAGGGAGAAAGGTTCCGGTTGACGGTGGCGAGGCCGGCCCGGGCGACGCCCTTGGCGCGCGGCATGACGCCGTGCAGGGCCTTGGGGGCCTCCAGACCCACCCCGTGCGACGTACCGCCCGCCACGACCACCAGGAAGCCGTCGGAGGCCGCCTTCTGCTGCCGGTAACCGAAGCGGTCGCCCTTGGAGACGCGCGTGACGTCCAGGACCGCGCCGCGGTACTCGGTGGCCTCGTGGTCCCCCAGCCACAGCCGGGTGCCGATACGGGCGCGGAAGCGGGTCTGCGGGAACTGCTGCTGCAGGCGGGCGAGTTCCTCGGCCTTGAGGTGGCTGACGAACATCGTGTGCAGTGGCAGCCGCGCGGCACGCAGACGGTCCATCCAGCCGATGACCTCCTCGACGGCGTCCGAGCCGTCGGTACGGTCCAACGGCAGGTGGATGGCGAACCCCTCGAGCCGGACGTTCTCTATGGCGGCGTGCAGCTGCGGCAGGTCGCGCTCGCTCACACCGTGCCGCTTCATCGAGGACATCACCTCGATGACGACGCGGGCGCCGACGAGGCCGTACACGCCGTCCACCGACGACACCGAGCGGATGACCCGGTCGGGCAGCGGCACCGGCTCCTCGCCGCGTCGGTACGGCGTCAGCACCAGCAGGTCACCGCCGAACCAGTCCTTGATACGCGCGGCCTCGTACGTCGTGCCGACGGCGAGGACTTCGGAGCCCAGGCGCGTGGCCTCCTCCGCCAGCCGCTCGTGCCCGAACCCGTAGCCGTTGCCCTTGCAGACCGGGACGAGGCCCGGGAACTGCTCCTGCACGTGCTTGTGGTGCGCCCGCCAGCGCGCGGTGTCGACGTAGAGCGTGAGCGCCATGGCCGGACCTGGAACCTTTCTCGTGGCTGCGGTGTATCAGAGGTATGGAAGCTATCGACGGTGCAGCAGTTGACGGTATCGAAGCAGAGAACGGGAGGTCAGCGGCGCGACATGTAGATGTCGAGCGCCTTGTGGAGCAACTTGTTCAGCGGGAAGTCCCACTCACCGAGGTACTCGGCGGCCTGCCCGCCCGTGCCCACCTTGAACTGGATCAGGCCGAAGAGGTGGTCGGTCTCGTCCAGCGAGTCGGAGATGCCGCGCAGGTCGTAGACGGTCGCGCCGAGCGCGTAGGCGTCGCGCAGCATCCGCCACTGCATCGCGTTCGAGGGCCGGACCTCACGTCCGATGTTGTCGGAGGCGCCGTAGGAGTACCAGACGTGCCCGCCGACGATCAGCATCGTCGCCGCCGACAGGTTCACACCGTTGTGGCGGGCGAAGTACAGGCGCATGCGGTTGGGGTCCTCGGTGTTGAGGGCCGTCCACATGCGCTGGAAGTACGACAGCGGGCGTGGCCGGAAATGGTCCCGCACGGCCGTGATCTCGTACAGGCGCTGCCACTCCGCGAGGTCCTGGTAACCGCCCTGGACGACCTCGACGCCGGCCTTCTCGGCCTTCTTGATGTTGCGGCGCCACAGCTGATTGAAGTTCTTGTGGACCTCTTCGAGGGACCGATTGGCCAGCGGCACCTGGTAGACGTAACGCGGCTGGACGTCGCCGAAGCCGGCACCACCGTCCTCGCCCTGCTGCCAGCCCATACGGCGCAGCTTGTCGGCGACCTCGAAAGCGCGCGGCTCGATGAAGTCGGCCTCGATGTCACGCAGCCGCTTCACGTCAGGATTCTGGATGCCCGCCTTGATGGAGGTGGCCTCCCAGCGCCGGATGATCACCGGCGGGCCCATCTTCACGGAGAAGGCGCCCTGGTGCTTCAGGTGCGCGAGCATCGGTTCCAGCCAGTCGGTCAGATTCGGCGCGAACCAGTTGATGACCGGGCCCTCGGGGAGATAGGCGAGATAGCGCTTGATCTTGGGCAGCTGTCGGTAGAGGACAAGGCCCGCGCCCACGAGTTCGCCGCTCTTGTCGAACCAGCCGAGGCTCTCCGAGCGCCACTCCGCCTTGACGTCCGCCCAGGCCGGAACCTGCATGTGGCTCGCCGACGGCAGGCTCTGGATGTATGCCAGATGCTGCTCGCGACTGATCGTCCTCAGGGTCAGGCTCATTCGGGGCGCTCCTCGGGCTGGTGTGTCCCCATGGGTTCAGGGGCTCCGGCTCTCGCGCCGAAGCCTACTGCGCCTTGGGAGCGCCCCGACTGGGCGTATGGAAGCTTCGCCCCGGCCCTGGGGGCCACCGAGGCGTTCGGTGGTGTTCTATGCGCTGTTCTACCGGTGTTCGGAGGACAGTCTCCGTGGCCGGTTCTTCGGAGGACGATGCCCTGGCGTCAGAAGACCCCGCCGAAGAGGCCACCGTGCGCCATGCCGAGGAAGAAGCCGACCGCCGAGGCGCCGAGGCCGATGATCAGCCCGAAGCGCTCGCGGGTCGTCTCCGAGATCCACTGGCCGTATGCGCCGGTGAAGATCCCCACCAGACCGGTCCAGGAGCTGAGCAGGTGCAGGTTGTGGAACATCGCCGTGACGAAGGCCGTGATGCCCAGCACCAGGGTCACCGCGAGCAGGGTGTCCTGGAGAGGGTGGGGCTTTCCGTCCGTGGCGAAAAGGCCTCCGACGGTGTTGGGTCGCATTGCCTGTGCCATAGGGCACCTCCTGCGGAAGGCGGCGCATCGTAGCGCCATACACACCCGATGTGTACAGATTGTCGGTGATGGCGGCCGGATTTCAACCGGACGCCGGTGTGCAGGTACTGTGTACCGTCTGCACCGGTGTCTGCCCGGGCCAGCTCGGAGAACCGCGAGGTCATCTCCGATTGTCAGTGGCGGCCGATACCGTTGCGTACGCATCACAACCCTCCTGCCACGGAACGACCGTGGCCGCTGAGTCCAAAGGAGGTGGGTTCCACATGCGTCACTACGAGGTGATGGTCATCCTCGACCCCGATCTGGAGGAGCGCGCTGTCGCCCCCCTGATCGAGAACTTCCTCTCCGTCGTCCGTGAGGGCAACGGAAAGGTCGAGAAGGTCGACACCTGGGGCCGTCGTCGTCTGTCGTACGAGATCAAGAAGAAGCCCGAGGGCATCTACTCGGTCATCGACCTGCAGGCCGAGCCTGCGGTCGTCAAGGAGCTCGACCGCCAGATGAACCTGAACGAGTCGGTCCTCCGGACCAAGGTCCTCCGCCCCGAGACCCACTGAGCTCTCCCGCTCAGCTCATCTCGGGATTCGAGTAGCAGCACAAGCAGCCAGCAGCAAACCCGCCGAGAGGTTCCCCCATGGCAGGCGAGACCGTCATCACGGTCGTCGGCAATCTTGTCGATGACCCCGAGCTGCGCTTCACCCCCTCCGGTGCGGCGGTCGCGAAGTTCCGTGTCGCGTCCACTCCCCGCACCTTCGACCGCCAGACGAACGAGTGGAAGGACGGCGAGAGCCTGTTCCTGACCTGCTCGGTCTGGCGTCAGGCGGCGGAGAACGTCGCAGAGTCGCTCCAGCGAGGCATGCGCGTCATCGTGCAGGGCCGGCTGAAGCAGCGGTCCTACGAGGACCGTGAGGGCGTCAAGCGCACGGTCTACGAGCTGGACGTCGAGGAAGTCGGCGCCAGCCTGCGCAACGCCACGGCCAAGGTCACCAAGACCGCCGGCCGCGGTGGCCAGGGTGGTTACGGTGGCGGTGGCGGTGGCGGCCAGGGTGGCGGCGGTTGGGGCGGTGGCCCCGGCGGCGGTCAGCAGGGCGGCGGCGCTCCCGCTGACGACCCGTGGGCGACCGGTGCTCCCGCCGGTGGCCAGCAGGGCGGCGGCGGTGGCGGCGGCTGGGGTGGAAACTCCGGCGGCAGCGGCGGCGGCTACTCGGACGAGCCCCCCTTCTAGGCCTTGGGCCGGGGGCGGGTCGTACCCAAACTTCTTGATCACACAGGAGATACACCATGGCGAAGCCGCCTGTGCGCAAGCCGAAGAAGAAGGTCTGCGCTTTCTGCAAGGACAAGGTCACGTACGTGGACTACAAGGACACGAACATGCTGCGGAAGTTCATTTCCGACCGCGGCAAGATCCGTGCCCGCCGCGTGACCGGCAACTGCACGCAGCACCAGCGTGACGTCGCCACGGCCGTGAAGAACAGCCGTGAGATGGCGCTGCTGCCCTACACCTCCACCGCGCGATAAGGGAAGGGTGACCGACACATGAAGATCATCCTCACCCACGAGGTCTCCGGCCTCGGTGCCGCGGGCGACGTCGTCGACGTCAAGGACGGTTACGCTCGCAACTACCTGATCCCGCGGAAGTTCGCTATCCGCTGGACCAAGGGCGGCGAGAAGGACGTCGAGCAGATCCGTCGTGCTCGCAAGATCCACGAGATCCAGACCATCGAGCAGGCCAACCAGGTCAAGGGTCAGCTCGAGGCGGTCAAGGTCCGTCTGGCTGTCCGCTCCGGCGAGGCCGGCCGTCTCTTCGGTTCCGTCACCCCGGCCGACGTCGCCTCGGCGATCAAGGCTGCCGGTGGCCCCGAGGTCGACAAGCGCCGCATCGAGCTCGGTGCGCCGATCAAGACCCTGGGCGCCCACGAGACGTCCGTGCGTCTGCACCCCGAGGTTGCCGCCAAGGTCAACATCGAGGTTGTCGCGGCCTGATCGCTGCGCTCGGCTGGAACAGCTGAATGAAGGGGCCGTACCCGGTGGGTACGGTCCCTTCGCTGCACAGAGAGCGGATCCGGCCCGTTTCACGTGAAACAGCGTGTTTCACGTGAAACATTCAGCGCGTCGCGCCGGTGACGATCCAACGGCCCGAGCGCGTGCGCGCCCAGAGCGTCAGCATGCGCACCGTCATCATCAGCGTCATGGCCGCCCAGACTGTGGTGAGGCCGCCGCCGAACGCGGGGATGAGCAGGGCCACCGGAGTGAACACCGCCAGGGTGAGCACCATGGCCCACGCTAGGTAGGGACCGTCGCCTGCCCCCATCAGGACACCGTCCAGGATGAAGACGACGCCGCAGATCGGTTGGGAGAGCGCCACCATGAGCAGGGCGGGAACCGCGGTTTCCTTGACGACCGTGTCACTGGTGAACAGCGGCAGGAAGAGCGGTCGGGCGAGCACCACGAGCAGCCCGAGGACGACGCCGGATGCGATGCCCCACTCCACCATGCGGCGGCAGGCGGCGCGAGCCCCCTCGGCATCGCCGGCACCGAGATACCGCCCGATGATGGCTTGCCCAGCGATGGCGATGGCGTCCAGTGCGAAAGCGAGCAGGCTCCACAGCGACAAGATGATCTGGTGCGCCGCGATGTCGGCGTCCCCGAGGCGGGCTGCGACGGCCGTGGCGATCAACAGAATGGCCCGCAGGGAGAGGGTGCGGACCAACAGGGGCACTCCGGCCTGTGCGGAGGCCCTTATCCCGGCTGCGTCAGGGCGCAGGGAAGCATCGTGCTTGCGGGCCCCGCGGACGACCACCACGAGGTAGGCCGCGGCCATGCCGCACTGAGCGAGGACGGTGCCCCAGGCGGAGCCCGCGATGCCGAGGTCGGCGCCGTAGACGAGGCCCGCGTTGAGGGCGGCGTTGGCGACGAAGCCCGCGACAGCGACGTAGAGCGGCGTCTTGGTGTCCTGCAGTCCGCGTAGAACGCCGGTGGCGGCGAGTACGACGAGCATGGCCGGTATGCCGAGTGTCGAGATCCGCAGATAGGTGGTGGCGTAGGGGGCTGCTGTGTCCGAGGCGCCGAAGAGTTCCACGAGATACGGTGCGGTCGGCAGTACGACTGCAATGACGGCGGCACCGAGCAGGAGAGCCAGCCAGATGCCGTCCATGCCCTGGCGGATGGCGGCCTGGAGGTCACCAGCGCCGACACGTCGGGCAACGGCGGCTGTGGTGGCGTAGGCGAGGAAGACGAAGACGCTGACCCCTGTCATGAGGAGAGCCGAGGCGACCCCAAGTCCGGCGAGCTGTGCGGTGCCGAGATGGCCGACGATCGCACTGTCGGCCATGACGAAGAGGGGCTCGGCGACGAGCGCGCCGAAGGCCGGGACGGCGAGTGCGACGATCTCTCGGTCGTGCTTTCGCCGTGTGGCCGTAGGAGTCGCGGGAGCCTGTGTCATGGCCACCAATCTAATCGTCCACAGGTAAGAGATGCAATGCGGATGTGACCCTTACTGGTCATCTCATGGTGTGTGCTTCTGTGTACCGTTCGAAGCGATCTTGGTCCGACTGGGGAAGTTTTTCTTCTGCACAGCCGGTGGACGGTAAATGGGCAGGTCAGGGTGGGTGTTCGGAATTCTTGCGGGGCTTGTTCACAGGGCTGTCCACCGCCTCGTGCACAGGTTTTGCGGAGTTCTCCACAGCATCCGGGCCGTCGTCCACATGGCCTGTGGATAACCAGATTGGCTGACGGTGCCTGCGGGCCTACCGTGGTCCGGCGCCCGCTCCGTCCGCCGACCGTGAAACCCTCACAAAACCGGCGAGCCAGAACCGGAGTTGGGCCTCTTATTTGTCAGTGGCGTGCCGTAGAACTGATGGGCACGGCGAGGTCCGCTCGGCGGACGGGAGGAGGTGGCTCGGTTGAGCATTTCCGAGCCCTTGGACGACCCGTGGGCCGACAGCGGTCCCAGTGATCGTCTGCCTGCTTCCCGCCGACGCGGTGACGGTGGCCGGGGACGCGGTGAGCAGCATGATCGCGGCCGGGACAACGGCGAGTGGGACGGCGGTGGTTCGGCCTTCGAGCGGGTTCCGCCGCAGGATCTCGACGCCGAGCAGTCCGTCCTCGGCGGCATGCTCCTGTCCAAGGACGCCATCGCCGATGTGGTCGAGGTCCTCAAGGGCCACGACTTCTACAAGCCCGCGCACGAGACGATCTTCCAGGCGATCCTCGATGTGTACGCCAAGGGCGAGCCGGCCGACCCCATCACCATCGCCGCCGAGCTCACCAAGCGCGGCGAGATCAACAAGGTCGGCGGAGCCTCGTATCTCCACACCCTCGTCCAGACGGTGCCGACGGCGGCGAACGCGGAGTACTACGCGGAGATCGTCCATGAGCGCGCCGTACTGCGCCGCCTGGTCGAGGCCGGCACCCGCATCACGCAGATGGGATACGCGGCCGACGACGACGTCGACGAGATCGTCAACCGCGCCCAGGCCGAGATCTACGCGGTCACCGAGCAGCGCACCAGCGAGGACTATCTGCCGCTCGGCGACATCATGGAGGGCGCGCTCGACGAGATCGAGGCGATCGGTTCGCGCAGCGGCGAGATGACGGGTGTGCCCACCGGGTTCACGGACCTCGACTCACTCACCAACGGTCTGCACCCGGGCCAGATGATCGTCATCGCGGCACGTCCTGCCATGGGTAAGTCCACGCTGGCGCTGGACTTCGCGCGGGCGGCGTCGATCAAGCACAACCTGGCGAGCGTCATCTTCTCCCTGGAAATGGGGCGCAACGAGATCGCGATGCGTCTGCTGTCGGCCGAGGCGCGGGTGGCCCTGCACCACATGCGCTCCGGCACCATGACGGACGAGGACTGGACACGCCTGGCGCGGCGTATGCCCGAGGTCTCGGCGGCGCCGCTCTACATCGACGATTCCCCGAACCTGTCGATGATGGAGATCCGTGCGAAGTGCCGCCGGCTGAAGCAGCGCAATGACATCAAGCTCGTGATCATCGACTATCTGCAGCTGATGCAGGCCGGTGGTTCGAAGCGTTCCGAGAGCCGTCAGCAGGAGGTCTCGGACATGTCCCGTAATCTCAAGCTCCTGGCCAAGGAGCTGGAGGTCCCGGTGATCGCGCTTTCGCAGCTCAACCGTGGTCCCGAGCAGCGTACGGACAAGAAGCCGATGGTGTCCGACCTGCGTGAGTCCGGCTCCATCGAGCAGGACGCCGACATGGTGATCCTGCTGCACCGTGAGGACGCCTACGAGAAGGAGTCGCCGCGCGCCGGCGAGGCGGACATCATCGTGGGCAAGCACCGTAATGGCCCGACGGCGACGATCACGGTGGCCTTCCAGGGCCACTACTCGCGGTTCGTGGACATGGCGCAGACCTGATCCACCCCACCTGGGGATATGCGCTCGACTCCCGAGAGTCCACCGGGGTGGACTGGGGGCATGACGACATCTCAGGAAGAACTGCTCCCCACCACTCGCCGGGCGCTGCTGCACCGCATCGCCGTGGCACAGTCCGAAGGGCGTGCGCCCTCGCTGGTCGCCGCTGTCGTACGGGACGGCCGGACCGTGTGGCACGGCTCACGTACGTCGGTGGACGGGCACGCGCCGGACGAGAACGTGCAGTACCGCATCGGCTCGATCACCAAGACCTTCACGGCGCTTCTCGTCCTGCGCCTGCGTGACGAGGGACTGCTCGACCTGGGCGACCCGCTGGAGAAGCATCTGCCGGGGACGGGCGTGGGGGAGGCCACCATCGCCGAACTGCTCGCGCACACGAGTGGGCTGGCAGCCGAGACGCCGGGACCGTGGTGGGAGAGGAGCCCCGCATCACTGCGACCCGAGCTCCCCGACGTGCTGGGCGAGCAGCCGCTCCTACATCCGTCCGGCCGCCGATTCCACTACTCGAACCCCGGCTACGCGCTGCTGGGCACGCTGGTCGAGAGGCTCCGGGGGGCTTCCTGGGAGGACGTACTCCGGCGTGAAGTGCTCGAACCCCTGGGTCTGAATCGCACGAGTATGCGACCGCAGGCGCCGCACGCGGGAGGCTGGGCGGTGCATCCCTGGGCCGATGTGATGCTTCCCGAGCCCGTCGAAGACCTGGGCTTGATGGCTCCCGCTGGTCAACTATGGTCGACGACCGGCGACTTGGCGAGGTTCGCGGCCTTTCTGGCCAAGGGTGACGATCGTGTGCTGAGCGCCGAGTCGCTGCGGGAGATGAGGACGCCGGCGGCTCCGCCCGAGGCGATGGACGTGGCGAGTGGCTATGCGTATTGCCTGGGGCTGGAGATCCGGCATCAAGACGGCAGGACCCTGGTCGGACACACGGGCTCCCTGCCGGGTTTCCTTGCCTGCCTCACCGTCGGCGTGGAGGACGATGTGGCCGCCGTCGTCCTGGCCAACTGCACCTCTGGCCCTCTGCTGTTCTCCGTTGCCGCCGACCTCGTCCGCATCGTCGCCGAGGCCGAGCCGCGCATCCCCGAGCCATGGCGTCCGATGCCCGAGGCCGAGTCAGCGGCACTGGAGTTCGCAGGCCAGTGGTACTGGGGAACCCATGCCTTCGGTCTGCGGCTGACGGCCGACGGACTGGTCTCGTTGGAGCCGTTGTCCGGCAAGGGCCGCCGTTCCCGGTTCCGGGCCAACGGTGACGGCACATGGACGGGCTTGGAGGGCTACTACGCAGGTGAGCTCCTGAAAGCCGTACGACGCCCGAACGGCGCCGTCGACCATCTGGACCTCGGGTCGTTCGTCTTCACGCGTCAGCCGTACGACGAGGGGGCTGCTGTACCGGGCGGCGTGGATCCCGACGGATGGCGGGGGATCGGCTCGGTCTGACCGCCTGGTGAAGGCGCCTGTTTCACGTGAAACAGGCGCCTTCACCTTGTCACAGCGTGAGCTTGAAGCCCACATGCGAGGCTGTGAAGCCGAGCCGCTCATAGAAGCGATGGGCGTCTGTACGGGTGTTGTCGGAGGTCAGCTGCACCAACTGGCAGCTCTGGCGCCTGGATTCGGCGACCGCCCACTCGATGAGCTGTGTGCCGAGGCCGCTGCCGCGCTCATCGGCGTGGATGCGTACACCTTCGATGATGGAGCGGGTCGCGCCTTTGCGGGACAGTCCGGGAATGACAGTGAGCTGGAGCGTGCCGACTACGCGGCCTTCGCGGGCGGCGACGACCAGGTGCTGGTTCGGGTCGCTGCTGAGGCGCTCGAGCGCGGCCAGGTAAGGCGTCAGGTCGTCCGGTGACTCGCGCTGGGCGCCCAGTGGATCGTCCGCGAGCATGGCAACGATCGCGGGGACGTCGTCGGCGACGGCGGCTCGTATCTCAAGATCTCCCATGATCGCACCCTAAACGGGTGCCCGGAGCGTCTCCACGGCCCGGACGAGCGGGGTCAGTTCGGGATTCTTGGCGGCCTCGTCGAGGGCCTCGCGCAATGCGGCCTCGTTGGTGGGCCGTGCCTCTTCCAGGAGGTCGCGGCCGGCTTCGGTGACGTCGGTGTAGATGCCGCGGCGGTCGGTGGGGCAGAGGTAGCGGGAGAGCAGGCCGCGGTCCTCGAGGCGGGTGACGAGGCGGGTGGTGGCGCTCTGGCTGAGGACGACGGCGTCGGCGACCTGCTTCATCTGCAGATGCCCGCCTTCGCCGTCGTGCTGGCGGCTGAGCACGTCGAGCAGGGAGTACTCGCGCACGCTCAGGTCGTGCTTGGTCTGCAGGGCGCGCTCGATGTGCGCCTCGATCCTGCCGTGCAGCAGGGAAAGGGTGCACCAGCCCTGGGCGAGGGCGGTGAGCGCGGGGTCCTTGGCGGTCATGGCTTTTCCTCCGGGCCGGAGCGGCTGAAGCCAGAGTAGAGCAGAAGCGCAATAACCTGCGCTTGCAAGTATGCCGCGTGCGCAAGTATTGTCTTCAGTTGTAAAGCGCTCCTGCAATCTTTTGGGAAGGTGTACTCCTACATGCCTCTCGCGCTCCTGGCCCTCGCGATCGGGGCCTTCGGAATCGGAACGACCGAGTTCGTGATCATGGGCTTGCTGCCCGAGGTCGCGGGCGACTTCGGGGTCTCCATCCCCACGGCAGGGCTGCTCGTGACCGGCTACGCGCTCGGCGTGGTCCTCGGCGCTCCCCTGATGACGGTGCTCGGCACCAAGGTCTCTCGCAAGCGGATGCTGATGCTGCTGATGGGACTGTTCATCGCCGGCAACCTGCTGTCCGCTCTCGCCCCCGCCTTCGGCGTCATGCTGATCGGCCGTGTGGTCGCCTCGCTCGCCCACGGCGCCTTCTTCGGCATCGGCTCGGTCGTCGCGGCAGACCTGGTCGCCCCGGACAAGAAGGCCGGGGCCATCGCGATGATGTTCACCGGCCTGACCGTCGCCAACGTCGTCGGCGTCCCGCTGGGCACGTTCGTCGGGCAGGCCGCCGGCTGGCGCGTCACCTTCGGCATCGTCGCCGCCCTCGGCGTCGTCGGCCTGGTCGGCATCGCCAAGCTCGTCCCCGAACTGCCGCAGCCTCAGGGCGTACGCCTGCGCCACGAACTGGCCGCGTTCAAGAACGCCCAGGTCCTGCTCGCCATGGCGATGACGGTCCTCGGCTTCGGCGGCGTCTTCGCGGCCATCACCTACATCGCACCGATGATGACCCATGTCGCCGGCTTCGCCGACGGCTCCGTCACCTGGCTGCTGGTCCTCTTCGGGCTCGGCATGGTCGGCGGAAACCTCGTCGGCGGGAAGTACGCCGACCGCGCGCTGATGCCCATGCTGTACGTCTCCCTGGGCGCCCTGGCCGTCGTGCTCGCGCTCTTCACGCTCACGGCCCAGAACAAGGTCCTCGCGGCCGTCACCATCGCGCTGATCGGCGCCCTGGGCTTCGCCACTGTCCCCCCACTGCAGAAGCGCGTCCTCGACCAGGCACACGGCGCACCGACGCTGGCCTCGGCGGTGAACATCGGAGCCTTCAACCTCGGCAACGCCCTCTCCGCCTGGCTCGGCGGCATCGTCATCGCGGCAGGCTTCGGCTACACATCCCCCAACTGGGTCGGCGCCGCCCTGGCCGCGGCCGCGCTGCTGCTCGCCCTCCTCTCGGCCGCACTGGAGCGCCGCGACGGAGCATCCTCCAGCACGGTCGTCACGGGCACCGCGCCCACCGAGCGGCGAGCCGCCGTACACCACTGAGCCGAACCAAGTGCGGGGTCAGGGCCGCTCCCGCACCTCCGGCGCCTCGAGAACCACCTCAGCACCATGCACCACACCACGAGGAGAAACCCCTCATGAGCACTGCCACCGCCGTCGCCCCCCTGACCACTCAGGACGCCGACGTCCTCCTAGCCGCAGCCCACAGGGCCGCCGATAGCGCCGGTGTGGCCGTCAGCGTCACGGTCCTGGATGCCGGCGGCAATCTGCTCGCCTTCCGACGGGACGACCGGGCCGTGCTGATCTCCGGGGAGACCAGCACCCGCAAGGCCTACACGGCACTCCAGCTCGACGCCCCCACCGCCGATCTCGTCGATGCCGTACAGCCTGGCGGTCCCTTCCACACCCTGCCCACGGCGCTCGACCGGCCGCTGCTGTTCATCGCGGGCGGTGTGCCGATCCATCGGGACGGCCGGCTGATCGGCGCGATCGGGGTGGGCGGCGGGGCGCCGGAGCAGGACCGCCGCTTCGCGACGGCCGCGATCGAGGCGCTCGCCTGACGACTCCCCAGCGTCGATGACTCCCCAGCATCGACAACGAAGCCATCGACAACGAAGGCGTCGACTGCGAACGCCCGGCAACAAGACGCCGGTCCCCGACGGGACCGGCGTCTCCTATGGCTGTCTCAACCCGCCGCCACCGTCAGCGGAGCGAACCGCCGGGTCCAGTCGCCGGGCAGTTCCGAGATGCCGTACGCCATGACCGAGTTGAAGGCGACGGAGGCCAGACCGCGTTCCTTGGCCCAGGTCAGCAGCTCCTCGTGGCGTACGTCGATGTCGGTGCGCAACGGGCGGTCGGTGTGAGCGGCGAGGGAGGCGATGAGTGCCTTGGCGGTCTCCGTGTCGCGGGCGATCAGTGGGCCCACGACCTGCGTGGCCATGTTGGGCCAGGCACCCGCGTATCCGATGATCCGGCCGTTCTCCTCGGCGACGCGCAGCTGATCGGCGAATGCGGGCAGCCGCGTGATGATGTGCGTGCGATCGGCGCCGAAAACCTCCTCGTCGAGCCGCAGGATCGCGGTGAGATCCTCGGCGGTGGCGCCGCGCGTGACGACCGACGGCCCCGAGGGGCCGGGCGTGAAATGCCCGCACAGCATCTCTACCCGACCGGTGACCTTGAAGCCGAGTTCCTCGTAGAGCGGTTGGCCGTTCGGCGTCGCATGCAGCGTCAGCGGTGTCGTGCCCATCGCGGAGACGACGTGACGCATCAGGCGACGCCCGATGCCCTGGCGGGAATGCCGCTCGGCGACCAGGACCATGCCGATGGCCCCCAGGTCGAGGCGGTCGTGTGGCCCGTACTCCGTGACGACGCAGGCACTGACGAGCCCGCCGTCTGGGTCATCGATGCCGTAGCCCTTCCCGGCTGTGAGGAGGAACCCCCACTTGTGTTCCTCACGGGGCCACCCCCGATCCTCGGACAAGTCGGCGCAGGCGGTGAGATCGCGAGGCGTCAGACGGCGGATGGGCAGAGCGGCGAGGGAAGGAGTCGGCACGCAGGTCAGGCTGTCTGACGACTGCCCTGGTCGTCCAGCCGTTTCCGGGGAGACGTACGAGCTTTTGGCCATGCCATGGGCCGACGCACAGCGTGCCTATGGACGCTGGGTGTTTCACGTGAAACATGGAGAAACGGCTGGCGTCCAGCAAGCGAGCGATCATCAAGGGTGGAAGCCTCAGGCCAGTACAGTCTCCGGCCAAGACGGTCTCCGGCAAGCGGCTACAGCACATCCCATTAGCCTCATGGCCCATGGCGAGACTTCACCTCTTCGACCTCGACGGCACGCTTCTGCATGGAACTTCCGCCCCCGTCGAGATCTCGCGACAACTCGGGCTGGAAGCCGAGACCGTGGCGCTCGACCGGGAAATCTCGGCAGGGTTGATCGGGCCACCTGAGTATGCGGCGCGGGTGCACGCCCTCTGGGTGGATCTCGCCGAGGCTCATGTGGCGGCTGCTTTCGAGGGCGCTCCTTGGCTGGCCCGGATCCATGAGGTCTGGGCGGAGATCAGGGGACAGGGCGACTACTGCGCGGTCGTATCGCTCTCGCCCTCCTTCTTCGTGGAACGGCTGACGGGCTGGGGCGCGCACGCGGCGTACGGCTCCCGCTTTCCAGCCGTGCCGTTCACCGAGCCCGTCGACCCGGCCGGAGTTCTCAGTGCCGCGGCCAAGGTCCTTATCGCCGACCGGCTCTGTGAGGAGTTCGGGGTGACGCGGGCCGATTGCGTCGCTTATGGCGACTCGCTGTCGGACAAGGACCTGTTCGGTGCTGTCCCGGTCTCCGTCGCCGTCAACGCCGACAGCCATCTGGCCGGCCTCGCGACGCACTCTTATATGGGGATGGATCTGTGGGAAGCCTATGAATTGGTGCGCAGTAGCCGGTAATTGAAGGAATTAGTCGTTCGCTGCCTCACCCAATTCGTGTGGGAGGCAGGGGGGACTTGTGATCGGGGCATCGGCCGGTAGGGTCGACTCCGGTTCGTGTCCGAGCTGTGATGCAGACTCCCAGCGCGGACCAAGCGCAAGGCAATGCAGCCTAACGGGACGGAGAGATCGAAGACCCGCATTCACGGGTATGCGGCCGGAGCGCCCACGCGCGGTGGGATGCTGCGGTGAGAGCACTGCGGCCAATGTCACACTCTCGCCCTACTTGTCCGCACCGAGTGTGCATACGGGTTGAATATGGCCGTATTGGTCACGGCAACGAACAGGGAAAAGCAAGCCGTCGCGGGGGAAGCAGGCACATCCCGACCGAGGAAGTGCGCAGACCGACCGAAAGATGTTCGAGGCGAGGCACACCATGGACGCTCCGACCACCACGTCGGCCGACAACGGCACTTCCGGCGGCGGGGGCGGCTGGTTCACTCCGCGCAAGCAGCCGACGACGACTCCGGGCAGCGAACAGGAGACGGCCGACGGCCGCCGCCTGGCCGCGATGCGCCCGGTCGGAAGGACGGCGACGGGCGACGACCCGTCCCTGTCGGCCCAGGACGGCACACAGCCTGCCACGGAGGTCGGCCCGGCAGCGCCCACCCCCACCCCCGCAGACGCCGGTCCCGGAACACCGGACCCCGCCTCACACCTGGCCCCGGAACAAACGTCCCCCGGGGCCGGATACGGCACCGGCGAACCCGGCCGGGCATCGAACGCCTCCGCTGACCCGACCTGGAGCCCCGGGCCCAGCTCTGCCGACGCCTACCACGCGGGCCACGGCACACTGTCCCCGGAGCGAGAGGCGTCGACCGCGATATCGACGCCCGGCATGCCTGCCCCGGGTCACCTACCGCCCGCGTCCCCGCTGTCGACGCCTGCTGCCGCGCCCGCTCCTGCTCCCGCCTCGGCCAGAACTCAAGCGCCGGCTGCACCTGCCCCCACCCCAAGCCAAGCGCCACCTGCCCCCGCGGCCGCCCAGTCCACCGCCGCCCACCCGGGGATATCAGGCCCCAGCCCCATATCCCCGCCCTCGCCCCAACTGCGCGTGCCCACCCAGCGCCCGGCCCCGGCCCAACCCGCCTCCCCGGACGCCGTCCTGATCCGCCGGACGATGGCCGAGGTCGCCCCCGTGGCCGACAAGGTCACCTCGTACTTCTACGCGCTGCTCTTCGTACGCCACCCCGACCTGCGCTCTCTGTTCCCGGCCGCGATGGACACCCAGCGCGACCGGCTGCTCAAGGCGCTGCTCACCGCAGCCGAGCACATCGACAACACGCCCGTCCTCGTCGAGTATCTGCAGAACCTCGGCCGCGGCCACCGCAAGTACGGCACCCGCGCCGAGCATTACCCGGCCGTCGGCGAGTGCCTCATCGGCGCGCTGCACAAGTACGCCGCCGGCGTCTGGGATGCGGAGACGGAGGCCGCCTGGGTGCGGGCGTACACGACGATCTCGCAGGTCATGATCGACGCGGCGGCCGCGGACGAACTTCGCGCCCCCGCTTGGTGGTACGCGGAGGTCGTGTCGCACGACCTCAGGACGTCGGACATCGCCGTCGTCACCGTCCGCCCCGACCAGCCCTACCCCTTCCTCGCCGGGCAGTACACGAGCCTGGAGACGCCTTGGTGGCCGCGGATCTGGCGGCACTATTCCTTCGCCTCCGCGCCCCGCTCCGACGGCCTGCTGACGTTCCATGTGAAGGCCGTGCCCGCGGGCTGGGTCTCCAACGCGCTGGTGCACCGAGCCCGGCCTGGGGACATCATCCGGCTCGGCCCGCCGACCGGTTCGATGACCGTGGACCACACCACCGACAGCGGTCTGCTCTGCGTGGGCGGAGGCACCGGCATAGCGCCCATCAAGGCACTCGTCGAGGACGTCGCCGAGCACGGCGAACGGCGGCCGGTAGAGGTCTTCTACGGCGCCCGTACCAACCAGGACCTGTACGACATCGACACGATGCTCCGGCTTCAGCAGTCCCACCCCTGGCTGGCGGTCCGCCCCGTCGTGGACCGTCACGGACTGCTCCAGCTTCCCGATGCCATACGCGAGTACGGCCCCTGGACCGAGTACGACGCCTATGTCTCCGGACCGCCTGGCATGATCCGCAGCGGTGTGGATGCGCTCAGGGACATAGGCATTCCGTCCGAGCGCATACGCCATGACTCGGTGGAGGAACTCGTCGCCACGGGGGACTGAGGACCGTCGCCACAGCCGAGTCCGGCCGTAGGTATCAGCCCAGGTCGGGGGCGTGCATGGCGCGGACGCCCTCGATGTTCCCGTCCAGGTAGTGCCGTAGTGACAGCGGCACGAGATGGACGGAGGCGATCCCGACCCGGGTGAACGGCACCCGCACGATCTCGTACTCGCCGACCGGCTCGTCCACCTCGGGCCCGTGCCGCAAGGACGTGTCCATCGACTCCAGGCGGCAGACGAAGAAGTGCTGCACCTTCACACCGGTCGCGCCGCCGTCCTCGCCTATGTGCTCGACGGTGTCGACGAAGCAGGGCACCACGTCGATGATCTTGGCGCCGAGCTCCTCGTACACCTCGCGGTGCAGGGCTTCGACGACAGTCGTGTCCGTCGGCTCGACCCCTCCACCGGGAGTGAGCCAGTAGGGATCCAGACCAGGCTTGGTGCGCTTGATCAGGATCAGATCGTCGCCGTCCAGGAGAACGGCGCGTGCGGTGCGCTTGACCACGGGTCGGACGGTCATGGGAGAAATGTGGCCCGGCTGGTTCCACGTGAAACATCGCAAGACGTCACCGGTCGAGCTCACGGTGTGATGGGCCTGAATGCCCTGCTCAGGCCCAGTCGGAAGCCGCGTGCAGCAACCACTCGTGGGCCCGAGCGATGTGCGGCATCGCCAGCGTGCCGGTGCGGACCACCAGGAAGTACGTCCGCAGTGGCGGCACCGGCGGATCGTGCAGGGCGACGACGTCGCCGCGCTCCAGGGCGTCCGCGCACAGATAGCGGGGCAATACCGCCAGCCCTGCCCCCGCGGCCGCACAGGCGAGGACCGCGCGTAGGTCCGGGACGATCACGGTGCCCGGAGCGGCGGGCCGGGAGTCGTAGACCGAAGCCCAGTAGCGGGAGACGAAGGGCAGGGACTCATGCACCTCCACCACGGGGATCTCCTCCAGCGCGTGTGCTCCCTTGAGGCGCAGCGTCCCCGAGCCGATCCGGTCGGCCCAGCGGGGAGCGGCGACGAGGACGTGCTCCTCGTCGCAGAGCGGAGCCGCCGTGAGCAGAGCGCCACGCGGACGGGCCGTACAGATGGCCAGATCGTGATGCCCGGCGGCCAGCCCTTCGAGGGTCTCCTCGGCATTGCCGAAGGACGTGCGCAGGGCGAAGCCTTGGCCGTCTTCGCCGGTCAGCTCGGTGAGGGCGGGCAGTGCCCGCTCGGCGGTGAACTCAGGAGGGCCGGCGAGGTGCAGGGTGCGTAAGGAGGACTCGTCGTCCAGACCCGTCTCGGCGATCTCCACCAAGGCGTCGAGGTGCGGTGCCGCCTTGTGGGCGAGTTCGTCTCCGATGGTCGTCGGGGTCACACCGCGGGCCTGCCGCAGGAACAGGGGGCGGCCCAACTGTCGTTCCAGGGTGCGTATCTGGGAGGTCACGGCCGGCTGTGACAGCCCGAGCAGTGCGGCGGCACGGGTGAAGGAGCCGGCCCGGTGCACCGTCACAAAAGTGCGTAACAAGGCCAGATCCATGCCACATCCTCCCCTTCCCCGCCCTTCTCCCCACCCCCAGAGCAGGGCCCAACTATAAATAAGTCGATAGGTCGCTGTCGCTACTGTGATTGGACACTGACAGAGAGTCAACTAGCCTTGTTCGCGCGGTTCTTCGCGCGCAGAACCGAGGACGGTCCGAGCCACGAGGGGGGAGGTTCGGACCGTCCGTTCTACGTAGCCGGACGCCGACAGCCGCAGGGGCGAACCCGATCACTCCGCCGATTCGTCCAGCGCACGCAGCACATCGGCCACCAGATCCTCGGGATCCTCCGCACCGACCGACATACGAATGAAGCCCTCCGGTACGGCGTCGCCGCCCCAGCGTCCGCGCCGCTCGGCCGTGGATCGCACCCCGCCGAAGCTGGTCGCGTCGTCGACCAGCCGCAGGGTGTCGAGAAAGCGCTCGGCACGCGCGCGCGTGGGCAGCGTGAAGGACACCACGCACCCGTAAGCTCGCATCTGCTGCGAGGCGATCTTGTGAGAGGCATCGCCGGGCAGCCCCGGATAACGCACCCCGAGCTCCTCCGGCCAGTTCTGCAGCGCCTCGGCGACCGCCAGGGCATTGGCGTTCTGCCGCTCCACCCGCAGCTGGAGCGTGGCGAGGGAACGGTGCGCGAGCCAGGCCTCCATGGGCCCCGGAATCGCCCCGACGATCTTGCGCCAGCGCCGTACGGCGGCCATGGCAGCGGCGTCGCGGCCGGTGACGTATCCCAGCAGGACGTCGCCATGCCCTGTCAGCTGCTTGGTGCCGCTGGCCAGGGAGAAGTCGGCACCGAGTTCCAGTGGCCGCTGCCCGAGCGGCGTCGCGAGCGTGTTGTCGACGGCGACGAGTGCGCCACGCGCGTGTGCCGCTTCGACGAGTCGCCGGATGTCGCACACGTCGAGGCCGGGATTCGAGGGGCTCTCGATCCACAGCAGCTTCGCGCCCTCCAGGACGCCGAGCTGTGCGTCCCCGCCGGTCGGCGCCGTGCGCACCTCGATGCCGTACGCCTCCAGCTGCGCCCGTGCCAGGGACAGCGCCTGGTAGCCGTCGCTGGGCAGGACGACCGCGTCCCCGGCGCGCAACTGGGAGAAGAGCACCGACGAGGTGGCGGCCATGCCCGACGCGAAGACCAGCGTCTCGACACCGTCCTCCCCCGGCGCCTCCAGCTCGCCGATGGCGCGCTCCAGGTGGGTCCAGGTCGGGTTCTCGTCGCGGCCGTAGGTGTACGGTCCCGTGGGCTCGCCCGGCAGGTGGTAGTGGGCGGCGAACACCGGACCCGGCAGGGTCGGCTCGTACTTGACCGGCTCGGGCAGCCCGGCCCGCACCGCGCGCGTGCCGTCTCCGCCCCCGGAGGGCCGTCCCTGAGGACCCGTAGCGCTCATGCCGCCTCCCCCTCCACCTGCTCGCGGACCGCCGCGAGGAGGCCTGCGCTTGCCGCCTCCACCATCTCGATGCACTCCTCGAAGCCGTCCCGGCCCCCGTAGTACGGGTCGGGTACATCGAGGTCCTCGCCCGCGGCGGGGTCATAAGAACGCAGCAGCCGCACCTTCGCCGCGTCCTCCGGCGAGGGCGCGAGGCGGCGCAGCGCCTTGAGGTGCCCGGTGTCGAGCGCGACGACGAGGTCGAGACGGGCGAACCACGACTGCTGGAACTGCCGGGCGGTGTGGCCGCCGTCGTAGCCGTGCTCCTCGAGGACGGAGACGGTGCGCGGGTCGGCGGGGTCACCCTCGTGCCAACCGCCGGTGCCGGCGCTGTCGACCTCGACCAGCCCGTCGAGCCCGGCTTCCGCAATGCGGGCGCGGAAGACGGACTCGGCCATCGGGGAGCGGCAGATGTTGCCGGTGCACACGAAGCAGACGCGGTAGGTCATCGGATGCTCAGTCCCCGTCGGGCAGGACGACGTTGAGCGCCCAGGAGACGATCGAGATGATCAGGCCGCCGAGCACGGCGGTCCAGAAGCCCTCGACATGGAAGCTCAGGTCGAGCTTGTCGGCGAGCCATGAGGTCAGCAGCAGCATGAGCGCGTTGACGACCAGCGTGAACAGGCCGAGCGTCAGGATGAGCAGCGGGAGGCTCAGGAGCTTGACTATCGGCTTGACCAGGAAGTTCACCACACCGAAGATCAGCGCGACGACGATCAGGGTGCCGATCTTCTTGCCCGTGCTGTCACCGGTGAGAGTGATCTTGTCGAGCAGCCACACAGCGACCGCCAGGGCCCCCGCGTTGGCGATCGTCTTGACTACGAAATTCTTCATGTGTCTGATCGTGGCAGACGAAATCGGCCACGGGCACTGTGACAAGGGCGGACGACAGCGATGAAGGCATTCCGGCTGGACGAACTGGAGGCGGAGCGCGCCGCCAATGAGGGCGCCTACCTGCAGTTTCTGCGGGAGCGGAACATGTCGGTCGGTCTGTATGCCCTCAACGCGGGCGAGCACGATCCACAGAAGCCGCACAACCAGGACGAGGTCTACTTCGTTGTGAGCGGGCGCGCCCAGATCACCGTCGGCATGGAGACCACACAGGTGGCGCGCGGCAGCGTGGTGTACGTGCCGGCCGGGGTCGCCCACAAGTTCCACCACATCAGCGAGGACCTGCGGGTGCTCGTGGTGTTCTCTCCGCCAGAAAGCTGACCTTTGGCCTCGGGGTTCCCTAGGGGATCGATCAGGGGAGGACAAGGGCTGCGAGGCCCCCGCCGAGACACCTGCCCGCCTAGCATCGAGTGCAGGGAATCAGCAGATTCGAAGGATCGGACCCGGCACTGTGACGGGCGGAGAGGTAAGGACGAGGGCGATGCGTGAGATCTTCGCAGGACTGCCGTGGTGGGTGAAGTGGATCGCGGTGCCTGTCATCGCCCTGGTCGTGTTCGGCGGGTTGATAGCCAGCGTCGTCGGGTTCGTCATCGGGCTGCTCTTCAAGGTGCTGGTCTTCGTGGCACTGGTCGGTGGACTGATCTACGTCGTACGGAAGTTCACGTCGAGCTCGTCGTCGCGCAGCGACTGGTGAGGGCCGGCAGCGGCTGATGAGGGCCGTGGGGACGGGGAGGCGGTAACAGGAATCACCGGTTCCCTCGGGCGAGGGAAGTTTTCCGGGCAGAGCGTCTGCGAGCGGTGGCGGACGAATAGAGTCCGGAAATCGTCGCGGGGACGCCCCCGCGAGCGGCGTGCACCCCCTCCCGTGTTCCCCCGCACGGGCTCCCCCCTCGCGCCTTTGGGAGTGACCCTTGGCCACGGTTGACACCGCACCCTCAGAACCCCACGCACCCCTCGGACGGTCGCGCTCCTCCGAACCCAAGGTACCGAGGCAGGCCTCCCCGACATCCCCCGAGCAGCCGCACTCCGCGACGCTCATCGGATCCGTCCAGCGCGCGATGCGCCTGCTGGAATGCGTCGCCGAGCACGAATACGGAGCTCCCGCGAAGCAGCTCGCCCGCGAGACGGGCCTGGCGCTGCCCACCGCGTACCACCTGTTGCGGACCCTGGTCCACGAGGGCTATCTGCGCCGAGACAAGGGCCTGTTCTTCCTCGGCGAGGCGGCGGTTCGGCTGGGCAGCAGCGGAGCCCAGCAGAAACGTCGCAGCACGGTCGCCGAAGCACTCGCCCAATGGCGTGATGCCATCGGTGTCCCCGTTTACTACGCCCAGTACCGCGACGGCGAGATCGAGGTCATGTGCGTTTCCGACACGCCGGGCAATCCGGCGGTCGAGGAATGGGCCGACTTCCGTGAGACCGGCCACGCGCACGCCATCGGTCAGTGCCTGCTGTCCCAGCTGGACGAGGACGCCCGCCGCGATCACCTCGACCGCCATCCTGTGCAGTCCATCACCCCGTACACGGTGCGCGACAGCCGCACGCTGCTGCGACGCCTCGAACGGACGCGTCGGATGGAGCCGGTGACCGAGCGTCAGGAGTACGCGCTGGGCACGGTGTGCGCGGCGATTCCGATCACGGTGGGCACCACGGCCGCGACGATGGCCATTTCCCTGCCTGCTCATCAGGCCGACCGGCTGCTGTCGGCGGCACGGCAGCTGCAGGACGAGGTGGGGCGGCTCCTCGGGTCGCTGGCAATCTCTATCAGTATCTGAAAACTCACTCCTTGTGATCTCTCGTGTACGTTCAGCAAGATTCCACAGTGTCGGGTCCGTTCCCGGCCAGTCGAAGGCAAACGACGGGGTAGGCGATGCGCGAGTCCGTACAGGCAGAGGTCATGATGAGCT
The DNA here is from genome assembly GCF_052068475.1 of Streptomyces sp. SD31. Classification (NCBI taxonomy): domain Bacteria; kingdom Bacillati; phylum Actinomycetota; class Actinomycetes; order Kitasatosporales; family Streptomycetaceae; genus Streptomyces; species Streptomyces sp. SD31. The sequence goes on along the minus strand of NZ_JBQHCX010000001.1, from coordinate 258,930 downwards.
TTCTCGTGTCCGAGGAGCTGTCCTTCCGCATCCCGGTGGAGCTGCGCTACGAGACCTGTGATCCCTATGCCGTACGGCTGACCTTCCACCTGCCCGGTGATGCCCCCGTGACCTGGGCATTCGGCCGTGAGCTGCTAGTCGATGGGGTGGGCAGACCGTGCGGGGAGGGAGATGTGCGGGTCTCACCGGCCGGCTCCGAGACGCTGGGCGACGTCCTGATCCGGCTTCAGGTCGGTGCCGACCAGGCGCTGTTCCGCTCCTCGGTGGCGCCCCTCGTGGCCTTCCTCGACCGCACCGACAAGCTGGTGCCGCTCGGGCAGGAGGGCGCGCTCGCCGACTTCGACGCCCACCTCGACGAGGCCCTGGACCGCATCCTGGCGGAGGAGCAGAGCGCGGGCTGAAGCTACGGCAGCGAGGGAGTGGCGTAACGCTTCGCCGGGGCGCTGAGGGGGCGCTCAGGGAGCTGCCGGGGCGCGCGGGAACGCTTCTTCTCGCGGGTGTGCACCGTGTTCCGTCGGGTGGGCGGGGCCGCCGACTGGGCGGGATCGGCGGCCGTGTCCGTCACCGCTTCCGGCGTCGCCCTCGCCCGCCCCGCCCTGGAGGCGACTGCCCCGGAGCTGACTGCCCCGAAGGCCGTCCGGGCCCCGACTGCCCGCCCGTCGGCACCGGCTGGGCACCCGCAGCCACCGTCCCCTTCTCCGGCCGGTCGGCCGAGACCACCAGGGCCGCGAGAGCCGTGGTGACCGGCACCGACGCGACCAGTCCGATGGAGCCCACCAGTGTGCGCACGATCTCCTCCGCCACCAACTCACTGTTGGCGACCGTGCCGACGCTGCTCTGCGCGATCGAGAAGAGCAGCAGCAACGGCAGCGCGGCGCCGGCGTAGGCGAGGACCAGTGTGTTGACAACGGACGCGATGTGGTCGCGGCCGATCCGGATACCCGCGCGGTACAGCCCGCGCCAGCCCATCGTCGGGTTGGCCTCGTGCAGCTCCCAGACCGCGGACGTCTGGGTGACCGTCACATCGTCGAGGACACCGAGCGAACCGATGATGACGCCGGCGAGCAGCAGACCGCTCATGTCGATGGACGGGTACAACCCGTGGATCAGACCGGTGTTGTCGTCCGTGTTGCCGGTGAGCGCGGCCCAGTCGATGAACCCCGAGCCCAGAAGGCCGATCAGCAGCAGCGAAAGCAGTGTGCCCAGCACGGCCACGGATGTACGGGCCGACAGGCCATGGCACATGTAGAGCGCGATCAGCATGATCGCGCTCGCCCCCACGACCGCCACGACCAGCGGGTTCGAGCCCTGCAGGATCGCCGGGAGGATGAAGAAGGTCAGCACCATGAAGCTGATGGCCAGCGCGACCAGCGCCATGACTCCGCGCATCCGGCCCACCAGCACGACGGCGAGCGCGAAGATACCGGCGAGCAGCGCCATCGGGACCCTGCGGTTCACATCGGTGACCGAGTACTGCAGGTCCTTGGGTGCGGAGGGCTCATAGGCGACCACGACGTCCTGGCCCTCGTGCAGCTGGCGTGACTGGTCGGGCTGCACGATCTCCGTGAAAGTGCGGCCCTTGTCCTTGCCGGTGTCGACGCGGATCGTCGCCTTCTTGCAGGTTCCGCTCTCCTGCTGCACGGCGGAGGAACCCTCGGCAGTGGAGGTGTCGCCGGTCGGGGGCACTCCCGAGGCGCCGACGTCCTTGCAGCTGACCTCGACCACCTTGGTGACCGTGGCATTCTGCGTCTGCCGGTCGAAGCCGACCCCCGTGCGCTCGTGCGGCGGGGCACCGCCCGGCCACAGCACAGCGAGCCCCACGACCACCGCCGCGGCGAAGGGGATCAGGATCGCCGCGATGACCTTACGCAGGTGCCGGGAGACGGGCGCCGCGGGACCGTGGGCGTGACTGTGGGAGTGGGCATGCCAGCCATCACCGTCGCCGCTGTTACCGCCGTTACCGCCGCCACGGGATCCGCCGGATCCGGCCCCGTGCCCATGGCCACCACCGGAGTCGTGACCGTCACCCGGACCGGGCCCCTGCCCCGGTGAGCCGCCGGAACCGGGACCCTGATCATGCAGCCCACCAGAACCGGGACCGCGCAGGCCGCCGGATCCGGGCCCACGCCCATGCCCACCGCCGCCCCCTCTCCCGTGCATCCCACTGGCCTCGGTTCGGTGCACATGTTCACCGCCGCTCCCGCTCCCATGCCCCTGCATCCCACCGGCCCCAGTCCCGTGTTCGTGCCAGCCGTCGGAACCAGCCGCTGGATCGCCATGGCCGCCTTCGGGGCCAGGCCCGTACCCACCGTCGTATCTGCCTGCGGCAACCCCCGAACCCCGCCCGTCTGTACGGCCGTTCGCCCGCGTGGGGCCGTTTGCGGGGCCGTTTCCGAAGCCGGAGCCGCGGGGCGGCTCGGGCGGTGGGTACGGAGGCTCATGCGTCGTGGTCACCGACCGATCATCGCAAGAACGACCGGGGCCCTCTGTTCACCGCGCCCGAATTGACGCTAGCGTGGAGCCACCTTTGTACACGCGGGAGCTCGGAGCACCGGGCTGAGAGGGCGCTGACCTCCGTCCCTGCGATGTTTCACGTGGAACATCATCCGAAGAGAGTGACGTTCCCCACGAAACGTCGGCAGACGGAAGCCGCTGCGTCGACCGCCGAACCTGTTACCGGGTAATGCCGGCGTAGGGAGTAGGTCTCATGACCATCAAGGACGCGCGCACGCCTGCCTCCGTTCAGGACGACAAGTCCGAGGAGGCCGGGAAGTCCATCGGCTGGCACAAGGCGTACATCGAGGGCTCACGCCCCGATCTGCGGGTGCCAGTCCGCCAGGTGCACCTCACCAACGGGCAGTCGGTCACGCTGTACGACACATCGGGCCCGTACACCGATCCACTCGCCGACACCGACGTCCGCAGGGGGCTGCCCCCGCTGCGCGAGAACTGGATCATCGGCCGCGGCGACACGGAGGAGTACGCGGGCCGTCCCGTCCGCCCGGAGGACGACGGGATCAAGCACACCTCGCCGCGCGGCGGCCTGCGCAACCTCGACGCGGTCTTCCCCGGACGGCCGCGCCAGCCGCGTCGGAGCCGTGACGGCGGAGCGGTCACGCAGCTCGCCTATGCACGCCGCGGCGAGATCACGCCCGAGATGGAGTACGTGGCCATCCGGGAGAACGTTTCTCCGGAAGTGGTCCGCGAGGAGATCGCGGCAGGCCGGGCCGTGCTGCCCGCCAACGTCAACCACCCGGAGATCGAGCCGATGATCATCGGCAAGCGGTTCCTGGTGAAGGTCAACGCCAACATCGGCAACTCCGCGGTCACCTCGTCCATCGAGGAGGAGGTGGAGAAGATGACCTGGGCGACCCGCTGGGGCGCCGACACGGTCATGGACCTGTCGACCGGTCGCAACATCCACACCACGCGCGAGTGGGTGCTGCGCAACTCCCCCGTGCCGATCGGCACCGTGCCGCTCTACCAGGCGCTGGAGAAGGTCGACGGCAGGGCCGAAGAACTGACCTGGGAGATCTACAAGGACACGGTCATCGAACAGGCCGAGCAGGGCGTGGACTACATGACGGTCCACGCGGGCGTGCGCCTGCCGTACGTACCCCTCACCGCCAACCGCAAGACCGGCATCGTCTCCCGCGGCGGCTCGATCATGGCGGCGTGGTGCCTGGCGCACCACAAGGAGAGCTTCCTGTACGAGAACTTCGAGGAGCTCTGCGAGATTCTCGCGGCCTACGACGTCACGTACTCGCTGGGCGACGGCCTCCGGCCGGGCTCGATCGCGGACGCCAACGACGAGGCGCAGTTCGCGGAGTTGAAGACGCTCGGGGAACTCAACCGGATCGCGAAGCGTTTCAACGTACAGACCATGATCGAGGGCCCGGGACATGTCCCGATGCACAAGATCAAGGAGAACATCGACCTGCAGCAGGAGATCTGTGATGAAGCTCCGTTCTATACGCTCGGCCCGCTGACGACCGACGTCGCGCCGGCGTACGACCACATCACCTCCGGCATCGGTGCCGCGATGATCGCCTGGTGGGGCACGGCCATGCTCTGCTACGTCACGCCCAAGGAGCACCTGGGCCTGCCCAACCGTGACGACGTCAAGACCGGCGTCATCACCTACAAGATCGCCGCTCATGCGGCCGATCTCGCCAAGGGGCACCCCGGTGCACAGGAGTGGGACGACGCGCTGTCCGACGCCCGCTTCGAGTTCCGGTGGGAGGACCAGTTCAACCTGGCTCTCGACCCGGACACCGCACGGGAGTTCCACGACGAGACCCTGCCGGCCGAGCCCGCCAAGACGGCCCACTTCTGCTCCATGTGCGGGCCGAAGTTCTGCTCGATGAAGATCTCCCAGGACATCCGCCGCCAACACGGCGGGTCCCAGGAGGAGATCGAGGAGGGCATGGCTCAGAAGTCGAAGGAGTTCGCGGCGACAGGCAACCGGGTGTACCTGCCGATGGCGGACTGACCTCGACGTCCTGACCCAGGGCGCCATGCCCCGGCGCCTGGCGTGCTGTCCCGCTGTCGGGCGTGCTGCCAGGCGCCCGGCTTTGCGCCTCCCCGAGGAGGTCTCCCGGGGCTCCGTCGTGGAGGAGGGGCCCCTGGCGAGGGCTCTCCTACGGCGGGGGCGCAAGCCGGGGTGCTACTCCGGCTGGTGTTCCGGCCCTCCGAAGTCCGGGCTCGTGTAGTCCGGGCTGGAGAAGCTCGGCCGGGAGCCCCGGGAGCCACCGTCGTCCGGGCTGCTGAAACCCGGGCGGTCGTATCCGAGGTTCGGGATACGGCCGGCCGGTGTCGACGGTGGTGTGCGGTGCAGTGCCGATGCCGTGCCGGGGTCGGCGAGCGCCTCCCGCAGGAAGGGCAGGATGCCGCGCTCCAGGAGGGCCTCGCGCCAGGCTTCCCTGGCTCGGGCCACCTCCTCGCTCAGTTCGCCGTACGGACCGCCGTCGAATGCCGGCCGGTTGCGCAGGGCGGTGAGCAGGAGTCCGACTGCGGCGACCAGGATCGCGGCCGCCGCCACGGCGCCGAACACCCATCCGGTGGTCAGCATCGTCTGCGCGAAGGCCGGTTCGGGGTCGAGCATCTTCAGGATGTAGCCGACGAGCAGGAAGATCGCCGCGGCGGTGCCGGCGAGGACGGGTGCCAGAACGGCGACCACGGCGACCACGCCGGGGCCGGCGGTCTCGGCGACTTCTCCCATGGTGGTGGCGAGCCCCATCGCACCCGTGCCCGGCTCGGTGGAGCTGGACTCTCGGCTGGACGACGGGGTGGACGGCGCCGGCTGGCGCAGTTCCTCGCGGACCTTCACATAGTGCTGGTACTCGGTCGCCGCGGCCGCCGTGATGAGTGCGGTGGCGTTGAGCGCCATGGTGCGCAGCTGTTCGGAGTTGAGCCGCTGTCCGACAGCGGACAGTTCCGGGCGGTGTGGTGCGGAGCGCAGCGCCTCATCGAGGATCCGCTCGTACTCTTGGCGGTCCTCGCTGTGCAGGTGCTGCGGAACGCTGTTCATGTGCATCCCCCGATGCTCCGTAGGGCTTGGGGCTCGCATGCCAACGAGCCGTCGGGCAGAAACGGAGGGGAGCCTGCTACGGATAAGCCGATGGTAGAGCGGTGACGGCACACGGTGACAGGGGGTTTGACAAAATTGGGCCCTGGCCTGCGCCGTCTTCCGTCACTGCGCCATGGGGGGACGTCTGCCCGGTGAACGTTCAGATATCCAGGGGAAGTTGCTGGACCAGCAGCTTCCCGGCCATGGTCACGCCGCCGTCCATCGCGATCGCGAGGCGGTCGGCGTAGACGTGCGGTCCCTCGATCACGGGCCCGGCGCTGTCCTCGCCCTCCTCGGAGCCGACCTCGCCCAGCAGGTACGGAATGGGGCTGTGGCCGTGAACGATGCGGGTGCCGCCGTACGTATCGAGCAGGGAACGGACATGGTCGGCGCCGCCCTCGTCGCGGAAGGAGAACCGCTTGGTGAACTTGCGGAACAGGTCCCAGACTTCGTCGGCGTCGTTGCGCGTGAGCGTCTCGCGGACGGTGTCGTTGACCGCCTCGATCGAGTCGCCGTAGTCGAGATAGGCGGTGGTGTCCGAGTGGACGAGCAGATGGCCGTCGACCTGCTCCATGGCGTCCAGCCGGGACATCCACTGCAGGTGGTGGTCCTGGAGACGGTCCATGTCGGTCTTCTGGCCGCCGTTGAGCAGCCAGGCGGCCTGGAAGGTGGCGGTGCCCGCGCCGGAGTTGACGGGGGTGTCGCCGAAGCGCTTGGCGCCGATCAGCAGCAGCTCGTGGTTGCCCATCAGGGCCTTGCAGTAGCCGCCGGCCGCGGCCGCCTCCGCCGACAGCCGCATCACGAGGTCGATGACGCCGATGCCGTCGGGGCCGCGGTCGGTGAAGTCGCCGAGGAACCACAGCCGGGCGGTGCCCGCGCACCAGTTACCCGCCGAGTCGATGAGGCCCTTCTCCTGGAGAGCGGCGACCAACTCGTCGAGATAGCCGTGCACGTCGCCGACGACGAACAGCGGACCCGGACTGTCCGCCGACTGCGGAGCCGGCACGGATGCGGGGTCGATGGTCACCTGAAGGGTGTCACCGCGGTTGATCACGGGCAGGTCGCGCTCCGTGGGCGTGTAGCCCTCCGGATAGGCCTCGTCGAGGGGCGGGGCGACGTCGCCCGGGTGCGTGCTGTGGACGTACGGACCGGTCTCGTGGACGTAAGCGGGCACTCGGAAGTCGCGCAACGTCGCCGTCCGCTCCATCTCGGGTCCCTGACCGGCCCCCTGAGTCATCAGACCCCTCCACCATCGCGCCGCAGCTGCACCGCATCGGACTGCCTGGTCGCAGCGGCCCGCGGGTGTCGTGGGCCCATCATAGGAATGCCGATCGCGCCATGTGATGACCCAGGGGTGGTGAATCGGAGCAGGACTCCTGTTCACCGCGGCATTCGCCCCGATTGGGCATGGCTTCGGCCGCCCGATGACCGCGCTTTCTTTCGCTCCTCGACCTGCTTGTGCCCTCCCCCGACCTGCTCCTACCGCTCCTCGGGCGACCGAGGCGGGCTGACCGTCGTACGCGGCGGACGTCGCTGGGACGAGGTACGCACGATCAGTTCGGTCGGTATCACCTGCTCGACCGGCCGGTCCGACTCGACCCCCTCGATGGCGTCGATGAGGAGCTGGACCACGGCCGTGCCGATGCGACGGGGCTTGAGGGAGAGCGTGGTGACGGGCGGCTCGGTGTTGGCGTACACCGTGGACTCGCTGCAGCAGACCAGAAGCAGGTCGTCAGGTACGCGCATGCCGTAGCGGCGGGCGGCGGCGAGCAGGTCGGTGCCGTTCGGGTCGAACAGGCCGTAGACGGCGTCGGGGCGGTCGGGGCGGGCGAGCAGCCGGTCGGCGGCCACGGCGCCCGCGCACGGGTCGTGCGCCGGGTAGGCCTCGTACACCGGATCCTGGCCGACCCGCTCGCACCAGCGCAGATAGGCGGTGGTCGACAGGTGGGTGTACGTGTCCGTCGTGGTGCCCGTGAGCAGCCCGATCCGGCGGGCGCCCGCGTCGGCCAGGTGGTCGAGGATGCCGAGTACGGCGGCCTCGTGGTCGTTGTCGACCCAGGCGGTGACCGGGAGCGAACCGGCCGGGCGGCCGTCGGAGACGACCGGCAGACCCTGCCTGACCAGCTCGCTGACGACCGGGTCCTGGTCGGACGGGTCGATGACGACCGTGCCGTCGAGGGCGACATTCGACCAGACGTCGTGGCGTGAGGTCGCGGGGAGGATCACCAGGGCGTAGCCGCGGGCGAGCGCGGCCGAGGTGGCCGCGCGGGCCATCTCGGCGAAGTACGCGAACTCCGTGAAGGTGAAAGGTTCATCCCCGTATGTCGTCACGGTCAGGCCGATGAGTCCTGACTTGCCGGTACGGAGTGTCCGGGCGGCGGCCGAGGGCCGGTAGCCCAGCCGGTCGGCGACCTCGCGGACATGCCGTCGGGTGGCGTCCGGAAGCCGGCCCTTGCCGTTGAGGGCGTCGGAGACGGTCGTGATGGAGACTCCGGCAGCGGCGGCCACGTCTCTGATGCCGGCCCGGCCGGGTCGACTGCCTCGGCGTGAGGTTTCCGCGCGGCTCACCTGGTGCTTCCCTGCTGCTGTCATGGCGAGCCGATAGTAGGGCTCATGCGGTGGGGTAGTGCGGACGCATATGCACGCGTTGACAGGCACGTTTCTGCAAGGTCATTGAGCGTCAAGCGCCTTGGAAGGTAAGGGAGTTGAACGATCCAATGGTAAGACCTGACTTGTCGGCGCGCATGGGCCTGCCAAGTGCCCGATGTTTCGAAGAGGTCTCAACTCACCTTCACGGGGGATGCGCGCCACGGCGCGAGCCACCGGCGCGTAGATATATGTGTGACGCGCCCCCCAATTCGTACAACTTCGTACGACGATGCCCGTGATGCAGGTGTGACGGAAGGTGGGCCGCACTCGAGGCGTCACACCTGTACGCATCGGCGCTGAATCCTCATAAGGTGAGGAGTATTGGAGCCGGCGGTGGTGATGGGCCGCCGGTGGTCGCGAGGAGGACTGCGGTGAGCGAGACGAGCCCCAAGCTGCGCGCCGAGCTGGAGGGGATCCCGACCTACAAGCCCGGCAAGCCCGCCGCGGCCGGTGGTCCGGTGGCCTACAAGCTGTCCTCCAACGAGAACCCCTATCCGCCGCTGCCCGGCGTGCTGGAGACCGTGACGTCCGCCGTCTCGTCCTTCAACCGCTACCCGGACATGATGTGCACGGCGCTGATGAACGAGCTGTCCGAGCGCTTCGGCGTCCCGGCCTCCCACCTGGCCACCGGCACCGGCTCGGTCGGCGTCGCCCAGCAGCTGCTGCAGGCCACCTCCGGACCCGGCGACGAGGTCATCTATGCCTGGCGGTCCTTCGAGGCGTACCCGATCATCACGCAGATCAGTGGTGCCACGTCCGTGAAGGTGCCGCTGACCCCGGGTGATGTGCACGACCTGGACGCGATGGCCGCCGCCATCACCGACCGAACCAGGCTGATTTTCGTCTGCAACCCCAACAACCCGACGGGCACGGTCGTGAAGCGGGCCGAGCTGGAGCGGTTCCTGGACCGGGTGCCCGGCGATGTGCTGGTCGTGCTCGACGAGGCGTACCGCGAGTTCATTCGCGACCCCGAGGTGCCGGACGGTGTGGAGATCTACCGTGAGCGGCCGAACGTCTGTGTCCTGCGGACGTTTTCCAAGGCGTACGGCCTCGCCGGTCTCCGCGTCGGCTTCGCGATCGCCCATGAGCCGGTCGCGGCGGCGCTGCGCAAGACGGCCGTGCCCTTCGGGGTGAGCCAGCTCGCGCAGGACGCGGCCATCGCCTCGCTGCGCGCGGAGGACGAACTGCTCGGCCGGGTGGGCTCGTTGGTGTGCGAGCGCAACCGCGTGGTCGAGGGGCTGCGTGCCCAGGGCTGGACGGTGCCCGAGACCCAGGCCAACTTCGTGTGGCTGCGGCTGGGGGAGCGCACGGTCGACTTCGCGGCGGCGTGTGAGCAGCACGGCGTGGTGGTCCGACCGTTCCCGGGCGAGGGTGTGCGGGTCACGGTCGGGGAGGCCGAGGCGAACGACATCTTCCTGAAGGTGGCGGAAGGGTTCCGCAAGGAGCTGTAGGGCTCCGCAAGCAGGCAAGAAGCTTTAGGGCCCCGCGAGGAGGCATGAAGCTTAGGGCTCCGCAAGCGGGTCAGGCGTCCACGATTTCCACGCGCACGGGGTCGCCGCCGCGGACGGTCGCCAGCAGACGGGGGTCGCCGTCTATGCGGGCGAGGATGTTGCACGGGCTCGCGAGGCGGCACTCGTCGCCTTGCGAGATCGGCGTGGGTCCGTAGGGGAGGGCGAGCGCGTCGCCGTCCGTCCAGAAGGCGACCGTGCCCGGTTCGACGACCTGCCGGGCGTTGGTTTCACGTGGAACGGCGACGCCCGTGTCGAAGTAGACCTCTTCGCCCCAGGTGCGGGCGGTGGAGACGAGGGGTAGGGCCTTGGCAAGCGCCTGCGTGGTCGGGGTGTCGTCGAGCGCCGCGGTGAGGTGTCCCGCGGGCCAGGAGATCCGTATCCGTAGTGGTGTCTGTGTCTGCATGCAGGCGATTCAACAATATGTTGAAGTCCGAGCCAAGAGGTTGACCCTAATGAGGGACCCCCCTCGGGGGCCGGAAAGTGGGTGCTGCATAATTGCTTGTGAATGTGAACGCTTTCACAAGCGTAGGTAAGGAGCGGCGACGTGGACCTGGCTTTGGCGCCGGAGACTCTGGCGCGCTGGCAGTTCGGTATCACCACCGTCTACCACTTTCTGTTCGTCCCCCTGACGATCTCGCTGGCCGCCCTGACGGCCGGGCTGCAGACCGCCTGGGTGCGCACGGAGAAGGAGAAGTACCTCAGAGCGACGAAGTTCTGGGGCAAGCTCTTCCTGATCAACATCGCGATGGGTGTGGTCACCGGCATCGTGCAGGAGTTCCAGTTCGGCATGAACTGGTCCGACTACTCCCGCTTCGTCGGTGACGTCTTCGGCGCTCCGCTCGCCTTCGAGGCTCTGATCGCCTTCTTCTTCGAGTCCACCTTCATCGGCCTGTGGATCTTCGGCTGGGACAAGCTGCCGAAGAAGATCCACCTGGCCTGTATGTGGATGGTCTCCATCGGCACGATCCTGTCGGCGTACTTCATCCTCGCGGCCAACTCGTGGATGCAGCACCCGGTCGGCTACCGGATCAACGAGGCGAAGGGACGGGCCGAGCTCACCGACTTCTGGCTCGTGCTGACCCAGAACACCGCGCTTGCGCAGGCCTTCCACACCCTGTCGGCGGCCTTCCTCACGGGCGGGGCGTTCATGGTCGGCATCTCCGCCTTCCACCTGCTGCGCAAGAAGCACATCCGCGAGATGAAGACCTCGCTGCGGCTCGGCCTGGTCACCGTCGTCATAGGCGGCATGCTCACCGCGATCAGCGGCGACGTCCTCGGCAAGATCATGTACGAGCAGCAGCCGATGAAGATGGCCGCGGCCGAAGCACTGTGGGACGGCGAGGAGCCGGCGCCCTTCTCGGTGTTCGCCGTCGGTGACGTCGACAAGGGCCACAACAAGGTCGCCATCGAGATTCCGGGCCTGCTGTCCTTCCTGGCCAAGGACGACTTCACCTCGTACGTCCCCGGTATCAACGACGTCAACAAGGCCGAGCAGGAGAAGTACGGTCCCGGCGACTACCGGCCCAACATCCCCGTCGCCTACTGGGGCTTCCGCTGGATGATCGGCTTCGGCATGGCGTCGTTCACCATCGGTCTGATCGGGCTCTGGCTGACCCGCAAGAAGTTCATGCTGCCGCAGCACCTGAGGGTCGGGGACAACGAGGTGCCGCATCTGGTGCTGCTCCCGAAGAAGGCGCTCGGCCCGAAGCTGACGAAGTGGTACTGGCGCATCGCGATCTGGACCCTGGCCTTCCCGCTGATCGCCAACTCCTGGGGCTGGATCTTCACCGAGATGGGCCGCCAGCCGTGGGTCGTCTACGGCGTCCTGCGCACCCGTGACGCGGTCTCCCCCAGCGTCTCCCAGGGCGAGGTCATCACCTCGATGATCGTCTTCACCACGCTCTACGCCATCCTCGCCGTCGTCGAGGTCAAGCTGCTGGCGAAGTACATCAAGGCCGGCCCGCCCGAGCTGACGGAGGCCGACCTGAACCCGCCCACGAAGATCGGCGGCGACTCCCGTGACGCCGACAAGCCGATGGCCTTCTCGTACTAGGCCGAGGGAGCTGCACAGTCATGGAACTTCACGACGTCTGGTTCGTCCTGATCGCCGTCCTGTGGATCGGCTACTTCTTCCTGGAGGGCTTCGACTTCGGGGTCGGCGTCCTCACCAAGCTGCTGGCCCGGAACCGGCCCGAGCGGCGGGTGCTGATCAACACCATCGGCCCCGTCTGGGACGGCAACGAGGTATGGCTGCTCTCGGCCGGCGGTGCGACCTTCGCCGCCTTCCCCGAGTGGTACGCCACGCTCTTCTCGGGCTTCTATCTGCCGCTGTTGCTCATCCTGGTCAGCCTGATCGTCCGAGGTGTCGCCTTCGAGTACCGGGCCAAGCGGCCCGAGGAGAACTGGCAGCGCAACTGGGAGCACGCGATCTTCTGGTGCTCGCTGATCCCGGCGTTCCTGTGGGGTGTGGCCTTCGGCAACATCGTGCGGGGCGTGAAGCTCGACCAGGGTCATGAGTACGTCGGCACCGTCCTGGACCTGCTCAACCCGTATGCGCTGCTCGGTGGTCTGGTCACGCTGACGCTGTTCACCTTCCACGGGGCGGTGTTCACCGCACTCAAGACCGTCGGGGAGATCCGGGAGCGGGCGCGGACTCTGGCCCTGTGGGTCGGTCTCGTCGCCGCTGGGCTGGCGCTGCTCTTCCTGCTCTGGACGCAGGTTGAGAACGGCGACGGGCAGAGCCTGGTCGCTCTTATGGTGGCCGTGGCCGCGCTGGTGGCGGCATTGGTGGCGAACCAGGCCGGGCGCGAGGGATGGTCGTTCGCCTTCTCCGGTGTGACCATCGTGGCCGCCGTGGCGATGCTCTTCCTGACGCTCTTCCCGAACGTCATGCCGTCCTCGCTCAATGACGAGTGGAGCCTCACGGTCACCAACGCCTCGTCGAGCCCATACACCCTGAAGATCATGACCTGGTGTGCGGTGATCGCCACGCCGATCGTCATGCTCTACCAGGGCTGGACCTACTGGGTGTTCCGCAAGCGGATCGGCACGCAGCACATCGCCGCGGATGCCGCTGCGGGGGCCACGCACTGAGTCCGATGCGGGCGGGGTGGTTCACGATGTTTCACGTGAAACACCCCGCCCTGGACCGAAGGGCATGTTTCACGTGAAACCGATCGATCCGCGTCTTCTCCGATACGCCCGCACCACTCGCCTCTTCCTGATCGCGGTCGTCGGCCTGGGTGCCGTCGGTGCGGTGCTGGTCATCGCGCAGGCGATGCTCATCGCCGAGGCGGTGGTAGGTGCGTTCGAGCACGGGATGTCCGCCGCTGAACTGCGCACTCCCCTGCTGTTGTTGGCGGCTGTCGCGGTCGGCCGTGCGGTCGTCGCGTGGCTCACCGAGCTCGCCGCTCACCGTGCGAGCGCGGCGGTGAAGTCGGAGCTACGGGGGCGGCTGCTGGAGCGGTCGGCTGAGCTGGGGCCCGGCTGGCTGAGCGGACAGCGAACCGGCTCGCTCGTCTCCCTCGCCACGCGAGGTGTCGATGCCCTCGATGACTACTTCTCCCGCTATCTACCGCAGTTGGGGCTCGCGGTGGTCGTGCCCGTGGCCGTGCTGGCCCGGATTGTGACCGAGGACTGGGTCTCGGCGGCGATCATCGTCGGCACCCTGCCGCTGATTCCGATCTTCATGATGTTGATCGGCTGGGCCACGCAGTCCCGGATGGACCGTCAGTGGCGGCTACTGTCCCGGTTGTCCGGGCACTTCCTGGACGTCGTCGCCGGGCTGCCGACCCTGAAGGTGTTCGGGCGGGCCAAGGCGCAGGCCGAGTCGATCCGGCACATCACCGGCGAGTACCGCAGGGCGACCATGCGGACCCTGCGGATCGCCTTCATCTCCTCCTTCGCGCTGGAGCTGCTCTCGACGCTCTCGGTGGCCCTGGTCGCGGTGACGATCGGCATGCGGCTCGTCCATGGTGAGATGCATCTGTACGACGGCCTGGTCGTCCTTGTGCTGGCGCCCGAGGCCTACCTCCCGCTGCGTCAGGTGGGCGCGCAGTACCACGCGGCGGCCGAGGGCCTGGCTGCGGCCGAGGAGATCTTCGAGGTGCTGGAGACTCCGGTGCCGGCCTCGGGGACCGCCGCGGTGCCGACGGGGACGGTGTCGTTCGAGGGCGTCTCCGTCCGCTACCGCGGACGGTCCACCGACGCCGTGTCGGACGTGTCTCTCGCCGTCGAACCCGGAGAGACGGTCGCGCTCGTCGGGCCGAGCGGCGCGGGCAAGTCGACACTGCTGAACGTGCTGCTTGGATTCGTGCGGCCGGCCGAGGGGCGGGTACTGGTCGGGGGAGTCGATCTCGCCGAACTCGATCTGCGGGAATGGCGCTCACACATTGCCTGGGTGCCGCAGCGGCCGCATCTGTATGCCGGGACGATCGCTGAGAACGTACGGCTGGCGCGTCCCGACGCGGACGATGCCGCCGTGCGGCGTGCGCTGGGGGACGCCGGGGCGTTGGAGTTCGTGGACGCGCTGCCCCAGGGCGTCGACACCGTGCTCGGTGAGGACGGGACCGGGCTGTCCGCAGGGCAGCGGCAGCGGCTCGCGCTGGCCCGGGCGTTCCTCGCGGACCGGCCCGTACTGCTGCTCGACGAGCCGACGGCCGCGCTCGACGGGGCCACCGAGGCCGAGGTCGTGGAGGCCGTGCGAAGGCTGGCGGTGGGGCGGACGGTGCTGCTCGTGGTGCATCGGCCGGCGCTGCTGGGCGTGGCGGACCGGGTGGTGCGGCTCGCGGAAGCCGTGGCCCCTGTGCAGGCAGAGGCCTCGCCCAGGGCGTCTGTCGTCCGTCCGATCGAGCAGGAAGCGCACGGCGGTTCCCCTTCGGACGATGCCGAGACCGGGCCCCTCGCGGCGGCGGACGCACGGGGTGTCCTTGCCCGGGTCCGCGCCATGTCCGGTCCCCGGCGCGGTCGCCTCGCCCTCGCGCTGCTGCTCGGGAGCCTCGCGCTCGGCAGTGCCGTCGGGCTCATGGCGACCTCTGGATGGCTCATCTCGCGGGCCTCGCAGCAGCCGCCCGTGCTGTACCTGATGGTGGCCGTGACGGCGACGCGGGCCTTCGGCATCGGACGGGCCGTGTTCCGGTACGCCGAGCGGCTGGTGTCGCACGACGCGGTGCTGCGGATGCTGGCCGACACTCGGGTCGCCGTCTACCGGCGGCTGGAGCGGCTCGCTCCCGCCGGGCTGCGTCGCACGCGCCGGGGCGATCTGCTGTCGCGGCTCGTCGCCGACGTGGACGCATTGCAGGACTACTGGCTGCGGTGGCTGTTGCCCGCGGCCGCGGCGACCATGGTGTCCGCCGGGGCCGTCGGCTTCACCGCGTGGCTGCTGCCCGAGGCCGGTGCCGTGCTCGCGGTGGGGCTCCTGGCGGCCGGGGCGGGTGTCCCGCTCGTCACGGGTGCCGTCGCCCGCCGTGCCGAGCGCAGGCTGGCGCCTGCCCGCGGAGTGCTCGCGACACGTGTGGCGGATCTGCTCACCGGCACCGCGGAGCTCACCGTCGCCGGCGCCCTGCCCAGCCGTACGGCCGAAGCGCGGCGGGCCGACGGGGTTCTCACCCGGATCGCCTCGCGGGCCGCCACCGCCACCGCGCTCGGCGACGGACTCATCGCGCTGATCTCCGGGCTCACCGTCGCCGCCACCGCCCTCGTGGGCGCCCAGGCGGTCGCCGACGGGCGGCTGGGCGGCGTGACGATGGCCGTGGTCGTCCTGACCCCCCTGGCTGCCTTCGAGGCCGTCCTGGGGTTGCCGCTCGCCGTGCAGTACCGGCAGCGGGTGCGCAAGAGCGCGGAGCGCGTGTACGAGGTGCTGGACGCCCCTGAGCCCGTGCGGGAGCCGGTACGGCCCCGGCAGGCGCCCGCGTCGCCCTTCCCGGTCGCCGTCCGAGGCCTGACCGCCCGGCACGTGGGGCAGGACAGGGACGCGCTCGCCGGCCTCGATCTGACCCTGGACGAGGGGCGCCGGATCGCGGTGGTCGGCCCGTCCGGGTCCGGTAAGACGACGCTAGCGCAGGTGCTGCTGCGCTTCCTGGACGCGGACGCGGGTTCGTACACGCTGGGCGGCGTGGACGCGTACGCGCTGGACGGTGACGACGTACGGCGGCTCGTCGGCCTGTGTGCGCAGGACGCGCACCTCTTCGACAGCTCCGTGCGCGAGAACCTGCTCCTCGCCAAGAAGGACGCCACCGAGGCCGAACTGCGCGACGCCCTCGAGCGCGCCCGGTTGCTCGACTGGGCCGACAGCCTGCCCGACGGGCTGGACACGCTCGTGGGCGAGCACGGGACGCGGCTGTCGGGCGGGCAGCGGCAGCGGCTCGCGCTGGCCCGTGCACTGCTCGCCGACTTCCCCGTCCTCGTGCTCGACGAGCCTGCCGAGCACCTCGACCTGCCTACCGCCGACGCCCTCACCGCCGATCTGCTGGCCGCCACCGAGGGCCGTACGACCCTGCTCATCACCCATCGACTGGCTGGTCTGGAAGCGGTGGACGAGGTGGTCGTCCTGGGCGAGGGGCGTGTGGTGCAGCGGGGCACGTTCGCGGAGCTGGCGGCTGCGGACGGGCTGCTGCGGGGGATGGTGGAGCGGGAAGGGGAGGCGGATTCGTTGGTGGGGGCGCCGTAGCGCGCGACCGGCCCGTGGCCGTGGGTGACCGCTGTCCGGTGGGGACCGCTCGTCGACACCCGCGTCAACAGCCGTACTGACCCGTCCGCAGCAACAAGTCCCCCAGGCGTACGACCCGAACAGGACCCGGCCCCGGTCCGCGGGCCAGGATCGCTGACATGCGCTCATATCGCCGCAAATGTCTGCTCGTTCCGGCGCTGCTGTGCGCGCTCGCCCTCCTCGTGGCCCCGGCCGCCGGTGCCTCCGGTGACGGGAAGGACACCCCCGCCCGCGACGGCGGGGGAATCGGCGGTGCCTTGGGCCTCGGTGCGCAGGTGGCGCGGTTGTACGAGGACGCGGCTCTGGCGACGCAGCGGTACGAGGCGGGGCGGCAGAAGGCCGAGGCGCAGCGGGGGAAGGCACAGCGGATCGAGGCGCTGCTCGAACGCGAGCGGCGGCAGATCGGCATCCTGCACGAGGACCTGGGCCGGATCGCGCGCGCCCAGTACCGCAGCAGCGGCGGGATGCCGCTCACCGCGCAGTTGATCCTCGCCAAGAGTCCGGATCAGCTGATGCGCGGTCAGCACGTCTTCTCGCAGACGAACCTGGCAGTCAACAACGCCATCGAGAAGAACCGTCGCGCCGAGGCCCGGCTGGCCGCGGACGAGGCGAGGGCCGAGGCGGCCTGGCAGGCCCTGGACAAGCGCAACGCCGAGCTCGCCGATCTCAAGAAGGCCATCGAGCAGAAGCTCGAAGCGGCGCGGTGGCAGTTGCAGGGGCAGGCCGACGCCTCCGTGGCCGCCGGCTCCTGCGCCGGTGCCGTGCGGCTCGACCAACCGCAGACGGACTTCCCGACCGAGTGGGTCGCGCCGGTGGAGTCGTACGAGCTGTCCGCGGCGTTCGGCAGCGGCGGGTCGCGGTGGGCGAACCGGCACACCGGGCAGGACTTCGCGGTGCCGATCGGTACGCCAGTGCGGGCGGTCGGGGACGGGCGCGTGGTCAGGGTGTCGTGTGGGGGCGCCTTCGGCATGGAGATCGTCGTCCGGCACGCGGACGGCTACTACACGCAGTACGCCCACCTGGCCTCCGCCGCCGTCGACCAGGGCGAGCGCGTGGACACCGGGCAGTGGATCGGCCAGACGGGCACGACCGGCAACTCCACCGGTCCCCACCTGCACTTCGAGGTACGGGTCACCGCGGAGATGGGCTCGGCGGTGGATCCGGTGCCATGGCTGGCGGCGCGGGCGGTGCAGGTGGAGTAAGGGGGCGGCGGCCCGGGTCTAGTCCCGCTGGGCCAGCAGCTGCTCGATCACGACCGCCACACCGTCCTCGTTGTTGGCGACCGTCCGCCCCGAGGCGGCGGCGATGACATCCGGGTGCGCGTTGCCCATCGCGTACGACTGGCCCGCCCAGGTCAGCATCTCCACGTCGTTCGGCATGTCCCCGAAGGCCACGACCTCCTCGTGCGAGATACCGCGCTCGGCGCAGCACAGGGCGAGCGTGCTGGCCTTGGAGACGCCGGGGCCGCTGATCTCCAGCAGGGCGCTGGGACTGGAGCGGGTGACATTGGCGCGGTCGCCGATGGCGAGGCGGGCGAGGGTGAGGAAGGCGTCGGGGTCGAGGGTGCGGTGGTAGGCGAGGATCTTGAGCACGGGCTCGCCCGCCCCGGGGGCGTCCGGCGCCAGGAGGTCCTCGGCCGGCGCGAGCTCGTCCGGTATCTCCATGTGCAGCTTGGGATAGTCCGGCTCCTGGTAGAAGCCGTAGGTCTGCTCCACCGCGTACACCGTGCCCGGAGCCGCCTCGCGCAGCAGCCGTACGGCGTCCAGCGCGTTCTCTCGCGCCAGCTCCCGCACCTTCACGAACCGGTGGGCGCCGGGGCCGCCGTGCAGGTCGACCACCGCGGCACCGTTGCCGCAGATCGCGAGGCCGTGACCGTGGACGTGGTCGCTGACGACGTCCATCCAGCGGGCCGGGCGGCCGGTGACGAAGAACACCTCGACACCCGCCTCCTCGGCGGCGGCCAGCGCGGCCACCGTGCGGGGGGAGACCGACTTGTCGTCCCGCAGAAGGGTGCCGTCCAGGTCGGTGGCGATGAGCCGCGGGCGGACAGCGGCGGCGGCCGGGGTCTGGGGCTGTCGAGTCGCTGAGGTCACCGGGTCATTCTCCCGCATATGCCTGCACGGCCGTGCGGCAGTCCGCACATCTGAGGCGGCACCTGAGGAGAAACCGCCCCCGAGAACACCACGCACATGGTCCTGACCAGCGCTGTCGCAGGCGACCGGCTCACCGCAGCTGAGCCGCCGCATCCATGGCGATCTGCTCGAAGACCTTCTCGTCGCCCGCGAAATCGGAGTCGGGGATCGGCCAGTGGACCACGATCTCGGTGAATCCCAGTTCCTGATGGCGCCCCGCGAAGTCCACGAACGCGTCGAGGGACTCCAGCGGACGGCCGCGGTCCGGGGTGAAACCGGTGAGCAGGACCTTGTCGAGGCCGGCGGTGTCCCGGCCGATTTCGGCGCAGGCGTCGGCCAGCTTCTCGGCCTGTCCACGAATGGCTTGAATCGACTGTTCAGGAGTGCCGTTCTCGTACAGCTTGGGGTCGCCCGTGGTCACCCACGCCTGCCCGTAGCGCGCCGCAAGCCGCAGTCCGCGCGGGCCCGTCGCGGCGACCGCGAAGGGCAGCCGGGGGCGCTGCACACAGCCCGGAATGCCACGCGCCTCGTGCGCCGAATAGAAGTCGCCCTCGTACGACACCGAGTCCTCGGTCAGCAGCCGGTCCAGAAGCTGGACGAACTCAGCGAACCGGTCGGCCCGCTCGCGCGGCGTCCAGGGGTCCTGCCCGAGCACGGTGGCGTCGAATCCGGAGCCGCCCGCACCGACGCCGAGCGTGAAGCGACCGCCGGAGATGTCGTCGAGGGAGATGAGCTCCTTGGCATAGGGCACCGGATGCCGGAAGTTCGGCGAGGTCACCAGTGTGCCGAGCCGCAGACGGTCGGTGACGGCCGCGGCTGCGGTCAGCGTCGGCACGGCACCGAACCACGGGCCGTCCCGGAAGGTGCGCCAGGACAGGTGGTCGTAGGTGTACGCGGCGTGGAAGCCGAGCTGCTCCGCGCGCTGCCATGCCTCGCGGCCCCCCTCGGACCAGCGGCGGTACGGGAGGATCACGGTGCTCAGGCGCAGACTCATGTTGTCGAGCCTAAGCGGCCGCACTGTTTCACGTGAAACAGTCACCGCACGCGGCTGCTCAGCCACGGAGTGAGGCCGATCATCGGCATGTACTCCCGATGCGTACGGTCGCCCGGTAGCGGCACGATCAGGAAGTGGCCCGGCGGGAAGCGGCGCGCCTTGACGTGGGCCAGGCCGTCGTAGAGGGCGCGGACAAAGGCGGGCACGTCGTCGCGCCGGACATCGGGGCATTCGACCCCCTCGACGGTGATCAGCGCGTCGTCCTCCGGATAGAGCCGCACGCTCACCCGGGGCAGGCCACCCAATTCGATGTACGCCTCGTGGGGCAGTGAACCGTCCCGGTCCGTGGTGACTCCGATGCCCGCGGCGCTGCGGCGGGAGGTCTGGTCGGCGCCGATGTCGTGGCTCACCTCGATCTCGCGCGCGTACTCCGCGGCGACGGCTCGTAGTGCGGTGACGGCGGCCTCGGTGGTGGGGAGGTGATCACTGTGGCGGTCCCTGTAATGGTCCATACCACCGATCTTGCCGGACGAGGGGTCAGTGTGACTCGGGAAAGCGCAGGTACTCCGGCGGCACCGTCTTCGTCAGCCACACGCCGTTCGCGCTGACGTGGAAAACGTGGCCGTCGCGGTGCATGGCGCCGGTGTCCACGGAGAGCACCACGGGGCGGCCGCGCCGGGCGCCGACCCGTGTGGCGGTCTCGCGGTCGGGCGAGAGATGCACGTCGTGCCTGTTCATGGGCCGCAGCCCTTCGGCGCGGATCGCGTCCAGGCTGCCGGCCACGGTGCCGTGGTAGAGGTACGGCGGTGGCGTCGCCGGGGGCAGTCCGAGGTCGACGTCGATGCTGTGGCCCTGGCTGGCGCGGATCCGGGTGCCCTCGATCGCGAAGCGCTGCTTGTCATTGGCGGCGACCACGTGATCCAGCTCTTCCCGGGTGAACCGGAATCCGTGCGCGGCCGCGGCGGCGATCAGACTGTCGATCTCGACCCAGCCTGCCTCGTCGAGCGTGAGTCCGATGCGCTCGGGTTGATGCCGCAGGTGCTTCGAGAGGTACTTCGACACCTTCACGGTGCGTCTTTCGTCCATGCGACCAGCGTGCCGGGAGAGGTGTGAATCACGCGAATGATTTCGCTCCGGATGTTTGATCCACAACCAAGTGTGGTTATCCACAGGGGAATTGGCGATTCTGTGGACAACGACCCGTCGACTCAAGAGGTTTCGTCAAGATCAGTTGACGCGGCGTGACTTGCGGTCAGCCGGTCCAAGGCCCGGGCGCGCACCTCGCGTTCGGCGGCCAGCGCGATGAAGGAAGAAGCCTGTTCCGGGCCAACAAGCCTCTCCACGGCCGCCATCGTGTCGGCGGGGAGGGTCACGGAACGCGTCCGGTTCCGTGGATCCGGGGTCTCGCCCGAGTCCAGGTGCTGACGCAGGTGCCGCACCGCCAACAGGCGCATTGCACGGGCGAGTTCCGCGTCCACGGTCTGCTGGGCGAGCGGGCGCAGCCGCCGTACGAGAGAGGCCGCTTCGGCCGCTTCGGTGTCGGTCGGACGGTGTGGGCCGTCGAGGTAGCGGGCGAAGACGTGTTCGGTGGTGAACTCCAGGAAGCGGGCGGCTATGTGCTCGACCTGACCTCTCAACTCCCTTAGATGGCCCGAGATCGCGGACAGGGGAACTCCGGCAGCATGCAACTCGACCGCCACGGCGAGTTCTTGAGGGCTCGGCACGAGAAACGAGTCCTCGTCGCCGGGGGCCGGCTCCAGCACGCCGAGCTCCACGGCATCGGCCACCGCCGCGTCGTCCGGGGTGCCGCCGAAGCGCTCGTCCAACTCGGCGCGCGAGATCCGTACCGCCTCCTCGTCGGTCCACGGCCCGTCCACCTCGGCGACCAGCCCGAGCACCCCGCCGAGGCCCCGGCCGGCGTCCCAGGCCTCCAGGAGCTCCTTGATGGAGGCCAGGGTGTAGCCGCGGTCGAGGAGATCGGCGATCTGGCGCAGGCGGACGAGGTGGGCGTCGGAGTAGACGTTGGCCCGGCCACGGCGCTCGGGGCGGGGGAGCAGGCCTCGGTCCTGGTAGGCGCGGATGGTGCGGACGGTGGCACCGCTGAGGTGCGCGAGGTCCTCGATCCGGTAGGCGGGAGGCGCCGGCCCGTCGGCCGCGTGGCCGATCTCATCGCGCGGGTCGGTGAAGCGGCTGGCCTCACTCATAGGGGTGGTGCCGAACTCGTGGCGCCGACGCCGAATTTGTGGGGGTGGCGCCGAACTCGTGGCGTGTCACCGAACTCATAGCGGCGGCTCCAATCGCGCGATCCTGCGCAGTGCCCTCGGCGTGAACCTCGACATGAGGTACGCCCCACGTGCCTCCGCCGTCACCGGAACCACGGCCTCACCCCGCACCACCGCCCGCAGGATGGCGTCGGCGACCTTCTCCGGCGGATAGTTCCGCAGCCCGTACAGCCGCGCGGACTTCTTCTGGCGCCGCTTCTCCTCCTCGGCGTCGACCCCGGCGAAGTGCGCGGTCGAGGTGATGTTGGTGTTGACGAAGCCGGGACATATGGCGGTGACGCCGATGCCCTGGCCGGCCAGCTCCGCGCGCAGGCACTCGCTCAGCATCAGTACGGCTGCCTTGGAGGTGCTGTAGGCGGGCAGTGCCTTGGAGGGCTGGTACGCCGCCGCCGAAGCGGTGTTGACGATGTGGCCGCCCTGGCCGCGCTCGGCCATCTGCTTCCCGAACAGGCGGCAGCCGTGGATGACGCCCCACAGGTTGACGTCGAGGACCTTCTTCCAGTCCTCCGGTGTGGTGTCGAAGAAGGAGCCCGACAGGCCGATCCCGGCATTGTTGACCAGGACGTCCACTACGCCGTACTCAGTCGCGACCTTCTCGGCGAGCTTCTCCATGGCCTGCTCGTCGGAGACATCGACCGTCTCCGCCCAGGCCGCGGGTGCGCCGATCAGACGGGACATCTCGGCCGTGCGGGCCGCGGCCTCGGCGTCCCGGTCGACGGCCACCACGCGCGCGCCTGCCTCGGCGAACGCGTACGCCGTCGCCCGTCCGATGCCGCTGCCGGCGCCGGTGACCAGGACGAGCTGCCCGCCGAAGCGGTCGGCGTACTTCCCGGTCGCCGTCACCGCTTCCGGCCGCCCGCCCTCCACGGACGTCACGAACTCCGAGATCCAGGCCACGAGTTGGTCGGGGCGGCTGCGCGGGATCCAGTGCTTCGCCGCAAGCGTGCGCCGGGTCAACTGCGGAACCCACAGCTCCAGTTCGTCGTAGAGCCGCTCCGACAGGAAGGCGTCGCCGAGGGGGGTGATGAGCTGCACGGGCGCGTGCGCGTACGCGTCCGTGCGTGGACGGCGCAGCCGGGCCCGTACGTTGTCGCGATACAGCCACGCCCCGTGCGCCGCGTCCGTCGGTAGGGACGAGGTCGGGTAGTCGCCGCCCGGGACCTTCTCCATGCGCTCCAGGATGCGCGGCCAGCTCTTGCCGAGCGGGCCGCGCCAGGCCAGTTCCGGCAGCCCGGGCGTGTGCAGCGCGTAGACGTACCAGGACTTGGCTCCCTGGCCGAGGAGTTGGCCGAACCGGCGCGGGGTGGGGCGCTTGAGGCGCTGGTTGATCCAGTGCCCGAAGTGGTCCAGGGACGGGCCGGACATGGAGGTGAAGGAGGCGATCCGGCCTTCGGTGCGCTTGACGGTGGCGAACTCCCAGGACTGCACCGAGCCCCAGTCGTGCCCCACCAGATGCACGGACCGGTCCGGGCTGACCGCGTCCACGACGGCCAGGAAGTCGTCCGTCAGCTTCTCCAGCGTGAAGCCGCCCCGCAGCGGCTTCGGTGCCGTGGAGCGGCCGTGGCCGCGGACGTCGTACAGCACGACATGGAAGCGGTCGGCCAGCCGCGGCGCGACCTCGGACCACACCTCCTTGCTGTCCGGATAGCCGTGCACGAGGATCACCGTCGGCTGCCCGGGGTCGCCCAGCTCGGCGACGCACAGCTCGACCCCGCCGGTCCGCACCCGGCGTTCACGCGCGCCCTGAAGAGTCACCGGCACCGTCACTTCTCCTCCGCCCAGCGCCGCACATGCGGCAGATCGTCGTCCAGCCAGAAGGCGCTCTCCTCGGGATCCGCGGAGTCGGTCACGACCAGGATCTCCTCGAACTTCGCGCCCGTACCCCTGAAGCCCAGGTGCGGTTCGACCGCCCACAGGCCCGGCTGCGGCAGGTGGTCGGAGAAGCGGTACGGCGACCACAGCGGGGACCAGCCCTCGCGGTGACCGTGCAGCGCGTCGCTCGCCAGGCCCTTCAGGGACTGGGTGCCGAACCCGAAGACATGCGCTGACCAGCGGCGCTGCCTCACCCGGTCGACCTTGTGCGCGATCACGCCGAAGGGATAGGCACGGTGCCGGTTGGCATAGCCCTGGCGGACCATGAGCCGGTCCACGTCCTCGTAGATCTCCCGCAGGGACCGCCGCTCACGCACCTCGCGCAGGATCAGCTCCCGATGCGCCTCCAGGTCGGCCATCAGCTTGTCCTGGACGGGGTTGATGCCGAGCGAGCCCGAGTAGCCGATGTCGGCCGTGTAGCCGTCGTACACCGGGGCCATGTCCAGGATGAACGGCATCCCGGGCTCCAGTCGGCGGTTGGTGGGAAAGAACTGCAGCGGGATGCGGAAGTTCACGAACGCCGTGCGGTCCCCGAACCAGGCGAAGGGGAGATGGAACCAGTCCCGCACACCGCGCTCACGCAGCCACTCGCGCTGCATGCGCGCCGCCTCGCGCTCGGTGATACCCGGCTCCAGCCGCGCCGCGACGGCCTCGGCGCACTCGTACGCCAGTCGCTGAACCTGCCTGAACCCCCGCAATTCCGCGGAATCCGCACGGAGTTCGCCTGTCGCCGCCGTAGTCATGCCACCGCCTCACTTCGTCCAAACTGACTGCGGTACGTGTCCGTAACTTGACACTGGCGAATGTGACAGTTGTTAGAGGCTGCGTCAATAGGGGTGCCGAGGGCTGTGGAAAACCGCGCTGGTGTCCCCGCTGATGCCGCGGCCGATGTCCCCGCCGATGTGGAAAACCTCGGCCGCGTTGTTCGACCTCAGGGTGTGACCCCTAGGGTCCCGTAGTCCTGGAGTCTGACCCCAAGACAGCTCTGCGGGGTGACGACCGGCGTGGCCCGTGTCACTACCTTCGAAGCGTGACTGTGATCGCGACCGAAAGCCTGAGCAAGCGGTTCCCCAGGGTGACCGCGCTTGACCGGCTCTCCGTGGACGTCGGGCCCGGTGTGACCGGACTCGTCGGAGCCAATGGAGCCGGCAAGTCCACACTGATCAAGATCCTGCTGGGTCTGTCCCCCGCCACCGAGGGCCGCGCCGAAGTGCTCGGCCTCGACGTCGCCACCAAGGGCGGCGCCATCCGCGAGCGCGTCGGGTACATGCCGGAGCACGACTGTCTGCCGCCCGACGTCTCGGCCACCGAGTTCGTCGTGCACATGGCGCGCATGTCCGGCCTGCCACCCACCGCCGCGCGCGAGCGCACCGCGGACACGCTGCGCCACGTCGGTCTGTACGAGGAGCGCTACCGCCCCATCGGCGGCTACTCGACCGGCATGAAGCAGCGCGTGAAGCTGGCCCAGGCCCTGGTGCACGACCCGCAGCTGGTCTTCCTGGACGAGCCGACCAACGGCCTCGACCCGGTCGGCCGCGACGAGATGCTCGGCCTCATCCGCCGCATCCACACCGACTTCGGCATCTCGGTCCTGGTCACCTCGCACCTCCTGGGCGAACTGGAACGCACCTGCGACCACGTCGTCATCATCGACGGCGGCAAGCTCCTGCGCTCCAGCTCCACCACCGACTTCACCCAGACCACGACGACCCTCGCCATCGAGGTCACCGACACCGACGACCACCCGGACGGCACCCGCGCGGTGCGCGACGCGCTCCACGCGCGCGGGGTGGACGTCCTCGACGGCAGCGGAGGCCTCCCGGGCGCCGGTCACATCCTGCTGCTCACCGCGCAGGGCGACGAGACCTACGACCTGGTACGCGACGTGGTCGCCGACCTCGGCCTCGGCCTGGTGCGCATGGAACAGCGCCGGCACCACATCTCGGAGGTCTTCACGGACGGCGAGCAGGGCAGCGAGCAGAGCACCGACGCACAGCGGAAGGAGGCGGTCGGCCATGGCGGTTGAGCACCCCGCAGCGACACAGTCGGGTGACCAGACCCGCATCCACAACATCGGCTACCGCAGCTACGACGGCCCCCGCCTCGGCCGCTCCTACGCCACGCGGTCCCTCTACTCGCAGTCCCTGCGCGGCGCCTACGGCCTCGGCCGCTCGGTGAAGTCCAAGGTGCTGCCGATGCTGCTGTTCGTGGTGATGTGCGTGCCCGCGGCCATCATGGTGGCCGTCGCGGTCGCCACCAAGGCCAAGGACCTGCCCGTCGACTACACGCGCTACGCGATCATCATGCAGGCCGTCATCAGCCTGTACGTCGCCTCGCAGGCACCGCAGTCCGTCTCGCGCGACCTGCGCTTCAAGACCGTACCGCTGTACTTCTCGCGGCCCATCGAGACCGCCGACTACGTACGGGCGAAGTTCGCGGCGCTGGCCTCCGCGCTGTTCATTCTCACCGCGGCCCCGCTGATCGTGCTCTACGTGGGCGCGCTGCTGGCCAAGCTCGACTTCGCCGACCAGACCAAGGGATTCGCACAGGGACTCGTCTCCGTGGCACTGCTCTCGCTGCTCTTCGCCGGCCTCGGCCTGGTCATCGCATCCGTCACCCCGCGCCGGGGCTTCGGCATCGCGGCGGTGATCGCCGTACTGACCATCTCCTACGGCGCGGTGTCCACCCTCCAGGCCATCGCCGACGCCCAGTCACTCGGTGACGGCGGGGGCAGCAGCGGCGCCATCGCCTGGATCGGCCTGTTCTCGCCGGTCACACTCATCGACGGGGTGCAGTCCGCCTTCCTGGGCGCGAGCTCCGCGTTCCCCGGCGCGGTGGGCCCGAGCAACGGCGTCGGCGTCGTCTACGTCCTCGTCACCCTCGGCCTGATCGCCGCGAGTTACGGCCTCCTGATGCGCCGCTACCGAAAGGTCGGACTGTGACCACGCTCTCCATCGACCACGTCTCCCGCTGGTTCGGCAACGTGGTCGCCGTCAACGACATCACCATGACGATCGGCCCCGGCGTCACCGGCCTCCTCGGCCCCAACGGCGCCGGAAAGTCCACCCTCATCAACATGATGGGCGGCTTCCTCGCCCCCTCCACCGGCACCGTCACCCTCGACGGACAGCCGGTCTGGCGCAACGAGTCGATCTACAAGCACATCGGCATCGTCCCCGAGCGCGAGGCGATGTACGACTTCCTCACCGGCCGTGAATTCGTTGTCGCGAACGCCGAGTTGCACGGCCTGGGCGCCAAGGCCGCCCAAACGGCGCTGGCCACGGTCGAGATGGAGTACGCGCAGGACCGCAAGATCCAGACGTACTCCAAGGGCATGCGCCAGCGCGTGAAGATGGCGAGCGCCCTCGTCCACAACCCCTCGCTGCTCCTGCTCGACGAGCCCTTCAACGGCATGGACCCGCGCCAGCGCATGCAGCTCATGGACCTGCTGCGACGCATGGGCGACGAGGGCCGCACGGTGCTGTTCTCCTCCCACATCCTCGAAGAGGTCGAGCAACTCGCCTGGCACATCGAGGTGGTCGTCGCCGGACGGCACGCGGCCAGCGGTGACTTCCGCAAGATCCGCCGCCTGATGACCGACCGCCCACACCGCTACCTGGTGCGCTCCAGCGACGACCGCACCCTCGCGGCCGCGCTGATCGCCGACCCGTCGACGTCCGGGATCGAGGTCGACCTGGCCGAGGGCGCGTTGCACATCCAGGCCGTCGACTTCGGCCGCTTCACGGCCCTGCTGCCGAGGGTGGCGCGCGACCACGGCATCCGTCTGCTCACGGTCTCGCCGTCCGACGAGTCCCTCGAGTCCGTCTTCTCGTATCTCGTCGCGGCGTAGGAGGCCGAAGATGTACGACCCCACAGTCGCCCGACTTACCTACCGAGCCCTGCTCGGCCGCCGCCGGGCCCTCATCCTGGGCGCGCTGCCGCTGCTGCTCATCGCCGTCTCCGTGGTGGTGCGCGGTCTCGCCGGAGCCGACGACCAGACCGCGTCGGACCTGCTCGGTGGCCTCGCGCTCGCCACCATGGTGCCGATCATCGGCGTCATCGCCGGCACGGGCGCGATCGGGCCCGAGATCGACGACGGCTCGGTGGTGTATCTCCTGTCCAAGCCGGTGAAACGGTCGACGATCATCTTCACCAAGCTGATCGTGGCGATCGCCGTGACGATGGTGTTCTCGGCGCTGCCCACCTTCATCGCCGGGTTCATCCTGAACGGCAACGGCCAGCAGATCGCCGTCGCCTACACGGTGGCCGCGCTGGTCGCCTCCATCGCCTACGCCGCCCTCTTCCTGCTGCTCGGCACGGTGTCCCGGCACGCCGTGGTCTTCGGGCTCGTCTACGCGCTCGTCTGGGAGGCGCTGTTCGGCTCCCTGGTGGAGGGGGCGCGCACGCTGAGCGTCCAGCAGTGGGCGCTGGCGGTGGCGCAGAAGGTCGCAGGCGGGGAGATGGTGACGTCGGACGTCGGCCTGACGACGGCGACGGTGCTGCTGGCCGTGGTCACGGTGGTGGCGACCTGGTACGCCGGGCAGAAGCTGCGGTCGCTGACGCTCGCCGGTGAGGAATGAGTCGTCCGGAAGACGTAAAGAGCCGGGCCCTTGACCGGGCCCGCTCTTGACGGAGGCTTCACCGCTGTCCGGGCACACTGAGTACATGGGAATGGTCGGCTGAGAGGAACGGGGATGGCAGACGACTGGGACGACCTCGCCCTGGACGAGGACTTCATACGGTCCGCCGAGACATCCGAACCGTCCGCCCGCGCCCGCATGCTGGCCGCCCGCTGGCGCCGCGAGAAGCCCGAGCCGCAGCCGTGGCGCTCCGACGAGCCGCCCGCCGGATGGTTCTTCAGCAAGGCGCGCCGACGCAAGTGGCGCCGCCGGTGAGGAGCGCTGCCGGTAAGGGGCGTGCGGTGCCTCACCAGGGCCTTTAATCAGTGGCGCCCAACTCGTCCTACAGGCACAGTGGTTGTGTCCACACCGCCGGACGACGAGTTCGGCGCCACGTACTGGGAGAGGAGTTCGGCGATGTCCATGCACGGCAGTACGTCGAGCTCCCGACAGGGCAGTCGGCGGCGGACTCCGGAGTAATCGCTACCCCTCCGTAGAGTCCGTACCGCACGGGGAGCTGCCCGGGGCGGCCGCTTCGAGCACGCGGCGCGGTGCGCCGGCGTGGGCCGCCCTCCCAACTTCCGCCTCTCCAAAGAGGCAACCTGCGCTGGGCCGGGCGGGTGGGTCGCGCAACTCGGCGCTATGAGGTGCCGCTGCGCCCACCCGTGCCGCCCCAGCGGCACCACTGCCCGCAGCTACGCGAGCGAACGGCTCTGCTCGCAGCCCGCAGCTAACGACGGTCGACAGCCGCGCGGCCGCCAGCCAGCTCCAGTCCAGCCAGCGCCAGTCCAGCAACCGCCGGCCGGCGCCAGTCCAGCAACCGCCGGCCGGCGCCAGTCCAGCAACCGCCGGCCGCAGTCAGCCCAGCAACCGCTCCAGCACCACCGCGATCCCGTCCTCCTCGTTGGAGGACGTCACCTCGTCCGCCACCGCCCTGAGCTCCTCATGGGCGTTGGCCATCGCCACGCCCCGGGCCGACCACGCGAACATCGGGATGTCGTTCGGCATGTCGCCGAAGGCGATCGTGTCGGCGGCCTTCAGGCCCAAGCGGCGGGTCGCCAGCGACAGGCCCGTGGCCTTGGACAGGCCGAGCGGCAGCAGCTCGACGATGCCCTCGCCCGCCATGGCCACCGTGACGAAGCCGCCGGCAGCCTGGCGGGCGGCCTCTGCCAGCTCGTCGTCCGACAGGTCCGGATGCTGTATGTAGATCTTGTTCAGCGGGGCGGACCACAGATCCGACGCGTCCGTGAACGGAGTCGACGGGAGCGCGCCGGTCACCGCGTAGCCGGGTCCCACCAGGACAGCGCCGTCCAGGCCATCACGGCTCGCCGCCAGGAACAGCGGGCCGACCTCCGCCTCGATCTTGGCCAGCGCCACACCCGCCAGTTGGCGGTCCAGGGTCACCGACGTCAGCAGGCGGTGCTCGCCGGCGTCGTAGACCTGTGCTCCCTGGCCGCACACCGCGAGGCCCCGGTAGCCGAGGTCGTCGAGGATGTGCCGCGTCCACGGAGCCGAGCGGCCCGTCACGACGATGTGCGCGGCACCCGCCGCGGTGGCCGCGGCGAGGGCGTCACGGGTGCGCTGCGAGACCGACTCGTCGGAGCGCAGGAGCGTTCCGTCGAGGTCGGTCGCGATCAGCTTGTACGGGAAGCCCCCGGACACCTCGCCGGAAGCCTCGGGGGCCGCCTCGCTCACTTGGCCACCGGCTCCAGGACTTCCCGGCCGCCCAGGTACGGGCGCAGCACCTCGGGGACCCTGACGGAGCCGTCGGCCTGCTGGTGGTTCTCCAGGATCGCCACGATGGTGCGCGGTACGGCGCACAGCGTGCCGTTGAGCGTCGCCAGCGGCTGCACCTTCTTGCCGTCACGCATGCGGACGGACAGCCGGCGCGCCTGGAAGCCGTCGCAGTTGGAGGCCGAGGTCAGCTCGCGGTACTTGCCCTGGGTCGGGATCCACGCCTCGCAGTCGAACTTGCGGGACGCCGACGCGCCCAGGTCGCCCGAGGCCACGTCGATGACCTGGAAGGGCAGCTCGAGGCCGGTGAGCCACTGCTTCTCCCAGTCCAGGAGCCGCTTGTGCTCGTTCTCCGCGTCCTCGGGGGCGACGTACGAGAACATCTCGACCTTGTCGAACTGGTGCACGCGGAAGATGCCGCGCGTGTCCTTGCCGTACGTGCCGGCCTCGCGGCGGAAGCAGGGCGAGAAGCCGGCGTAGCGCAGCGGCAGCTTCTCGGCGTCGAGGATCTCGTCCATGTGGTACGCGGCGAGCGGGACCTCGGACGTGCCGACCAGGTAGTAGTCGTCCTTCTCCAGGTGGTAGACGTTCTCCGCGGCCTGGCCGAGGAAGCCGGTGCCCTCCATGGCGCGCGGGCGGACCAGCGCCGGGGTGAGCATCGGGATGAAGCCGGCCTCGGTGGCCTGGGCGATCGCCGCGTTGACCAGCGCCAGTTCCAGCAGGGCGCCGACGCCGGTGAGGTAGTAGAAGCGGGAGCCGGACACCTTGGCGCCGCGCTCGACGTCGATGGCGCCCAGCGCCTCGCCGAGCTCCAGGTGGTCCTTGGGCTCGAAGCCCTCGGCGCCGAAGTCGCGGATGGTGCCGTGCGTCTCCAGGACGACGAAGTCCTCCTCGCCGCCGACCGGGACGTCGGGGTGCACGAGGTTGCCGAGCTGGAGCGCGAGACGCTTGGTCTCCTCGTCCGCCTCGGTCTGCTCGGCGTCGGCCGCCTTGACGTCGGCGGCCAGCTGGCTCGCCTTCTTCAACAGCTCGGCCTTCTCGTCGCCGGAGGCCTTGGGGATGAGCTTGCCGAGGTTCTTCTGCTCGGAACGCAGCTCGTCGAAGCGGACGCCGGACGACCTGCGCCGCTCGTCGGCAGACAGGAGGGCGTCGACGAGCGCGACGTCCTCTCCACGGGCGCGCTGCGAGGCGCGCACTCGGTCGGGGTCCTCACGGAGCAGGCGAAGGTCAATCACGCGCTCAAGGCTACCGGGGCGGGGTGACAGCCCACGACTCACTATTCCGGACCACGGCTTACGTTCCGTTGTGAGCGAATTGCGAGCTGTGTCAATAAAAGGCGTCTCACTCCCTGGAACGGGGCAGGCGCGAGGCGGCCGGTTGACCCGATTCCCTTGTGCGGAACGGGATTTGGGCCGCCGTTGTCCACAGGAATCCCCAGCCGGGGAAGAGTTATCCACAGGGTGTGTGGATGGACTGTGGATGTCGGAATCGATCACTCCGCAACGTGCCGAGCGAGTCGAGGATTCCCAGGACAAACTCTATTCATCCGCACTTTCGAGTGGAAAGCGGTCGCTCCAAAGGATTGCCCAAAGGAAAAGAGTGGACGAAGGGTGACTTGCGCAAGGGTGGACGCTCAGGCGCCCCAGGGACCGATTTGTCGACAGGTTCACCCTTGCTTGTCGACTTGTCCCCAGGTCGAGATGAGTACCTGTGGATAACGCCTGTGGATAACGACAATCAGCTGGTAGTACTGGCGTGAACCTGTGCGAGAGCCGTCGGGACCAGCCGCCACCGGGCCGGTCCCAAGCGCTCGTCACGGGTCGCTCAGAATCGCCCGTCCTGGCATCGCGCCACCCAGTCCGCCGCCGACACGAACGCCTCGTCCGACGTCCCCAGGCGCGGCGGCCGCACATCTCCCGGCGTCATGCCCGCGCGCGGATACGAGCCCAGGAACCGCACCTCCAGGCAGATCCGCTTCAGCCCCATCAGTGCCTCGGCCACCCGGCGGTCGGAGATGTGCCCCTCGGCGTCGATGCAGAAGCAGTAGTTGCCGATGCCCGCGCCGGTGGGCCGGGACTGCAGCAGCATCAGGTTGATGCCGCGCGTGGCGAACTCGCCCAGGAGATCGCGCAGACCGCCGGGATGGTCGTCGCGCTGCCACAGCACGACGGAGGTCTTGTCCGCGCCGGTCGGCGCCGCGGGCCGGGCCGGCCGGCCCACCAGCACGAACCGCGTCTGGGCGTTCTCCGCGTCGTGGATCTCGGTCTCCAGGGCCTCCAGGCCGTACCGGGCGGCCGCGAACTCGCCCGCGAAGGCGGCGTCGTACTGGCCCTCCTGGACCAGGCGTGCGGCGTCCGCGTTCGAGGCGGCGGACTCCCAGTGGGCGTCCGGGAGGTTCTTCTGCAGCCAGTTGCGCACCTGTGGCTGGGCGGCCGGGTGTGCGGAGACCGTCTTGATGTCCGACAGCTTGGTGCCGGGCCTGACCAGCAGTGCGAAGGTGATCGACAGCAGCACCTCACGGTAGATCATCAACGGCTTGCCCGCGACCAGCTCGTCGAGCGTGGTCGTGATCCCGCCCTCGACGGAGTTCTCGATCGGTACGAACGCGGCCTCGGCC
This sequence comes from Streptomyces sp. SD31, assembly GCF_052068475.1. Classification (NCBI taxonomy): domain Bacteria; kingdom Bacillati; phylum Actinomycetota; class Actinomycetes; order Kitasatosporales; family Streptomycetaceae; genus Streptomyces; species Streptomyces sp. SD31. Next base: position 226,245 of record NZ_JBQHCX010000001.1, on the reverse strand, counting down.
TCGCCGGCGCGCACCGCGTCGAGCGCGGACTGGACGGATACGTACGGGATCAGCTCCCGGGTCGCGGCCTCGGGAAGCGTGCGCAGGGCGACTTCGGTGAAGGTGCCCTCGGGGCCGAGATAGGCATAGCTCGCTGGCATGACCTCACCCTAATGGGCCTTGCGAAACGCGGCGGACATATCTCACCCGGCCGCACCAAGGGGATCTCCGCCCAGTCCAGGCAACCCAGCAGCCCGGCCTGCCCCGCCCCCGGCGTCATCCCTCCAGCAACCGCTGCCCCACGTACTCGCCCTCCGCCGCCCCGCCCGGCACCGCGAACAGCCCGCTCGCCTCGTGCCGGATGAACTTCGACAGCGCGTCGCCGCGGTCGAGCTTGCGCTGGACGGTGACGAAGCCGCGCAGAGGGTCGGCCTGCCAGCAGATGAACAGCAGCCCCGCGTCGGGCACCCCGTCCGCGTCGATGCCGTCGTGGTACGAGAACGGGCGCCGCAGCATCGCCGCGCCGCCGTTCTGGTCGGGCCGGGTGATGCGTGCGTGGGCGTTGAGGGGAACGACCAGGTTCCCCGCCTTGTCCGTCTTCTCCAGGTCCATCTCGGTGGTCTCGGTACCCCCGGACAGCGGTGCCCCGTCGGACTTGCGGCGCCCGATGACGTCCTCCTGCTCCTTGACCGAGAGCTGCTCCCAGTCGTCGAGGAGCATGCGGATACGGCGTACGACGGCGTAGGAGCCGTTCGCCATCCACGCCGGGTCCTTCGAACCGGACTCCGGCACGAAGACGCGCTGGTCGAAGTCGGCGTCCATCGGCTTCGGATTGCGCGTGCCGTCCATCTGGCCCATCAGGTTGCGCGCCGTCATCGGGTGCGCGGTGGCGCCCGGCGAGCGGTTGAAGCCGTTCATCTGCCACCGCACTTTGGCGGCCTGACCGGCGTCCTTCTGGATCGCGCGCAGGGCGTGGAAGGCGACCAGGGCGTCGTTGGCGCCGATCTGTACCCACAGGTCGCCGTTGCTGCGCGCCTTGTCGAGCTGGTCGGAGGAGAAGTCGGGCAGCGGGTCCAGGGAGACCGGCCGCTGCTTCTCCAGGCCGGTCCGCGCGAAGAAGCTGTACCCGAAGCCGAAGGTGATCGTCAGCGACGACGGCCCGGCGTCCCGGGCCACATCCGTGTCGTCCTGCTTGGCCGCCTCGCCCGCCATCAGCCGCTGTGCCGTCTCCGACCAGCGGCGCAGCAATGCCGCCGCCTCCTTGCGGCCCGCGCCCGCCGTCAGGTCGAAGGCGACGACGTGCCCGCGCGCCTGGAGGGGCTGGAGGATGCCGGGCTGATGTTTCCCGTGAAACATCACCTGATCGGCGCCCAGCGAGGCGAGCGGTGTCGCCTCGGCCGGCCGGGCGGCGTATCCCACGGCGCCGCCGGCCGCACCGAGCACCAGCCCGGTGGCACCGGCGGTCCCGAGCAGCCGACGCCGCGAGATGCCCTCCTTGGGGGAGGCGGCGTCGTCCATAGGGGCGTTTTCCAGAACGCCGTCATTAAGTGCCTTCTCGGGGCTGCGGGCCTCCGGAATGGACTGGTCAGCCATGGTGCGGTTCAGCCGATCTGCGCGTTCTTGGAAACGGTGGTCTGGTCGATGTCGGAGGTCCGCACGGTGACGGCGATCTTCCACTCGCCCGCCATGGGGATCTGCACTCCGTTCGCCGACCAGTGTCCGGTCGTGATGTGGTCGGGGACGACGGGCAGCGGGCCGATGTCCTGGGATTCGAGGGTGAAGGCGACCTTCACCTCGGGGACGTCGAAGGCGCGGCCGTTGGGCCGGTCCACGTAGACGTGCATCTCGTTGCCGCCCACGCGCGCGGGATCGAGGTCGATCCGTACGACGCCCTTGCCGTCCTCGCCACCGGTGTCGAAGGACATGTCCAGGGTCAGCGCCCCGGCCGCCGAGGCATCGGCGGAAGAGGCCGACGTGGCCGCCTTGGCCTCCTCCTCCGTTCGCCCCGGCTCGGTCGACGTCAGCATGGTGGTGACGGCGAGCAGGACGACGGCGACCCCTGCCTCGGCGAGCACCGAGCGGCGCAGTCCGAACCGGTTCGGGTCGGCGTCCCGCTGCTGCTTCTGCCGTGCCGTGTCGATCGCGGCCTGCTGTCGGGCGAGCTGAGCGGCGCGCCGGGAGTCGCCCGTCTTGGATTCGCCGCCCTTCTTGCCGGGGACGGCGGCCGAGGCGCTCTGCTTGTCGGAAGCGGGTGCGGAAGCGGCTGCGGAGGCGGAGGCCCGGTTGTCGGAGGCGGCAGCGGAGGTGGTGGCCCGCGCCGTGGCGTGCTCCCGCTCGCCTTCGACAGCCTCGCCTTCGACAGTCTTGTCCTCGCCCTCGACGCCGTCGACGGTGTCCGCCCCGCCCTCGACCGCTTCCTTCTCGCCCTCAGCCGCGCTCTTCGCCGTCCGCGGCTCCACCACGACTGCCTCGGCCAGCCGCGCCGTCCACCGCCGCGAGATCCACGCGATCCCGACCAGCAGCACCACGAGACCGATCTTGACCAGCAGCAGCTGCCCGTACCGCGTCCCGGTGAACGCCGACCACGACCCGAGCTGCCGCCACGACTGGTAGATGCCGGTCGCGACCAGCGCGAGCACGCTGCCGAAGGCGACGCGCGAGAACCGTCGTACGGCGGAGGCGTCGACCGGTGTGTCCGCGGGCGCCCGGTAGAGCGCCACGAGCAGTGCGCCGAGCCCGCCGAGCCAGCCCGCGACGGCCAGCAGGTGGACGACATCGACCGGCATCGCGATCCCCGCCTGGAGCCCGGTCGAGGCGTGCTCGGACATCGCCCAGCTCGCCGCGAGCCCCGCCGCCACCACGGTGCCGCCGATCGCGAGCCCGAAGGTGAGGTCCCGCTTCTCCTCGTCCTCCCGCTTGTCATACGCCCCGAACAGCACGGCGATGAACAGTGCCGCCGCGGCGAGCAGCAGCAGCCGGGAGACCAGCGCCGCACCCGTCTTGGTCTGCAGCACCTGCCCGAGCAGGTCCAGGTCGAAGATGTCGCCGAGCTTCCCGGTGCTGGTGTACGAGCCGCGCAGGAGCAGCAGACCGAGCGTGGCGGCGGTCAGCGCCAGCCAGCCGGAGACGACGAGCCGCTGCAGCGCCCGCACCCCCGACCCGCGCTGCCAGCAGGCGAGCACGAAGGCGGCGGCGCCGACCATGACGATGAAGCCGGCGTACGACACGTACCGCCCGAACCCGTAGAGCGCGCCGACGATCCCGCCGCCCGCCGTCTGATCGGAGACGGAGACGGTGGTCTGGGAGGGCGCGCCGATGGAGAAGGTGTAGGCGCCGGCGACGGGATGGCTGTCCTCGGACACCACCTGGTAGGTGACGGTGTACGTGCCGTCGGGCAGGCCGCTGTGGAGTTTCACGGCGTACGTCGTGCCGCTGAGGTTGGCCGGGTCGCCGCGGTCGATGCGCTTGCCCTTGGGGTCGAGCACGCGCAGGGAGTCGTCGGAGAGGGCGACCTTCTCCGAGAAGGTCAGCGAGACCTGCGTCGGGGCCTTGTCGACCACCGCCCCCTGCTGGGGGTCGCTGCCGGTCAGCGCGGCGTGCGCGGAGACCGGCCCGGCACCGGCGAGGAGCAGGCCGGTGGCGGCCAGGAACAGCAGCACCAGGGTCCGAACACGCGGGAGCAGCACCAGGGTCCGAACACGGGAGAGCGGCACCATGGTCCGGACACGGGGGGCGGTGGTCTGAGTCAAGGCGGTCTCTCCCTCAGTGTCCGGTCTTCGGGTTGTACGTCGCGGACTTCACCGGTATCTCGACCGTCACCGCGCCGGACTCGGCGAAGTGGAGCTTGACGGTCACCTTCTCGCCCTGCTTCGGCTTCCGCTTCAGGTTCTCGAACATCAGATGGCTGCCGCCGCTCTTGAACACGAGTTGACCGTGCGCGGGGACGTCGATGTCCTTGACCTCCCGCATCGACGAACCGACGGTCTCGTGGGCGGTCACCTCGCCGACGTCACTGGTGACGGAGGTCAACTCGTCCTTCGTACCGCCCTTGTTGGTGACGGTCAGGAAGCCGGCCGCCATGGAGTCGGAAACCGGCTGCGGCATGTAGGCGCCGCTGACGGACAGTTCGGCCTGGGAATCACCCGAGCCGGAGCCGCAGCCCGCCAGGACGAGGGTTCCGGTCAGCACCGCGGTCACCGGGGCGAACCGCCTCACGGCTTCTCCCCCTTGATGAGCTTGGGGAGGTCCTTGATGTAGTCGTCGACCTGGGCGTCCTCGGTGTAGAGGACATACCCGGCGTCGGTCTTCGGCGAGAACGCGACGACCTGGGTGCCGTGGGTGGAGACCATCTTGCCGTTCTTGTCCTTGTGCGGCGGCTCGATGGTGATGCCGAGGGTACGGGCGCCGGCCTGGATGGTGTCGAAGGCGCCGGTCAGCCCGACGACCTGCGGGTCGATGCCCTTGAGCCACTTGCCGAGCGCGGACGGGGTGTCGCGCTCCGGGTCGGTGGTGACGAACACGACGCGCAACTCGTCCTGCTGCGCCTTGGGCAGCTGCTTCTTGGCGACGGCGATGTTGTTCATCGTCAGCGGGCAGACGTCGGGGCAGTTGGTGTAGCCGAAGTAGATCAGCGTCGGCTTGCCCTGGGTCTCCTTGCGGAGGTCGTACTTCTTGCCGTTCGTGTCGGTGAGGACCAGGTCCGGCTTCTCGAACGGCTTGTCGAGGACGATGGCGGCCTTGTCCGAGCCGGTGTCCTCGGAGACCACGGAGACGGGCGAGTCGCCGCTGTCGGAGCCGCTGCCGCAGGCGGAGAGGGTCAGGGTGGCGGCGGCGATCAGTGCGGCCGCGGCGAAGGTCTTCTTACGCATGACGAGTCTTCTTACGCATAGAAAAAATGTCCCAGTTGTGAGAGCTCCGGCGCGCACCGGGGGCGTGCCCCGGCGCGCGCCGTGAACCTGAGGGGCGTCAGGCGTCGGTGCGCCGACGGCCGGCGACCACGCCGTACGCCACGCCCAGCGCGCCGACGACGATGCCGACCACGCCCAGGACGCGGGCGGTGGTGTCGCTGCTGTCGGCGGGCTCGGCGGCGGCGGTCTTCGCGGAGGCGGCCTCGGCGTCGTCGGAGTCGGAGGCCTCGTCGGCCGACGACGAGCCGTGGTGGCCGTCCTCGGCGGCGGACAGTTCGAGCACGGGGGCCGGGTTCTCCGGCTCCTCCTGGCCGTCCTGCGGGACCTCGATCCAGCGCACGACCTCCTTGTTGGAGTACGTCTGGATGGCCTTGAAGACGAGTTCGTCCGTGTCCTCGGGCAGGGTGCCGACGGAGACGGGGAACTTCTGGAAGAAGCCGGGCTCGATGCCCTTGTCGTCGGCGGTCCAGGTGACCTTGGTGACGGCCTCGGTGATCTTCTTGCCGTGCATCTCCAGCGGCTTGTCCAGCGTGGACTTGGTGACCTTGGCCGTCCAGCCGGGAACGGGCTGCGGCATCACGGAGGCCAGCGGGTGGTCGGTCGGGAAGGTGACCTCGAGCTTGGTGGTCGAGGCGTTGTCGCGCTCGTTGGGCACCTTGAAGTCGACGACCGCGTAACCGCCCTTGGCGGCGGTTCCCTCCGGCTGCACGCTGACGTGGGCGAAGGCGGGGACGGACAGGGCGAGCACGGCCGTGCCGGCGAGGGCGCCTGCGGCGGCGATGCGAGAGGCCTTCATTCGGAGCACTCCACTGTGGGTGAGATTCGAGATTCCGGTGGTGAAGAGGAGTACGCGTGTGCAGGGGTGCCCGATCAGGCGGGAAAGCAGCAAAACGGCGGAAAAGGAGCTGTCCCTCGATCGGAAACTCGGGCACACGCGCGTGCCGCACGACGGCGGCCCCTCGCCCCCACCTCAGTGGAGTGGCGGTCGCGTCGTGTCAGGCGGCGAGAACGAGTGCGGCGGCCGGCGGGCCGCGCCTGATCACTGTGTGCTGGAGTGCGAGGGTGCGGGGCTCGGACGGGCCGAACCAGCCGGCGCACTGGATGCGCGGGCCCGCCTCGGGCGCGCCCGGCAGCCCGGCACGCAGGGCGCGCACCAGCGCGAGCGCCCCGCGCAGGGATCGTACGGACGCCCCATCGGCGACCGAGTGCGCCGACAGCGCGGACATCTCGACGATGCGCAGCAGGGCCAGGTCCCCGCGCCGCAGCAGCCACCCCGCGACGACCGCCGCGAGAACATGGGCGAGCACCATGGGCAGGGACGGCAGCAGCGAAGTGCTGGATCCGGTGATGGAGTCGGTGACGGTGGACAAGGCGTCCATCGACGGGTGTGAGGCATGAACCCCGGCGCCCGGGCTGATCCGCGCCTCGGTGAGGAGCCGCTGGGCCTGGGCCGGGCTGATCGCCGCCGCGGCGGTCCCGCAGAGGAGCCGCGCCGCCTGCTCCACGAGCGCGGCGTCGGACACGGAGGCGGACGCGGAGGAGGCCCCGGTGGCCGCAGCCGCCCCGGCACTCGCCCCGTGCTGCCCGAGCCCGAACAGGGTGTGCAGAACGGTCTGGCCGACCGCGAGCAGCACCGCGATCCCGGGCAGCGAACGCTCGCGTCCCGCGAACGGCACCGTGACCAGAAGCACACCGAGGAACCCGGCGCCCAGCGTCCACAGCGGGATCGCGGCGCAGGACCCCAGCACGTGCCCCACCGCGGCCAGCACGACGCAGACCGCGGCGAACACCGCGGCCCGCAGGATCCGGAGATCACTTCCGGAGCGCGCCGTGCGCGGGTGGGGGGCAGTCATGGCGGGGTCATCATCGCACTGGCCTTCTGGCCGCCATACGGCAGGTCCGCAAGATGACGTACGGGCGGTTGACGACGTACGAGGCAATAGGAGCCGTACGACCGAAAGATCAGCCTCTGGTATGGACCGCCCCCACATACACCGATTCCCGTGTGGGCGCATCGACCATATGGGCGGCATCACGTCAATGATGTGCTTACAGCGGGGCACTCGCGGCAATACGTAACGGTATGTCGAGCCGCAGCCAGGAGGCTGGAGCATGAGCATCTGGTGGTCACTCCATCTGCGGCGGGAAGCCGCGAGCGTGCCGCTCGCCCGGCGGTTGCTGATCGGCACCATGGAGACCGCGGGCGTCGACCCCGATGTGTCGTACGACCTCTCCGTCGCCCTCAGCGAGGCCTGCGCGAACGCCGTCGAGCACGGCGGCGACACCGCGCCCGACGGCTCCCCCCAGGCCTACCGCGTCACGGCCTACCTCGACGGCGAGAAGTGCCACATCGAGGTCACGGACTCGGGCCCCGGCTTCACCGCACCGCCACGCGCCCCGCGCCCGGTGGCCACCGACGCCGAACACGGCCGAGGGCTCTGCCTCATCGAGGAACTCGCCGACCACGTCCAGATCGGCAACAACCCGGGGCGGGGCGGGGCGGTGGTGAGTTTCGACAAGATCCTCAAGTGGAGGGAAGACGCTCCGCTGGTGGCGGTGTAGCGCACGCCACCGCGTGCGGCCGCTGGATGCCGGGAGCTGGACCAGTTTGTCGGCGACCTGGCCGCGGGAGCGGAAGAAGCGTGCATCGGGCCGCGGATCCTCGCCCCGGCGGGCGTCGCGTCGATCGGCCGGACGAGCGGTGCGGCACCGGCCGCCGCACTGACCCCTCGAAGCGCGCCGGACTCGGGCGTACAGGCGAGTGGGTCAGATTAATCGGTGAGCTCTGCGGCTGACCGACCCGCCAACCGCCACCCCGCGCCGCCGACTTCAGCGTCCTCAGGACTCACAGCCCCCGCACAGCGCCACCCCATGCTCCTGACGGACGGCGTCCCTAATTTCCTGGTCATGACGGGAAACCACAAGGACAAGTCGATCACCCGGCGCCGCGCGATCGCGGTGACCGGAGGGACGGTCGCGGCGGGCGGTCTCGCCGTCGCCGGTTACCAGGCGGCCTTCGCCGACACCGGCACGACCACGGCCGACGCCGCGACGACGGCCTCCACCACCGCCTCGGAGAGCGCCGGCAGCTGCATGACGCTGATGTCGAGCGTCACCGAAGGCCCCTACTACCTCGATAACGCCCTGGTCAGGAAGGACATCACCGAGGGCAAGAGTGGTGTCCCGCTGACGCTGCGCCTCACCGTCGTCGACGCCACCGACGGCTGCACCCCGGTCCCCGGCGCGGCCGTGGAGATCTGGCACTGCGACGCCTGGGGCTACTACTCCGGCTACACCACGGCCAACCCCGGCGGCTCCGCGCCCGCCGAGAGCGAGGACGGATCGACCGCCAACGACAACACCTATCTGCGCGGCTACCAGATCGCCAACGCCAACGGGGTCGTCAAGTTCGAGACGATCTTCCCGGGCTGGTACACGCCGCGCACCTGCCACATCCACCTCAAGGTGCACACCGGCGGCCAGAAGGAGGACGGCACCTACGAGGGCGGCAAGGTCAACTACACCGGCCAGCTGTTCTTCGCCGACGACATAGCCGAGGAGATCTTCACGCTGGAGCCCTACTCGAAGCACTCCGGCAGCTACACCACCCTCGACAACGACATGGTCTACGACGGCGGCGGCGCCTCCAGCGGCCTGCTCACTCTCAAGGCCGTGCACAAGAAGGACCCGTCCAAGGGCTACAAGGGCTTCCTGACCATCGGCGTCGACCCGGACGCCGAGAACACCGGCGCGGGAAGCGGCGGCGGTGGCGGCGAGGGCGGTACGCCGCCGAGCGGTGCACCGACGGGCGCCCCGCCCAGCGACGCCCCGTCAGCCTCCGCCTCGGCCTCCTCGTAGGGGCACGGCCATGAGCAGCCGCGAGGACGAGGCCCTGGCGCAGGCCGCCGTGACCGCGCTGACCGGGCAGCTGGCCCTGGCCCCCAAGCCGGGCCTGCCCGACCCGCGCGATCTCGGCGCCCGCGCCACCCGCCGCGACCACCGCCTGCTGCGCTGGTCGGCCAAGGCGCTCGCGCCGGGCCTCGCGGCGATGGCCGCCGCGGCCCGGCGCACGGGCGAGCCGACGCCCGCGCTCCGCGGCGAACTGGGCGCGATCGGCCGGTGCACCGAGCACTCGGTGCACCTCGCGGGCGGCGGCCACCGGGGCGCGCTGTGGGCGCTCGGCCTGCTGGTCGCCGCGGCCGCGCTCGACCCCCGGGCCGGGGCGCGGGACGTAGCCGCCACCGCCAAGCGGATCGCCGCGCACACCGACAAGCGCGCCCCGCGCAGGCCCTCCCGGGGCTCCTCGGTGTCCGCGAAGTACGGCGCCGCCGGGGCCCGGGGCGAGGCCCGGGCCGGATTCCCGCACGTACGGCGGGCCCTGGACGCGCTGGCCGGCGCCCGCTCGGCCGGCGCCACGGAGGAGCAGGCCCGCCTGGACGCCCTGCTCACCGTGATGTCCACCCTCCAGGACACCGAACTGCTCTACACCGCGGGCCCCCTTGGCCTACGGCAGGTCCAGGCGGGAGCCCGCGCAGTCCTGGAAGCGGGCGGTACGGCCACCGAGGCCGGCGCGGCGGCCCTGGTCGTCCTCGATGCCGACCTGCACGCGCGCGCGTGGAGTCCGCGGGGGAGCGCGGGGCTGCTCGCGGGGGCGCTGTTCCTGGACGCGCTGCCCGTCACGGCACGAGCACGGGCCGCCTGACGGCCTCTCGCGCCCGGCGACCGGCGGCCCACCGAGCCGCCGGTCCCATCGCGTACGACGCCGCCAGCACGGCCCCGCCCAGCAGCAGCCAGCCCGGCGTCCCCCACTCCACGAGCAGGGCCGTCAGCAGGAGCGGGCCGAGGGTGCGGGCGATCGTGACGCCGGTCCCGAACAGGCCCTGGTACTCCCCGACGCGACTCTCCGGAGCCAGGTCGAACGACAGCTGCCAGGAACCCGCCGACTGCCCCATCTCGGCGACCACTTGAAGCACCGCACCCACCACCAGGAAACCGGCGGCCACCCACAGCGAGGCGCCCGCCGACAGCGCGAACACCACGCACGCGGCGAGCATCACCCAGCCCGCACGCCGTACCGCGCGCGTGGCGGTGGACAGCGGGGCGACATGGGTTCCCGAGCCCTGCCGAGCGCTCAGATACCCTCGGCGACGAGCTGGTCGTAAGGGCGACAGGCCCCCACAACCCGCAGACGCAATGATGGCCGGACACCCTTCGGTATCCGGCCATCAAACAGACGTCAGCCCTTCAGGGACGCCATCCAGCTCTCTACCTCATCCGACCGCCGAGGCAGCGCAGCCGACAGATTCCGGTTCCCATCCTCCGTCACCAGAATGTCGTCCTCGATCCGCACACCGATACCCCGGTACTCCTCCGGCACGGTCAGGTCATCGGCCTGGAAGTACAACCCCGGCTCAACCGTCAGCACCATCCCCGGCTCCAGCACACCCTCCACATACGTCTCCGTCCGCGCCGCAGAGCAGTCATGGACGTCCATGCCGAGCATGTGCCCCGTCCCGTGCAGCGTCCACCGCCGCTGCAGCCCCAGCTCCAACACCCGCTCCACCGGCCCCTCGACGAGCCCCCACTCGACGAGCCGCTCGGTCAGCACCCGCTGGGCCGCGTCATGGAAGTCCCGGTACTTCGCACCCGGCTTCACCGCCGCGATACCGGCCTCCTGGGCCTCGTACACGGCGTCGTAGATCTTCTTCTGGATCTCGCTGTACCGGCCGTTGATCGGCAGCGTCCGCGTGACGTCGGCGGTGTAGTACGTGTGCGTCTCGACGCCCGCGTCGAGCAGCAGCAGATCACCCGACCGCACGGGCCCGTCGTTGCGCACCCAGTGCAGCGTGCAGGCGTGCGGACCGGCCGCGCAGATGGAGCCGTAGCCGACGTCGTTGCCCTCCACGCGCGCGCGGAGGAAGAACGTGCCCTCGATGTAGCGCTCGGAGGTCGCCTCGGCCTTGTCGAGGACCTTCACGACGTCCTCGAAGCCGCGCACGGTCGAGTCGACGGCCTTCTGCAGCTCGCCGATCTCGAAGTCGTCCTTGACCAGCCGCGCCTCGGAGAGGAAGACCCGCAGCTCCTCGTCCCGCTCGGCGGTGACCTTGTCGGTCAGCGCGGCCTCGATGCCGGCGTCGTAGCCACGCACGACGCGCACGGGGCCCGTCGCCTCGCGGAGCTTGTCCGCCAGCTCGCGCACGTCGGCGGCCGGGATGCCGTACAGCTTCTCCGCCTCGGTCAGCGAGTGCCGGCGGCCGACCCACAGCTCGCCCTGGCCGGACAGCCAGAACTCGCCGTTCTCCCGGTCGGAGCGCGGCAGGAGGTAGATCGTCGCCTTGTGACCGTCGGCGACGGGCTCCAGGACGAGGACGCCGTCCTCGGTCTGGTTGCCGGTGAGGTACGCGTACTCGACCGACGCCCGGAAGGCGTACTCGGTGTCGTTCGAGCGGGTCTTCAGGTTGCCCGCGGGAATCACCAGACGCTCACCCGGGAAGCGCGCGGACAGCGCGGCGCGCCGCGTGGCGGTCTCGGCGGCCTGGGGAATCGGCTCCAGGTCGCGCAGCTCCGTGTCGGCCCAGCCGGACTTCATGTTCTCGGCGAGCTCGTCGGACACGCCCGGGTACAGGCCGTTCTTGCGCTGCTTGATGGGTTCCTCTTCGGCAGTCTCCGGGGTCTCCGAGAGCTCTTCTGCCACGGCGGTCATCCTCCTCGATACGGCACTGGACCCCGTCCATCGTACGGTCGTACAGAGGGGAGCCCAGGGTCGAATGACCGTTACGCAGAGGTGCTATGGCCACGGTCCCGGAACCCGTTATGACTGCCTAGTCGAACCGAGCCGCCAGCAGCACCACGTCCTCCTCGCTGTCCGCCCGGTCCAGCCCGTTCGGCAGGACCGTCCGCAGGACGTGGTCGACGACCGCGTCCGGATCGTGCCGCAAGGCCCTCGGCACCCCGGCCGCCGCCGAGTGCAGCCGGGTGAACGCTCGGTCGGTGGGGTCGCCGGTGCGGTGCAGCAGCCCGTCGGTGTAGAGCAGAACCGTCTCTCCGGCTTCCGCCGTCAGCTCCACGCTCGGTGCCTCCCAGCAGGCCAGCATGCCCAGCGGCGCGGACACGGAGGTCTCCACGAACTCCGTGCGCCGATCGCCGATCAGCAGCGGCGGGGTGTGCCCGGCGCCGGCGAGCGTGATCTTGCGCAGGGCGGGCTCGCAGTAGGCGAACAGAGCGGTGGCGCAGCGGGCCGGCTCGGTGAGTCTGAGCAGCAGTTCCAGGTCGGACAGGACCGCGACCGGGTCCTCGCCCTCCATGACGGCGTACGCCCGCAGACTGGCCCTCAGTCGTCCCATCGCGGCGATGGCGCTGGGCCCGGACCCGGTCACCGAGCCGACGGCCAGGCCGAGCGCGGCGTCCGGCAGCGGCAGCGCGTCGTACCAGTCGCCGCCCCCGCGCGGGCCGGTGCGGTGCCGCGCGGCGAGCTGCACGCCGGCCATGCGGGGCAGGCGGGAGGGGAGCAGCTCCTCGGCCATCGTCTTCATGCACGCGCGTGTGCGCTCGACTTCGAGGAGCCGGGCCAGGTGCTCGGTGGCGTAGCGGGCGTACAGGCCGACGAGGTGGCGTTGGCGTTCGGCCGGTTCGGCGGGCTCGTCGTACAGCCACACGGCGGCGCCGAGGCGGCCGGCGGTCTCGGTGGACAGCGGGAGCGCGTAGCTCGCGGCGTAGCCGAGGCGTGCGGCCACCTCGCGATGGCGCGGGTCGAGTCCGTCCGCGGCGAACAGGTCGGGCTCGGCGATCTCGCCGTCACCGCCCGGGAGGCCGTCGAGGATCCTGCCGAACGACAGGGAACTGCGCGGGACGGTCTCGAGGTGGCCGAGGTCGGCGCGGGCGAGGCCCAGTCCGATCGTCTTGTCCGGGCCCAGCCCGTCAGCCGGTTCCAGCACGACGAGGCCGCGCCGGGCACCCACGAGGGCGGCTCCGGCGCGCAGCAGTTCCTGGAGGGCTTCGGCGAGTGCGTCCGTGCGGGCCAGGCGCTCGGTGAGTTCGTGGAGTGTCGTGAGGTCCGAGACCCAGCCGGCGAGACGGTCCTGAAGCAGCGCCCCTGGTGCGTGGGGTGGGGGGACCGCTGAGGTTCCCGAGGCCACGGGCGCGGGCGCGACAGTGTGTGCGGGCGAGGGAACCGTTGAATCGATTCCGGCCACTTTCGGAGGGTGAGGGGCGTTCATGGCGTCCGGCTTTCCAGCCGGTGCGTATTGCTCAAAAGCATCGCAAACCCCCATGTCATTCTGCGCCGGTAGCAGTGTCTCCACATGTACACGCACTCGTGAGGGGATGTCCAGCATTGTCCTGCCGGGATTCCTGGTGTCCGTGGGTAACCAGAGCACTCGGCGTACACCTCTTGCATAAAGGCAAAGTTGGCCTAAAACTGCCTCAGGGAACGGGGTATTGCGGTCGACTGGTTTCGCTCCACAGAGCGTCACAGCGGTCGTGATGGGTACGTACTCGGTGAAGACCAGGGGTGGTTGACAACCACCCGGAACCTGGTGACGGACCCGGGCGTCTTAGCCACCGACGGCCGGCCCCATCCTCCCGCGGCGGAGGCGAAGAGAAATACGCGCGACGCTAAACGCCAGACTTCGCCACCCCACGCCACGCCCATGCTTTTGATAGACGCAGTACGGGCGAGGTCGCCGCGGAAGCAGTCAACGTTCGGCCCATAGGGGTTTCCCCTGCCCAAGGCAGGGGTGTGATGCGCCAACAGGTACGCACAGTGAAGTGATCGACACATGGTGTGATGTGACCACGGTGTTGCCAGCGGTGCAACGGAAAGGAACGAGCGCTCATGCGCGAGATCCTCGGAAGGCGACGCAGGCTCCTGCGCGGCGACGGGAGGCCTGAATTGATCAGCGCGGCCCTGTCCTTCGCGACGGAATGGCGCTGGCCGGTACTCCCAGGCGTGACGACGCACCCGCAGGGGCATTCCCGCTGCGGCTGCCCCGACCCGGAGTGCACGGTGCCCGGCGCCCACCCCTTCGACCCCGGCCTCCTCGCGGCCACCACCGACGAGCGCATGGTGCGCTGGTGGTGGACCAACCGGCCGACGGCGCCGATCATCCTCGCCACCGGCGGCACGGCACCCTGCGCGGTCAGCCTCCCCGCCCTGCCGGCCGCTCACGCACTCACCGCACTCGACCGCATGGGCATGCGCCTCGGCCCGGTCGTCGCCTCGCCCGCCCGCTGGGCGATCCTGGTGAAGCCGTACTCCATGGAGCAACTGGGCGAACTGCTCTACGCCAAGGACTTCGTCCCCGGCTCCCTCCGCTTCCACGGCGAGGGCGGCTACCTCGCCCTTCCCCCGTCCGAGACGGGTCAGGGCCCCATCACCTGGCAGCGCGCCCCACTGCCCGGCTCGGCCTCCCCGTGGGTGCCGGACGTGGAGGCGGTGGTGGACGCCGTGGTTGAGGCCCTCACTCGTACGGGTGTGAGCGCGCCCGAGTTGTAGGGCCGAACGGCGCGCGCGGAACGGCACATGCCCGAGCGGTCGTTACATTCCGCTGTATGCCGCGTCAAAGCAGGGGAAATAGGGCACCGTCGTCGCATCGCCGCGGGCCGAGTCGTAGAAGAATCCGTCTGATCGCCTTCGCGTCCGTCGCGGCGGCCGCGGTCGCCCTGCCGCTGGCCTGGGCGGCCGCCGGCCAGGTCGTCGACGCGAGCCGGGCCGCCGGACGCACGTCCGCGCGTGAGGCCGTACGGCCCTCACCCCATGCTCCGAAGGACGGTGCCGTACGCCCGTCCCGCCCCGCCGACGCCAAGGCGCCCGCCGCCGAGTCCGTCGACTCCTCGCTGCTGCTCGGCCTGGGCCTTGCCACCGCCGCCCGCTGCGGTCCCGAACTCACCTCCCCCGAAGGCGTCGAGGCGCAGACCTGCGTCCTCACGCAGGGCGACGAGACCTGGGCGCGCACCTACTTCCGCAACGCGACCGGCGGCGCGCTGGACTCCGTGCTGAGTCTCATGGGGCCCGGTGGGCGCACGGTGCAGATGCGCTGCGCCGGGGGCGCCGAGGACGAGCCGGGGACGTGCGAGACGCCCCGGGAGCGCACTCGGGGGAATCTGGACGCCTACACGGCGGTCGCGGAGTTCGCGTCCCGGGCCGGGAGCGGTCCGCTGCTGCTGCGCTCCGCGAGTAACTCCTCGCCGGACAATTCCGGGACCGCTGCGGGCGGTTGACAGGCGGCGCCATTCCGTAAAGGAGTGCGCACATGGAAAGACCCGGTTGCTGGCGACGGGGGATGCACCAGCAACCGGGCTACTGGAACGGTAACAAGAGATCGGCGGTTCGCAAATTCGATCCGGGCTTTCCAGTCACGGATTCCCTTGCTCCGCATGGGAGTTGTGAGGGGACTCACCCTTCCCGGGCGGACCGGTTCGGCTGAACGGCCGTTCAGCCGAACCCGATCTCCGCACTGCTCGTCAGCTGAGCGTGACCTGCCGGTTGGTCAGGCCGCCACGCGCGCGACGTTCGTCCGCGGTGAGCGGCGCGTCGGTGGCCAGGGCCGCGGCGAGGCGCTCGGCGAACTCCGCCGCCGGCTTCTCCACGTCCTCCGCGCCGACGCCGCTGGGCAGGTCCCAGACCGGCACGGTGAGGCCGTGAGCGCGGAAGGAGCCCACGAGACGGGTGCCTTCGCCGAGGTTCGACTTCCCTGCCGCGTGCAGCCGCGCGAGGGCGTCCAGAAGTTGCTCCTCGGGGTGCGGCATGACCCAGCGCAGGTGGTTCTTGTCCGGCGTCTCGCACCAGTAGGCGGAGTCCACGCCGTTCAGTCGCACGGTCGGGATGGCCGCGGCGTTGGCCCGCTCCAGGGAGGCGGTCACCTCCGGAGTGGCGTTTTCCGCGTCCGGCACCCAGAACTCGAAGCCCGTGTGCACAACTGGCTCGAACGCGCCTTCGGGGTCGAGCAGATCCTGCAGCCGCGGACCGTCGACCGGGGCACGGCGTCCCTGCACCGGGGTGCCGGGCGGCGCGGTGAGGGCCTGCTGGAGTGTGTCGGCGAGGTCGCGGCTGATGTCGCCCGATGCCGTGTCGTTCTGTAGGCCGAGCAGGACCGAGCCGTCGTCGCGGCGCAGGGCCGGCCAGGCCATCGGCAGGACGGTGGCCAGGGTGACGGACGGGACGCCCTCGGGGAGGCCGCCCTTCAGGGTCAGCTCGACCGTGGCGGCCGGCACCAGTTCGCGCAGTGCCACCCAGTCGCACTCGCTCGGCAGCCCCTCGAACGGGCGGTGCACCAGCTCGGTCACCGCGTGCGCGGCGGCCCGGCCGTGGCAGGCCTTGTAGCGACGGCCGCTGCCGCAGGGGCACGGCTCGCGTGCGCCGACTACCGGGATCTCTCCATCGTTGAGCTGCGGGCGCTTGGCCTTGGTCTGGGGTCGCTTCTTGGCCATCGTGGGTGTCTCCCGGTTACGGCTCGTCTCGTACGGCGCGAGCCTAGCCGTTCACGCCATGCGGGACGGGAGCCTGTGGACAACCCACCGGGTCGTGCCGGAAGCAGCGCCTCTGGCGGAGCAGCGCCTTCGCCGGAACCCGTGCCGTCAGTCCAGGTCGTCGAAGGCGTCTGCGAAGTCGAGGCCGGATATCGCGCCCACCGTCGGCGCTGCGACGCGCGTAGCGAAGTCGTCGCGGCGGTGCCCGGCATCCGGATCATGAATGGCGTCGTGGACCACGACCCAGACCGTGACCTCTCCCCGGGCGTCGTCCCGCACGCCCCAGTCGTCGGCAAGGGCGGTGATGATGTTCAGCCCGCGGCCGCCGTGTGCGGTGACCGAGGGCGTGGCCGGAGCGGGGCGGGTGGGCCCGCCGCCGTCCGTCACCTCCACGGTGAGCCTGCCGCCCGCGTCCACGCGCCAGGCGGCCCGCACATCACCGTCCCCGGACAGTGCGTCACCGAGCGGCCGGCCGTGTTTGCAGGCGTTGCTCAAGAGTTCGGAAAGAATCAGTACGGCATCGTCGATGACCGATTCCGACACCCCGCCCCTGCGCAACTGAGAGCGCATACGGTGTCTCGCTTTCCCCACGCCCGCAGGGCCATGGGGTACGGCCATGCTCGACGACGTGGGCACCTCCTGTGCCACCACCAACGCCACCCCCGAGACCTCCTTTGCCCCACGCCACGGTGTGGATGCCCCATTGGCCTGTACCGGAAACCGGCCAATCAACGTCCGGTGACGCACTCGCAACGATCGAATACGGACCGAACGCGCCGGAGCACTCCCTGTAATCGAGATGGCTGGAATTCGACGGTGTGACCGGGAGTGGAGGATGGGGCTCAAGGGGCTGCGGGGTCAAGAGGTTGTGCAGGGATTGATGAGGTTTTAGGGGTTTCCGGGTGTGCGGTTTGCTGGGGCCACTTGCTCCCGGCCGTGCGTCGACCGTGCTCCGGCCCGTGCGTCGACCGTGCTCCGGCCCGTATGCCGACCATGCTTTGGCCGCGTCGGCCACGCGCGCGTGTCAGCGGCCGAGCTGGCTCAGCACCGCGCGGGGGCGGTTGGTGATGATGGCGTCGACGCCCAGTTCGACACAGAGGTCGACGTCCTCGGGCTCGTTCACGGTCCAGACGTGCACCTGGTGGCCGGCCCGCTTCAGGCGCTCCACATACGCCGGGTGACTGCGCACGATCCGGATCGAGGGGCCGGCGATGCCGACGCCCGCAGGCAGCCGTCCGTCCCGGAGCCTGGGTGAGACGAACTGCATCAGATAGACGGTCGGCAGCGTCGGCGAGGCGGCACGCACGCGATGCAGTGAGCGCGCCGAGAAGCTCATGACGCGCACTGGGGACTCGTCGGCCGAGGCGGGCGCGTCGAGCCCGAACCGCTTCAGCAGGACCAGCAGCCGCTCCTCGACCTGCCCCGCCCACCGGGTCGGGTGCTTGGTCTCGATCGCCATCTCCACGCGCCGCCCCGCGTCGGCGACGAGCTCCAGCAGCCGCTCCAGGGTGAGTACGGAGGTGTCCTCGGGGTCCTCCGGCCGGAACTCCCAGTCGGGCTCCTCGGTCCGGTTCTTCCACGAGTCGCGGTTCTTGCGGGAGCCGAAGTCCAGGGCGGCGAGCTCGGCGAGCTCCAGGGCGGAGACCGCGCCGCGGCCGTTGGACGTACGGTTGACGCGGCGGTCGTGGACACAGACGAGATGACCGTCCGCGGTGAGGCGTACATCGCACTCGAGGGCGTCCGCGCCGTCCTCGATCGCCTTCTTGTACGCGGCCAGGGTGTGCTCGGGAGCGTCTTCGGAGGCTCCGCGATGGGCGACGACTTGGATCTGCTGCTGCCGTGCGTGGGTCACCGCGTCATGGTCCCACCGCAGGCGGGTAGACGTGCGGCCGGAGCGGTCTTGAGGATGCTGGGATTGCGCCTGTTTAGTCGTAAGTGCCCTATATAAAGAGTGGCCGTGGACCCACAGCCACCGCTTATGGTGCTCTGACGGCTTGTGGGAAAAGCTGACGGCATACAAAAAGACATGCACAGCTGAAGCGCACCCACCGCCGACGAATACTGGTCGGCGTGAACGGGCGTGACCGAGTGCGACCGAAAACTACAGCCGTGGATCGAGGAGAGAAGCTGTGAGCACCGAGAACGAGGGCGCCGCGGTACCCCCGGCCCCGTCCGCACCTCCCGTGCCGGTGGATGCTCCTGCTGCTCCGGCATCCCAGGAGCGCCCGGCGTCCGAGGGCGATGCCGCCCCGACCGCTCCGCTCCCGCCGGTGCCGAACGGCGCCCCGGCGAACTCGAACGGCACTCAGCCGTACGCCGCCGAGGCTGCCGCGAACGGGTCCCAGCCGTACGCCGCCGAAGGGGCTTCGAACGGCGCCCAGCCGCCCGCCGCCCCGGCCGCCTCGAACGGCCCCCAGCCGCCCGCCTCTCAGGGCTCGGCCCCCGACGCCTCCTGGCCGCCTCCGCCGCCGCCCACCCCGCCGTACGCCGACAGCGGCGCCGTCGCAGGGGGTGCCGGTGCCGGTGCCGGTGCCGGTGCCGGTTCTGGTGCTGGTGACGGTGCGGGCTCCGGCTGGGGTGCCACCTACCAGCAGCCGGCGCCGAAGTCCGGCCGTGGGCGCGGCGGACTGCTCGCCGCGGTCCTCATCGCCGCGCTGGTCGCGGGAGGACTCGGCGGCGGCCTCGGCTACACCCTGGCCAAGAACGACGACAACAGCTCCTCGACGACCGTCTCCGCCGCCGACAGCGGTGGCGACATCAAGCGTGACCCGGGCACGGTCGCGTCCGTGACCGCCAGGGCACTGCCGAGCACCGTCACCATCGAGGCCGAGAGCAGCAGCGGCGAGGGCGGCACCGGCACCGGCTTCGTCTTCGACACCGAGGGCCACATCGTCACCAACAACCACGTGGTGGCCGACGCGGTGGACGGCGGCAAGCTCACGGCGACGTTCCCGAGCGGCAAGAAGTACGACGCCGAGGTCGTCGGTCACGCGCAGGGCTACGACGTGGCGGTGATCAAGCTCAAGAACGCCCCGTCGGACCTCAAGCCGCTGACGCTGGGCAACTCCGACGACGTGGCGGTCGGCGACTCGACGATCGCGATCGGCGCCCCCTTCGGCCTCTCCAACACGGTCACGACGGGCATCATCAGCGCCAAGAACCGCCCGGTGGCCTCCAGCGACGGCACCGGCAGCAACGCCTCCTACATGAGCGCCCTGCAGACGGACGCCTCGATCAACCCCGGCAACTCCGGCGGCCCGCTGCTGGACGCGCAGGGCAACGTCATCGGCATCAACTCCGCGATCCAGTCCGCCGCCAACGGCCTGGGCGGCACCAGCCAGTCCGGCTCGATCGGCCTCGGCTTCGCCATCCCGATCAACCAGGCCAAGTACGTCGCGCAGCAGCTGATCAAGACCGGCAAGCCGGTGTACGCCAAGATCGGCGCCTCCGTCTCCCTGGAGGACACCACCGACGGCGCCAAGATCACCGAACAGGGCGCCAGCGGCTCGGACGCCGTAGAGGCGGGCGGCCCCGCCGCCAAGGCCGGCCTCAAGCCCGGCGACGTCATCACCAAGCTCGACGACAGGGTGATCGACTCCGGCCCCACCCTGATCGGCGAGATCTGGACGCACAAGCCCGGCGACAAGGTCACGATCACCTACGAACGCGGTGGCCAGTCCCACACGGTCGAACTCACCCTGGGCTCCCGCACGGGCGACAGCTGACGCCACGGCCACGCGCGCGTGTACGTCCGGCTCCGACCAGAGCCGACGGCACGCGCGCGTGTTCGTCTGTTGATCCTGTTTGCTGCCCTTGCTCTGGGGAGGGGCGGGCGTATTCGGGATCGGCGGGAACCAGGACGCGACGCACCGGCGTCCTCGCCGCCGGGAGGGCGCCCGCCGCACTGTCGTTCGCCGAGGTGATGGCCCGGCCGGACGGCCAGGGAGCTGCTCGCCGGCCGGCAACGGGTGTGGATGGCGTTGCGCGCACGGGGAGTTGCCGTTCGAGGGCGACCGTGTCCATATGTTCGGATGGGCTATGGTGCCTTCTCGACCTCGACTGTTCGCGAATGGGAAGCGGAGCCGCGAATGGTGATCAGACAAGGGGGCGGTCTCGCGGTGTCCGATCTCGGGCGGCTCGTCGCCGGCAGGTATCTGCTGGTGGAGCGGGTGGGCAGCGGCGGTATGGGTACCGTCTGGCGTGCCGAGGACAAACTGCTCGGCCGCCACGTCGCCGTGAAGAAGCTGCACATCCCGCCCCACCTGCAGGACGACGAGATCCGCACGCTCCACGAGCGCACCCGCCGCGAGGCCCGCAGCGCCGCCCGGATCACCCACCCCAACGTGATCGTGGTGCACGACGTCGTCGATGACGAGGGCCTGCCGTGCATCGTCATGGAGTACATCCCCTCGGTCACGCTGAGCGACGTACTGGATCGGCGCGGTGCGTTGCCACCCGAGGAGGCCGCCCGGATCGGCAGGGCCATGGTCGCCGCCCTGCGCGCCGCCCATGACGCCGGGGTCCTGCACCGGGACGTCAAACCCGCCAACGTTCTGCTCGGTGACGACGGGCGGATCGTCCTCACCGACTTCGGGATCGCCATGGAGTCGGGTACGTCCTCGCTGACCAAGCCTGGCGAGTTGATCGGCTCCATCTGCTACCTGGCCCCCGAACGACTCAGGGGCGCGCATCCCGAGACCGGTCCCGCCAGTGATCTGTGGGCCTTGGGTGCGACGCTGTACCAGGCGGTCGAGGGGCGGGACCCGTTCCGCCGCGACACCCCGATCGAGACGGCGTACGCCATCGCCACCGATCCGTACGAGCCCTCGCGCAGGGCCGGGGAGCTGACTCCGGTGATCGAGGGTCTGCTCGTCAAGGATCCCGAACAGCGCATGGACGTACACGAGGTCGAACGCCGCCTGGGCGAGGTGACCGGTCCCCGGACCGCCCGCCTCGATTCACCCACGCGACCGGACCGTGCCGAGGGTCTCGCGCCTCCCGGCGACAAGGGCGTGGGCAAGGGCAAGGGCAACCGCCGCCGTACGGTGATGCGGTCGGTCCTGGCGGTGACACTCGCCGCCTGTCTGGCGGGCGGCGCGCTGTGGTGGCTCAAGGGCAGCGCCGACGATCCGAGCACGCATGCGTCCGGCTCCGGGGCGTCCACTCCCTCCCCCACCGTCAGCCCCCGTCCCAGTCCCAGCCTCACCGTGCCGCCGGTGCCGGCCGGGTACCACCTCAAGGAGCCGGACACCGGCATCTCCGTGCCCGTGCGGGACGGCTGGACCCGCAAGACGTTGCCCGGCGGCGAAGTCGGCTACATAGACCCGTCGGAACTGGTGGGCCTGCGGGTGAACGTCGTCGAGTTCGCGGGCACCGATCCGCTGCGGCACTGGCGTGAGACGGAAGAGGAACAGACCGCCCGCGACAATCCCGGCTACGAACGGGTGAGGATGGCCGAGACGACCTTCCGGGGACGGCCTGCCGGGTACTGGGAGTTCACCTTCGACGGCAGAGCACGCAAGTACCGCGCGGCGGAGCTGGCCTTCGCGAGTTCCGACGGCACCCAGTACGTGATCTACCTCTCCGCGCCGGACGAGCAATGGCACGAGTACCGGCCGGTCTTCGACACCGCCGTCAAGGGAGTCCGCCTGAGCGACGACACCTGACGGCGAGCCCTTGCGTCCCGCCCAGGCCCCCGGCACTGAAGCAACCGCACCCCATACGGACCATGTACCCCGCGACACGCTCACGGCCGGTACGCTGTACCCGCTCCGCCCCTGGTGGGCCGGGGCGAGGTGGGTTGCCCGAGCGGCCTAAGGGAACGGTCTTGAAAACCGTCGTGGCAGCGATGTCACCGTGGGTTCAAATCCCACACCCACCGCGCGATGAGCAGTGAGAACGGCCCCTGACCAGGTCATATGGTTGGGGGCCGTGGTTCTGTGCGGTGCCCGCTCGTAGCCGTGTCTGCCCGTGGTTTCCCGTGCGATCGGGCACGGATGGGGCACGGACAGGGGCACGGATGAGCCGCGAGATGACCACGGCATGAGTTGGCCGGCTAACGGTTGATCGGAATCTCGTAGACGATCTCGCAGTGAGCAGCGGGCACCACGATGTCCGCCGTCTCCACGGGGCGCCCCTGGTCGCTGTAGTAGCTCCGGCGGATGTGCGTGACCAGGGCGGCCTTCTGGATGCCGAGAAGCGATGCTTCCTCGGCGGTCGCTTGCCGCGGTTCCGGCTGCTCTACGGCGTGGCTGACGGCGACCCCGATCTCCGCCATCCGGTTCACGACGCCGGCTCCGGCGTGCGGCCCTCCCTCGGGCAGGACGACGAGAGTGCCGGCGGTGAGGTCGTACGGTTCCCAACTCGTCGACAGCTGCACCGGCCTGCCCTCGGCGAGGAACTCGTACTCGGTACGGACGCACAGGTCGCCCTCGGCGATACCGAGACGAGCCGCGATTTCTGCCGGCGCCGGGACCTTGTCATCGGTCCGGCTCTCCCAGTCCCCCTGCCTGCCCACAGCCTTCATGTCCGCGCGAAACGGGGAGCTCTCGGGCCGCTCGCGCGCCGATGAACGGACGACCCGCACACGCTGCCGGGGCTCAGCGACGTAAGTGCCGGACCCTGCCCGACGCTCCAGTACGCCCTGGGAAATCAGCAGCACCGACGACCGTGACGGCTGCATGTCCCGCCTGGCGGACAACATTGAGTCGGTCCAACTCGGGATGACAGCCGAACTCCTGGAGCATGCACAGGAAGTACTCGGCGACGAGACCGTGAAGTTGGGGGAGCTGCGACCTCTGACGAGACAGCTGACGAAGCCTTGCAGGACGTGCTCCGTGTCGCGACGAGCCGTGGGCTCCTCTTGGCAGTGAGCGATTCTCACCACTCGTGAAGCGGCCCTTCCACTCTCGATCTGATGCGCTTGTGGTGCGAGGTGTGGTGTGGTGCAGTGTGCCACCACACCCTGCGCCCTTCTGATCCGTAGCTCCACAGAGATCGGTCAGTGAAGCTCATACAGGTCGTCTCACGGTCTGGGACAGGCGTTGCTGGACCGGGGCGGTTGATGTGGTCGCTGTACTTCGCTGCTGTACCACCACAGATGCCAGGCGTGCCACAACGGCGGTCCGTTGGAACACCCGACGCCTTTGACCTTTCCTCGGCCCAAGAAGATCACGATGTCGCGCCGGCGGCTGTGGTGTAGGGCGGCTGACGCCGTACGACAGCATGCGAGGCGCCACGGACGGGATAGTTCCGCCAACGGAGGGGCAAGGAGCTCCCATGGGGGATTCAACCGCCGGGCCAGACGAAGAACAGGCAGCGGCCAACCGACTGTGGCAGCACTGGCTCCATGAAGACAACGTCCGCTACCAGCAGGGGAACCTGTTCTTGGTGGCGCAGTCCCTCTTGGCCGTGGCCTACGGCACCATCCTGACCGCTGGTGACACAAACCTCCCTTCAGCTCGCGTGATCGCGGCGTTCGGAATCGTGTTCACACTGACCTGGCTGTATGTCGCACACCGCCACTTCAGGTACTTCCGAGCGATCCAACGCCGCGCAACCGCGATGTTCGCTGAGTACGCGGAGACCCTGACGTGCCGACCACCAGGTTGGAGCTCTCTGCCGCTGATCGTTTACGCACTACCCTCATTTGCCGCCCTGATGTGGCTGGTGTTGCTAGTGATCACATAGCCGATCGTGCGCTGCCTCCTGGTTTCCAGCGCGCCGCCCTCAGCTTGGGAAGCTGCGATCACTCGTGGTCAGATTGAGTGCTGACCTGGGAAAACGGCTGAGCGCCGGTGTTGGCTGCGGCGCCTGTGTTCCCAGTGATTCCCCGCTGTTCCCCGCTCGATCTGGCGCGGTTGGGGTGCGCGGCCGACCGGCTGCACCGAACGGTCGATCAGCGTAGGGTCCGCTGTCAGTGCCTGCGGCTATGGTCTCGAACGCGCGGTCGGCTTCCGGGGGTTCCAGCTCTGAAGGGAATGGTTGCATCCCTGGCCTGTCTGGGGGCGGCCCGGAGACTCGTCCGGGACCTAACCGACGGCTGGGCTTCGTTGATGGCCAAGCGATGACCTGCCAGCGCCGACCGCGCACCACCTCTCGCCAGGGCCGACGGCAGGAGCACGCTTTCCAACTGTGGTGGTGGTCCTGTGGGTCTCGGACGGGGCCTTCACCTGCGTTCATGGGCGGCCGTCCGCCTGAGCGGATACCGCCTTGGGCCTCGCCTGAACGGCCGTGAACGGCGCTGAATGAGACGGAAACTGAGACGGACGGCGGGGCCAGGCCCGCTAGCATCTCCGCTGTTGAAGCGGGAGTCATGGCACTGGTCCGCAAGGGATCACGACTGATCGTTGTCGACGGCACGGCCTACCGATGGCGGCTGCGAGGCAGGCCTACGTACTTCCAGGGGCTGGCCTGGTCGCCGTGCACGTTCGCGGTCGAGCATGCAGACACCCCGGGGGCAACGCTGGTGGTCACCACCGACCAGCCGCATCCGAGCAACTGGATCGGTCGCGAGGCTGAGCCTGTACTGCCGTCCGGTGTTGCCGCCGGATTTCCGGGCGCCCCTTCTCGCAGATCATGAGGACGGCCGGCCCTTGGCGCGTCTCACGAGTTCTTCTTCTCCGGCGCCCGTAGCAGCCTCAACTGCCCGATCTCCGCGACGTTCTTCATGAGTTCGGCGTTCACCCAGCCGATCATGTGGGCGACGGTGTACTGCGCGTCGTTCGGCCAGGGGAACGCCGCCGGGGCGTCCAGGTCCGTGTCGTCGAGCCGTTCCAGCGCGGCCAGCCAGTCCGCGCGCAGGTCCCGCAGCCAGGTGACGGTCGCCATCCCGTCGCCGGGCCAGGTGATGTCGGTCCGCTCCCGGGGCGGGCGGCCCCCGAGATGGTCCGTGGCCACGCTCCACCACCAGCCGATGTGCCAGCTCACCCACGCGATGGTCGGCACGGGGACGGGATCGGGTTCGGTGTCCGCCCAGTCCGGTACCCAGGTGCCGTCTGCGGCCGGGCGCACCGTCCAGCAGTGCGGCCCCGGTTCCCACAGGAAGTCCTCGGGGCGGAGCCGTTCGAGGTGGTACTCGAACAATGCCCAGGTGAGATCGAACTGCCAGCGCACCAGGTCACGTCGGGAAGTGCTCATCGGCCGACCCTGGCAGACGGGGACCCCTTCGGGGCAAGTCGATTTCTCCGCCACGGCTGTCGTTGGAGGGACGTGGGGCCAGAGTTCGTGGTCCCGTTCCAGGCCGTAGGCCCGTTCTGGAGCTCGTAGCCGTGGTCCGGCTAGAGCTCGTAGTCCCGCGCCAGCCCCTCCCAGTCGACCTCCCGCAGTGCCTCCTCCGCGTCGCAGCCGGACGGCACGCGCGCGGTGGGCTGGAACCAGATGATCGTGAGGGCGGAGCGATACAGGACCGGGTCGTGGTCGCGGTCGAGGGCCGTGGAGTGGAAGGCGCCCACGCAGGCCACCGACGGCAGTACCTCGACCGGGCCGAACGCGCCCGCGTACTGGTCGGGATACTCGCGCCGCGGCGGGACGAGGTGCACCGGCACGGCGGGGTGGGCGTGCTCCGCGGCGCGGAAGAGGCCCTTGATCGTCATGTCGTTGACCGGCTTGCACGGGTAGCCCTCCAGCATTCCGCCGTACGTCGAGGAGAGCCGCAGCTCGGAGAGGTCGAGCGAGCGGCCGGATGCGAGGACGACGCGGGTCAGCGACATGGTCGGCACTCTAGGGCGGTGGTGCATCGAGCTCCCATGAATTTCAAGGTGCAGGTGCCTGTCAGGCGCCTGCGGGCACCGGACGTCCAGTCGGGCGCCTGCGGGCACCGGACGTCCAGTCAGGCGCCTGAGGGCACCGGGACGCCTCGTCGGGCGCGCGCCGAGGCCCGCGCGCGCCGTCAGGGCCGGTGCCCCGTCATCCGGGCAGCCGACGCGATCGTCGCGCGGGCCTCGCGTTCGGTCAGGCCGGTGTTGAGGGCCGCCTCGACGAGGGGGTCGGCGAGGGCGGGGCCGATGCCGTCCTCGTAGGCGCGGCAGGCGGCCCAGAACAGGCGGGTGTTGCGCTGGCCCTCGTGGGCGGCGAGCACGAACTGGACGAGTCCCTGCCCGTGACCGCCGGTCGACGGGGGCGTGGGGTGGTGTGTGCGGGGCGGAGGGAGCAGAAGGCGCAGGAGGGCGCGCGGACAGGGCGCGGGGGCGATGTGGGAAGTGCCGGGGGCGGTGCTGTAGACGCCGTGGTCGGTGCGGGAGCCGGGGCCGACCAGGTAGCCGCCGGCGCCGCGGATGTCGATGCCGGGTGCGAGGCGGCCCGCCGAGTTGGGTACGACGACGTCGGGCGGGCCGGTCAGCCAGAGGTGGCGGCCGCCGCTGGGGGTCAGGACGACCACCGTGGGCGGAATCGTGAACAGGTGACGCAGCGCCAGTTCGCGCAGGGCGGTAGAGGAGTCCGTACCGGATTTGGTGTCGAGGTCGATGCCGATCAGGTGGTGCGGGGGCAGGCCGCATGCGATGCCGTAGCCCGTGGCCCAGGGGGCGGCCGCGAAGAGTTCGCGGATGCGGGCGGGGTCGGTGGAGGCGTCATAGACGCCGTGTCCGAGGCGGCCGCATTCGCCGTGGCAGGGGGCCGGGCCGGGGTCGTCGCGGTGCGGGGAGCGCAGGGCCGGGAGCTTCGTCCGGGACAGGGGGATGACGGCCAGTCCGCGTTCGGCGGCTGACAGGGCGTGTGCGAGGGCCAGCGTCGTGGCCTGCCGGTCGGTGGTGGCCATGACTCCATGTTCGTACGAATGTTCGAAAAAGGGAAGGGGGGAGGGGTGTGACCCCCGGCGACTCGCCGGGCGACTCGCCGGGCGGCTCGCCGGTCGGGGGAGGTTTCATCGGCGACCGTCTGGAGCCTTTCGTCCCTGGTGGGGCTTGAGGTGGAGCTGTCCGTACCACCCCGTCTTGGATGGCTAGAAGTGACGAAAGGGGTTTATCGACTTGTCATCACGCTTCAGGGCGAATAGCGGCTTCCGGGGTGGTTCGCCGGGGATTCGGTGGGCAACTCTGATCTCGCGACGTCGTGCACGGCTCCAGGGTGGTCGGCCAACTGCCTTGGAACGAGCAGTACTTCTGCACCACCTATGCGTCCGGCGGGGAGCCTGGGCGCACCTGTTCTGGAGGAACAACATGGCAAGCATCCGTACCGCCCGCGTCATCGCAGCCGTCTCCGCACTCCCGCTCGCCGCCGTACTGTTCACCGGCGTCGCGACGGCGGACAGCGGCGCCTTCGCGGACGACGGATCCAGCGCGGCCGTCACGAACGCCGCCCAGGGCCTCATCGGCAGCGGGGTCGGCGGCGACAACTACGGCACCTCGTCCACCACACAGCAGCAGGCGACCGGCTCCGGTGCCTCGAACCAGAGCAACACGGCCCAGGTCAACGGCTCCGCGTTCACGGCCGTCAACCAGGGCAACGACAACACGTCCGTCAACTTCACTCCGCTCTGGTGGTGAGCTGAGGGGGCCGGCGCCCCGGTGCTCACGCGCCGGCC
Organism: Streptomyces sp. SD31; assembly: GCF_052068475.1. Classification (NCBI taxonomy): domain Bacteria; kingdom Bacillati; phylum Actinomycetota; class Actinomycetes; order Kitasatosporales; family Streptomycetaceae; genus Streptomyces; species Streptomyces sp. SD31. The sequence goes on along the minus strand of NZ_JBQHCX010000001.1, from coordinate 198,372 downwards.
CTCTCGGATCTGTGGGGTGTGCTGTGGGGTGCAACGCGTCTGCGCGGCGGTACTTCGGTGCCGCCGCGCAGGCGTTTTTCCGTGTTCCTGCTGGATTTTCCACGGCCTTCGGGTGGCCTTTGGCGGCTTTCCGGTGGCCTTCGACGGCCTTCTGGTGGCCTTCGGCGGCCCATGGCAGCCTTGACAGTGATGCATATCTGACGGACAGTCAGAAACCTTCGTGGGGGGCCTGGGACCCGGGACGCCCGGTGCCTCGTGAAGTTCCCAAAAACTCGTGGGAACCGGATCGGCGGTCGCGGTGTACCAGAAGTGTCAGTGCGATGCGCCGTGGGGCGATGAGGACGAGGGGGCGACGGTGAGCTACGAGCCCGTGGTGAGCCATGAGGCGGAAGCACGCGAGGAGTTCGAGACGCGGCTGAATGCCTACGAGGGGCAGCGCGCCGCTGTGTCGCGCGTGGGCAAGGACCCCGTCAACGCGCCCATGATCCGGCACTGGTGCGAGGCCATGGGCGACACCAACCCGGCGTACTCGGGACCCGACGCCATCGCTCCGCCCACCATGCTCCAGGCGTGGACCATGAGCGGCCTCTCCGGCCATACGGGACGCGCGCACGCGTACGAGGAGCTGCTCGGCCTGCTCGACGAGGCGGGCTACACCTCGGTGGTCGCCACCGACTGCGAGCAGGAGTATCTACGGCCACTGCGGCTCGGGGACGAGATCACCTTCGACTCGGTGATCGAGTCGGTGTCGGAGAGGAAGACGACGAAGCTCGGCACGGGGTACTTCGTCACGACCCGCATGGACATCCGCGTCGGCACCGACCTGGCGGGCACCCACCGATTCCGCATCCTCAAGTACGCACCCATACGCCAGGGCGGCCAGTTACGTCAGGCCGGTCAGTCACGTCAGGCCGGTCAGTCACGTCAGGCCGGTCAGTCACGTCAGGCCGGTCAGTCGGGGCCACGCAAGCAGCCTGCTCGCCCCCGCCCCGTGGTCAACCGTGACAACGCCGCCTTCTGGGAGGGCGTCCAGCGGCACAGCCTGCTCATCCAGCGCTGCACCGGCTGCGGCACCCTGCGGCACCCCTGGCTGCCCGGCTGCAACGCCTGCGGCGGCCTGGACTGGGACAAGGTCGAGGCGAGTGGCGAGGGGACGGTCTATTCGTACGTCGTGATGCACCACCCACCGTTCCCCGCCTTCGACCCGCCCTACGCGGTCGGCCTGATCGAACTGGCCGAGGGCGTGCGGATGATCGGCAACGTGGTGGGAGTGCCGTACGACAAGGTGCGGATCGGGCTGCCGGTGCGGCTCGAATTCCAGGAGTACGACGAGGGGTTGGCGCTGCCGGTCTGGCGCGCTCAGGAGTCTCAGCACATTCGGGAGGTCGTCGCATGAGGGCCGGTGAGGGCGTGGCGGGGAAGCGCATCAAGGCCGGTGACGAACTGCCGCCGCTGGAGGTCCCGATCACCCGCACCCTGATCGTGGCCGGGGCCATCGCCTCGCGCGACTACCAGGACGTGCACCACGACGCGGAGTCGGCCCGCCAGAAGGGCTCTCCCGACATCTTCATGAACATCCTCACGACCAATGGCCTGGTCGGCCGCTACATCACCGACCACTTCGGACCGACGGCCGTGCTGCGCACGGTGGCCATACGACTCGGGGCGCCCAACTACCCCGGAGACACGATGGTGTTGAGAGGCGCGGTCGAGAAGGTCGACGGCGACACGGCGACGGTACGGGTGGTCGGCGCGAACGGCATCGGCAGACACGTGACCGGCACGGTGACGGTGACCGTCCCGGCTGGGGCTGCGGGCACCGTCCCGGTGGGGGCGGCGGACAGTGCGCCGGTGGGGCCAGCGGACAGCGTGCCGACGGGGGCGGCGGACAGCATGCCGGTGGAGGCGGCGAGTGTGGCGGTGGGGGCGGCGGGCAGCGCGCCGACGAGGGCCACGGTCACCGCATCGTCGGAGGGCCCGGCATGAGCGTTCACGCGCGGGACGCCCTTGCCGGTCGGGCGGCGATTGTCGGTGTCGGGGCCACCGAGTTTTCCAAGGACTCGGGCCGCAGTGAGCTCCGGCTGGCCGTGGAGGCGGTGCGGGCCGCGCTGGACGACGCGGGGCTGACGCCCGGGGACGTGGACGGGATGGTGACGTTCACGATGGACACCAGCCCGGAGATCACCGTGGCCCAGGCCTGCGGAATGGGTGAGCTGTCCTTCTTCTCCCGGGTCCACTACGGCGGCGGCGCGGCCTGCGCGACCATCCAGCAGGCGGCGCTCGCGGTGGCGACGGGGGTCGCGGAGGTGGTGGTCTGCTACCGGGCGTTCAACGAGCGGTCGGGGCGGCGCTTCGGGTCGGGGGTGCAGCACCGGGAGCCGTCGGCGGAGGGCGCGGCGCTCGGCTGGTCGCTGCCGTTCGGGCTGCTCACGCCGGCCTCCTGGGTGGCGATGGCGGCCCAGCGATATCTGCACACGTACGGGCTGACGCCGGAGGTGTTCGGGCATGTGGCCGTCGTCGACCGCAAGTACGCGGCGACCAACCCGGCCGCGTACTTCCACGGCAGACCCATCACCCTCGCCGACCACGCGGCCTCGCGCTGGATCGTCGAGCCACTGCGGCTGCTGGACTGCTGCCAGGAGACGGACGGCGGCCAAGCGCTCGTCGTCACGTCCGTCGAGCGGGCCCGTGACCTGCCCCGTCCGCCGGCCGTCATAGCGGCGGCGGCCCAGGGCGCCGGCCGAGGGCAGGAGCAGATGACGAGCTTCTACCGGGACGACCTCACCGGTCTGCCGGAGATGGCCGTGGTGGCGCGGCAGCTGTGGCGGACGGCGGGGCTGGGGCCGGGGGAGATCGACGTGGGGATCCTGTACGACCACTTCACTCCTTTCGTGCTGATGCAGTTGGAGGAGTTCGGGTTCTGCGGAAAGGGGGAGGCCGGGGACCTCGTCGCCGAGGAGCGGCTGCCGCTCAACACGCACGGGGGCCAGCTGGGGGAGGCGTATCTGCACGGGATGAACGGCATCGCGGAGGGGGTGAGGCAGGTGCGGGGGACGTCCGTGAACCAGATACCCGGGGCGGAGCGGGTGCTGGTGACGGCGGGTACGGGCGTGCCGACGTCGGGGCTGGTCCTTGCCGCCGACGGATGACCCCCAGGGGTAATCCCGCAGTATGTGTCCCTCGCTCGTCCACCTTCAGGAGGTGGAGTCAGCCCCAGCCCTACAACCTGAGGCGGACGTTGCTTCGGCACCTGCGGCCGATCCGCTGGAGCAGGGGCCGCTCATAGCGTGGAGCCATGACCACACCCGTCTGCACCAGCGCTTCCGACGCCGCGACGCGGTCCCGGCCGAATGCGACGTATCCCTCCTTCACGTCGTACGTGCGGGCCCGCCAGCCGGTGCTGCTGCGTACCGCCCGCTCGCTGACCGCGAACCCGAGCGACGCGGAGGACCTGCTGCAGACAGCGCTCACCAAGACGTACGTCGCCTGGGAGCGCATCGAGGACCATCGCGCGCTCGACGGCTATGTGCGCAGGGCGCTGCTGAACACGCGGACGTCGCAGTGGCGCAAGCGCAAGGTCGACGAGTTCGCCTGCGACGAGCTGCCCGAGCCGGAGCCCACCCCCGGCCACGACGACCCGGCGGAGAAGCAGGCGCTGCACGACGCGATGTGGCGCGCGATCATGCGGCTGCCGGCCCGGCAGCGGGCGATGGTCGTCCTGCGGTACTACGAGGACCTCAGTGAGGTCCAGACGGCCGAGGTGCTCGGGGTCTCCGTCGGCACGGTGAAGTCGGCGGTGTCACGAGCGCTCGGGAAGCTGCGCGAGGACGCTGAGCTGGGGCTGGTCCGCTAGTACCGGCGCAGGGCTGACGGCGAGGTCCTGAGACCGGGGCCCCTGTCGACCACCGCGCCGGCCCTGTAACCCACCTTCATCCCCGTTGCCTCCACCCCGTCCCCCGACTCAGCCCGATCGAACCCGCCTCCCCGTTATCGTCACGCCACCATGAACGCAACGTGACATGATCGATCACTCTCCCCTAGTGACATACCGCGCGGTATGCGCGCAGAATCTCCGCAACCCTTACTACCGCGTAGGCAATGTCGCCCCGGGAGGACGCCGTGCTGAGCACCATGCAGGACGTACCGCTGCTGATCTCGAGGATCCTGACCCACGGGTCGACGATCCACGGCTCATCGCAGGTCATCACCTGGACCGGAGAGGCCGAGCCACACCGCCGTTCCTTCGCGGAGGTCGGTGCGCGTGCGGCGCAGCTGGCGCACGCCCTGCGTGAGGACCTGGGCGTGGCCGGTGACGAGCGGGTCGCGACCCTGATGTGGAACAACGCCGAGCACGTCGAGGCGTACTTCGCGATCCCCTCCATGGGCGCGATCCTGCACACCCTCAACCTCCGCCTCCCGGCCGAGCAGTTGGCCTGGATCGTCAACCACGCGGCCGACCGTGTGGTCATCGCCAACGGTTCGCTCCTCCCCCTGCTCGCCCCGCTGCTGCCGCACCTCAAGACGGTGGAGCATGTGGTGGTGTCGGGGCCGGGTGACCGTTCCGCGCTGGCGGGCGCGTCCGTGCAGGTGCACGAGTACGAGGAGCTGATCGCCGGCAAGCCGACCACGTACGACTGGCCGGAGCTGGACGAGCGTCAGGCCGCCTCCATGTGCTACACCTCCGGCACGACCGGGGACCCGAAGGGCGTCGTCTACTCCCACCGCTCGGTCTACCTGCACTCCATGCAGGTCAACATGACCCAGTCGATGGGCCTGACGGACCAGGACACCTCGCTGATCGTGGTGCCGCAGTTCCACGTCAACGCCTGGGGACTGCCGCACGCCACCTTCATGACCGGCGTCAACATGCTGATGCCGGACCGCTTCCTGCAGCCCGCGCCCCTCGCCGAGATGATCGAGGGCGAGAAGCCGACCCACGCGGCCGCCGTGCCCACCATCTGGCAGGGCCTGCTCGCCGAGCTCACCGCGAAGCCCCGGGACGTCTCCACCCTGGGCCAGGTCACCATCGGTGGCTCGGCCTGCCCGCCCTCGCTCATGGAGGCGTTCGACAAGCTGGGCATGCGGGTCTGCCATGCCTGGGGCATGACGGAGACCTCCCCGCTCGGCACGGTCGCCCGGCCGCCGGCGCATGCGGTCGGCACGGCGGAGGAGTTCGCGTACCGGCTGACCCAGGGCCGTTTCCCGACGAGCGTCGAGGCCCGCCTCACCGGCCCCGGCGGCGAGCGCATCCCCTGGGACGGCGAGTCGGCCGGTGAGCTGGAGGTGCGCGGCCCCTGGATCGCCGGCGCCTACTACAACGGCCCGGACGCCGACCCCCTGCGCCCCGCCGACAAGTTCAGCGAGGACGGCTGGCTGAAGACCGGTGACGTCGGCACCATCTCTCCCGACGGCTTCCTCACCCTCACCGACCGCGCCAAGGACGTCATCAAGTCCGGCGGCGAGTGGATCTCCTCGGTCGAGCTGGAGAACGCGCTGATGTCCCACCCGGACGTCGCCGAGGCCGCCGTGGTCGCCGTCCCCGACGACAAGTGGGGCGAGCGCCCGCTGGCCACCGTCGTCCTCAAGGAGGGCGCCACCGCGGACTTCGAGACGCTCCGCGCCTTCCTCTCCGACGAGGGCAAGATCGCCAAGTGGCAGCTCCCGGAGCGCTGGTCGGTCATCCCGGCGGTGCCGAAGACGAGCGTCGGCAAGTTCGACAAGAAGGTGCTGCGCAGGCAGTACGCCGAGGGCGACCTGGACGTCACTCAGCTCTGACACGCATACGGCGGCCGGGACGAGGCGGGTTCGTCCCGGCCGCCGAGCACTTCACCCGGCACGACGCCTTCACCGCCGTACGCTCCACTGACGTCCGGCACCTTCACCGCCGTACGCTCCGCCGACGTACGGCACCTTCCTCGCCGTACGACTCACGCCCCTTCCGGCGTCGTCACCGCCGCCCGGCGGTCAACCCCCACCCCACCACGAGCCAAACCCCGGCCACCGCACACACTCCGCCCCAGCCGAAATGCCCGAAGGCGAAGCCGGCCAGGGCCGAGGCGGTCGCGCCGCCTGTGAAGCCGGCGACGACATAGGCGCTGTTGGCGGTCGCGGGGGAGGTCGTGGTCGTCAGGGCCAGCGTCTGGTTGGCGACGTGGGAGGCGACCAGGGCGGCGTGGATGGCGACGGCGGCCACGAACAGCGCGACCATCACGCGCCCACCCAGCCAGAACAGTGGCACGGACACGGCGGCGAGCAGGTACGCGGACCGTACGACCCTGGCGGCGCCGAAGCGGTCGACCAGGCCGCCCGCGAGCGGGGCCACGACACTCGCGGCCAGCCCGAAGAGGCCGAAGAGCCCGGCGGTCGCGGTCGAGAGGGCGTACGGCTCACCCGTCAGCAGCAGGGCCAGCGAGGTCCACAGGGCGCTCCAGGCGCCGTACATTCCGGCCTGCCGTAGGCATGCGCGCCACAGGTCGGGGGAGCGGCGCACCAGGCCCGGCATCGCGGTGAGGCCCGAGAGGAGACCGCCTGGGCCACCGGTGCGGCGGGAGCGTTCGGCAGGCAGGACGGCGGCCGTCAGCAGGCCGAGCACGGCGGTGAGTACGGCCGCCCCCACGAACACCCACCGCCAGCCGAAGGCCTGCCCGGCGAGGCCGCCGAGGACGCGGGCGGCGACGATGCCCGTGAAGAGCCCGGCGATGAGGGCGGCGACATGGCGGGCGCGGCGTTCGGCGGGGGCGCGTTCGGCGACGAGCGGGACCAGGAGCTGCGGGACGACGGTCGCCGCGGAGGCGACGAGGACGGCGGCCGCGAGCGCGGTGGTCCCGGTCGCCGCGGCACCCACGGCCAGGGCCGCGGTCGTGGCCAGCGACAGCACGGCGACCAGTCGGCGCCGGTTCACGCGGTCGCCGAGCGGGGCGAAGAAGAGCAGGCCGGCGGCGTAGCCGAACTGCGCGACCGATGCGATCCAGGCCACCGCCGAGGGAGCGGTGCCGAAGTCCTGCGCGATGACCGAGAGCAGCGGCGCCGCGAGATAGATGTTGGCGGCCGTGACGGCGGAGCACAGGGCGATGAGGGGGAGGAAGAAGCGGGACGGGACGGCCGTACCCGTCGGCTGGCGGGCGGGCCTGACCTGCTGTTCTGTGGTCGCCTGCGACATGAGCGGAGTGACTCCTTCGAGTCGGCTCTAGTAACTAACTGGTTGGTTGGCTATCTGTGAACAGTCTGCGCGGGGCACCCCTTCCCGTCAACCAAACAGTTGGTTATTTGCCCCGCTACCCTGAACCCATGGCAGTGAGGGACCCCGAGGCCACAAAGGCCCGGATCTTCGACGCGGCGGTCGCGGAGTTCGCCCGCTACGGCATCGCGGGCGCCCGCGTCGACCGCATCGCGGCCGAGGCGAAGGCCAACAAGCAGCTCATCTACGCCTACTACGGCAACAAAGCGGAGCTGTTCACCAAGGTCCTCGGGCAGGTCATGCTCGACCTCGCCATCGCCGTCCCCGTCGACCCTGACGACCTCGACGGCTGGATCGACCGCCTGATGGACTACCACGAGGCCCACCCCGAGGTGCTGCGGCTGCTCCTGTGGGAGGGCCTGGAGTACGGCACCGACGAGTTGCCGGACGAGACCGAACGCCAGGAGCACTACCGCCACAAGGTCGCCGCGCTCCAGGACGGCCAGGACCGCGGCGTCGTCACCGGCGCCATCCCGGCCCGCGACCTGCTGTTCCTGCTGATCGCGGTGGCCGACTGGGTCACCGTCGTCCCCCAGATGGCCCGCATCCTGGTCGGCGGAGACGACACCGACCGCGATCGCCTGCGTGCCTCGGTGAAGGAGGCCGCGCGGCGGATGGTCGCCAGGTAGGGGGCTAGTTGGTCCCGATGCGGGACAGCAGGTCCACGATCCGGGACTGCACCTCACCGCTGGTGGACCGCTCGGCGAGGAACAGCACCGTCTCGCCGGAGGCCAGCCGCGGCAGGTCGGCCTGGTCGACGGCGGCCGTGTAGACGACGAGCGGGGTGCGGTTGAGCTGGCCGTTCGCACGCAGCCAGTCCACGATCCCGGCCCGGCGCCGATGCACCTGCATCAGGTCCATCACCACCAGGTTCGGCCGGAAGTCACCCGCCAGTGCCACCGCGTCGGCATCACTCGCGGCCCGCGCCACCTGCATCCCGCGCCGCTCCAGCGTCGCGGTCAACGCCAGCGCGATCTCCGCGTGCTCCTCGATGAGCAGGACGCGCGGCGGATGCTGCTCGCTGTCCCGTGGCGCGAGCGCCTTCAGCAGTACGGCGGGATCGGCGCCGTACGCCGCCTCCCGCGAGGCCTGCCCGAGCCCCGCCGTCACCATCACCGGCACCTCGGCGGCCACCGCCGCCTGCCGCAGCGACTGCAGCGCGGTCCGGGTGATCGGCCCGGTCAGCGGGTCGACGAACAGCGCGGCCGGGAACGCCGCGATCTGCGCGTCGACCTCCTCGCGCGAGTGCACGATGACGGGCCGGTAGCCGCGGTCGCTGAGCGCCTGCTGGGTCGTCACGTCCGGCGCCGGCCACACCAGCAGCCGCCGCGGGTTGTCCAGCGGCTCCGGTGGCAACTCGTCGTCCATCGGCTGCGGGCGCGGGGTGTCGGCGACCTCGACGGCCCCGCCCGGCCCGTCCAGCGGCTCGGGTCCCTCGGCGGCGTTCTCGTCCGGCGCGCCTATGGCGTACGACCGCCCGGCGCCCTCGGTCACCGGCGCCAGCCGCGACTGCCCGGCCTGCGAGGGCTGGGGCTGCCCGCCGAGTGACGGCTGCGGCGACGGGGAGGGAACCGGCTGCGCGGGCACCGGCTGCTCGGCCTGCGGATGCGGCCGTGCCGCCTGTTCCGCCGGCGCGCCGGTCCGGGTGGCGGGGTCGGGTGGCGTACCCAGCTTGCGGCGCCGTCCACCGCTGGTCTGATGCGGGGGAGGCGTCGTCGACGGCTGCTGCACCTGCGCCGCCTGCCGTGTGAAGGGCACCCCCTGCCCCAACGTCCGCACACTGATCGCCCGTCCCTGCGTCGAGTTCGGGTCGACGGGGGCGCCGGGAGCGGCGGCGGCTTCGGCAGGCAGAGGCTGCGCCGCACGCTGCTGGGTGGCCTGGGCCGCCGCGGCCGCCTCGGGAGGCAACGGGGTGCCCGGAGCCGGCGTACCCGGGGCGGGCTGGGGCTGCGCCTGCTGAGGGGCGTTCGGATTCGGCGGTACGGGGGTGGCGGAGCCCTGCGGCGGGACGGGAGCGCCGGCCGTGTGCGGGGGCGCGGGGGTCGCCGCAGCAACGTTCGCCGGTACGGCTGTCCCGGCGCCGGAGGTGTCGTCGGCAGCGGGCCACGGCTGGGGGGCCGGGGTGCCCTGCCCGGGGGCCGCCTCGGTGGGGAGCGGCTGGCCCGGCACCGGCTGCACGGGGGCGGGGTGGCCAGGCACCGGCTGGGGCTGACCCTGCTGCACGCCCTGGTCGGCGGCAGCCTGCGTCGGCGCGCCCTGCGTCGGCGCCCCGGCGGCTTCCGCCGGCTGGCCCACGGCCCGGCGACGACGCCCGGTCGGCGCGCTGGTCGGATGCGGCTGCGGCGGGGTGTGGTCCTCGGACTGGTCGTGCGGCACGGCATCGTGCCGACCGTCGTCGACGCGTACGTCACCGGGGGCCCCCTGACCGGGAACCTGGACCTGGCCGGGAACCTGGACCTGACCCGGAACCTGGACCTGACCCGGACTCTGGGCTTGGCCCGGGGCCTGCCCCTGCACAGGAGCCGGCACCTGACCCGCACCCGGGATCGCACCCGGAACCGCACCCGGAACCGCACCCGGGACCGGAACCGCATCCGGCATCTGCCCCGGAGCCACAGGCGAAGCCGGAGTCATGGCCGCCCCCGCACCCGCGCCCGTGGTCGGAGTCATGGCCGAACCCGAACCCGAACCCGGCGCCGGAGTCGGCTCCGCGCCGCCCTGCCCCTCCACACCGTCCACACCGTCGGCGGCGGCAGCCCGGTCCGCCGCGGCGGGCGGCAGCGCGAACACCTGACGAGGCCCCGCCTCCTGCGCCCGCGCCTGCGCGGCACCCCGCTCGGCCGCCGCGGCCAGGGCACGCCGCCGACGCCCGGTCGGCTGAGGACTCTCACCCGAACCGGCCGTACCGGCCTCGGAACCCGGCTGGGCGGCGTCACCGCCCGCAGGCAGCGCGGGCGGCAGCGCGTGCTGCTCTCCGCCGTCACGTCGGGCACGTCGCCCACTGGGGGCGGGCACACCTTGCGGGGGTACGGTCCCGCCGAGCCCGTTCCCGGCGGCCGCGGTCCCCGCAGCGTGCTCGGCGGCCATGACGACGGCTCCTTCGGCGACACCGCCCTGGCCGTCCAGGCCACCCTCGCCCCCGTCGCCACTCTCGGCCGGTCGCGCGCGCCGCCGCCCGGTACCGCCGGATGCCTCGCCGCCGGCGTCTCCCGCACCCTGCGGGAGCTCCGGCGCAGGCGCGGCCGCGCGCCTGCGCCGCCGTCCGGTGGGCGCCGCGCCCTCGGCGTCGGGGGCCTCGGCCTCGGCACCGGGCGTGTCGCTCTCCAGGAACGCATCGACGGAGGACCGCCGGGCCCGCCGCCGACCGCCCCCGGCACCCTGCTCGCCGCCCTCGGCGGCAGCCTCGGTCCCGTCACCGGCCTCAGCCGCGGCGACCGCGGCGACCTCGACGGCAGCGGCGGGAACGGCGGGAACGGCCCCGGCCCCACCGCCGATCGGCACTTCGAGGACGTACGCACTGCCGCTCATCCCCGGCACCTCGTGTGTCTGCAGCACACCGCCATGAGCCCGCACGATCCCGCGCACGATGGGCTCGTGCACCGGGTCTCCCCCGGTGTACGGCCCACGCACCTCGATCCGTACGACCTCACCGCGCTGCGCCGCCGCGACGACGACGGTGTTGTCCATGTAACCGCCCGCCGACACGGGCGAGTTGCCGGTCGCGTCGACGCCGGCGACATCGGCGACGAGATGCGCGAGCGCGGTGGCGAGGCGCTGCGGGTCGACCTCGGCCTCGATGGGCGGTGCGTGCACGGCGAACTGCACCCGCCCGGGTCCGATGAGCTCGACGGCCCCGTCGACACCCGCGGCGACGACGGCGTCGAGCATCACCTTCGTACGGGTGACGCCTTCGCCACCCGAGTCGAGCCGCTGATACCCGAGGACGTTGTCGATCAGTGTCGTGATCCGCGAGTACCCGGCCGACAGGTGATGCAGCACCTGGTTGGCCTCGGGCCACAACTGCCCCGCGTCGTCCGCGGCGAGCGCGGCCAGCTCCCGACGGAGTTCGTCGAGCGGACCGCGAAGGGAACGCGCGAGCAGCGTCAGCAGCTGCTCGTGCCGACCGGCGAGAGCCTCGTACCGGTCCTTCTCCCGCTCCCCGAGCGCGGCGTACCGCTCCTCACCGGCGGCGAGCTCCTCCTGGTGCCGCTCCTGCAGCTCCTCGGCCTCGGCCACGTGCTTCTGCCGCAGGGCGGTCAGCTCGGAGGCGTGCTCCTCGGCGAGGCGCTCCAGTTCCTGGGCGTGCCGCTTCTCCGCCGCCGCCTTCTCATCGGCGAGGGCGTCGTAGGACCGCCGGTCGGTGAAGGTCATCACGGCGCCGACGAGCTGGTCGCCGTCGCGCACGGGCGCGGTCGTCAGGTCGACGGACACCTTGTCCCCGCCCTTGGACCACAGCACCTGCCCACGCACCCGGTGCTTGCGCCCCGAGCGCAGGGTGTCGGCGAGCGGAGACTCCTCGTACGGGAAGGGGGACCCGTCGGCACGGGAGTGCACGGCGAGCGTGTGCAGCTCACGCCCACCGAGCTCACTGGCCCGATAACCCAGTATCTGAGCGGCGGCCGGGTTGACGAGAACGATCCGCCCCTCGGTGTCGGTTCCCACGACACCTTCCGACGCCGCCCGCAGGATCATCTCGGTCTGCCGCTGCGAACGCGCCAGCTCGGCCTCGGTGTCGACGGTCCCGGAGAGATCCCGCACGACGAGCATGAGCAGCTCGTCACCGGTGTAGCCGTAGCCGTCGTAGGCCTGCTGGCCGTTCTCGAGATTCGCGGACGTGACCTCGACCGGGAAGTCCGTCCCGTCGGTCCGCCGGGCCATCATCCGGGTCGGCTTGGTCCGCCCCTGCGGATCCATGTGATCGGGCCGCCGCATGGACCCCGGGATCAGCTTCGAGTCGAAGTGGGGCAGCAGATCGAGCAGCCCCCGCCCGACCAGAGCGGTCCCCGGCGCCTCGAAGGTCTCCAGGGCGATGGTGTTGGCGTTGACGACGGTCCCATTGGCATTGACCAGCACCAATGCGTCGGGAAGCGCGTCGAGTATGGCTGCGAGGCGAGCAGCGCCTCGGGATGGCCTGCTGCTCACGAGACGCTTCCTCCCTGTTACCGCACCTTGCCGACCGCTCGAGCCATCTTGCCAACCGGCCCGCAGCGTGTCACGCGAGGGAGTCTAAGGGCTGAGGTTGCGCTCGCGACGCCGGATGAGAGGGACGTCGCACGACGAAGTGACCCAGAACGTATGACCGCCTGTGCAGACGTCCCCCCAGCTCCACTTCGGCTTCCCTCCAGCTTTTGCGAGACCTTCGCGGGAGTTTTACGGACTCGGTGCGTCCGGTATGGAAAGTCCGTGCGACCGATGACGAACGTGGGTACGCCGACCGCACATCAGCCCTCATCCCCGAGCTACGACCGCTGCCCTTCCGCCCGCAGGTCGGGAAGGAGCGGCACGAGCCGGTCCCAGCGGGCGATCTGGCACCCGTCACTGCGGTCGTACCGCGCGTCGACGGGGCGCCCGGCCCAGGTCCCGGTGACATGCGCGGTGGCCGGCCCGCCGTACTGCATGGTGCAGAAACCGTCCTGAGGCGCGGGCGCGAAGACGTCCCTGCCCCACCGAGTGCTGCGGTCGAGCGCGGCACAGGCGCCGTGGGCATCGGGATGATCGCCGCTCGCCGGATGGCAGGACAGCGAATAGGTCCGATCACCGCCACCGGTGCCTCCGCCGCTGCCGGTGTTGCGGACGGTGACGGTGAGGTGATCGCCGGAGCGGCCCAGGTCCTTGAGGGCCGGGAGCGCGAGGGGAAGGGGCGCGGCCTGAGCCTGCGCGGAGACGGGCACGACGGCGGTGGAGCCGACGGCCGCGAGGGAGCCTGCGGCGACGAGGAGCACCCGGCGAAGGCGCCGGGCCGGGGCGGAACGGTTGGCCTGCAACATGACCTGACTAACGCCGTACGCCTCCGGATGTTGCGCACCGCCCCACCGGCCCGAAGTCTCCCGACGCACGCCGGAAGGGCTTTGCCCTGCGGCCTCCCTGCCTAGTACCGTGGGAGCCGATTGGTGACACCACGCTCGACTGTGTCATCATCTGCACGCACCACTCGCGCTCGCGCGAGCGGCTGTGCTGGAGGCGTCGCCTAGTCCGGTCTATGGCGCCGCACTGCTAATGCGGTTTGGGCCTTAAAGCCCATCGAGGGTTCAAATCCCTCCGCCTCCGCGCCTGATCACGAAGCCCCGGTCCCTGGACCGGGGCTTCGTTGGTTTCGTTCGTTCGGCGGTGCGACGCCATGCCGCCGATGAGGGGCTCTTCGGGGCATTTCCGCAGGTCACAAGGGGTGTGGCAAACGGATTTCACATGGCGGCGGCAGTCATGTAATGTTCTTCCTGTCGCCGCGAGCGGGCCGAAAGGGCCGGGAGCGGCGGGAAAACAGAACAAGCACTCGTAGCTTAACGGATAGAGCATCTGACTACGGATCAGAAGGTTGCAGGTTCGAATCCTGCCGAGTGCACACAGGTGAGAGGCCCCGGAGAGATCCGGGGCCTCTTGCATTTCCGGGGCGTGCAGCAGCGAAGTACAGCAACCGGCTGAAGCCCGAGGGCTGTCGAGCACGCCGCTAGGGTGTCCACGCATGTCGCACGTCGACAGGGGAGTCGAGAGATCCGTGCGACGTCTGGGAGGGGCGCTCATGAAGGTCAGGGCTGGAAGAGCAGTGGTCACGGGCGTGCTGTTCGCCGCGATCGTGGGGTGCGGTGCCGGGAGCACAGAATCGACGGCAACGGAGCATGAAGCGGCTTCTGCTTCTCCAGCGGCGTCATCGGCACAGGAGCGCCTCTCCGCTGAGGATCTGCAGAGCCGGTGGTGGACCTGGGCGGCCTCGGAGCCGCAGGGGACGAATCCTGTCGCCGATCAGGACGGGAGCTCGTGCGGGCGCAACCAGGCACCAGACGTCTGGTTCTTGGCGGGCTCTTTCGGCGGGCAGGTCAAGCGGTCGTGCAGTATCCCCGGTGGAGTGCCTCTTGCGTTCCCCTTGGTGAACCTCATGGCGGAGCCCTCGGACTGCGCGGCCTTCATGGATGCGGCCGAGGGGACCGCGGTGCTGGACGGCAAGGAGCTCGACCCGGAAGAACACCGGGGGGTGACGATCTCCGTGCGGGGCGCTGCGGACAACCCTGTCACCCAATCCGCAGGAACGTTCACGGCTACCGGTTGCGGGCTGTGGGTCCAGATGCAGCCGTTGGCCCCCGGGCAACACACCCTGACGATCAGTGGTCAGTCCGGCGACTTCTCTCTCGGGGTCGACTACTCCCTCAGCGTCGAGGACGTATCGAAGTAGCCCAAAGGCGCGGCGCGTACGTCTTCCGGGTCGCTTCGGCGTACACCTCCGACGTCATGGCGATCTGCGAGTGCTGGTGTTTCGGGGCCGTCAGCGTCTCTTGAACTCCACTGGTCCCGCGTTCATCGCGACGGTTCCGTCCGGGTGGAGGACGGGGCGGCGTTCGGTCATGCGGGCGCTGTAGGCCTCGATGTGGTGGATCGCTGCTCCGTCGGGCCCGGTGAAGTCGACGAGGGCGATGGCCACCCAGTAGCGGGTCTTGGTGTTCTCGAAGAGTGGGACGGTGACGGTGGAGCCGCGTCCGTCCGTGATGACGACCTTTGCGCCGAAGCTGCGGAAGGAACCGAAGCCGTTGCTGAGTGCGGAGTAGGCGCAGAGGAGGACGTAGCCCTGCTGGTCGGGGCGGACGATGCGAAGTGACTCGCGTCCTGGGACTCGCGCATCGCCGTCGAGGCGAATGTAGGGGCGGGTCTTCGCCGAGCCGAGGCGCTTGTAGTAGATGACGTCGGCGCCTTTGCTCTTCTTCGCAGTTGCTGGAGCGGCTGCGGCTGCGTTTGTGGCTGCCGCGGCTCCGGGGTGGAGCGGTTCGCCTCGTGCGATGTGGTCGGACTTGACGAGGGTGCCGGGGGGCTTCGTTCCGCGCAGGGCCTTTGACGCAGGGACGAAGAGGGCGTACAGGTCGAGGTCCGCGCCCAGCCTGCGGCGCCGATCGCTGCCGCCGTCCCACTCCAGGGACGCTGTGACCACCAGCTCGCGGTCGTTCCTGTCCAGGCCCATGGAGACCTGGCCGCCTTTGTCGAGGCTGATGTTGCCGAGCGGGGGCTTGCGCAGGCTCGCCGGGCTCGCGGTTGTGGTGACCGGCGTGACCGGCGTGGATCCGCTTTCTTCCGGCGGTCCGCTTTCTTTGGCGGTGGATTCGTCGGCTGTGGAGGGGGCTGGTGACTCCTCCACCTCTATCCCGAAGTCGGTCGCGAGGCCGGCCAGTCCGTTGGCGTACCCCTGGCCGATGGCACGGAGCTTCCATGCCGGGCCCCGGCGGTAGAGCTCCATCAGGAGTACGGCGCGTTCGCCTTCGGTGAGGGCGGGCGGGCGGAAGTGAACCGGATCGGCGCCCTGCTGGGTGGCACGTACCAGCACCTCCTTGACCTCACGAAACGTGCGCGTCGTGTCGTCGGGATCGCAACTGCCGACCAGCACGACCCGATCCACGTCCGCGGGAAGAGCGGCCGGGTCCATCTCGATGCGTTCCGGGCCCTCGGCGTCGGCGGTGCGGTGCCGGACGCCACCGGACTCGGCAGTGGGCTGGTTGTAGAAGACCAGGTCGTCGTCGGACCTGACCTTGCCGTCCGTACCGATCAGCACGGCACTGAGGTCGACCGGATCGCCCAGGGCGTGCAGTTCGGCGGTTATGCGTCCCGAGCCCACTGCCGTGTTCTCGCCCTTACGGAGCTCCGTCACGCGGTCCACCCCCACGGACTCCCCCAGCACCTTCCGGCATTACCTTCCGGCCACCTTGTCACATCCGGTCCGGAACAGCCCGTCCTCCGGATTCTTGCGGAGCGCCATGTGCGCCGCCTTCACGGCACCGCGGTGACGGGCGTTCATCGCGCGGCGATCGCATGCGGCGGTGCGGGCCTGATGGCGCCGCCGCGTGTTCGGGCCCCAGCCTGCTGGCGAACAAGCGTATTTGTGTCATGTGTTCGGTTTCCTCTAGCTTCCGCGCATGACCATGTCACGAAGAACGATCATCAAGGGCATAGCGGCCTCCCCCTTCGCCGCAGCCGCCGGCACTGTGCTCGCGACTCCCGCCCAGGCCGCCACCATTGACGCCGGCCAGTTCGCGCTCGCCAGCCGCTCCTCCAACAGCCACGGCGAATTCGCCGCCCTCACCGCCGGGTTGGCGACCAGGCTCACCAAGGTGGATGCGACCGCCGTCGTCGCCGACACCAACCGCAGCGCCACCCGGCTCACCAGCGCCCCCAGTACCGCGGAGGCGTTCCAGGCCGGCTTCGCCTTCGACGCCGACGACCAGGCCGTCGACTACTGGATTCCGCAGGGCGTCACCACCAGCGCCGACGCCTACGGCAACGGGCTCTACCCGGAGGGCGGCAGCAACAAGGTCGTTCTCGTCTCCTGGTACTTCGAGACCAACCCCGACGGCGAGGGCGCGGACGAGTACGCGCTCGACAAGGGCCTGCGGCTCACCTTCGTCGACTACAACACCCCCACCGCGCCGACGTATCGGCACGTGCTGCTCGTCGAGCCCGTCAGGACCAGCACCGGCGAGTACTCCTTCAACCCCATCCGCAAGCACGCGGGCGGGATCATGTGGTACGGCAACCTGCTGTACGTCGTCGACACGTACAAGGGGCTGCGGGTCTTCGACCTGAACACCCTTTTCACGGTCGCCACCGGTGAGAAGGACGTGTGCGGTCTGCACACCGACGGGGCGTACTACGGCTACGGCTACCAGTACGTCCTGCCGCAGAGCCACGCCTACGACAACGCCGGGAAGTACCTGCGCTACACGACCATCGGCCTCGACCGCGCCAGCACGCCGGACAGCTTCGTCATCAGCGAGTACTCCCTCTCCGGCACCGTCAGCTACACCGACGGCACCTTCAACGGCACCGGCGCGCCCACCACCACGCCCAAGGTGGTCCGTTGGGAGCTCGACTACACCGACCGGCACCCGGGCTCGCTCACCGCCAAGGAGGCCGTGACCGTCGCCCAGCAGAAGATCCAGGGCGTCGTCTCCCGCAACAGCAAGCACTACCTCGCGGCCAGCGCCGGACCGTCCACCAAGGGCACCCTGCGCACCTTCACATCCGGAGCCTCGACCGCGAGCGCCGTCTGTGACCTGGCCATCGGTTGCGAGGACCTCAGCTATCACAGCAGTGGGGCGTCCGGCTGGGCCTTCGCCGAGTCCGTGATCTGGAACGTCAGCGAGTACACCGGCAAGCGGTACGTCTACGCCGTGCGCGCCGACGGTTCCTAGTCAACAGGGGCCCTGGAGTGATCCAGGGCCTCTCCTCCGTCGTACCTGCAATCGCGGCGCACAACCGCGTACTCAGAGCTCCTGGTCCCCGAACGCCAGTGAGTCCAGGTCGCCGCCGAAGTCCTCCCCCAGGTCCGCCAGGCCCAGGAACATCCGCTCCGGCGCGTGGTCGGACGGCCGCTCGTCCCGGATCGCGTCCGGCGTCGTCTGCACGGCCTGTTCCGTCCAGATGCACTTGCCTGTCGGGGTGTACCGCGTCCCCCACCGTTGCGACAGTGCGGTGACCAGTTGCAGCCCTCGGCCCCCTTCGTCCGTCTCCGTCGCCCGGCGGATGCGCGGCATCGTCAGGCTGCCGTCGAAGACCTCGCAGATCAGGTCGGCGCCGTGGAGGAGCCGTAGGCGCAGGGGGCCCTTGGCGTGGCGGATGACGTTGCCTATGAGTTCGCTGGCCAGGAGTTCCGTGGTGGGGGTGAGGTCCTGCAGGCCCCAGGCCGCCAGCTGGTCGCGGATCAGGCTGCGGGCGTGGCCGGCTGCCCGGGGGTCGTCGGGGAGGGGCCAGGAGGCGATGCGGGCGGAGGGCAGGGCGTGCAGCCGGGCCAGGAGGAAGGCTGCGTCGTCGGCTGCCTGCTGGTCGGCGGGGAGGAGGGTGGACGTGACCCGTTCGCAGAGCTGCTCCAGGTCCTTCGCGGTGCCGTCCGCGTGCGCGGTCCGCAGGACTTCGGCGAGGGCCGCCATGCCCTCGTCCATCTCGCGCTTCGACGACTCGACCAGGCCGTCGGTGTACAGGGCCAGCACGCTGCCTTCGGGGACCGGGATCTCGGTCGTCTCGAAGGGGGGTTCCGCCGCGCCCAGGGGTGGATCGGCCGCCAGGGCCGGGAACCGCACGGTGCCGTCGGGGTGGAGCAGGGCGGGGGGCGGGTGGCCCGCCCTGGCTATGGAGCAGATGCGTGTCGTGGAGTCGTACAACGCGTACAGACACGTCACGTACGACTCCTCGCCCATGGCGCCGACGATGTCGTTGAGGTGGCTCATGATCTCGTCGGGGGGCAGTTCGAGGTCGGCCAGGGTGTGGACCGCCGTGCGCAGGCGGCCCATCGTGGCGGCCTCCGGCAGGCCGTGCCCCATGACGTCACCGACGACGAGGGCCACCTGGCCGCCCGACAGCGGGATGATGTCGTACCAGTCGCCGCCCACGTCCATCCCCTGGCCGGCGGGCAGGTAGCGGGCCGCCGCCGTGCAGGCGGGGACGGTGGGCAGGTCGCGGGGGAGCAGGCTGCGCTGGAGTTCGCGGGACCGGGTGTGCTCGGCGTCGAAGAGGCGGGCCCGGTCCAGGGCCTGGGCCACCAGGGCGCTGGTCGCGGTGAGAAGGGTGCGTTCCTCGTCGGTGAGGCGGCGGGGGTGGTCGAAGGTGACCGCGCAGATGCCGAAGGTGTGGCCCGAGGCCGTCAAGGGGAGCAACGCCCAGGCCTGCTTGCCGGCACGGGCCGGGAGGTCCGCGAGTTCGGGGTAACGGGCGGCGAACTCGCGGGGGGAGGAGAGGAACAGTGGGGCGCCGGCCAGTATCGCGTCCCAGAGCGGGCTGGGTTCCGTGCGTTCGCGGCCGTCGAGTATCGCGAGGATGTCCTGCGGGTAGCCGACCGAGCCCACGGTGTGGAGGCGGTCGCACTCCACCGTCTGCACCACCAGTCCCGTCGCCTCGAACGGGGGCAGTACCCGGCGGGCGACCGCGTCCACCACGTCCTTCGAGGTCGTCGCCTTGGCGAGCGCTGCCGTCAACTCCCCTATCCGCGCCGCCCGCTCGGCGGCGGCGTGCTCGGCGGACCGGCGGTCCTCCTCCAGGCGCCGCTTCTCGGTGACGTCCGTGAAGTAGATGGTGCGGCCGTCGGGGCCCGGCACCAGCCGCAGATGGCACAGGCGCCCGTTCGGCAGCCGTACGTCGAAACTGACCGACTTCTCCGCGGCCGCGGCCTGCCGGCAGCGGATCTCCAGGCCGGGCACCTGCTGGGCGGTGGGCAGGTCCCACAGCAGGCATCCGAAGAGCTCCTCCTCGGAGTAGCCCAGGGTGCGCTCCGCCTCCAGGTTGGCGAAGGTGATCCGCCAGTCGTCGTCCACCGCGAGGAAGCCGTCGCTCATGTGGCGCAGGGCCCGGCCGAGCGCGTCCCGGGCGGAACGGGGCTCGTTGCTGTCCCAGCCCACGCCGATCATCCGGTGCGGCTCGCCGTTGTCGTCGTACGTCGCCCTGGCGCGGGCCTGGGTCCAGCCCCAGCCGCCGTCCAGTTTCCGTACCCGGTACTCGGCCTCGAAGACGCCGCCCTCCCGGATCGCCCGGTCCGCCGCTGCCAGCGTCGGCGCGAGGTCGTCGGGGTGGACGCACCGCATCCAGTCGTCGACCCTGCCGGTGAAGTCCTGCGGCCGGGTGCCGTAGAGCTCAAGGGCCGCCTCGTCCCAGATCAGCTCGCCGGTGCGGATGTTCCAGTCCCAGGAGCCGACGCTGACCTCCTTCAGCGCCTGGCGCACGCGTTCGCTGCTCGGCGCGTCCATCTGCGAGGGACCCGTCGGGGGCCGTGCGTGGACCATGCGGTCCTGCGCCCACGCCATCACCGCCCGAAGGAACTCCCAGTGTTCGGGGGTCGGCTCACCCCCGTCGCCCATCAGGACGCTGAGCGAGCCGGTGGTGCGGTTGCCGCTGTACATCGGTAAGGCGGCGAGGCCGGTGCCGGGCCAGTCGGCGTCCGGGGTGTGCGAAGCACTCAGGGCATCAGGGTCATTCAGGATGGTCGAGGTGCTCGGGGCATTCGGGCGAAGGGCGGCTGTGGCCTGCTCGGCCGGCTTCAGCGGTACCCACACCCCACTGCCCTCGTGCAGCGCACGGGCCGGGGCCAGCGGGCCCTCCTGGTCGATGATCTCCCAGGCGCGGGTGAGGGCCGCGGGGAGCCCAGCCGTCGACACCAGGCGCAGCGCGGACATCGGGCCGCGGAGATGGATCATGCCGCCCAGGGCACCCAGCTCGCCCACCGCATGCTGCAGGGCCAGCCGGAAGACCTCGCTTTCCGCGACACCGGGAGCCACTGTGCCGAGCAGTGCCAGCCGAGCGTTCATGCCGGGGACCTTACCGTCACCGCCGTAACGGAATGGATGGTTCGCAAGATCCTCACGCCTCTCACCCGGCCGGTCGGCAGGACGTCAACAGCCAAGCCTTAACGCCGAGTTGATGCCGACGGCTTAGCATCACCCGGGACCCCCGACCCCCTTGAGGAGCGGCATGGACATCGGTGTCTTCATCCCCATCGGCAACAACGGCTGGCTCATATCGAAGAGTTCCCCGCAGTACCTGCCGACCTTCGAACTCAACAAGGCCATCGTGCAGAAGGCCGAGGCTCACGGTCTCGACTTCGCGCTGTCGATGATCAAGCTGAAGGGGTTCGGGGGCGACACCGAGTTCTGGGACCACTGTCTGGAGTCGTTCACGCTGATGGCGGGCCTGGCCGCGGTGACGGAGCGGATCAAGCTGTACGCCTCCACGCCCATCCTCGTCCTGCCCCCGGCGATCGTCGCCCGTATGGCCACGACGGTCGACTCGATCGCCCCCGGCCGCTTCGGTGTCAACATCGTCACCGGCTGGGCGCCCGGCGAATACTCCCAGATGGGCCTGTGGCCCGGCGACGAACACTTCGGCAACCGCTACGACCGGGCCGTCGAGTACGTCACCGTGATGAAGGAGCTGTGGCGCGAGGGCGTCAGCAACTTCAAGGGCGAGTTCTACGAGATGGACGACTGCGTGCTGTCGCCGCGCCCGGCGAACGGGCACATCGACATCGTTGCCGCGGGCCAGAGCAACACCGGCATGCGGTTCGCCGCCGAGCACGCCGACTACAACTTCATCCTCGGCAGCGGCGTCAACACTCCGCTCGCCTTCTCGGACAGCACCGCCACGCTGGTGGAGGCGGCGCGGGAGACCGGCCGGGACGTGGGCGCGCTCTCCCTCTTCATGGTCATCGCGGACGAGACGGACGAGGCCGCCCAGGCCAAGTGGCGGGACTACCACGACAACGCCGACCACGCTGCACTGGCGTACATGGCCGGGGAGTCCGCATCGGACACGACCGCCGACGACTCCTCGACCGCCCGCACCATCGTGCTGCCCGAGGGCGCGGTGAACTTCAACATGGGCACGCTCGTGGGGTCGTACGAGAGTGTCGCGCGGATGCTCGACGAGGTCGCCGACGTCGACGGCACCAAGGGGATCATGCTGGTCTTCGACGACTTCCTGGAGGGCATCGAGAACTTCGGCACGCGCATCCAGCCGTTGATGAAGTGCCGACGGGCATGAGCGGTTTACAACAGCGCGAGGACGACTACGAGCAGGCCGGCTTGGGCGGCCGGCTCACCCCCGGCACCTCCCCGGCCCTGCTCCTGGTGGACCCCGCCCGGGCCTACGTCGACCCCGACTCCCCTCTCTACGCCGGGGTCGAACCGGCCGTGGAGGCGATGAAGGCGCTGCTGGCGGGCGCACGCCGCGCGGGTATCCCCGTGGTCGTCACGCGGGTGCGGTTCCGGCCCGACGGCAGCGACGGCGGCGTCTTCTTCCGCAAGGTGCCGACGCTGAAGGTGTTCACCGAGGGCAGTCCGTACGGTGACTTCATCGACGGACTGGCCCCCACGGCAGCCGAGTTGACGGTCACGAAGCAGTACCCGAGCGCCTTCTTCGGTACGTCCCTGGCGGCGTACCTCACCGCCAACCGCATCGACACACTCCTCATCGGCGGGCTGTCGACGAGCGGTTGCGTGCGCGCCACCGCGCTCGACGCGATGCAGCACGGGTTCGTCCCGGTCGTCGTGGAGGAGGCGGTGGGCGACCGGGATCCGGACGTGCACGCGGCGAACCTCTTCGACATCCGGCACAAGGTCGGTGAGGTGTGGCCGATGGGGCGGGTGGAGGAGTACCTCGGCGGCGTGCGGTGGGACGAACGGCCGTGACGACGGCGGTGGTTGAGGGTATGCCGAGACCCGCCTCGCGCAGGCCGGTCATGGGAAGGTCGGTACGTGGAGCGCTCGGGGCCGGTGCTGAGGGTGCCGATGGTGGGGGACTGAGCCGAGGCTGACGTGGTGGCCGTGGTTGCTGTGGTGGCCTTGGTGGCCTTGGTGGGCTTGGTCCCAGTGGTCCCAGTGGTCCCAGTGGTCCCCGTGGTCCCCGTGGTCCCCGTGATCACCGTGACTGCCTCCTTCTTCCGCTCCGCGAACACGAACAGCCGCAGGACCAGGAACCGGCCGATGCCGGCCAGCCCGGAGGCGGTGAGGTAGACGGCCTGCTCGCGGAGCATGGTGGGCGACGGCTGTACGGCGTGCAGTACGAGCATCGCGGCGGTCGTCGCCAGGTACGCGGCGACGGCCGACCCCGAGGACTGCAGGTGCCGGCGCCAGCCGGGGCGCCCTCCGGTGCCGAAGGTGAACAGGGCGTGCAGCTCGGTGCACAGGAGGGTGGAGGCGACGGTGATCAGGGCGTTGGCGAGCGCCCAGGGCATCGCCGCGGCCAGCAGCGGTACGGCTGCGCTGGAGAGGAGCCCGACACCGCCGCCGCACACCAC
Organism: Streptomyces sp. SD31; assembly: GCF_052068475.1. NCBI lineage: Bacteria > Bacillati > Actinomycetota > Actinomycetes > Kitasatosporales > Streptomycetaceae > Streptomyces > Streptomyces sp. SD31. The sequence continues at coordinate 175,168 of NZ_JBQHCX010000001.1, read as the reverse complement.
GAACCGGGCGAAGGAGGAGAAGGGACCCGGCTTCGACGGGCGCTGCGACTCCATGGCGGCTTCCTTCCGGGCTGACCTGAACCTCTGACGGATTCAGCTCATCCCGGCACGGCTTCAGCAGGGCCTCAGTCGGGCTTCAGCCGGTATCGACCGGGCTTCAACCCGTATCGACCGGGCTTCAGCCGGTGCCGACCGCGCCTCAGCAGGGATTCGGCTGGGATTTCATCCGGGATCAACTGAGGCCAACGATGCCGTTGTTCGCCCGTCGGAACCATGGAGTGACCTACCGGACCAAGGTAGGGCAGGCTCCACCATGCGAGGTCGGGGCAGCGCCCAGCTCCACTCCGCGGCCCAGCTCCACTCCGCGGCCCAGCTCTACTCCGCGGCCCCGGTCCAGCACTGCTCCGCAGGCTATGCGAAGGCACTGACATTGCGTCCGGCCCAGTCCGCGAACGCACGGCCCGGCCGCCCGAGGACGCGCTCCACGTCCGGGCTCACCCGCCGCAACGCGGCCGCCGGAGCCCCCAGCATGTCGAGGGTGCTCTCCACGACCGGCTCGGGCATGAGCCCCAGCATCCGCTCCCGGGCCTCAGCGCGGGTCAGTTCGACGAATCGGACGGCCTCACCCAGGGCCTCCTCGAGCGCGGCCGTCTGCTGCCGGGGCGAGACGGGCGCGGGGCCGGTCAGTTCGTAGACCTCGCCGTCGTGGCCCGGCTCGCGCAGCGCCACGGCCGCGACCTCCGCGATATCGGCCGGGTCGATGGTCGGCAGGGCCACGTCGCCGAAGGGAGCGGCCACCTCCCGCCGGGTGCGGATCAAGTCGGCCCACTGGAGGGCGTTGGAGTGGAAGCCGCCCGGGCGCAACACCGTCCACTCCAGGCCCGATGCCTTGACGGCGTCCTCCAGGAACGGGGGATGCTCCCCGGTGCCGACCCCTTGGGACGACAGCAGGACCACACGCCGTACGCCGGATCCCCGTGCGACATCCAGGACGGCCCCGAGGTCACCGCCGGCCGCCATGAAGTCGCCGGAGGTCAGCAGGAACAGGGCCTTGGCCCCGGCGAGCGCGGACTCCAGGCGGGCAGGGTCGGTCAGGTCGGCCTGGTGGTGGCGGGTTCCCGTCGGAACGTCCCGTGCGGAGATGCGGCGGGAGACCGCGGTCACCTGCTCGCCCGCCTCGACGAGGGCCCGCACAAGTGGCCGTCCGACATTGCCCGTTGCTCCGGTCACCACGATCATCATCGGTCTCCGTTTCCGAGTTCGGATCTCGTACGGCGACGCTACTGTTGTCGAGGTAGTAGGTACCTAGAGGAAAGTATTGGCGGACAGGGGCAGTTGTGACCGAGGACACAGTGATGCGGGTCCCGCGGGGTGCGGACCCCGAGAGCGCCTGCCCGGTCTCCCCCGTCGTCGACATCGTCTTCAGCCGCTGGACCACCCCGATCCTGTGGGCGCTCCACGAGTACGGCCGGCAGCGCTTCGTGGAACTGGAACGCCGGATCGCCACGATCACTCCGAAGGTGCTGACCCAGCGACTGCGGCAACTGGAGCGGGACGGCCTGGTCGTACGCACGTACCACCCCGAGGTGCCGCCCCGCGTGGAGTACGAGATCAGCGAACTCGGCCTCAGCCTCGCGCCGTTGTTCGCCGCGCTCTCCGAGTGGTCCGTCCGTCTGCCGGAGGTCGAGCGGGCACGGGCGGCGTACGACGCCCGTCGCTGATCAGGCCTTGTCCTGGTCGCGCAGTTCGTCGATGTAGGCCTGCGCGATTCCCGTCGTACGGGTGAACCAGTCCGTGAGTACGGCGATCTCGTCGGCGGAGTAGTCGGCGAAGAGGGTGTTGAGGCGGGCGTAGTAGGGGCCGTAGAGCTCCTCGACCCTGGTGACCGCGGCGGGGACGGCGGCCACGCGGACGCGGCGGCGGTCGGTCGGGTCCGGGCGGCGGGTGATGAAGCCGGCGCGTTCCAGACGGTTGAGGATGCCGGTCATCGCACCGGTCGTGACGTGGGCGTGTTCCGCGAGGTCGCCCGCTGTGAGCAGGTTCTCGCCGGCTTTCAGCACGCAGGCGAAACAGAGCAGGTCGGTGATGTTCAGGCCCAGCCGCTGGGCCATTTCCTGCTGGCCGAGCAGGTGGGCCGCGATGAGGGAGTCCATCGCCTCCAGCGCCTGGGCCGGGGTGGCGATGGGACGCGGCTTGGCTTGCATCTTCCTGATTACCTTAGCTTGTGAGAGGTTAAGCGCCTAAACTCCTCACGAGGTGAGAGATTCTCGGAATGCTCGGGAGAACGCTCGGGAGGTGGGCACGTGAGTCAGTATGACGAGGGGCACACGGTCGCGGGGTGGACCGGAACCGCGATCGCGAGCGTCGGCGCCGCTGTGCTGGGTGCGGGGATATGTGTGGTTTCGGCTGCGCTGATGGTGGGTGGGCTGGGGATCCTGGCGGCGAGCGTCCTCGTCACCTGGGCCCTGCACCTGTCCGGTTGGGGCAAGCCACCGGGCGTCCGGCCTCGCGGTCAGTGGCGTATGGGGGCGCGCGACCTGACCGCACGGGACGGACATGCGGACTGTTGGGGGTGCCGACTGGCGGGGCGCGGTCGGCGTATGGCTGCGGTGGCGTCCGAGGCGGCGTCCGAGGCGGCGGCCGACGTGGTTGTCGTGACCGGGGATGCCGAGCCCGCCGCCGCGGAAGCCGGCCGCTGACGTCGGTCGCGGAACCGGCGCCCCCAGCCGCCGAACCGCCGTTGTCAGTGCCTGCCTCTAGTCTCGAAGAGCGATGGCACAGGCATGGAGATGCTCGGGGCTGCGGTGGTCCGCGGACGGCCCCGCGCTGGCGTGGGAAGGCGGTCGGCGCTCCGCGCTGACCTGGGGGAAACGGGTGGCCTTCGGGGTTGCGGAAGGGCGGGTGCGGACATGCGTGGGAGCGCGAGGGCATGCGTGTCCGGTCCGGGCGGTCGTGCCGGGGCGGAGTACGGGGGCGCGGTGCGAGGAGTGCGCGCGGCTGGACCGGGCGCACTCGGTGGCGGCCGACACGATCGCGGACGATCCCCGGCCGTACCACGTATATCTGGCGTGGTTCGGGCCCGGGATGGTGAAAGTCGGCATCACCGCCCTTGAGCGCGGCTCGGCACGGCTGCTGGAACAGGGCGCGGTCTGCTTCACCTGGCTGGGCGTCGGCCCACTGATGGCGGCCCGACGCGCCGAGGAGCTGTTGCGGGCGGCCCTGCGGGTGCCGGACCGGATCCCGTACGCCCACAAGCGGGCGGTGCGCTCCACGCTCCCGGCATCGCCGGCCGAGCGGGCGGCCGAGGTGGAGGACCTGCACGCCCGCGCCGTGGCCCTCCCCGGCTGGCCGGAGTCACTCGACCGTGAGCCCTGCCAACCGGTCGATCACGCCGGGGTGTTCGGGCTCGGGGAGCTGCCGGACGCGGTCGGGGAGGTGACCGAGCTGGTCGCGGGCGGGGTGGTGAGCGGGCGGTTGGTGGCGGCTGCGGGGCCGGATCTGCATCTGGTCGCCGGGGGCGGGGTCGTCGTGCTGGATACGCGGTTGATGCGGGGGTGGGAGCTGAATGCTGTCGAGGGGCTCCCGGGTGGGGGTGAACTCACCTTGCCGACAAAGGAGTTCAAGCATGAGGTGAGCGCACAGGACAGCTTGTTCTGATCCGGGAGGCGGACGGACGGGCGGGCAGGTAAAGAGTTGGATCCCTCCGGGATCCCTTTCGGCAAGGAACCTGGACGCCGCGCGGTGCGGGGCCCGACCGTAGACGACATGAGCGATCACCGCATTGCACCTGTCGTCCCTGTTCCTGCTCACGAACCTCCGTACTACGCCGTGGTGTTCACCTCCGTACGCACCGAGGGCGACGGCGGATACGGTGCGACCGCCCAGCGGATGGGCGAACTGGTCAGTGAGATCCCGGGCTTCATCGGCGAAGACTCCGCCCGCACTCCGGGCGGCCTCTCGATCACCGTCGCCTACTTCCGGGATCTCGCCGGCATCGAGCAGTGGCGCGACCACGCGGAGCACCGCGCGGCCAAGGCGCACGGGCGCGCCCACTGGTACGAGCGCTACTCGCTGCACATCGCCAGGGTCGAGCACAGCAGTGGGTTCGAGCGGGCGAGCACCCTGACCGCGGGGCCCTGCCAGGTCCTCTCTCCGGACGGTGTCCAGGAGTGAGGTGAGGTGGCTGTGGGCCGATCGACGGGGATCGGCCCACCGATCAGTCGCGGCAGCGATGAGTTCCGGCCGGTTCGGGAGTCTGTTCCGGTGAGTGTCGTAGGACGCGCATGACTGACGTCGTACGGCGCTGCCCGGCCCGAGACACCACGGAGGACACCATGACGACCACGCCGGACGACCCGACCACCGCGCTGCCCGGCCGCCCACCCGTGGTCGACCTGGCCACCTGGCAGACCGCCCGTGACGAGCTGCTGGTCCGCGAGAAGGCCCACACCCGTGAGGGCGACGCCATCGCGGCGGCCCGCCGCCGGCTGCCGATGGTGGAGTTCGACGGGGTGGTCGAGGTCGTCGGAGCCGACGGCCCGGTTCCGTTCCTGGACCTGTTCCAGGGGCGCGACGAGCTCGTGGTCTACCAGCACATGTGGTACGACGGCGCGCCGCACCAGGGGCAGTGCGAGGGCTGCACGACTACGGCCTGGCATCTGCAGGACGCCGTCTACCTCAACGCCCGTGGAGTGTCGTTCGCCGTCCTGACCACGGGCCCCTGGGACGAGGTGGCCGCCTACGTCGAGTTCATGGGTTACACCCAGCCCTGGTACTCGGTGCGCGACGTGGACGCGCCGGTCGGCGGCGAGATGGGTTACCTCACCTGCTTCCTGCGCGACGGTGACCGCGCCTTCCTCACGTACTCCACGACGGGCCGTGGCAACGAGCGGGTCAACGGGTCCCTCGGCCTGCTCGACATGACGCCCTACGGCCGCGGCGAGGCATGGGAGGACAACCCCGAGAACTGGCCCGAGGGAGGCAGCCCGTGCTGGTCCTGGCGCTCGGACGCGGACGGCAACGCCACCTGGGGCCCGACCAGCCGCCCCGTGCCGCAGTGGACCCGCCCCGGCGCGACCCCCGTCAAAACCCTCGGCCGACACGGCCACCACCACTGATGCGCCATGACCTGCGGGTTTCTGGGCGAGGGGGCTCCTGGAGCCCTCAGGGGCCCTCAGGGACCCGCAGGTCTGTCGTGTCGATCACCCAAGCGCCCCCTGAGAGTCTCCTGTGCGTTTCTTAGGAAAATCACAGCCTGCGGAAAGCGTGTTCTAAGAGGACACCGACAAAGTTTCCAGCATGACCACGACCTCGCCCCAGGGGCGCACCGAACTGCTGAGGCCGGACGGGAGCCCCGTCCGAGTGCTTGTGGTGGACGACGAGCTGTCGATCACCGAACTTCTGTCGATGGCCCTTCGCTACGAGGGCTGGCAGATCCGGAGTGCGGGGGACGGCCAGGGGGCCGTCCAGACCGCGCGCGAGTTCCGGCCCGACGCCGTCGTCCTGGACATGATGCTGCCCGACATGGACGGGCTGACCGTCCTCGGGCGGCTGCGGCGGGATCTGCCGGACGTGCCGGTGCTGTTCCTGACGGCCAAGGACGCCGTGGAGGACCGTATCGCCGGACTCACCGCGGGCGGGGACGACTACGTCACCAAGCCGTTCAGCCTGGAGGAGGTCGTCGCCCGGCTGCGCGGACTCATCCGCCGTTCCGGTGCCGCCGACCGGCGGTCGGACTCCGTGCTCGTCGTCGGGGACCTGACGCTTGACGAGGACAGCCACGAAGTCGCGCGGGCCGGGGAGAACATCCACCTCACCGCCACCGAGTTCGAGCTGCTGCGCTTCTTGATGCGCAACCCGCGGCGCGTGCTCAGCAAGGCCCAGATACTCGACCGCGTGTGGTCGTACGACTTCGGCGGGCAGGCCAATGTCGTTGAGCTCTACATCTCCTACCTGCGCCGGAAGATCGACGCCGGTCGCGAGCCGATGATCCACACCCGGCGTGGTGCCGGTTACCTGATCAAGCCCGCGGCGACATGAGCGGGCGACGACGACCGCGTACGCAGAAGAGGCGAGCGGGCCAGCCGCGCACCCTGCGGGCACGGCTCGTCGTCGCATCGGTCGTACTGATCGCCGTGGTCGCCGCGGTGATCGGCACGGTGACCACGCTCGCCCTGCGGTCCCATCTGTACGACCAGTTGGACAGCCGACTGCGCGAGGTCGGCGGACGGGCCGCAGAGGGCTTCCGCGGTCCTCCCGGGGGCAACCCCGACACGACGGGCACGACCGAGAAGCCGGACCAGAACTTCACCCTCGATCAGTTCGTCACGCGCGGACCCGACTCGAAGAACATGGTCGCCGCCAAGGTCCAGAACGGCGTCATCACCGAGGCCAAGGTCAGCAAGAAGTCGTCCGACAGCACCGACTTCAGCGGCATGAAGGCCGTCGACCTGAACGAGGCCCAGATCGCCGCGCTCAACGAGGTCACCCAGGACAAGGAAGAGCACACGGTCGAGCTCCCGGGCCTCGGGGACTACCGCGTCACGTACCGAAGCGGCGCCAACGGCAGCTACTACGTCGCGATTCCGACCACGGACGCCGACAACACGCTCAGCACCCTCATCCTGATCGAGGCCAGCGTCACCGCCGCCGCCCTCGTGGCCGCCGGCATCGCAGGCACCGTCATAGTCGGCGTGGCCACCCGCCCCCTTCGCCGAGTCGCGGCCACCGCCACCCGCGTCTCCGAACTCCCCCTCCACACCGGCGAGGTCAACCTCAGCGAGCGCGTCCCCGAGTCCGAGACCGACCCGCACACCGAGGTCGGCCGGGTCGGCGCCGCGCTGAACCGCATGCTGGACCACGTCCACGCCGCCCTGCACTCCCGCCAGCAGAGCGAGATGCGGGTGAGGCAGTTCGTGGCCGACGCCAGCCATGAGCTGCGCACCCCCCTCGCCTCCATCCGGGGCTACGCCGAGCTGACCAGACGCGGCAGAGAAGAGGTCGGGCCCGACACCCGGCACGCACTCGGCCGTATCGAGTCCGAGGCGGGCCGGATGACGCTGCTCGTGGAGGACCTGCTGCTGCTCGCCCGGCTCGACGCCGGACGTCCGCTCCAGTTCGAGCAGACCGACCTGATCCCGCTCGTCGTGGACACCATCAGCGACGCCCGCGCGGCCGGCATGGACCACAACTGGCGCCTCGACCTGCCCGACGAGCCCGCACTCGTGTCGGCGGACGCGGCCCGGCTGCAACAGGTCCTCGTCAACCTGCTCGGCAACGCCCGCAACCACACCCCGCCCGGGACGACGGTCACAGCCCGTGTCCAGCGGCGCGGACCATGGATGTGCGTGGACGTCGAGGACAACGGCCAGGGGATCCCGGCCGAGCTGCTCCCGCACGTCTTCGAACGGTTCGCGCGCGGCGACTCCTCGCGCTCGCGTGCCTCCGGCTCGACCGGTCTCGGCCTGGCCATCGTGCAGGCCGTGGCGACCGCGCACGGCGGCGCCGTGACCGTCGACAGCGTGCCCGGACGCACCGTCTTCACGGTGCATCTGCCGGCGCTGCCCGTGCCGCCGAGCCCCGAAATGAGCTGGCAACAGCACTCACAGGCACAGCACAGCGTCACCACATGGGTGGAACAGGGCGCCTGACAAAAGTCGGCGTCATGCGAACCGACTCTTCTCCCGGCACCCTGCCGGCGCGGGAGCACCTCCCGGCCGGCGACGCCGGTACGCCTGTCCTGGACGTAGTGATCCCCGTCTACAACGAGGAGAAGGACCTCCAGCCGTGTGTGCTGAGACTGCGTGATCACCTCAAGCGCACCTTCCCGTACGCGTTCCGCATCACGATCGCGGACAACGCGTCGACGGACACCACCCCCCACGTGGCGTCGCGGCTGGAGGCGGAGATACCGGAGGTCAAGTCCTTCCGGCTGGAGCAGAAGGGCCGCGGCCGGGCGCTGCGGACCGTCTGGTCCGCCTCGGACTCCCCGGTCCTCGCCTACATGGACGTGGACCTGTCCACCGACCTCAACGCCCTGCTGCCGCTGGTGGCGCCGCTGATCTCCGGTCACTCGGACCTGGCGATCGGCTCCCGGCTGGCCCGCACCTCCCGCGTCGTACGCGGGTCCAAGCGGGAGTTCATCAGCCGCGCCTACAACCTCATCCTCCGCGGCTCGCTCCAGGCCCGCTTCTCCGACGCCCAGTGCGGCTTCAAGGCGATCCGCCGCGACGTCGCCCAGGTGCTGCTGCCGCTGGTGGAGGACACCGGCTGGTTCTTCGACACGGAGATGCTGGTGCTCGCCGAGCGCGCGGGGCTGCGGATCCACGAGGTGCCGGTCGACTGGGTCGACGACCCCAACTCCACGGTGCACATCGTGAAGACGGCGACCGACGACCTCAAGGGCGTGTGGCGGGTCGGCAAGGCGCTGGCCGGCGGTTCGCTCCCGCTGGACCGGCTCACCCGCCCCTTCGGCGACGACCCGCGCGACCGCGAGATCAAGGACATACCCAAGGGCCTGGCCCGCCAGCTCGTCGGCTTCTGCGTCGTCGGCGGCCTGTCCACCCTGTTCTACCTCCTCCTCTACAGCGGCTTCCGGGTGTTCACCGGCTCGCAGATCGCCAACGCGCTCGCCCTGCTGGTCTCCGCGATCGCCAACACGGCGGCCAACCGACGCCTGACCTTCGGGGTGCGCGGCCGTGGCGGCGCCGTACGGCACCAGGCGCAGGGCCTGGTCGTCTTCGGTATCGGCCTCGCCCTGACCAGCGGTTCGCTCGCCGCTCTGAACGCGGCCAGCCCCAGCCCCGCGCACTCCACCGAACTGGCGGTCCTCATCGCCGCCAACCTCGCCGCGACGGTGCTGCGCTTCCTGCTCTTCAGGGCGTGGGTGTTCCCGGACCACGGCGACGGCGACTCCGGCTCGACGGCGGTCGCCTCGCACCACCCGTCCCACGCCCCGGCCCCCAATCCTTCCTCGCGGTCCTACTCCGCGGTCTCCGCCGCGCCCTGCGGCCACGACGGCCCGCTCCCGCAGCATCCGGTGGCCCGGCGCGCGCCCCAGTACACGTACGAAACCGCTCAGTTCCGCGCCGCTGAAGCCGCGGACGGCACCTGGCGGGACGCCACCCTGCAGCTGCAGCCGGTGCACCCGCACGACACCGACTCGAGGGACTCCCGATGACGACCCACTACGACCAGACCGCGCACGACAGAGAGGCGAGTCCCGACACCTGGGGCCGCCCCCCGACACCCCCGCCCGCCGCCCCGGTTCCCGACGCCGGTGAACCCAAGCAGCCCTTCGTACGGCGGCTGTGGCGCGGCCGCCCCGAGGACCCGCGCTGGGCGCGCCCGGCCTTCCTCGGCCTGCTCCTCGCCACGCTCCTCCTCTACCTCTACAACCTGAACGCCTCCGGCTACGCCAACTCCTTCTACTCGGCGGCCGTCCAGGCCGGCAGCCAGTCCTGGAAGGCCTTCTTCTTCGGCTCGCTGGACGCGGCCAACGCCATCACCGTCGACAAGCCCCCGGCCGCCCTGTGGCCGATGGCCCTGTCGGTGCGGCTCTTCGGCCTCCACTCGTGGGCGATCCTCCTGCCCGAGGTCCTCATGGGCGTCGGCACGGTCGCTGTCGTCCACGCCTCCGTACGCCGCCGGTTCAGCCCTGCGGCCGGTCTGATCGCGGGCACGGTGCTCGCGCTCACCCCCGTCGCGGCGCTGATGTTCCGGTTCAACAACCCGGACGCGATGCTGGCCCTGCTGATGGCCGTGGCCTGCTACTTCGTCATCCGGGGCCTGGACGACGGCCGTACCAAGTGGCTGGTGTGGGCCGGTGTGGCCATCGGCTTCGCCTTCCTCGCCAAGACGCTTCAGGCCTTCCTGATTCTGCCGCCGCTCGCCCTCGTCTACGGCGTCTGCGCCCCGGTGTCGGTGAAGAAGAGGATCGGCCGGCTCGCCGCGGGCCTCGCCGCGATCGTCGTCTCCGGCGGCTGGTGGGTCGCGATCGTCGAACTGTGGCCCGCCTCCTCCCGCCCCTATATCGGCGGCTCGCAGAACAACTCCTTCCTGGAGCTGACCTTCGGCTACAACGGCCTCGGCCGGCTCAACGGCGAGGAGACCGGCAGCGTCGGCGGCGGCGGTGGCAACGGTGGCGGCAGCTGGGGCGAGACCGGCTGGGACCGCCTGTTCAGCTCCAGCATCGGCGGCCAGATCTCCTGGTTGATCCCGGCCGCGCTGATCTTGCTGATCGCGGGCCTGGTGGCCACGCGCAAGGCCAAGCGGACGTCGGTGACGCGTGGTTCGTTCCTGGTCTGGGGCGGCGCGCTGATCACGACCATGCTGGTCTTCAGCTACATGCAGGGCATCTTCCACGAGTACTACACGGTGGCCCTCGCCCCCTACATCGCCCCGCTGATCGGCATGGGCGCGGCCAAGCTCTGGGAGGAGCGGGGCAAGATGTGGGCGTCGCTGTCCCTGGCGGCCGCGATGACGGCCATCGCGGCCTGGGGCTACGTCCTGCTCAACCGCTCCTCCGACTATCTGCCCTGGCTGAAGTGGGTCGTACTGGTCGGCGGTCTGGCCGCCGCGCTGGGCCTGGTCTTCGCCTCGAAGCTGGGGCGCCAACTGACCATGGGAGTCGTCGGGTTGGGCCTCGCCGCGGCACTGGCCGGTCCGACCGCGTACACCCTCACCACGCTGAGCGAGGGCCACACCGGCTCGATCGTCACCGCCGGCCCCGCGGTCGCGGGCGGCCGTGGCGGCCCCGGTGGCGGCATGGGTGGCCCCGGCGGGGGCGGCATGCCCGGCCAGAACCAGCAGGGTCAGCAGGGTCAGAACAACCGGCAGGGCGGCCAGAATCAGCAGAACGGCAACGGCTTCCCCGGTGGCGGCATGCCCGGCCAGCAGGGCCAGAACCAGCAGGGCGGCCTGCCCGGCGGTGGTCGGACCGGCGAAGGCGGCATGGGCGGCGGTGGCGGCATGGGCGGTCTGCTCAACGGCGCCGGCGTCAGCGACGAGGCCAAGAAGCTGCTGGAGACCAACGCCGACGACTACACCTGGGCCGCCGCGGCCATCGGCGCCCAGAACGCCGCGAGCTACCAGCTCTCCACCGGCGCCCCGGTCATGGCGATCGGCGGCTTCAACGGCACCGACCCGTCCCCGACGCCGGCGCAGTTCAAGGAGTACGTGGCGGACGGCAAGATCCACTACTTCATCTCCAGCGGCTCCGGTGGCGGCATGGGCGGCAGCAGCAGCGGTACGTCCTCGCAGATCACCTCGTGGGTCGCGGCCAACTTCAAGAAGGTGACGGTCGGTTCGGCCACCTTCTACGACCTCACGCAGAAGGCGAGCAGCTGACGGAGGTCTCGAGGCCGACGTAGGCCTTGAGGCTGGATGAAGAAGGGCGGCGTCCGCTTGGGTCGCCGCCCTTCCGGCTGTGGCGGCCCTTCCCGGCCGGCTCCGGCCGGAAACCGCGTTGTACAGCGTATGGGGACTGTTCTACGGTGTACGGCATGACCGCTCCCGTCTCCGTCACCGTCTCCCAGGGCCACCCCCAGCGCTGGCTGATACTCGGCGTCATCTGTCTCGCCCAGCTCACCGTGCTGCTCGACAACACGATCCTGAACGTGGCGATCCCCTCGCTGACCAGCGAACTCGGCGCCGCCACCTCGGACATCCAGTGGATGATCAACGCGTACTCGCTGGTGCAGTCGGGGCTCCTGCTCACCGCGGGCAGCGCGGCCGACCGCTACGGCCGCAAGAAGATGCTGGCCGCCGGACTGGTGCTGTTCGGTGTGGGCTCGCTGGTCGCGGGCCTCGCGGAATCCACCGGTCAGCTGATCGCGGCGCGGGCCGGGATGGGCGTCGGCGGGGCGTTGCTGATGACCACCACGCTCGCCGTGGCCATGCAGATCTTCTCGCCCGAGGAGCAGCCGAAGGCGATCGGCATCTGGGCGGCGGTGAACTCGCTGGGCTTCGCGGCCGGCCCCCTCCTCGGCGGCTTCATGCTGAACCACTTCTGGTGGGGCGCGATCTTCCTCATCAACCTGCCGGTCGCCGCGCTCGCCCTGATCGCGGTCGTGATCCTGGTCCCCGAGTCGAAGAACCCGCAGGGCGACCGCCCCGACCTGTTCGGCGCCCTGCTCTCCACGATCGGGATGTCCTCCCTGGTCTTCGCGATCATCTCCGGACCCGAGCACGGCTGGACGTCCGGCCGGGTGCTGGCGTCGGCGGCCGTCGCGGTCATGGTGCTGGCGGGCTTCGCGTACTGGGAGAGCCGGATCCCGTATCCCATGCTCGACATGCACTTCTTCACGAACCGTCGTTTCACGGGAGCGGTGGCCGGGGCGGTGCTGATCACCTTCGGGATGGGCGGATCGCTCTTCCTGCTCACCCAGCACATGCAGTTCGTGCTCGGCTACGGCCCGCTGGAGGCGGGGCTGCGCACGGCGCCGCTCGCGTTGATGATCGTGGCCCTGAACTTCACCGGTCTGTCGGCCAAGTGGTCGGGCAAGCTCGGAACTCCCGTCTCCATCGGGCTGGGCATGACGGCGATGTCCGCCGGCCTCGTCTCGATCGCGACGCTCACCGAGCACGGGTACCCGGGCACGCTGCTGGGTCTGGTGCTGATCGGCGCGGGCGCCGCGATCGCCAGCCCGGCCATGGCGCACGCGATCATGAGCGCGATTCCGCCGGAGAAGGCCGGGGTCGGCGCGGGCATCAACGGCACGGTGGCGGAGTTCGGGCAGGGGCTGGGCGTCGCGGTGCTGGGCGCTGTGCTGAACTCGCGGTTCGCGGCGTTGATTCCGGTCGCCGCGGTGTCCCTGCCGGGGGCGTTGGCGGAGGCGGGGTCGGATGCGGAGAGGGTGCGGATCACGGAGGCGTTCGCCTCCGGCTTGGAGGCCAGTCAGTTGGTGGGGGCGGGGGCTGTATTGGCTGGGGGGTTGGTCGCGGCGGGTCTGCTGCGCAGGGCTGAGCGGGCGGGCGCCTAAGAGCTCGGGGGCTGGGTAGTTGTGCGACTGCGGGCCTCGTTGTGGCTGGTCGCGCAGTCCCCGCGCCCCTGAAGGTGCGCCTAGCATGACCGGCATCAGAACGTCGAGGAAGGTGCGCCATGGCTAGGGCAGCGCGGCAGTCCGCGCGGACCAGCGTCTGGCTGGAGGGCAAGGAGCGGCGCGGCGGGCGCGGCGGGGGGCAGCCCTCCGGGCTCGATCGGGACCGGATCACCGCGGTGACCGTTCGGCTGCTGGATGCCGACGGGCTGGCCAAGTTCTCCATGCGGCGGCTGGCCGCCGAGCTGAACGTGACCGCGATGTCCGTCTACTGGTACGTCGACACCAAGGACGACCTCCTCGAACTCGCCCTCGACGCGGCGTTCGGCGAGCTGACCCTGCCCGATCCGGAGGCCGACGAGGACTGGCGCGACCAACTGCGCGCGCTGGCCCGCGGATACCGCGACCTGCTGGTCCGCCACCCTTGGCTGTCGCCGCTGATCGGCACCTACGTCAACATCGGTCCGAACAGCCTTGCCTTCTCCCGGGTCGTGCAGCGCGTCATCCGCGGGACGGGCCTGCCGGCGCACGGTCTGGTGGCCGCCATCTCCGCCGTCTTCCAGTTCGTCTACGGCTTCGGCACGATGGAGGGCCACTTCATCACCCGCAGCGCGGCGTTCGGCATGACCCCGGACGACTACTTCCAGCACGCCATGAGCACCGTCTCGCAGGCCCCCGACACCGACGACATCGTCCAGGACGCCTCGGAACTCATGGCGGCCCGAGGCGGCGACACGGTCGAGGAGATGTGGGAACGCGACTTCGAGTTCGCCCTGGACCTACTGGTGGCGGGCATCGAGGCGATGGTCCAACGCCCCTAGGGGCGGGACTCTGTTTCCGACCTGCGGCTGCTAGGCGTCACCCTCGACAAGCCGAGAAGGAAACCCTCCGGTCGCCACCGGTCCCCACTTCTCCGGCGTCACCCGAATGATCGACTTCCCCTGCTTCAGCATCGCCGCCCGGTACTCGTCCCAGTCCGGATGCTCCCCGGCGATGTTCCGGTAGTACTCCACGAGCGGCTCCACGGACTCCGGCGAGTCGATCACCTCCGCGGAACCATCGACCTGCACCCAGGGCCCGTCCCAGTCATCGCTGATGACCAGGACACTCACCCGAGGATCCCGCTTCGCGTTGCGCGTCTTGGCCCGCTCGGGATACGTGGAGACCACGATCCGCCCCGAGTCGTCGACCCCGCAGGTCAACGGCGAGGCCTGCGGGCTCCCGTCCGCCCGCCGGGTGAGCAGGATGGCGCGGTGACGGGGCCGTACGAAGTCCAGCAGCTCTTCGAGCGAGACTCGGGTATTCGTCGCGATGTTCGGTGCCATGGGGCTCAGCCTAGGGGCTGGCCGGCTCTCTCAGCGTGACCCTGTCGTGCGTACCCTCGCACCCGCCGCGACGATCTGACGTCAGCTTCCCGCCGGCGGGAGCGCTTCTCCCTGCACCGCCTGGATGTCCAGCTCCACCTTCAGCGTCGTACCGATGGCCGCGATGCCCGCCTGCACCACCTGGTTGTAGTTCATGGCGAAGTCGTCCCGATGGAGTTCCGCCGTGGCCCGGAACGCCGCCCGCGTGCCGCCCCACGGGTCGGCCCCCGTGCCGAGGTAGGCCAGGTCCAGGTCCACGGGTCGTACGACTCCGTGCATGCCCAGCTCACCGTGGACCGTCCAGCGGTCCGAACCCGCGGCCGCCGTCACCCCCGTCGACCGATAAGTGATCTCGGGGTACTGCTCCACATCCAGGAAGTCCGGCGACTTCAGATGCCCGTCCCGCATCCCATTCCCCGTGTCGATCGAGTCGGCCCGGATCACCGCCTCCACCCGGGACTTGGTGACGTCGTCCGGCGCGATCTCGATGGCGCCGGAGAAGTGGGTGAAACGGCCGTGCACGCTGGAGATGCCCAGGTGCTGGGCGACGGCGGCCACGCTGGAGTGCGCCGGGTCGATGGTCCAGGGCCCCGGCGGCGGCAGTTCCGTGCCGCCCTGCCGGGCCAGCGTCACCGTGCCGACCTCGGCCCGCCCGCTCGCCGTGACGATCGCGCTCGCGGCGGCCGGCGCGTAGCCGACGGCGGTGACGATGACGGTGTACGCGCCCGGGGGCAGGGGAGCGGCGTCCCGTACGGCCCCCTCCGCGTCCGCCTCCGCCCGCAGCACCTGCGTCCCGGTCATGTCGGTCACCGTGACGACCGCGTGCGACACGGCCCATCCGTCCCGCGTGCGGATCCTCGCGGTCAGTCCCATCCCGTCCAACTCCCTGCGAATACTTGCAAATTGCTCGTAAAGAGACCGACCCGTGGCGCGACGCACCTCCGCTCGGAGCGCGCCACCCGCCACGGGCCGGAGTTTCGCTACTCGCCCGGGTGGGCCAGTTCGATGTCGTGGTCGTCGACGCCGCCGCCGGTCACGGTCAGAGCCGTCGCCACCGGGGGGTAACCCGTCGCGATGACCGTGTACTCGCCGCTGTCCAGGTCGGTGAAGGCGTACGCCCCGTCCGCGCCGGTGGTGGCGGTGCCCACGACGTTGCCCGCCGCGTCGACCAGGGTCACGCGGGCGTCGGCCAGCGCGCCGTACGGTGCCCGGACCACGCCCTGGACCTGGGCGCCCGAGTCGAGGTCGACCTCGATCCGGGTGACCCCGGTGCCGCCGATCTCGACGGGCAGGGCGCGCGGCCGGAACCCGGCGGCGTTCACCGCGACGGTCACGGCACCCGGCACCAGCTCGGCGAAGCCGAACTCGCCCTGCTCACCCGTGGCGGCGGTGGCCAGCAGATCCCCGCGGACGTCGGTGACGATCACCATCGCGTCCTTCACGGGCAGCGCGCTCCCCGCGGCCCGGACCACACCGGTCAGGCCGCTCGTGCCGCTGAGCAGGACGTCGTACGACACCGGCTCGTCGCCGTTCACGACGACCGTGGAGGCCTGCGGCTGGAAGCCGTCGGCGGAGGCGATCAGGACGTACGACCCCGCGCCGGGGGCGTCGACGGCGTACGAGCCGTCGGCCCGCGCCACCGAGCGGCCGAGCTGCCGACCGGCGAGCGAGATCAGCGTGACCGCCGCCTGCGGCACGGGCGCGCTCTCGGCGCCCCGCACGAAGCCGCGGACCGGGACGCCGCCGGACGAGCCGGTGGACTCCTCGGAACGGGCCACCGTGGCCACGGCGGCGAGCCTCTGGGTGCCGTCGGGAGCGGCCTCGGTGTCCGACGAGGCGGCGGCCCAGCTCGGGACCCGCTCGTGCGCGGCGGCCGGCGCGGCAGCCTCGGCCGCCTGCGGCGCCTCGGACTCGGCGGCCTGGGCCAGGGCGCCCTTCGTCTTCAACGGGACCTCCTTGATGAACAGGGCGAACAGGAGGGCGAGGAAGGCGATCGGCGCGGCGTACAGGAAGACGTCCGCGACGCCGTGGCCGTACGCGCTCTCGACGACGGTGCGCACCGGGGCCGGCAGCGCGTCGAGGTCCGGGATCTCCCCGTGGCCCGAGGAGCCCTGCACACCGAGCTTGGCGAGGCCCTCCTCGGCGTAGTGCGTGATCCGGTGACTGAGGACCGCGCCCAGGGCCGAGACGCCCATGGCACCACCGAGGGAGCGGAAGAAGTTCACCACCGAGCTGGCGGCGCCCAGGTCGCTCGGGGCCACCTGGTTCTGCGTGGCGAGCACCAGGTTCTGCATCATCATGCCGATGCCGAGGCCCAGCAGCGCCATGAAGACGCCGACCTTCCAGTACTCGGTGTCGTAGCGGATCGTGCCCAGCAGGCCGAGGCCCGCGGTGACCAGGACACCGCCGGAGATCAGCCATGCCTTCCAGCGTCCGGTGCGGGTGATGACCTGGCCGGAGACGGTCGACGACACGAACAGGCCGAGGATCATCGGGATGGTCATGACGCCGGACATGGTCGGCGACTTGTCGCGGGCCAGCTGGAAGTACTGGCTGAAGAAGATGGTGCCCGAGAACATCGCGACGCCGACGAAGAGGGAGGCCAGCGAGGCGAGGGTGATGGTGCGGTTGCGGAAGAGGCGCAGCGGGATGATCGGCTCGCTCGCCCGGGTCTCGACGAGCACGAAGACGAGCAGCAGGGCGAGCGCGCCGCCGGTCATCGCGTACGTCTGCCAGGACAGCCAGTCGTACTTGTCACCGGCGAAGGTCACCCAGATCAGCAGCAGGCAGACCGCGGCGGTGATGAAGAAGGCGCCCGCCCAGTCGACCTTGACCTTCCGCCTGACGACCGGCAGGTGCAGGGTGCGCTGGAGCACGATCAGGGCGATGACGGCGAAGGGCACGCCGACGTAGAAGCACCAGCGCCAGCCGAGCCAGTCGGTGTCGGTGATGACACCGCCGATCAGCGGGCCGCCGACCATGGCGGTGGCGAAGGTGGCGCCGAGGTAGCCGTTGTAGCGGCCGCGCTCACGCGGGGCGATCATCGCCGCCATGATGATCTGGGCCAGCGCGGACAGGCCGCCCATGCCTATGCCCTGGACCGCGCGGAAGGTGATCAGCATGCCGGCGTTCTGCGACAGACCGGCCGCCGCCGAACCGAGGACGTAGATGACGAGGGCCAGCTGGACCAGCAGCTTCTTGGAAAACAGGTCGGCGAGCTTGCCCCACAGCGGGGTGGACGCGGTCATCGCCAGCAGCGACGCGGTGACCACCCAGGTGTAGGCGCTCTGGCCGCCGCCGAGGTCCTTGATGATGTCGGGCAGGGCGTTGGAGACGATCGTCGACGACAGGATCGCGACGAACATGCCGAGCAGCAGCCCGGTCAGCGCTTCCAGGATCTGCCGGTGCGACATCGGGGCGCCGTCGGCGGGGGCGCCTCCCGAGTGCTTGGCGTGGGCCCGCACACCGGCTGGTGTGGTCGTTGCCATGGGCTTCCTTCTCTTACAGGCTTCTACTGGGTGATCGCGGGTGTACGGCAGTCGTCAAAGCTGGCCCTGAGCCGAGCCATGAGCCGGGTGAGTTCGGCGACGTCGTGGTCGGTCCAGTCGCTCAGCCGCTCGGCGAGCAGCTGCGTGGTCCGCCGGGACATCTCCCGCACCCGGTCCTCACCGGCCGGGGTGAGGCGGAGGATGCGGCTTCGCTTGTCCGCCGGGTCGGGGGAGCGCTCGATCCAGCCGCGCTCGGCGACGTGGGCGACATGGCGGCTGGTGACCGACATGTCCACGGCGAGCAGCTCCGCTAGCTTGCTCATGCGCATCTCCCCGTGGCGGGCCAGCAACGTCAGTACGGCGGCGGAACCGGAGGGGCAGTCGGACGGCAGCGTCCGTCCCATCTCCCGTTTCACGGCGCCGAAGGCGCTGAACTGGCGCACCAGCTCCTCGTACTGCGCCTGCTCGGCCATCACACCTCCGTCGTTTGTTGCTTAGGGCAACCATAGGAGTTATTGGTTGCTACAGGCAAACAAAACGGGCTCGGTGTGCCGCAAAAACTTGGCAAAGGCAAGTATTGCGACCGTAAATGTGCAGGTGGGGTGGGTCCTGTGACCCCCTGTGCAGGGCGGGAGCCCCCACTTGGGCCGAACGGGCGGATTCGCTAGGGTCTCAGGCCATGGCTAACACCCAGGGCCCCCAGGGCAACCACGACCCCGCAGGCAGCACCCAGATGTTCCGCGCGTTCGTCGACGAGGGCCCGCAGGGCGGTCGGCAGCAGCAGGCCTCCTCGGGCCCGCGCATCGGTCTGATCGTCGGCGTGATCGCCGCCGTGGTGATCGTGGCGGCGGTGGCTTGGCTGGCGCTCAAGTAGTCACTGCCGGATCCACTTCCGGGTTCACTGCCGGGTTCACTCCCGGGTCAGTTCCATCGGACGGTGACGTCCCGCGTCTCGATGTGCATGCCCAGGGGCACGCGCCAGGCGTCCACACACACCGTCCAGGTCTTCTCCTTGCGTGCCCCGGCCCCGATCGGCGCCGGGAGTTCCTCCGTGGACTCGACCGTCGCCCAGTCGATGCCGAGCGCGCCGATGACGTGGGTGCCGAAGGTGACGGTGCCGGAGCGCACTGCTGTGCCACCCGCGTTGTGGAAGTCGAGGGTCACCTTCTCGCACCAGCGCTTGTCCGTGGGCTCCCGTTCGGGGTCGCTCACGGTGAGCTTCGCCGGCGCGGATGTCGAGGGGGCGGATGTCGAGGGGCTGGGTGAACCGCTGGGCGGGGCGGCCGAGGCGGACGGCGTGGCCGCTGGGCTGTGGGTGCCGCTGCCGCTCGGGAGGGGGGCAGGCCTCTCCGTGCCTTCGCGTTCTGTTCCCTGAGGGGGTGCCGGCGCCCGACTCCCGTCCCGCCCGGGGAAATCGCCGGAACCGCCACCTTCACCGCTGCCGCTGACGCCGCCGCTCTCCGGCCCGTCGAGCGGCACCAGCGTCACCTCGCCCGTCGGCGCGACAGCCGTACCGGAGACGCGGGGGGCTCCTCCCGCCGCCCCCGTGGCGACGTAGCCGTCACCGCTCCCGCCGCTCCCGCACGCGGCCAGTACCCCGCCCAGGCAGACGACGGCCGTCGACGCGCCGAGTAAGGCGCACCGACGGCCATGTGTCCAGGTCGTCCACGTCGACCATGTCGCGCGAAGCATCCGGCCATGGTGGCTGACGCTCCGTCAATTATGAAGGGGCCGGGCGGGATCAGTCGGAGATGAGTCCCTCACGCAGCTGCGCCAGGGTCCGGGTCAGCAGCCGGGAGACGTGCATCTGGGAGATGCCGACCTCCTCGCCGATCTGCGACTGGGTCATGTTGGCGAAGAAGCGCAACATGATGATCCGCCGCTCGCGGGGCGGGAGTTTGGCCAGCAGCGGCTTGAGGGACTCGCGGTACTCGACGCCTTCGAGGGCGGTGTCCTCGTAGCCGAGCCGGTCGGCCAGGGAGCCCTCGCCGCCGTCGTCCTCCGGGGCCGGGGAGTCCAGCGAGGAGGCCGTGTAGGCGTTGCCGACCGCGAGGCCGTCGACGACGTCCTCCTCGGACACGCCCAGCACGGTGGCGAGTTCGGTGACGGTCGGGGAGCGGTCCAGCTTCTGGGAGAGCTCGTCGCTGGCCTTGGTGAGGGCCAGGCGCAGCTCCTGCAGGCGGCGCGGCACGCGCACCGACCACGAGGTGTCGCGGAAGAACCGCTTGATCTCGCCCACGACCGTCGGCATCGCGAACGTCGGGAACTCCACGCCCCGTTCGCAGTCGAAGCGGTCGATCGCCTTGATCAGGCCGATGGTGCCGACCTGGACGATGTCCTCCATCGGCTCGTTGCGCGAGCGGAAGCGGGCCGCCGCGTAGCGCACGAGGGGGAGGTTGAGCTCGATCAGCGTGTCCCGGACGTATGCGCGCTCGGGGCTGTTCTCGTCCAGGGTGGCGAGCCGCAGGAACAGGGAGCGGGAAAGGGTGCGGGTGTCGATATTCGCCGTGGCCGGCCAGGCCGGGACGTCATCGGCCGGGACGGCCGGTGCCGGAACGGCCTCAAGGGCCGGTACCTCGTCGAGCGCGGCGTCGGGCGCGGACTCGCTCTTCGTGAGCGTGAGCACCTTCGAGCTGCCCTGATCTGCGGACATGCCACCCCCTTTGGGTCGCGGGACGGTCGCGGCGAACGCTCCGATCGAGGAACGCCAGCCTTCACCTGAATACCGGAGCCGAAGCCACGGCAAACGCGCTAGCCGAAGAATGTCACATGTCGGCAACACGCTGTAGTGACATGTCGACATGTGAGACCCGAATCCGCCCTGGATAAAGGGGGTCTGACGGTCTTTCAATGCAGAACTGTCGGGATCCGCCCTGGTGAGCGATTCGCTCGGGACGGTTACCGGTCGCTCGTGTTTGCGGTTAGGCGTCGATCCGGTTCGCCGAACGCAGTCGCTGGAAGCTACGCGCGAGTAGCCTCGAAACGTGCATCTGGGAGACCCCGAGTTCCGCACTGATTTGCGACTGGGTGAGGTTGCTGTAGTAGCGCAGAAGCAGGATTCTCTGCTCGCGTTCGGGGAGCTGCACCAATAGATGCCGGACGAGATCCCGGTGTTCCACGCCGTCCAGCGCCGGGTCCTCGTAGCCCAGCCGGTCCAGCAGCCCGGGCAGCCCGTCGCCCTCCTGTGCGGCCTCCAATGAGGTGGCGTGGTACGACCGTCCGGCCTCGATGCAGGACAGCACCTCGTCCTCGGTGATGCGCAGCCGCTCGGCGATCTCGGCGGTGGTGGGGGTGCGCCCGAAGGTGGTCGTCAGGTCCTCGGTCGCGCTGTTGACCTGGACCCACAGCTCGTGCAGCCGGCGCGGTACGTGGACCGTGCGGACGTTGTCGCGGAAGTACCGCTTGATCTCGCCGACCACCGTCGGCATCGCGAAGGTCGGGAACTGCACGCCCCGGTCCGGGTCGAAGCGGTCGATGGCGTTGATGAGCCCGATGGTGCCGACCTGGATCACGTCCTCCATCGGCTCGTTGCGGGAGCGGAAGCGGGCGGCCGCGTAGCGCACGAGCGGGAGGTTCGCCTCGATGAGCGCCCCGCGCACGCGGTTGTGCTCCGGAGTGCCCGGCTGCAGCTCCTTCAGCTCGCCGAAGAGCACCTGGGTGAGCGCCCGGGTGTCGGCGCCGCGACTGCGGGGCGGTGTGGGCGCGGGCGGGTCCGCGGGAGTGTCCTCCTGGGCCGGGGCTTGAGGCGCAGTACTGGCCGGCACGGTCAACTCCACCTCGTGATCCATCAACTCACATCAACTCATCCGTCAAAAGCGGTCATAGCATCACAAGACATGTCCACCGTGTGCAAGCACCGCATAAAGCCGTGTTGGGGATGGTTCCGGGGGCGGATCCGAGGGCCGGGCATGCGAAAGCCCCCCGCCGTTCCGGCGGAGGGCTCCGGGAGGACCGGGCGGATCCGGGTGGATCCGGGGCGCCGGGGCTCAGTATTCGTAGTCGGCGATCACCCAGGTGGCGAACTCCCGCCACAGTGTGACGCCCGCCTGGTGCTCGGGGTGCTCCGCGTAGGCACGCAGGGCGGCCACGTCGTCGAAGGCGGAGTTGATCGCGAAGTCGTAGGCGATGGGGCGGTCGCTGATGTTCCAGCCGAGCTCCCAGTGCCGGATCTCGGAGATCTTGCCCTCCAGCGAGCGGAAGGCCTCGACACCCTCCACGACCCGCGGGTCGTCGCGCTCGACGCCCTCGTTGAGCTTGAAGAGGACGAGGTGGCGGATCATGAGTACTCCCTCGGGCAGGACCTAGCTGTCGCCTCCGTTGGCGATCCACGTCATGAAGTCGCCGATGGCCTTGGCGGCGTCCGATATGCCCTCGAACCCTATCTGGACGTAGTCCGCGGCCTTGCTCGGGTCCGTGATGATCACGTACAGCACGAAGACCACGAGTACGTAGACGGCGGCCTTCTTCGAATTCACCGCCATCGCGGCCTCCCCTGTCACTTTTGCCCCATCGACCGCACATGATCGCACGAAGGGCCCCGTCTTTCGACGGGGCCCTTCGGAGAGCGGTAGCGGAGGGATTTGAACCCTCGGTGACTTGCGCCACACTCGCTTTCGAGGCGAGCTCCTTCGGCCGCTCGGACACGCTACCGAGGGAGACCTTACAGCACGGTAGGCCGTGCTCTGAAATCCGTTTCCCGACGAGGCCCCGGTCAGGAGCCCGGCACCGGGTCAGTGGCCGCCGCGGAAGAAGTCGGTAAGGATCTGCGCGCACTCGTCGGCGAGCACGCCCTCGATGACCTCGGGCCGGTGGTTGAGCCGCCGGTCGCGTACGACGTCCCAGAGGGAACCCGCCGCGCCGGCCTTCTCGTCCCGGGCGCCGTAGACGACCCGGTCGACCCGGGACTGCACGATCGCGCCGGCGCACATGGTGCAGGGCTCCAGCGTGACGACGAGCGTGCAGCCCGAGAGCCGCCACTCGCCGGTCTTCGCCGCCGCCCGCCGGATCGCCAGCACCTCGGCATGCGCGGTCGGATCGCCGGTCGCCTCGCGTTCGTTGTGGCCGACCCCGAGGACCGTGGTGCCGTCGGCGGCCAGCACGACGGCGCCGACGGGTACGTCCCCGCCCCGGACGGCCAGTTCGGCCTCGTCCAGGGCGAGCCGCATCGCGGCCCGCCAGCGGTCGCGTATCGGGTCGGGCACCTCGGGCGCCGACCCCTGGTCGAACGAGGTCAGCGGACGGTCTCCAGGACCTCCGAGGCGCCCAGCGCCTCGGCGATCGCGCCCAGCGCGTCGTCGGCGTCCAGGGCCTTCAGCTCCTTCTCGCTGACGCCGAGGTCGTCGAGGATCTCGGTATCGCCGACGGGGCTGTGCGGAACGGCTTCCGCGGAGCCGCCGTCCTCGTCGTCGTCGGAGTCGCCGTCCGGCTCCTCCGTGCCGTCGAGGTCGAGGGCGTCCAGGTCGGGGCCGTCGTCGCCGGGCTCCCTGCCGAGCAGTTCGTCGGTGAGCAGGATCTCCCCGTAACTGCTGCGGGCAGCGGCGGCGGCGTCCGAGACGTAGATCCGAGGGTCGTCCTCGCCGTCGATCCGGACGACGCCGAACCAGGCGTCCTCCTGCTCGATGAGCACCAGCACCGTGTCGTCCTCGGGGGAGGCTTCACGGGCCAGGTCGGCCAGGTCCGACAGGGTTTCCACATCGTCGAGCTCTGTGTCGCTCGCTTCCCACCCGTCTTCGGTGCGCGCGAGCAGTGCGGCGAAGTACACCGTGACTCTCCCACTGGTCATAGGCGTGCCGGTTGGGGGTCCCCCCGGCGGAGGTTGGGGTGGGGAGAGCTGTGCTCCGAGCCCACCCACTCGGAATCGTGGCAGAAACAAGGCGTTCAGGGGACGTCTTCGGCTCCCTGTGTCCGGCAGTTTTGATCGCGTTGTCCCGGGAGAGGCGCGAGCACCTCCGTAAAGGACCGACCAGCACAGTCGTTGCTGCCACGTGCGGATCGTACGCGGCTTTTCCAGGTGTCCACGCACGCCCACCGCCGCAACGCACCCGCGGACCGCAGATCTTCCCCGACGCCTCCCTCTACCAGCGGAACGTCCGCATACGCAGCGCGTGACGCAGGCGGGCCGCCTTGGCGCGCCTCGGCTGGACGCGGTCGCGCAGTTCGCGGGCCTCGGCGAGTTCCCGCAGGAACCGGTCCCGGCGCCGACGGCGCGCGACGTCGGTCTCCTCCGGCGTGTCCTGCGCGGGATCCGCTGGGGACTCAGGATCAGGCATCGGCTCACCACCCCCGGTACGTCCCTCCCACTTTCCCTCCGATGGGCGGTTTGACGCCAGCTCGGATTCAAGAGGGGCGAGGGCGGAGCCCTCTCGAGCAGGGCGGTGGTGGACGACGGGTGGGCGCGCGAGCACCGTTACTGTTGTGGACATGCGTCTCCACGTCGTCGACCACCCTCTGGTCGCCCACAAACTCACCACGCTGCGCGACCAGCGCACCGACTCCGCGACCTTCCGGCGGCTCGCCGACGAACTGGTCACCCTGCTCGCCTACGAGGCCACGCGGGACGTGCGCACCGAAGCGGTCGACATCACGACCCCGGTCACCGACACCACCGGCGTCAAGCTCTCCCACCCGCGGCCCCTCGTGGTGCCGATCCTGCGGGCCGGCCTCGGCATGCTGGACGGCATGGTCCGGCTGCTGCCGACCGCCGAGGTGGGCTTCCTGGGCATGATCCGCAACGAGGAGACCCTCGAGGCCTCCACGTACGCCTCGCGCATGCCGGAGGACCTTTCCGGCCGTCAGGTGTACGTGCTGGACCCGATGCTGGCCACGGGTGGCACGCTGGTCGCGGCGATCCGGGAGCTGATCAAGCGGGGTGCCGATGACGTGACCGCCGTGGTGCTGCTGGCCGCGCCCGAGGGTGTGGAGCTGATGGAGCGGGAGCTGGCGGGGACGCCGGTGACGGTGGTGACGGCCGCGGTGGATGACCATCTGAACGAGCACGGGTACATCGTCCCTGGGCTGGGGGACGCGGGGGATCGTCTTTACGGGGCGGCGGAATAGGGCCGACGAACGCCCTTCCGCCGTAGGCGTGCGGTTGTGTGGCGGCTGCGGGTTCGTCGTGGCTGGTCGCGCCCATGCGGCGGAGCCGCATATCGGCACAGCCCCGCGCCCCTTGAGGGGGCGCTTCAGCAGCTCTTCTTCTTCGAAGCGGCGGACGTCGGCTCAGGGCTGGCCAGTGCGGTCAGTGCCCTGTCGGCGTCCGTCTTCTTCGTCAGGCCCTTGAACTTGTCGCCGATGATCAGGTCGACGGCCGTGCCCTTGCGGGCGGCGTCGGTGCGGCTCTCGGCGTTGGCGAGCTGGGTGGCGAGGACGGGCAGCGAGGTGTCCAGGGCCGAGTCCGGGCCGAGCAGCAGCCCGGTGCCCCTGACCTTCTTGTCGAACTGCGTCGTCGCGTTGCCCACGTCACCGATCTTGAAGCCGCGCTTCTTCAGCTCGTCCGCGGTCTGCTTGGCGAGGCCGCTGCGGGTGGTGGCGTTGAAGACGTTGACGGTGATCTTGCCCGGCTCGGGGGCAGCCCCCGTGGCCGTGGGCGTGGCCGACGGGGTCGCCCTGGTCCCGCAGTCCGCCTTCGTGCCGGCCGCCGAAGCCCTTCCGCCGCCCCCGGTGAACAGGTCGATGAGCTGCAGTGTGCCCCACCCGATCATGCCGAGTACGGCGACGGAGGCGACGGCGGCGGCGACGAGCCTGCCGCGCCGCCGACGGCGTCGCATCCGCGGGTACTTGTCCCCCTTGATCCGGTACTGGCCGCCCATGCCGGGGGGAGTCAGCATGCTCATGGGCGCAGCGTAGTGCTCCTGGGCGGCAATGCCTACTAGATGATCATTCGATCCCGCTCAGTCCAACCCGAAAGGGCCAACTGTGCGGGCGTGGGGCGTCGGCCCCGGGTCAGTCCAGTTCCAGGACCCTCGCGTGCAGCACCTGGCGCTGCTGGAGCGCCGCGCGCACCGCGCGGTGGAGGCCGTCCTCCAGATACAGGTCGCCCTGCCACTTCACGACGTGCGCGAAGAGGTCGCCGTAGAACGTCGAGTCCTCGGCGAGCAGGGTTTCCAGATCGAGCTGGCCCTTGGTCGTCACGAGCTGATCGAGGCGGACCGGGCGCGGCGCGACGTCCGCCCACTGCCGGGTGCTTTCCCGGCCGTGGTCGGGGTACGGCCGGCCGTTTCCGATGCGCTTGAAGATCACACGGAAAGCCTACCGGTCAAGACCTTCCGGGCGCAGCCATGGCGACGGAGTGCGGCACTGGAAAAGATGCGACAAAAAGGGATGGAACGGGATGGGGTGGGGGAACGGCGGCCCGATCGGAAGCCGGAACGGACCCGAACGGACGCCGCGGACGGCGGCCGGGACCGGGCCGAACGCCTGATTCGCTCGAAAGGAGACGGCCTCTGCGCGGGCGGTATGCACAGGCTGTGGACAGGGAGTCGATCGGTACGCGGATCGGTACTGCGGATCGGCGTGAGATCACCCGGTCGGTCCTCGGGACGGTGTGGCGGAGGCAGGGGTCCCGTAGGAGGCCCGCCTCCGCCACGTCGGCGTCAGCCGCGCTGCCGTTCCTTCGGCGGCTGCTGCGGCTTCTCCTTCTGCACCTGCGGTTTCGGGGTGTTGCGTACGGCCTCCGCGCGCAGCAGGGCGCGCAGGACCGCGTAAGGGTCGGTGGGCATTGCTGTGCTCCTTGTGGTCGTGCCGGCTGACCTCGTCGCGGGGTCTGTCAGCAGCGCAGGACCACAGTGCGCAGGACGTGCGGGACGTACGGCGACCGCGGCGGCGCGGGGCGGGCAGGGCAGGCCCGGACGCCGGGCGGCGCCTGCTTCGGCAGGGGCGCGGGACGCAGCCGTACCGTGTTGCGCCGGTCGGGACGGGCCGGTGGCCGCAGGAGTGTGTCGAGGACGTCGTGCTCGGCGAGCTCGGCGGAGGCACCGGCCGCCATGGGCACGGCGTGCGCCTGCGTGTGCGTGCCCGGCACCAGCAGGGCGAGCAGCAGCACGAGGACACGCAGCCAGGCGTGGCTGAGCAGGGGACGTCGTGCGGTGCTCACGGAAGGTCATCTCCCCGGCGGCCGTACGGCGTTCATCGCGCCGGACGTGAGATCCGCCCGCACGGCGTACCGGGGCGCGGCGGGTATCACAGCTCGTGCGGGACCTGGCGGGCCCGCTCCCGCATCCGGAGGCCGGTGACGAGCTCGACGATGCCGACCGCCACGAGCCACCATCCGGCGAGCAGCATGAGCACGGTGACCGACTCGATCGGGGAGTCGATCAGCACGATGCCGCCGGCGAAGGTGATGACTCCGAGGAAGATCTGCCAGCCGCGGGCCGGCATGGACTTGTCGGAGGCGGCGGCCAGGGTCTGGGTGATGCCGCGGATGAGCCAGCCGATGCCGATCCACAGGGCGAGCAGCAGGATCGACTGCATCGGGCGGCGGAAGCAGAACAGGCCGAGGAGCACCGACAGGGAGCCGCTGATGAAGGCCAGCACCCGCAGCGAGGTCGTCCGGTGCGTGCCGAAGGCGGCGACCAGCTGGAACACGCCGCTGATCAGGAGGTAGAGGCCGAAGAGGACAGCGGAGACGAAGAGCGGGGCGCCCGGCCAGACCAGGACCAGGATGCCCAGCGCCAGGGAGGCGACGCCGGTGAGCAGAACGATCTGCCAGGCGGCGCGGGAGAGGGCGTGCAGCGGCCCCTCGAACGGCGGCTCGGGCTCGTGGGACGTCCCCGGCCCGGTTGGCCCGGGTGGGTGACCGGCGTGGACCCGGCGGTCGTCGTAGTCCCGGCCGTAGGGGGAGCCGGTCGGTGCCTCGCTCATGCTCCATGCTGCGAACGAGGCGACGGGCTCCGCCATCTGAAGCGGTCCACTCGACTGACGTCCGGCGTGGGGGTGTTTACGGGGCGGTCGGCTGCGGCCGGGCCGCCGCTCTCGGGCCGGGCGGTTGCCGCCGTTCCGATTTCCGCGCCTGATGCTGACGCTGGGCCGATTCCGGGGCCGTTGGCTACGGCCGGGCTGTCCTTGGGCGGGGCGGCGTTCGAGGCGTACGGCGAAGGGGGCGCGCGGGTCAGCGCACCCCCATGTCGTGCGTGCGCAGCCGGGGTAGCCGGGCTGCCGCTCCCGGGCCGTACGCCGGACCGTCGCCGGCAGGCCGGCGCTCGCGGGTCGGGTGGCCGGTGCTGGGTTACTTGCCGGAGGCCTTCGCTGCCTTCAGTTCCTGCTTGTGGGCTCGTACCTTGGCCAGGGACTCGGGGCCGGTGATGTCGGCGACGGAGCGGAAGGACTTTGGCTCGCCGTAGGGACCCGCGGCCTCCTGCCAGCCCTTGGGGCGTACGTTCAGTTGCTTGCCCAGGAGGGCGAGGAAGATCTGGGCCTTCTGCTTGCCGAAGCCGGGCAGGTCCTCCAGGCGGCGCAGCAGTTCCCGGCCGTCGTCGACGCCCTTCCAGACGAGCTCGGCGTCACCGTCGTAGTGCTCGACGAGGTACTGGCACAGCTGCTGGATCCGCTTGGCCATGGAGCCCGGGTAGCGGTGTACGGCCGGTTTCTCGGACAGGAGGGACGCGAAGGTCTCCGGGGACTGGGCGGCGATGTCGTGGGCGTCCAGGTCGTCCGTGCCGAGGCGGTCCGCGATCGTGCGGGGCCCCTTGAACGCCCACTCCATCGGAACCTGCTGGTCCAGCAGCATGCCGACCAGCGCGGCGAGCGGGCTGCGGCCGAGGAGTTCGTCGGCCTCGGGGTCCTGGGCGAGGTGCAGGGTGACGTCCATGACCCCGATCATGTCGTGGCCGGCGTCAGTTCTCCACGTGAGGACTGGTGAGGGCGGCGCCGAAGCCGGCCTCCATGCCCCGGACCGTGACGCCGGCACCCTTGCCGCACAGGTTGACCGAGCCGCTCGTGACCGGGCCGGAGGCCGAGCCGCGGGCGACCCAGACGCAGCCGTCGCTGTTCTCGCCGGGTGCGCCGACCACCGCCTCGGCCTTGCCGTCCCTGTTCAGGTCGGCGAGGTGGACGGTCCCGCCGAACTGGTCACCCGTCTCGACGGAGCCGGGCACACCCGCCGTGTCCTGGGTGTACCCGGCGGCCCTGGCGGTGGTCAGGCCGGTGGCGGAGCCGCGGAGGAGGACGGCCGTGCCCGCCGAGGCGCGCGAGCCGACGGTCTCCTCGGGGGAGCCGACCAGGACGTCGGCGTACCCGTCGGCGTTGACGTCGCCCACGCTCAGGGACTGGCCGAACCAGTCGCCCCACTCCGCGCTGCCGGGGACACCGGCCGTGTCCTGGTGGAAGACCTTCGGCTTCTGCTCGGGGGTGATGCCCTGGGCGCTGCCGTAGAGAACCTGGATCTCGCCCCCGCGACGGGCCGCCGGCGTGGGCGCGTTGAAGTGGGAGTCGTCGCCCGCGATACCGGTGACGAGATCGCCGTAGCCGTCGCCGTTGATGTCGCCGATCTGACCCGCGTGGCCGTCGGCGTACGGCAGTTCGACACCCTGGTTGACGAGGGGGTCCTCGGAGCCGGGGGCGCCGGCGTCGAGGGTCACCGGTCCGCGGATGTCGCCGTCGGTGGGGCCGGCCAGGTAGAAGCGCTCCGCCTTGCCGTCGCCGTTCACGTCGCCCATCACCACGCCACGGGCGTTCTCCCGCCATTCGAGGTAGCGGGAGGCGGCCTGGCCGGTGCGGGTGAAGGGGCCGCTGTAGGACGCGACGATGCAGCCCGAGCCGATGCCGACCTCCGGGGCGCCGTCGCCGTTCATGTCGCCGGTGGCGAGGGACATGCCGAAGCGGCAGTAGATCCGGTCCTCGCCGTACTCGGCCGGAGGGGCGATGTTCGCGCCGCCCTTCAGCCCGTTCGGCCCGCCCCACACCACGGTCACCGAGCCCCGCGACTCGGCATCACCGACATCCTCGCCCGGGGCGCCGACGAGCAGGTCGGCGTAACCGTCCCGGTCCAGGTCGGCGCTCGCCACCGTCCTGCCGAAGCGGTCGGATTCCTCGGCGGTGCCGGGGATCCCGGTGGTCGCCTGGGTGATGACCGTGCGGCGGGTGGTGCTCACCGAGGACGCCGAGCCGTAGAGCACGACGACCGAACCGGCCTCCTCCACCGTGCCGTTGGCGGCGCCCGGGGCGCCGACCGCCAGGTCGCGATAGCCGTCACCGTTGAAGTCGTCCTGCACAGCGGCCGTGTTGGCCCCCTTGAAGGGGGCGGCGGCGGAGGACGTCACGGGGGTGAGGGTGACGGCGACGGACGCGGTGAGAACCGCGGCGGCCGTGACTGCTCTGCGCAAAGGGGCTCCTTGACTCGTGCGCCGGATCGACTCGTGCGACGGATCGACTCGTGCGACAGACGCCCCCTTGACGCACCAGACGCACGAACGGTTGTACGTCCATGCCTCGCAGCCTGTGCCGGGTCAGGGACGCCAGTACCCCAGCGCGTTCACCCGCTGCTTCGGCAGGCCCAGCTCCTTGCGGACGTACGACGTCAGGGCGCGGGTCGTCGCCGTGTCGCAGGCGATCCAGACGTACGGGTCCGGGGTGCCGTCGAGGAGGGCGGGCAGGGCGTCCTTCACCTGGGCGACCAGGTGGGCGCCGGAGTCGCGGCGGGGGACCTTTCGCACCTCGTGGCGGGACGGTTCGGTGCGGAAGGGGAGGTCGTCCTGCTCGCCCTCGAACCAGACCGTGGCCGGCGCCGAGTCCAGGGTGGTGAGCAGGGAGTTGAGGGCGGGGAGGGAGGCGGGGTCGGCGACGGCGAAGATGTGGGAGGGGTCGGGGTCGGGGTCGGTGAACCCGGTGCCGTGGAGGGTCGCCTCGATCGTGTCGCCGGGCTCGGCCGCCCGCGCCCAGTCGCTGGCGCAGCCCTCGTGCAGGGCGAACTCCAGGCTGAAGGTGCCGGCCGCCGGGTCCGGGTCGACCAGGGTGTAGGCGCGCTGGTGGGGCTTGCCGGCGTTGTCGAACCACAGGCGGACCCACATGGTCGGGTGCACGCCCGTCGCGGCCAGCATGCCGCCGTCCGTGAGGTGGACGCGGCGGTAGTGCTCGGTGACGTCCTCGGCGCCCGTCACCGTGAACACGAAGTCCTTGGCGCGCAGCAGCTTCAGGACCGCGCCCTCCCAGCCGTGCCCCTGCGCCATGGTCTCTTCACCCTTCGCGTACGATTCCCCGCACCAATAACTTAGGGGAGCCTAACCTAAAGCAAAGGAGGGGCACAGGTGACCGGCGAGATCTTCCGTGATGCCTGGGGCGTTCCGCATCTCCGTGCGAACGGCGCGAGAGAGCTCGCCCGCGTCCAGGGCCGCGTCACCGCCCTCGACCGGGCCTGGCAGCTGGAGGTGGAGCGGCACCGGGCGCAGGGCACGTCCGCGTCCTTCCTCGGCGCCGAGGCCCTGCCCTGGGACCGGTTCGTGAGACGGGCCCGCCTCGACGACACGGCGAGACGCTGCTTCGCCGAGTTGGAGAGGCGGGATCCGGAGACCGCGGCGTGGGTGCGGGCGTATGCCGACGGCGTGAACGAGGGGCTGACGGAGGGGGCTCGTCGTACGCCGGAGTTCGCGCGGACCGGCGTGGCCCCCGGCCGTTGGGAGCCGTGGACCCCGCTCGGCGTCTGGCTCGCCGTCCACATCCTCTTCGCGGGCTTCCCGGCCAAGCTCTGGCGCGAGCAGGTCGTACGGCATCTCGGCGCCGACGCGGTGGCGTTGTTCGCCACCGACGGGCCGGGTACCTCCGGCAGCAACGGCTGGCTGGTGGGCGGGGAGCGGACCGTCACCGGGCACGCGATCATCGCGGGGGACCCTCATCGGTTCATCGAGGAGCCCGGCGTCTACCAGCAGATCCACCTCTCCTGCCCCGAGTTCGACGTCGTCGGCCTCGCCGTCCCCGGCATCCCCGGCATCGCCCACTTCGGCCACACCGGCACGGTCGCCTGGGCCATCACCAATGCCATGGCCGACTACCAGGACCTGTACCGGGAGCGGTTGCGGCGTACGGGGGCGGGGGTGGAGGCCCTCGGGCCCGACGGGGTGTGGCGGCGGGCCTCGCGGCACATCGAGGTCGTGGAGGTGGCTGGGGAGGAGCCGGTCGAGGTCGAGGTGATCGAGACGGAGCGGGGGCCGGTGATCATCGGAGGGCCGGACGGGTTGCCCGATGGTTCCGGTGGGTCCGGTGGCGCTGCCGACGGTCTGCAGGAAGGTTTCTCCAGTGGGCTGCCCGATGCGTTCCCCGACGCCCCGCAGGCAGACCTCGACGACGGCGCCCCCCTCGCCGTCGCCCTCCGCTACCCACCCCGCGTCACCGGCGACCTCGGCTTCAGCGCCCTCCTCCCCCTCCTCCGCGCTCGCCGCGTCGCCGACGTCGACCGTGCCGTCGAGCTGTGGGCCGAGCCCGTCAACGTCGTCCAGGCCGCCGACACCGAGGGCGGGCTGCTGCACCGCGTCGCCGGGAAGGTGCCGGTGCGGGCCGAGGCCAACCGGGTGCGGCTGGTGCCCGCCTGGGAGCCGGGGCACGACTGGCAGGGCTGGCACGAGACGCCCCGCGGCGGCCTCACCGACGGCATCGCCGCCATGGCCAACCAGCGCGGCCTCGCTACCCCGCTCGGCGTCGAGTTCGCCCCGCCGCATCGCGCCGACCGCATCACGGAACTGCTGGGGGAGAAGGAGCTCTGGTCGGCCGCCGACATGCCGGCGATCCACATGGACACGCAACTGGCCTCCGCGGCACCCCTGTTGGACCTCCTGAGCTCCGTCGGCACCCTCACCCCCGAGGCCGCCCGCATCCGGCGGACCCTCCTGGCCTGGGACCGCCGTATGGACGCGAACAGCGAGGCCGCGGCCGTGTACGCGGCGGTGCGCGGGGCGGTCGTACGACGACTCGCCGCACACCCGGCCTTCACCGCGCTGACGGTCCCGCCCGCCTACCCGGAGGTCCTCCTCCCCTGGCTGTCCCTGGTCCCGCGGGTCGGCTTCGCCCTCGAACACCTGCTGGGCGCCAAGGCGTTGGAAGAGACGTACGGCATCGACCGCGCCGAAGCCGTCCGCGCGGCGGTCGAGGACGTGGCCGCCCAGCAGCCCACCGGCGCCTGGGGCGACACCCACCGTCTGGCCCCCTGGCGGGCGACGGCCGCGACGACCCCTTACGACGAACCCGCCCTCTCCGGCGACCACGACTGCGTGCTGTGCACCTCCGCCGTACCCGGCCTCACCGACCTGAGCGCACGCGGCCCGGCCGCCCGCTACGTCTGGGACCTGGCCGACCGCGAGGCGAGCCGCTGGGTGGTCCCGTTCGGCGCCTCCGGCATCCCCAGGTCACCCCACCACCGCGACCAACTCCCCTTGTGGCTCAAGGGAGATCTGGCCCCGGTCGTCACCGATTTCACCCAGCTGGAGAAGGAGTCCGATGTCTGAGCCGACGATCGTGCGCGAACCCGTCCGCGAGCCCGTCCACGAGCAGGGCGTCGACGGCTTCGGCACCGTCCGCATCCGGCCCCTCGACCCGCAGGCCGACGCCGAGGTCGTGCACGGTTGGGTCAGCGAGGAGCGGGCCTCCTTCTGGGGCATGAACGGCGTGACCAGGGACCAGGTGGCCGAGATCTACGCCCACATGGACACCCTCGACACCCATCACGCCTTCCTGGTCCTGCGGGACGGCGACCCGGTCGCGCTCCTGCAGACGTACGAGCCGGAGGCGGACCGTGTCAGCGAGTGCTACGACGTGCGCCCCGGAGACATCGGCGTCCACCTGCTGCTCGCGCCGGCCGGTCCGGAGGGGGCGCGACCCGGCTGGACGTCGGCGCTCCTGACCGTCATCACGTCGTACGTCTTCCTCACCCTGGACCGGCAGCGGGTCGTCGTCGACCCCGACGTGCGCAACGAGAAGGCCATCGCCCGCTTCCTCAAGCAGGGCTTCACGGCGGGGCCGGTGGTCATGCTGCCGGAGGTCGACCTCCCGGACGTGTACATCCCGCGGAAGGAGGCCCAACTCGCCTTCCTCACCCGGGGGTAGCCTTCCGGCGTGACTCCCGAAGACCTCGTCGCGCACTACGAACTGGAGCCGATCCCGCGCGAGGGCGGGCTGTTCCGCCGTACCTGGGCGGGACCGGAGCTCGCCGACGGACGGCCGCAGGGCTCGGCGATAGTCGTCCTGCTCACCTCGGACGACTTCTCGGCCCTGCACCGCCTGCCGTCCGACGAGATCTGGCACTTCTATCTGGGCGATCCCCTGGAGATGCTGCTCCTCGCCCCCGACGGCACCTCGCGCACCGCCGTGCTCGGCCCCGGCATTCGGCGCGGCCAGCACATCCAGCTCACCGTCCCGGCCGGAACCTGGATGGGCGCCCGGGTGGTGACGGGCGGATCCTGGACCTTCTTCGGCTGCACGATGGCGCCCGGCTTCACCTACGAGGGCTACGAGCACGGCGACGTGGCGGACCTGACGGCGCGCTATCCCGCCGAAGCCGCCCGGATCGCGGGACTGTGCCGCCCATGAGCGGACTCAGCGGACTCAGCGGGCTCCTCGAAGGACAGGTCGCCCTCGTCACGGGCGCGGGCGGCGGTATCGGGCGGGGGATCGCGATGCGGTTCGCGCAGGAGGGGGCGGCGGTCGTACTGCATTGCCGTACGGCGGTGGAGGCGGCGGACGACGTGGCGTCCCGGGTCCGGGAGTCGGGCGGGCGGGCCGTGGTGGTGCGGGGTGATCTGACCGACGAGGACGCGTGTCGGCGGGTGGTGGGGGAGGCCGCCGAGTGGGGTGGCGGGCGCCTGACCGCGCTGGTCAACAACGCGGGCGTGCAACCGACGCAGGAGCTGTGCGGCATGAGCGCGGCGGAGTGGCGGGCGGTCGTGGACACCAACCTGTCGAGCGTCTTCGCGTGCACGCAGGCCGCGGCCGAGATCATGCGGGAGCAGAGCGGGGGCGGCTCGGTGACCCACATCGCCTCCATCGAGGCGAGCCGGCCGGCGCCCCTGCACGCCCACTACTCCGCCGCCAAGGCGGCGGTGGTGATGCACGCCCGCTCGGCCGCCCTGGAGTACGGGCGCTTCGGGATCCGCGTGAACTCGGTCTCGCCCGGGCTGATTCACCGGGAAGGGCTGGAGGAGGCCTGGCCGGAGGGGGTGCGCAGATGGCGTGCGGCGGCTCCCGTGGGGAGGGTGGGGCGGCCGGAGGACGTGGGGGACGCGTGCGTGTTCCTGGCGTCGGGGCTCGCGTCGTGGGTCACGGGGCACGATCTGGTGGTGGACGGCGGGGTGTCGGCTCGGCCGGCGTGGTGACCGGCGCCGCCGCCTGTCTGCACCGTCGAAACCACTCGTTGTCATGCGCCACAAGTATCTTGCGGCGCATGACAATGGCTGACTATCTTGTACCGCATGACAAAGGGGCTGCCCGCCGTCGGTGACCAGCGTCGTAGTCAGCTCCTGCGTGGAGTGCTCGACCTGTGCCTGCTCTCGCTGATCGCCGAACGGCCGCGCTACGGCTTCGAGTTCGTGGCGGCACTCGCCGACAACGGACTCGACCTCGTGAGCGAAGGCAGTATCTATCCGTTGCTCGCCCGGCTGGAGCGGGAGGGGTTCATCTCCTCGTACCGCGCCCCGTCGGCCAGCGGTGGCGCTCCGCGTAAGTACTACCGCCTGACCGAGGCGGGACGTGCCGAACTGGGGAGCGGCCGGGCCGTGTGGCAGGCCTTCAGCGCGGGTGTGGGGCGGATTCTGACCGACAGCGAACCCACGGGGGGAAGCGCACCATGACGGACCAGCGCACCATGACGGACCAGCAGATACTCGCGGTCTGCCGCAGCAACTGGGAGTACCGGGGCATCGACGAGGTGTCCGTCCGGGAGATGCTCGACGAGCTCTCCGCACATCTGGAGGACGCGGTGGCCGCAGGCCGCACGCCCCAGGACGTCGTCGGCGACGACGTCAAGGAGTTCGCCGCGTCCTGGGCGCGGGCCCGCGCTCCGTTCCCCCGCCGGCTGCTGCGCACGGCGGCGCTGGCCTGCTGCGCGATCGGCATGGTGATGCTGCTCTCGTGTCTGCTGCGCTGGACCACCGAACGGGTGGTGAGCGTGGACGATGTCGCCTTCCTCGCCATCGTCGCAGCGGTCACGGTCGCCTGGGAGCTGCGGCGCGGCAGCCTGGGGTTCGCCAGGAACCTGGCGGTCGGCCTCGTCGCCGGCCTGGCCGCGGTGCTGCTCGCCCTGTGGCTGGACGGCGACGGGGAGCTGTTCACCCTGCCACTGTGGACGGCCCTGGCACTGCTCCTGCCCGGGCTGCCGTACGCCGTCGCCGATGCGCGCGGGAGGAAGAGCTCCGCACCCGGCGTCGACCAGGACTCGTCCGAGTGATCCGGGACAGCGATTGGCAGATCTGCTGATCCCCGTGAGGTGCACCGGTGAGCGTGGAACCCTTCGCATCCGTACGTAGCGGCGAGGTGGCACGGACGACGACGGAGAAGTGGCGTGAGGTGTGATGGCGGCGGCCGACAACCAGGGTGTCGAAGGCAGCGGCGACTTCAAAGGCTGGTGCTGCTGGGCACCCTGCTGGTCCTGCTCCTCCTCGGCGTTACGGGACCGGCGTCGGCCCACGCAGCCCTCCGGGCCACCGACCCCGAGGACGGAACCCTCCTCAAGTCGGCCCCCCGCCACCTCACCATGACCTTCACGGAGTCCGTCGGTCTGCTCGACGACTCCTTCCGGGTCCTGGACCCTGACGGGCGCCGCCTGCGCACCGGCGAGCCGCAGCACGCGCAGGGCGGCGGCGACACGGCCAGGGTGACGCTGCCCGCGAAGCTGGCCCAGGGGACGTACACCGTCGCCTGGCGGGTGGTGTCGGCCGACAGCCACCCGGTCTCGGGCGCGTTCACCTTCTCCGTCGGCAAACGCTCCCTGACCACGGCCACCGTGGACACCGGCCCCACCGAGGACCCGGCGACCAAGGCCCTCTACGACATCGCCCGCTATCTCGCCTACCTCGCCGGCACCCTGCTCATCGGCACGGCGACGTTCATGGCGCTCTGCCGTCCGCCGGACGCCCCCGTGCTGCACAAGCTGCTGAAGGCGGGTTGGTGGGCGCTCCTCGCCGCCACCCTCGCCCTGTTGGTCCTGCGCGCCCCGTACGAGACCGGCGAGGGCCCTCTGGGAGCCCTGAGCGCCGACTCCCTCACCCGCACCCTGACCAGCCGCCCGGGCGCGGTCCTGCTGGCACGGCTGGGCCTCCTGGCGGTGGCCGCCGGCTATCTCGTACTTCTGTCCAGGCGCCGTCAGCCGTACGGCTGGTCGGGCGCCGCCCTCGCCGTCGGTCTCGCCATGACCTGGGCAGCCGGCGAGCACGCCTCCGCGGGCATCCAGGTGCCGGTCGCGATGACGTCCTCGGCGCTGCACCTGCTGGCCACGGCGGTATGGCTGGGCGGCCTCGCGGCTCTGGTCGTGACGCTGTACCGGGCAGACCGCCCGACACCGGCGACGGTCACCCGCTTCTCCCGCCTCGCCTTTGCATCCGTGACCGTCCTGGTCGTCACCGGCGTCTACCAGTCCTGGCGCGGCCTCGGCTCCTGGGACGCGCTCACGGGCACGACGTACGGCAGGCTCCTGACCCTCAAGCTGGCCGCGGTGGCCCTGCTCCTCGGGGCGGCGGCCGTTTCCCGCCGCTGGACGGCGCGCCTTGCGACGGCGGACACGGCGGATGCGGAGACGGTCGTACGGGAGCGGGAGCGGGAGCACGAGCGGGAACGGGTTCCGGAGCCGGTCGGTGGGCCGCCGTTGCCGGAGCAGCCGACGTCGGCCGACGTACCGCCCCCCACGGATCCCCACCGCCGCGCCCTGCGCCGTTCCGTTCTCGCCGAAGCGGCCGTCGGTGCCGCCGTGCTGGCGGTCACCACGATCCTCACCAGCACCTTGCCCGGCCGGGCGCAGGCCGAGGCGGCGGCGGGGGCGCCCGCGGTCGTCGGGGCCTCCGTCACCGCCGTCCCCTTCGACGTCGGAACCCCCGGCGGCCGCGGCAAGGTGCAGATCACCCTCGACCCCGGCCGGGTCGGCGACAACTCGATCGAGGCCCTCGTCTTCGGCCCCGACGGCGGCGTGGCCATCGTCCCCGAACTGCGGATCTCCTTCACTCTCCCGGCCAAGGACATCGGCCCCCTCGACGCCGAACTCACCGACAAGGGCGGCTACTGGGCCAACAGCTTCCTCAACCTGCCCATCGCCGGGACATGGGAGATGAAGGTCACCGTGCGGACGTCGGAGGTCGACCAGGTGACCGAGACCAGGTCGGTCGTCGTGCGCTAGGGGCGCACAGGCGGGTGCACAGCGGTAGCGGCGCGATCTTCACGGCGTGAGTTCGCCCCCCGGGGCGCTCAAGATCCGTTCGAGATATCGGTCACGTTTCCGAAACGGCGATCGACACCTCTTGACGCATGACCTGACATACGGCTGTTATTGCGCCACCGTGTTCGGTCAAGTTGATTTCTGGTCGATTGCGTCCGGCTTGATCGCGTTACCGTCACGGCCACCCCTTGCCTTCAGGAGCCGCAGATGCACCACACCTCCTCCCCCTCCGGTCTTTCACTCCCCTCGACCAGTCGCCGCACCGTGCTGCGTGGCGTGGGCGGCGCCGCCGTACTCGGTGCCGGCATCCCCCTGCTCAGTGCCTGCGGCGGCAGCGGTTCGGCGAGTGACCCGAAGACCGTCACGGTCGGGTCCAACGCGTCGGACGCGGTGCCGAAGAAGGCGTTCGCCGACATCTACGCGGCGTTCAAGAAGGAGTCCGGGCTCACGGTCGACGTGAACACCAAGGACCACAACACCTTCCAGGAGCAGATCAACTCCTACCTGCAGGGCACGCCGGACGACGTGTTCAACTGGTTCGCCGGCTACCGCATGCAGTTCTTCGCGGCCAAGGGACTGGCCACGCCGATCGACGACGTGTGGAAGACCATCGGGGGCAACTTCCCCGACGCGATGCACAAGCTCAGCAAGGGCGAGGACGGCAAGTACTACTTCGTGCCGCTGTACACGTACCCGTGGGCGCTCTTCTACCGCAAGAGCGTCTTCAAGGAGAAGGGGTACGAGGTTCCGACGAAGTGGGACGACTTCGTCGCGCTGTGCAAG
Organism: Streptomyces sp. SD31; assembly: GCF_052068475.1. Classification (NCBI taxonomy): domain Bacteria; kingdom Bacillati; phylum Actinomycetota; class Actinomycetes; order Kitasatosporales; family Streptomycetaceae; genus Streptomyces; species Streptomyces sp. SD31. Next base: position 136,161 of record NZ_JBQHCX010000001.1, on the reverse strand, counting down.
CAGATGAAGAAGGACGGGCTCGTCCCGATCGCCTTCGGTGACAAGGACGCCTGGCCCGCGCTCGGCACCTTCGACCAGATCAACTTCCGTGCCAACGGCTACGACTTCCACGTCGAGCTGATGGCCGGCAAGGCCTCGTGGACCGACGCGAAGGTGCGCAAGGCCTTCGACCTGTGGACGGAGATCCTCCCCTACCACCAGGACGGTGCCGTCGGCCGTACCTGGCAGGACGCCGCCCAGACGCTGGCGTCCAAGAAGGCCGGCATGTATCTGCTGGGCACCTTCGTGGGCCAGCAGTTCACCAACGAGGCCGACCGCGAGGACCTGGACTTCTTCGCCTTCCCGGAGATCGACCCGGCGTACGGCCAGGACACCGTCGAGGCGCCCACCGACGGCTTCATGCTCTCCAAGGCCCCGAAGAACAAGGCCGGTGCCGTGAAGCTGCTGCAGTACCTGGGCTCCCCGGCCGCCGAGGAGATCTACCTCAAGTCCGACCCGAACGTCGTCGCCGCCTCCACCAAGGCCGACACCTCCTCGTACAGCGCCCTGCAGAAGAAGGCGTACGAGATGATCTCGGGTGCGAAGAGCCTGACGCAGTTCATGGACCGGGACAGCCGGCCGGACTTCACCTCCACGGTGATGCAGCCCGCGCTGCAGAAGTTCATCCGTGACCCCAAGCAGATCGACAGCCTGCTCTCGTCGATCGAGCGCCAGAAGAAGACGATCTTCGCGTCCGGCTGATCACATGACTACCGACATCACCAAGGAGACCCCGGAGGCGGCCGCCGAGCCGCCTTCGGGCGCTGCCCCCGCCAAGAAGGTGCCCCAGGGGCACCGCCGCCTGCTGACCCGCCGCGACCGGCTCACCCTCGGCCTGATGGCGGGCCTGCCGACGATCCTGCACATCGCCCTCGTGTGGGTGACGGCCCTCGCCTCGATCGCGCTGGCCTTCACCACCTGGGACGGCATCGGCTTCGACTCGATCAAGTGGGTCGGCCTCGAGAACTTCAAGGAACTGTTCAGCAACAACCCGCAGTTCTGGCCGGCCGTCGAGCACAACGTCATCTGGTTCGTCGTGCTCATCCTGATCCCGACGCCGCTCGGGCTGTTCCTCGCCGTGCAGCTGGACAAGAAGATCCGCTTCAGCCGCGTGTACCAGACCGCGTTCTTCCTGCCGGTCGTGCTGTCCATGGCCGTGATCGGGTTTGTGTGGCAGCTGATCTACAACCCGGACACGGGCCTGATCAACAGCCTCATCGGAGCCAACGAGCCCGGCAAGTACATCGACTGGATCGGCGACCCGGACCTCAACCTCTGGGCGATCCTCATCGCCGCGTCCTGGCGCCACACCGGCTACATGATGATCCTCTACCTGGCCGGCCTGAAGGGCGTCGACCCCGCTCTGCGGGAGGCGTCCGCCCTGGACGGCGCGGGCGAGTGGCAGACGTTCAAGAACGTCATCTTCCCCACCCTGCGCCCGACCAACACCATCGTCCTGGTTGTGACGATCATCGAGGCGCTGCGCGCCTTCGACCTGGTCTTCGTCTTCAACAAGGGCGCCGAGGGCACCGAGCTGCTGTCGATCCTGGTCACCAACAACATCATCGGCGAGTCCAGCCGCATCGGTTACGGCTCCGCGATCGCCGTCGTCCTGCTGCTGATCTCCCTCGCCGTGATCATCCCGTACCTGATCGCGACCTTCCGGAAGGAGCGGCGCGCATGAGCTCCGTGAGCGCGCTGGGCAAGCAGCGCACCCCCGTCCGCCCGGCCCGGATCCTGCTGCACGTCTTCCTCGCGTCCATGGCGCTGGCCTGGCTCGCCCCGCTGCTCTGGGCGATCTACGCGGCCCTGCGCCCGTACGGCGAGACCAGCGAGAAGGGCTATGTCTCCTGGCCCGACAAGCTGACGTTCGAGAACTTCACGAACGCGTTCACGCAGTCGGACATGACGCACTACTTCGGCAACACGATGCTGATCGCGATCCCGGCCGTACTGCTGACGCTGTTCCTGTCGTCGATGGTCGCCTTCTACGTCAGCCGCTTCGACTTCCGCGTCAACCTGTTCCTGCTGCTGGTCTTCACGGCCGGCAACCTGCTGCCGCAGCAGGTCATCATCACCCCGCTGTACCGGCTGTACCTGCTCGTCGACCTGCCCGGCATCACGATGAGCGGCAAGCTCTACGACTCCGCGCTGGGTCTGGTCCTCATCCATGTGGCGTTCCAGTCGGGCTTCTGCGCGTTCGTGCTGAGCAACTACATGAAGATGCTGCCCCACGAGCTGACCGAGGCGGCCCTCGTCGACGGCGCCTCGGTGTGGCGGCTGTACTGGCAGATCACCCTGCCGCTGTGCAAGCCGGCGATGGCGGCCCTCGGAACCCTGCTGTCCATCTGGATCTACAACGACTTCTTCTGGGCCCTCGTGCTGATCTCGACCGGTGAGAACATGCCGATCACGTCGGCGTTGAACAACCTCTCCGGGCAGTACTTCACCGACCCCAACCTGATCGCGGCCGGCGCCCTGATCACCGCGGTCCCGGTCCTGGTCGTGTACTTCCTGCTCCAGCGCCAGTTCGTCAGCGGTCTCACGCTCGGCGCCAACAAGGGCTGACGGCCCGCTTCCCGAAGCCGACGGCCCCTTTCTTGAAAGAGACACCCGTGCACGACCCCTTCACCCCCGTCGCCTCCGTGCCCGTGGACGAGGCCCGCGCCCGCGTCCACGAGGAGGGCTGGCAGTCCTGGAGCCCCAGCGGCGCCTACGCCCTCGGCGAGAGGCCGTACCGCCCGACCAACGCCAACTGGGCGACGGTCTGTTACCGGCCGGGCGTCACCGTCCCGGAGGGCACGTTCCAGGGCGAGGGCCTGCTGGCGCTCGATCCCGGCGACGGATCGCCGGTCCGCCTGTGGGCGGCGGTCGATCCGACACGTGAGGTCCCGTCGATCCGACTGGCCGTGGCAGACGGTCGGGCCGAGGTCAGTGCCGACGGCGCGGTGAAGGAGTGGACGGGCGCCACCGTGCAGTCGGTACTGGGCGACTGGGCCGACAGCCTCCAACTCCCGGCCCCGCGCCCGGCCCCGACGGTCTGGTGCTCCTGGTACGAGTACTTCACCGCCGTCACCGAGGACGACATCCACGAGAACCTCCGTGCGATGGAGACCCTCGACCTGCCCATCGACGTCGTCCAGATCGACGACGGCTACCAGAAGGCCCTCGGCGACTGGCTCACCCTCTCCGGCCGCTTCCGCTCCCGCGCCGGCATCGCGGACGCGATCAGGGCGCGGGGCCGCCGGGCGGGCATCTGGACCGCGCCCTTCCTGGTCGACCCGGCGAGCGACCTGGCCGCCGAGCACCCCGAGTGGCTGGTCCGGGACACGGACGGCGGCTTCACGCACGCCGGCCGCAACTGGGGCCACGACCTGCGCGTCCTGGACACCACGCACCCCGAGGCGGCGGCATATCTGACGGACGTGTTCCGGACGCTGCGCGCCGAGGGCTACGACTACTTCAAGGTCGACTTCCTCTACGCGGGCGCCCTGGACGGCGTACGGCACGACGGGGACATGGACGCGCTGACGGCGTACCGCGAGGGCATCCAGCTGATCCGCGAGGCGATCGGCGAGGACGCCTACCTGCTGGGCTGCGGAGCACCCCTGTTGGCGTCCATCGGCCTGTTCGACGCGATGCGGGTCAGCCCCGACACTGCCCCGCACCGCCGCCCCGAGGCCGGCGACTACAGCCAGCCCGGCCAGGACCCGGCCGAGTTCACCGGCGTCGGCCGTCAGTGGCAGCACGGCCGGCTCTGGGTCAACGACCCCGACTGCCTGATGGCCCGCCCGGCGGTGGAGACCCGTGAGCAGTGGGCGGCGCACGTCGAGGCGACGGGCGGCCTGATGGCGTCCAGCGACCGCCTGCTGTCCCTGGACGAGTGGGGCGTGGCCACCACCCGCCGTCTCCTCGGAGGAGCCGACCTGTGAAGCGCGAACTGTCCGTCCCCGGCATCGCCTACGGCGGCGACTACAACCCCGAGCAGTGGCCCGAGGAGGTCTGGGCCGAGGACATGCGCCTGATGCGCGAGGCCGGGGTGACCATGGTCAGCGTCGGCATCTTCTCCTGGGCGCTGCTGGAGCCGAAGGAGGGCGCGTACGACTTCACCTTGCTGGACCGCGTCCTCGACCTGCTGCACGCCCACGGCATCGCGGCCGACCTCGCGACCCCGACGGCGGCGCCCCCGGCCTGGTTCTTCCGCGCCCACCCCGAGGCGCTGCCCGTGGACAAGGACGGCAGGGGGCTGTCGTACGGCAGCCGCCAGACGTTCTGCCCGAGCAGTCCGGCGTACCGCGAGGCGGCCCTGCGCATGGCGGGGGAGATCGCCCGCCGTTACGCGGATCACCCGGCGGTGGCGATGTGGCACGTCCACAACGAGTACGGCTGCCACAACGCGGAGTGCTACTGCGACGAGAGCGCGGCCGCCTTCCGGCGCTGGCTGCGCAGGCGGTACGCGGACGATCTGGCCGCCCTCAACGACGCCTGGGGCACCCGCTTCTGGAGCCAGTGGTACTACGACTGGGACGAGATCCTCCCGCCGCGTCCGACGGGCGCCGTCCCGAACCCCACCCACCAGCTGGACTGGCGCCGCTTCTGCAGCGACGAGCTGCTGTCGCTGTACGAGGCGGAGCGCGAGGTCCTGCTGGCGGCGGCCCCGTCGGTCCCCGCCACCACCAACTTCATGGTGATGTACAACTTCGATGCGCTGGACTACTGGCGCTGGGCCCCGAAGCTGGACATCGTCTCCAACGACCACTACCTCCAGTCCGCCGATGCCGAGTCGCAGATCGACATCGCCCTCAGCGGCGACCTGGTCCGTTCCCTCGCGGGCGGCCCGTGGCTGCTGATGGAGCACTCGACGGGCGCGGTGAACTGGCAGCCGGTGAACCGGGCGAAGGGCCCCGGCGAGCTGCGGCGCAACGCGCTGGCCCATGTGGCCCGCGGCGCCGACGGCATCGCCTACTTCCAGTGGCGTGCGGCGAAGGCGGGCGCCGAACAGTGGCACTCGGCGATGCTCCCGCACGCCGGTACGGACAGCCAGATCTGGCGGGACGTCGTCCGACTGGGCGCGGACCTGCGGGCGTTGGCCGAGGTACGCGGCAGCGTCGGCACGGCCGAGGTGGCGATCGTCTGGGACTGGAACTCCCGCTGGGCGATGGAACTCCCCTCCCAGCCGAGCGGCGAGCTGCGCTTCCATGACCTGGTGCGCGCCTGGTACGAGCCGCTGTGGCGCGCGGGCGTCGCGGTGGACTTCGTACGCCCGGACGCGGACCTGTCCACCTACCGGGTGGTGTTGGCCCCCTCGCTGTACCTGGTGGACGACGAGGGCGCGGCGAACCTGGTGTCCTTCGCGTCGGGCGGTGGCACGCTGGCCGTCGGCTTCCACAGCGGGGCGGTCGACGAGAACTGCCACGTCAGGCTGGGCGGTTACCCGGGCGCGTTCCGGGAGGCGCTGGGGGTGCTGACCGACGAGCTGTTCCCGCTGCTGCCCGGCGAGTCCGTGGGGCTCAGCGGGGGCGGCACGGGGACGCTGTGGTCGGAGCGCGTGGGCCTGGCCGGCGCCGAGCCGGTCGAGTCGTACACGACCGGCCCACTGGCGGGCGGGCCCGCGGTGACGCGCAACGCCCATGGTCAGGGCACCACTTGGTACCTCGCCACACAGCCGGACCCGGCGACGCTGGCCGGCTTGCTGGACCGCGTCCGCGCGGAGGCGGGCGTGCGGCCGGTCCGCGCGACTCCCCAGGGCGTCGAGGCGGCCCTGCGGCGGGGTCCGGACGCCGACTATCTCTTCCTGATCAACCACACCGACCGGCCCGCCCATATCGCGGTCGCGGCGAACGCCACGGACCTGCTGACGGGCAGGGCGGTGCCGGGGGCGGTCAGCGTCGCGGCGGGGGAGATCGCGGTGGTGCGGGAGCCGCACGCGGGCTGAGTGACCAGGGACGCGTCAGACGATGAGCATCAGCACGAGTCCCACCAGTACGGCGCCCAGAACCAGGAGGCTTCCGATGAAGAGCCGGTCCGGGATGCCGCCGGGGTCCGAGGCAGGGTCGGTTCGCTGTGGGGGTGGCGCTGTGGGCGCTTGAACGGGGCGGGGCGGCTGCGGCGCGGCGGGCTGTCTGCCGTCGCGGTTCAGCGCGTTCAGCAGCAACTGCCTCCACAGCTCCGGCGGCAGGTCGGGGATCTGGTCGCTGTCCGGTCGGATGATGCTTCGCTGGAGCCAGGTGGACGCGGCCACCTCGGTGCTCTGGCTCATCAGGTTCAACACCTTGGACAGTTGGGCGAAATGGCGCGGGTCCCGGACCACCGGGGCGACCGCCCAGGTGAAGAGGTTGGCCGCCCGGATGGCCAGGGCCGTCTTCGACGTATCTTCCGGGCTCGGCTCCTCAGGCTTGAAGTACAGGCGCTTGCGGAGGACCTCCGCGCACAGTTCGTGCCGCGTCTGCGGATCACGATCCTCGATGCGGCCGGGCCTGCCCAGCTCATCCAGCAGCAACTCGACCGATTCGGCGGGCAGATCGCCGGAGCGCAGCTCATGCAGGAGCAGTTCGTCGGACTGCATGCGCAGCTCAGCCATCAGATAGCTGCGCCGACTGCCGTCCCCGTCCCCGCGCCGGTAGCCGCACAGCTTCAGGTGGAGGGCGTGGGCGTCGTGCGGCTCGTGGCCGTTCGGTGTGGGTGTGGGTGTGGGTGCGGGTGCGGGGACGGGTGCGTGCGGGGGCTGTGGGAGCGCGGGCGAGGGTGAGGGGGTCGGGTACGGCTGCCCGTACGAGTCCGCGTACGGGGCTTCCCGGTAAGTGTCCGCGTACGGGGCTTCCGGGTACGGGTCCGCGTACGGAGCCTGCGCGTACGGAGTCTCCGGGTACGGGTCCGTGGCGATCGTGGGCCCGGCCGGCTGCCCGGCGCGGTCGAGTTCCAGGGCGCGATCCCGCTCCTGATCCCGCTCCCGCTCCCGCTCCTGCTCCCGCTCGCCGGCCCGCTCCCGGGACCGGCCCCGTTCCGGTCGGTCGGGGCCGAGGATCTTCCTGAGCCGGTCGCGGCGTCGCTCCCAGTCCAGTGCGGCCCCGTCGGGGAGCTCCTTGACCAGTTGCGGTACGCCGGGGGCCGCCTGCGGGTGGGCGAGGACGTGGGCCACCAGCTGCGCCGCCGCCCTGTGCTCGAACTGGAAGGTGGCCGGTCGGCGGCCCACGACCCGGGCCAGCGGGCTGGAGCCACCCGAGTCCGGCTCCCAGCGCGGGACGGACATCAGCCGCAGGGGATGACTGTCCACCGTGTCGTACGTGGCGAACGTCCACTCCGTATCAAGCCACGACCCGAAGATCAGGAACAGTCCGAGATAGACCAGCGGCACCATGGCCGGGTCCGGCCAGCTCTCCGGTGTCTTCTCCTCCAGCAGCAGCGACACCCGCTGCCTCGGATCGCGCAGCAACTCCGCGCCGGCGAGGATCAGCGCGCGCTCGACCTCCGGCAGCCGCTCCACCATGCCGGGCAGACGGCCCCTCGACAGATCGTGGAGGTCCGTGAGATCGAACTTCGTCAGCCGGCCGGACTCCTGCTCGGCCCTCTCCTGCTTGCGCCAGCCGCCGTACGCGAGCCCGAGGCAGCGCGCGGGCGGCAGGGTCCCGCGATCGCCGACCAGCACATGGCTGACCGTGCTGGGCCGCCCGCCCCGGTCGGTCGTGGGCCAGCGCTGGACGAGCAGGACGTCGCCGTCGCGGGACAGGGTGCGCACGACGCTCGGGCGGGCGGCCGCCGCACCGGAGACCCACAGCAACGGGCCCAGTTCCCGGCCGAGTTCCTCGGCGCGCTCGGCCTTGCAGGAGTGGGCGACGGCGTTCATGCCGGTGCCCTGGCGGCCGTGGTTGCCGTCCCACCGGAAGACGACCTGGTGCACCGAGTCCCGGTCCTGGAAGTCGTTCACTGCTGTTCCCTTCCCTCGGATCCCTCGGGCTCCTCGGACCCGTCGGACCTCTCGAAAGCCCTCTCGAACCGCTCGGGTTGCTCGGCTTCGCCGGCGTCCGCGGCCTCTTCCCACGGCACCGCTTCGAGCGCCGGTGCCTCTCCCACCGCCAACGCCTCGGCGCCGCCCGGCACTTGGATCAGCCCGTGCATGGCCAGCAGCGCCAGCAGCGGCTCCAGGACGCGTCGGGGCCCCGCCCCGGCCGGATAGCGGCCGTGGTCCTCCTGGCCGCCGGTGGCGGACGCGATGTGCAGGGTGCAGCGGCGGATCGCGTCGAAGGGGCGCAGCCACGCCTGGCCCGCGTGCCGGCGCAGCAGCCCGTACAGGTCCCGGCTCTCCTCGCGGATCAGCTCGGGGTCCAGCGAGGTGGCCGGGGGGCGGCTCAGCCAACGGTCCACGGGCGGCTGGAACCTGAGCAGGTCGGCCTTGCCGAGCACCATCGCGGCCGGCACGTCCAAATACCCGCCGTTCTTCGGCAGCCGGTCCAGGACCGTGCCGAAGGCGAGGTCGCCGTCCCGGTTGACCTCCACCCCCCAGCGTTCCCTGGCGTGGTCCAGCTGCGGCAGCGGCAGGGCCAGCGCCGGGTCCACGACGAAGACCAGGGCGTCGACGCCGAGCAGGAACCTGAGCGCGGCGTCGGTTCGTACCAGGTCCTCGCCGCCCAGGTCGAAGAAGGCGACCGGGCGCACCTGCCCCCGGGCGTCGGTGATCAGCAGGGACTCCACGAAGTGGGCGAAGTCGTCCATGCCCAGGGCCGCCGTGTGGTCCAGCACCTTGCCGTTGCGTAGCGGCTGCACCCGGTCCCGTACATAGCGGGCGTGCTGCTCCGGATTGACGGACTGCCATTTCAGGCCGAACGGCTCCAGACCGCCGTCGGTGATGGCCGCGATCATCTGGGCCAGCAGATGACTCTTGCCGGTGGAGGACTGGCCGACCATCGCGACGGTCAGCGGCCGGCCGTACGTCAGGTAGGGAACCGGGATGTAGTGCGCGGGGAACTCCGGGTCCGCCGTGCACTTCTGGACGGCGCCGCGCATGATGTCGGTCCGCCGCAGGGGGTTCTTGATGCCGGCCAGGTCCAGCGGCTGGTACTGCATCCGGCTGTCGGTGACGAACAGCTTGGTGAGATCGAGCCGAATGGTCTCCAGGCAGTACGGGCAGAGCACCTCGCCGTCGGCCGAGTCCGACCCGGAGCCGCTTTGGGGCCGGGCCGCGGGTGCCTGCCGTTTGAGACGCAGCGCCTCCTCGAAGGCCTCGTGGTGCGGGCGCGTCTCGTCGGGGGGCACGGTGAGCCGGACGCGGCGCGCGGCGCCCGGCGCCACGAGGTCGAGCACCTGGGCGGGCGTCGGCCGGTCGGCCGCCCTCGGCGCGAAGGCGTTCCGCAACGTCTGGTCGAGCTTGCGGTGTTCGCCGAGGTCGGCGGGCGGCCGGTCGGCGGGGCCGGCCCGCCCCGTCACCAGCTGGTAGAGGACCTGGGCTGCGCTCCACACCGCGTCCCGGGAGTCGGCGAGAGCCTCGCCCCGGCGCTGTTCGGGCGAGCAGAAGGGCGAGCGGCCCCAGGGGCGCCGCGGCCGGCCGGTCCGGGTCACCGACTCCAGGCCCCACAGCTGAACCTTGGCGCCGTCCCAGAACACGGTGGCGGGCGAGATGCCGCGCGGCACCAGGCCCTGGCCCTCCAGCAGGCACAGGGCCAGCATCAGATCGCGGGTGAAGATCTCCTGGTCGGTCGCGGACATCACATGGATCCGCGCGACGGGCGTGCCGCGCGGCGGGTCGTACAGCAGATACGGCTCGGCGGTGTCCAGCTCGTAGCCGACGATCCTCGGGAAGAGGGCCGCGTACTCCGTGCCGCCCAGCAGCTGGTTCAGCTGCAGTGCCGTGCCCGCCTCGGTGTCCAGCAGGGCGCGCGCCGCCGGGTTCGCCGCCTCCTTGGCGCTCAGGCGTACCTGCACGCACTGCTGTCCCTCATCGTCGAGGACGGCCTTGCGGATCAGCTGGGGCAGCAGCCGGTCGCGGCGGAACTCGCGGCCGACCCGGACCGGGGTGACGCGCCGCCGTCCCGACGGCACGGTGAACGCGAGCTTGTCCGGAGCCGGTCCGCCCGGCCCCGGCAGCGGGGAATGCGTGGTGCTCGTCACCAGCGGTCGCCGTCCCCTCGGTCGTCGCTCTGCGTCCAGTCGCCCGAGTTCAGCCAGTCGCCGGAGTCCGTCCGGTCGTACGAGGCGGACGGTTCGTGAGAGGCGGGCGGTTCGTGCGAGGCGGTCCTCTCGTAGGGGTTCGCCGGCTCACTCCGGTCGGGCCGGTCGTACGGCCCGGTCCGGCCGTACCCGTCCGTCGAGCCGTACGCCTCCGTCCCGCGGTCCCTGGCCATACCCGTGGCCGTGTCCGTGCCCATGTTCCCGTCCATGTCCGTCCCGTCCGGCCCCGAGCCGTGCCGGGGACGGACGGTGTGCACCACGCCCATGCGCAGCGGGGTGAGCCGCACCAGGCCGGCGTACCGGCCCGAGGACGTCCACAGGACGTCCTCCGGGTGGACCGAACCGCTCGTCCGCCAGGCCTTCTCGACCTCGTCGCGTACGGCCCTCGGGGCGAATCTGAGCCACACCGCGGCCGACGGGTCGCGGCTGAGCAGGGTGCCCTGCTCGGGTGTGGACAGCTGCACCACGGACTGCCGGTCGGCCTCCGCGCCGACCAGTTCGGCCGGTCCGTGCGGGTCGGTGCCGAGCAGGTTCGCCGAGGTGGGGCGGACGCGGCGGGCGGCGGCGAACGGGGGCGGGGCCAGCACGCCGTTGTGCTGGAGGTGGTGGCGGGCCGTCGACAGCAGCTCGCGGACCCGTTCCTCGGTGCGCAGGACGGCGCGGGCACCGGCCTGGCCGCGTTCCACGGCACCCCAGTACTGCTTCATCGCCTCCAGGGCCGCGTCCGTCAGGTCGGCGGACAGGGTGGCGACCAGTTCGGGCCCGCCCTCCCCGCTCTCCCGCTCCAGCCAGCGCGGGGCAACTCCCTTGCCGCGCCGCCCGGTTGGGGCGATTCCCGACTCCCCGCCCGGCTCCTTCCCCTTCGCCTCCTCCGCCGGCTCGTCCTCCCAGGCGTACACGCTCGCCCAGTCACCGTCGTCGGAGTCGGCGAGGGCGTTGTCCGGCTCCAGGTCCCTGTCGTCGACGAGCCAGTCGTCCTCGACGGACGTCCCCGTGCCGGACGCGCCGAAGGCCGTGGACACCCCGGCGGCCACGAGGCGCTCCGGCTCGGGCACCGCCTCCGCCTCCGCCGCGGCCGCCGTCGCCCGCAGCATGCCGGCCACGGAACGGGCGGCGTCGGCGCAGTACAGCCGCTCCTCGACGGCCCAGTGCTCCTGGACCGCCTCGGCCAGCAGCGCGTCCAGGCCCTCAAGTGCCCTGCGCAGTACGGCGGTCGCGTGGCCCGGAGCCCAGGCGCCGGCCACCGCGCGCCACAGCCGGCGGACCGTCTCCTCCGCGACGCCAAGAGCGACCAGCAGTCCGATGGTGCCCACCCAGACCGGCGAATCGGTCGCGTACCCCACCGTCGCCCCGACCACCGTGCCGGCGATCGCCGCGACCGTGGGGGCCACGCCCCAGCGGCCCGGGCGTCCCGCGCCCTTCAGCCGGGCCGACCCGAGCATCGCCATCCCGACGAACAGCAGCGGCACGACGACCGCCAGCGCGAGGAACGGCCCCGACCACAGCGCACCGAGCAGCCCCGCCCCGGCCGCCGCCAGGGGGCCGGCCACCGCGATGCCGGGGACGTCGGTGCCCGCCGTGCCGGCCGCGCCCGTCTGCCGGGCCACGGCCTCGGCGGAGTGGGGGGCGAGCTTCGGCAGCAGCGCCGAGCCGGGGACCGGCTCCACCCGCCCGGCCAGGCCGGTGAAGCGCTGGGCCACCGACCGCAGGGCGAGCTGCTGGCCGAGCAGTTTGTGGGCGAACTCCCGCAGCCCCTCGCCGATCCGCTCGCCCAGGCCCTCGGCCGAGGGCACCCGCAGCCCGAGGGCCGCGAGCCGGGTCGCCGACTCGGCGGCCGACGGTGCGCTGCCGCCGCCGCTGCGCAGGGCCGTGGCGACGAGATCCCGGTAGGTGTCGAGGGCTTGGCGCGCCTGGTCGACGTCCGCCTCGAACGCCTCCCGGCGGGAGGACCGGAGCAGGCCGGGCAGGGTCCGCAGCCCGGCCAGCGCGTCCTCGGCGTAGTCGAGGGCGTCCGCACAGGCACGGTAGGCGTCGTCGGCCACGCCGCCGGGTTCCCGGTGCCCCAGGCCCCGGCCGCTCCGGCCCGCGACCAGGCCGCGCAGCGGCTCCGGCAGATCGGCTCCGGAGGAGGCGGTCAGCAACACGTCCGGGGCGAGTTCGGTGTCCGCCCCGGCGAACCGGGTGAGCGCGTCGCGCCAGGCCCGGTCACGTACCTCCGGCGGCAGGTCCTGCTCCAGCAGCCGTACACCGGGCGCGGCGACGGCGTCGGGCAGCGACTGGATGCGCTCCAGCACCTCGAGGTAGACGTCCGGGACCGACAGCACGTCCACCAGGACCGCCAGCGCGTCCGGGTCGTCGGGCTCGGGCTGCTCAAGGGCGGTGCGGGCGGAGCGCAGATCGCCGGCCCACAGCAGTGCGGTGCCCGAGGCGCGCAGCACCGCGGGCCGCAGCAGCCGGCGGTCGGGCTGGAAGCCGCCCTCCGCACCGGCGAACGCGCCCGGCGCGCTGCCGACCAGCAGCACCAGCAGCCTGACCTCGCCCACCGCCCGGTAGCCGGTGAGCAGCTCGTACTGCGGCTGGTGGTCGGTGAGCCCGGCCGGGGTGTCGACCACCAGGAACAGCGGTTCGTCCGGCTCCGGCAGCCCGGCCCGGCCCAACTCCTGGGCGACCCTGGCCCGCAGGGCGGACGGGCTGTGCAGCGCCGCCGCCCCGGCACGCAGGTCCAGATGAATGACCGTACTGAAGTCCTGGGACCGGCTCACTGCGCGTCACCGTCCCAGGGGGCGCGACGGCCGCCGGGCTCGTCGTCGTCCCACGACGGCCGCGGCACGTCGCCGCCGTCCCGGGCGGAGAACCGGCTGCCGCCGCCGTACTCCTCGTACTCGTCGGCGCGCGCTCCGCCGGCCTCGGTCTCCGCCGGGCGGGCGGACCCCCATCCCCGGTCGCCCCGGCTCTCGCGCCCTTCCCCGTCGTCCGGGTCGGGCCGGTCGTAGACGTCGTAGTCGTCGCGGCGGCTGTCGGCGCGGGCGCCGGTGTCGCTGTCGCGGCGGGCGCCCCAGCCGTCGCGGCTCTCCCGGTCCTCGTCGCCGCGTTCGTCGCCGTACGGCTTGTCGTAGTCGTCGTAACGGCCGCTGCTTCGCGGGGTGACCGGCGCGGTCCCCCAGTCGTCCTCGTCCGGTGCGGGGCGCCGGGGTTCCCTGAGCTCCTCGCGGGCGCGGGGGCGCGACGGCGTGCCGCCGCGGATGTGTTCCAGCAGGGTGCGCAGGGTCGGCTGGACCGCGCGCTGGTCGCCGAACTGGGTGTCCAGCGCGGCGGGGAGGGTCTCCGCCCAGAACTCCCACAGCGGGCGCACCCAGCCCTCGACCCGCTCGCCGCCCCGCTCCCGGCGCTCCGCCAGCAGCTCCAGCTGACGCGGGGCGACCTTCTCGACCAGGTCGACGAAGAGCGGATGCGGTTCGCTGCCGGTGCGGGCCAGGCCCAGCGGCTGGGCCCGCATCAGCTCCCGGCAGTAGTCCTCGACGATCCGCTCGTCGTCGAGGACCGTCCAGCGTTCGTACGAGCGCAGCAGCTCGGCCCAGCTCGACACGCCCCCGGGGTAGTCGCCCAGCCGCAGCCGCACGCCGGGGATGTCCGTGCCCTTGTCGGGGGACAGCCGCAGCCGCACCCGGTCCGGCGACGCCGGGTCGCCGTCCACCACGTCCACCTGGCCGTTCCACATGCAGCACAGGAGGCGGTGCAGGATGACCCGCCGGTCCTCCTCGCTGCTGACCATCCAGCTGTCCCGGTAGCCGAGCCGCTGCCGCCACCGCAGCACGTCCTGGGCCTGCTCGTTGTCCTTCGCGCGGGCCCACTGGCGCAGCACCTTGCGGGCCTCGGGCACCTGGGTGAGGCTCATCTCGCTGCGGAAGAGGACCACGGTGATCGAGTCGCTCTCCACACCCCGGTACTCCACGGAGTTCTTCGCGTCCGAGGGCAGCCGCAGCGTCTTGCCGAGGTACTCCTGCACCTCCTCCACGGCCTGCACCCGCGGATAGGTCACCAGGACCCGCAGCAGCCCGGTGCCCTCCGGGGTGAACCCCACCGGCAGCAGCCCGGCCAGCTTCCGGCCGAACAGGTCGAGCGCCTCCTTGCTGACCTGGTCCTTGGCGTCCGCGTCACCCGCGGCCGCGGCCAGCAGCGTGCCCATGGACGGCAGCAGCGGCCGCTCCTCCAGATGCGCCCCGCTCTCGGCGAACAGCCGGGTGATCCGGGCCTCCAGCTGCCCCTTGACCCGGGCCACCGAGCCCTCGGGGTCGCGTCGGCTGAGCCCGTGGACCTGGCGCCAGGTGTCCCCGTCGACCAGCTTGAGCAGCAGCGCCGCCTCGTCGTCGTTCTCGCGCAGCCCCTCCCGGCGGACCAGCCGGGTGACGACGTCCTCGTAGAAGTGGTTGAGGGTGCGCTGCGGCGGCAGCAGATACGAGATGCCGGTGCGGTCCTCGTACAGTTCCAGGCCCTTTTGCTGGGCGGTCTTGCGCTCCTGGTCGCTGTGCCTGCGGAAGGCGTTCACCAGCCGCCCGAGGTCGGTCCCGGCGGCGTCGGCCTGCGGCTGCCAGTGCTGTTGCTGGTCGCGCCAGGCCTCGTGCCACACCATCCGGCAGCGCCACTGGTACCAGGCGTCCTGCTCCTGGATGGCCGCCTGCACGTCGTCGTCGCCCCAGCGCGCCGGTGCCAGGCCGCCCAACTGGCCCTTGATGCGGGGGATCTTGGGCGGCTGCTCGGTCACGCCGGGCGGGCGCTGCGGATTGCGGGCGCGGTTCTCCAGCATGCCGAGGAAGCCGAGCCGGGCGATCTGATCCTCGCTGTCCGGGACGCCCCTGACGACGCGTTCGGCGAGGAAGGGGTCCACGGTCTGGAGCAGCTTGTCGATGGCGGGGCGCGGGGCGAACCGGTCGGCCATCGCGGCGGCCGCACGGTCCGCCTCGACCCGCAGGTCGGCCAGCAGCCGCTGCATGTCCCCGATGCGCTCGCCCAGCGCCTGCTCGATGTTGCGGCCGCCGCGCGGCAGCGGATCGGGCTCGGGCACCGCCAACTGCCTGCGTTCCCAGAGCTCTTCGAGGTGGGAGTCGGCGAACAGCTGCCGGATCATCGGCACCGCCCCCTCCCGCAGCAGCGCCCGCGGCCGCTCCACGAGGTCCGTGACCGCCAGTCGCAGCAACCGTCCGGCCACCAGGTCGGCGAGCTGGTCCATCGGCGCGGTCATGGAGGCGACCAGGCTGGTGGAGACGCCCTGCCGGCCGATGCCGGTGGGGGAGACCGCGCTGCGTTGCACGCCCCGGTTGATGAAGCTCGCGGCGAAGGTCTGGAAGTCGTCGTCGGCCGCCACCTTCCGGCCCCGGGCGCGGCCGTCGCCCAGCTCGGTGCCGATCAGCGACATCACCAGGGAGACGATGGAGCGGCGCAGGTCGTCCGCGCGGATGCCGGCGGTCGGGCTGAACAGGAACGCCGTCGGCAGGATGCCGGTGCGCAGCCGGATCGGCGTCGCGCCCGGGTAGCGGATGCCGAGCCCGAGCTCCTGGTCGAGATCGCCGATCTCGTGGCCCTCCGAGGGCGCGTTCTGCGTGTCCACCAGCCGGAACAGGTCGACCAGCGCCCGGGCGGCGTTGAGTTCGGCCTCGCGTCCGCCGCCGGTGGCGGACGAGAACGACGACGGCATGACGACCAGCGGGTAGATCTTCACGCCGTCGAAGCGGCGCAGCTGGAAGGCGTGGTTGATCAGGTGCAGATAGTCCAGGAAGATCCCGGCGCCCGTGCCGCCGGCCACCGAGAAGGCGACGAACACGTCACAGCCGTTGACCTTGCCGCCGCCCAGTTCGCTGAGCTCGCCCGCCGACTTGGCGATCGCGTCGATCGCCTGCAGCAGCGGCTCGAGGACCGGGGCGAGGCTGTGCCGGAGGGTGGCGAACAGGGCGGCCCGGCCGACGGTGGGCAGCTGGCCGGCGCCGGCGTGCAGCGGGGTGACCTTCGGCTCGTCGATGCGCGGCGGCAGCCAGTCGGCGACCTCGTCGCGCAGGACGGCCCGGAGCATCTTGGTCACTTCCGGGGAGGCGTCGAAGTTCGGCAGCAGGTCGTGGGTGGCCCGGGACGTGCGGGCGTACGCGGCCCGCAGGGACGGGTCCACGTTGAACTGCGGCAGCCGCTGCAGATCGCTCTCGCTGTAGTCCGCGTACACGAACTGCAGGCAGTCGGGCAGCTGGAAGGGGGCGTGGCCGCTCTGCCGGCTGAGCGCCATGCCGTCCGGACCGCACAGCTCGGTGCGCAGTCTGCGTTCCAGCTCGGCTCCGACCAGACCTCCGGTGCCGCCCAGGCCGACGAAAAGCATCGGCTGGAAGATCTTCATGGTTTCCTCCCCGCTTCACGGCCGACGCGGCCGCCGGTTCGTGCTCGGTACGTCTGTGGTGCCGCGCGACGGGACGGCCGCGCGGCGATGGGGTGCGGTGCGTTGTGGTGCGGTGCTCTGTGGCGCTGGTTCGGTGCGGTGCGGTGCGGTGCGCGGGGGCGGGCCGGGCGGTGACGTGTCCGGACCTCGCCCCACGCGTCACAGGAACTCGTCGTAGGCGCTGCCTTGGCTCGGGGACGTCTCGGGGGCGCGGCCGGCGTAGGCGCCCGAGTAGGTGCCCCGGCCGGTGCCGGACCCCGGGGTCCGGGGGGTCCCGCCGAGGGTGAGGCTCAGCGTGTCGGTCAGCTGGACCTGGCCGCGGACGGGCAGCGGGATCCGGTTGCCGCCCTTGCGCACCACCGCGCCGCCCTCGCGGCTGCGCCGGACCGCGTACGGGCCGTGCGCACGCCGCTCGATGCGCGGGCTGCGATGCGCCTCGGCGACGGCGAACTCGTACCACTGCTTGTTGTTGCCGTGCCCGGCCTTGTGCTCGTTGAGGACGGTGCCGTCCTCGGAGACGAGCTGCAGCACCAGCCCGAACGGGTCCCGCCGGCGCCTGAGCAGCCCCAGCCAGGCGACGACGGCTGCGGCGGCCAGCGCGAGCGCGACGGCGCCGGACACGAACGCCCACCAGTACTTGTCCCAGATCCCGGGCTCCGGCGTGACCCGCACCGAGACCGGGGCGCTTTCGAGCCGCCGGTCGTCGTCGGTGGTGTCGACGACGGTCAAGGTGCCGGAGAGGTCGAGGCCGTCGCCGAGGCGGTCACCGAAGGCGCTCGCCGGGGAGACCTTGACCGTGACCTGCCTGGTGCCCTGCTCACCGGGCTTGAGGGTGATCTCCTTGGGCTCGACGGAGAGCAGCCCGTCCTTCACGTCGGCGACGGACAGCCGCAGGGTGTGCGGGGTGTCGGTGGTGTTGCTGACGTCCAGGGTGCCGGTGACGGTGCCGCCGGGGTGGGTGTTGCCGGCGGGCAGTTCGAGCGGTGCCTTGACGGGCAGTTCGCCGGGCGCGACCTCGCCGGTCTCGCTGCGGGTGTCGGCGCTCAGGCCGGAGGCGGTCAGCGTGGCGCTCACCGTCAGCGCCCCGTCGGCGTCCTCGGGGATGGTCACGATGCCGGTGAAGGAGCCGTCGCTCGCCTCGGAGTCGGAGCCCTTGCCGTTGTCGGCGAGGTCGAGCGCGAGCGGCGAGAAGCCGTCCCCGGTCAGCTCGCTGCGCACGCGCAGCCCCTCGTAGTCGCGCGGGTCCTTGATCTCGTAGCCCTCGCGGGTCTGCAGCCGCATGGTCACCGTGACCTTCTCACCGGCCTGCGGTGAGGGCGGGTCCATGGTGATGGCGCCGCGCAGTTCGCCCTGCCACAGCACGCTGACGCCGACGGGCAGCGAGCGGTGGCCCTCCGGGGCCTCGGCCTTGACCTTCCAGGTGCCGGGCAGCGGGTCGATGATCTTCAGCGCCTCGACGGTGCCGGTGCCGCCCGCCAGCTCGAAGCGGGAGTTCTTGAACGTCCCGGAGGTGGTGGGGACCTTGTCGCCGGCCGGGTCGATGTAGGTGATCTTCACCTGGGGGTCGCCCTTGTCGACGACGATGCTGCCGACGGTGGCCAGCGGGGAGATGCCGATCTCCAGGGTGGCCGGCGGGCGCTTGCTGGGGCCCTCCTCGTGGCGCAGACAGTGGGCGGCGGCGAAGATCTTCTCCAGTGTGGTGCCGACGTCCTTGGCCCCGTCGACCTTGTGGGCCTTGGGAGTCGCCGAGGGGAGTGCGACGCAGCCCTTCTGGTAGCCGCCGGCGGCGATCTGGTCGAGCTGCTTCTTGTCCGGGTCGGAACCGAAGCCCAGCGGCCAGATCTGGACGTTCTGCGCGGCGGCTTCCTTCAGCGCCAGCTTCAACTGCCGTTCGCCCTCGGCCGCGCGGTGCGAGGGATCGCCGTACTTGAAGCTGTCCTCGACATCCATCTTCCCGTCGGTCAGCAGGAACAGCACCCGGGGCACCGAGGCGTCGGAGCCGTCGGTCAGGTCGTCCACGCCCTGCCGGATGGCGGTCGGCAGGTCGGTGCCGGTGCCCTCGCTCTCCTTGCGCTTGCGCAGCTTGTCCACGCAACCGCCGACCTCCTCGCGGCCCGCCGCGTCCAGCGTGGTGCGCGGGCACACCGGGTCCACCACGCGCTGGCCGGCCTTCTCGGCGGCGGCGAAACCGAACACCGTGACCTGCGACGACGAGGAGACGTCGCCCAGCGCGATCCGCTTGGCGGCGGCCTTCTCGGCCTTCATGTCCTCGGGTGCGAGGCTGGCCGACTCGTCCACGGCCACCGCGTAGTTGACCGCCGGGAACGCCGGTTCGGAATCCGCCGCGGGCACCGGATCCTGACCGGCCGGTGCCACCAGGGACACGAACACCGCGGCGGTGCCCAGCACCGAGATCGCGGCGCGGCGCACCCGGGCCCTTCCTGTCTGCCGTCTTCCCGTGACTCTTCCCACGGCCGTCCCCTAGGTCTCTGAGGTTCGTGCTTGAGGTTCGTACTGGTGGTTCGTGCTGGTGGTTCTTGATTCGTTCTTGCGACGTGTACGTGGTGACGCGTGTGCCTCGTGCTTGGTGCGCGCCGATGTCGTGTGCGGTGGTGCGTTGGCGTGTGTGCGGTGGTACGCCGGTGTCGCGTGCGCCCTCTGGATCACCCCGCGGTCAGACCCCAGGCCACGGCCAGGCCCGCCGACGGGGCGAGCGAGGCCACGCCCCAGCGGATGGCCCGGTACTTGGCGGACAGGATCGAGCTGACGTCCACGGCCTGGACGAGCAGCCACCCGGCGGGGTCGCGCGCCGCCTCGGTGACCCGGGCGGACAGCCTCGCGATGTCGCGGGCGCCCACCAGATCGCCGAAGTAGGTCACCTCGTCCCGGCCGCGGACCGTGCCGGTGCGCGGCAGCAGCGCCGCGACCAGCGCGGCCACCGCCACGGCCCAGAGCACCCCGGAGAGGATCAGCGTCACGTCGGCGAGCCCGTCCCACCCGGGCGTGCCGTGCCAGCCGACGAGGAACGCGGGCAGCGCGAGCGTCCCCGACAACAGCACGGCCGCCTTGGAGTCGGCCCGGCCGAGGTCCTCGCGGACCGTGACCAGCAGCCGCTCGGCGATGCGCTCCCCCGCCCGGTCGTTGCAGTGCCGACCCCCGTCCGGCACGGGCACGACCGAGGCGGGGGAGGTCTGTGCCGCCCCGTCGGCGGTCATCGGTCCTCTTCCGCCCAGGCCCATCCGTCGTCCTCGTCTCGTCTGCGACGCCGCGGCCGTTCCCATTCCCGCTCGCCCTCCGGGTAGTAGGGCTCCGGCCGGTAGGTCCGGGGCCGTTCGCCGGAGCGCGACTCATCCTCGGGGTCGTGGTCGGGGACCGGTCCCGTGGAGCTGAGCTCCGGCCGGCGCGGGGGCCGCCGCACTCCGGCACGACGGTCGTCGTAGGGGGCGTCGTCGTCCTGGGCGTACGGGCCGGGCCGGTGGGTCCGGTCCCGGGTGCGCGGGTCGTCGTAGTCGAGGCCGCCGCCCTCGTCATAGGGCTCGGACCGGCGGGTCCGGTGGCGGTCGCGGGTGCGCGGGTCGTCGTAGTAGGGGGCGTCGCCCTCGTCGTAGGGCTCGGGCCGGTGGGGCCGGTGGCGTGGGTCGTCGTAGTCGGCGTCGGCTGCCGGGGAGTACGGATCCGGGCGGTGCGTCCGGCGCCGGGGGCCGGGTGCGTATCCGTCGTCGTCCGCCGAGTAGGGGTCCCGGTGGGGCCGGCGTCGCGGGTCGGTGTCCTCACCGGCATACGGCTCCCTGCGGCCGGGCCCCGGCCCGCGGGGCTCGCCCCGGGAGGGCTCGGACCGGTGGGGGCGCCGTCGGGGCGGTTCGTCCGACACCCAGTCCGGGGTGAACTCCCCGTCCGCGGAGGCCTCCAGCTGGCGGGGCTCGCGGCGGGGCGGCAGCGTGCCGAGGGGGCCCTGGATGGGGCGGCGCCGGTCCGGGTTGATGAGGTTCAGGACCTGTGTCTCCACGTCGGTGGAGGCGAGCTCTCCGCTGAGCGCCATGGTGTAGAGCCGGTCGATCCGCTCCCGCTCGTCCTGCCTGCCCTCCTGGCGGATCTTCTCCAGGAAGTCCTTGGCCCCCTCGGGATCAGCGGCCAGCATGAAGCTGAGCTGCGCGAGTTCCCCGCCCTGCAGCATGCGCCGGAACGCGTCCTGACGCTGCCCGGTCACCTCGGCCTCGGCCACCACGTTCCGCTTCTTCTTCGCGTGCTCGATGGCGTCGTCGTCCACCCCCAGCCGGACGTACAGCCGTACCCGCAGGCCGAGTTCGGCCCCCAGATCACTCCAGCGGCCCCCGGCGCACTCGCGTGTGATGACCCGGTTGGCCTGTTCGGCGTCGGTCACCCGGTAGGACCGCGTGACCTCGTGCAGCCGTTCCAGGATGGGGGAGGTGAGCCGCTTGGCGACATCCTTCACGGCCTGTACGGCGACCAGATGGGGGTCGGTCACCTCCCACTCGATGTCCACCTCGGCCTTGAAGAAGGCGGTGCTGCCGGCGGCCGGGAGCTCCATCCGCAGCGGCGTCACGAAGGTGCCGACCGCGATCTCGCAGGCGGTGTACGGCCGGGCCAGCGCCCGCTTGTCGACGTGCCGGACGCCGAAGGCGGTGACCACGCTGTAGCCGCCGTTGCGGTAGAACACCACCGAGGTCTTCTCGGCACTGATCGGCGGCAGCCCGCCCGTCGGCGTGTACTCCTTCAGGAACGGGCCCACGGGAGTCGAGTCGGCGGCGGCCCGTTTCGCCTGGAGCCGCTGCCTCGCCTGCGCCCTCGCGTCGTCGTTGTCAGCCATGCCTCTCCTCCTGGCCCGTCCGTTCCGCCGGTGAGACGGCGAGCCACCACAGGTCGCGCGCCTTCGGTTCGGGGAGCGGCTTCTCCGGGTCGTTCATCATTCGGCGCAACAGCCAGTCCAGCCGCCGCCGGTCGTTCGCCTCGGTGGCCAGCGCGGGCAGCAGCGCCGCCAGCCCCGGCCGGGTCCACTCGGTGCCGTCCTTGCGCACCGCCGACCGCAGCAGCGCCTCCAGCGCGTCCATCGCCACGTCCTTCGAGCGCGCCGTGTTCAGCGTGGTCCACAGCAAGTCGGCCATGGGGACGACGAGTTCGGGCCGGGTGGCGGCGAGGGCCAGCGGCAGCGGCCAGTCGCCCCGGTCACCCAGCGGGGAGGACTCCGGGTCGTCCGTCAGCACCTCGTCCACCCTGGTCAGCGCCAGCCGGACGGTGGTCACCAGCCCCAGGTCCTGGTACGGCTCCTTCTTGTGGTGGGTCCACTCGGCCACCCGCTCCAGCACCCGAGGGGCATCGGGGAGGGTCAGCAGCCGTACGACGTTGAAGGAACTGACAGCGAGTTGCTCACCCTCGTCGCGGATCCCGATCCGGGCCAGGGCGTCCAGCGTGTCGTCCGTGGTGGCGGCGGCGTTGCCGTAGCCCAGCGCCATCGCGGCGGTCCAGCGCAGCGACTTGGTGCCGTTGCTGCTCCAGTCCCCGACGATCTTGTGCACGGTCCGGCGGTGCGAGTCGTGACCGGCGGCCTGGTCCATGGTGGTGGCCGCGAAGATCCGCCTGCGGGGCGTGGACGCCTCGGCGAGCGGCCGGACCAGCTCGGTGTAGCCGTGGTCGAAGTCCCGTACGCACAGCTCACCGGCGGCGACCGCGGCGCGCATCCACACCTGGGAGCGCGGGTCGTCCGCCAGCAGCCGCAGCCAGCGCACCACCGGCGCCCGCACCGGGAAGTGCCGGTCCCACAGCTCGGTCAGCACCGCGGACGGCAGCGCGGAACCCCGGTACCAGATCAGCCGCGCCGGCACGTCGTGCCCGGCCACCTCGACCTTGCCGTCGGTGAAATCGGCGCGCGAGAGCGCCTTGTCGACCTCGGGGTCGTCGCAGAACAGCGGGCGGGCCGGTGTGTTGTCCGGGTCGCACTGAACGGACAGTTCCCAGGTCAGCAGGTGCGCGGCGGCGGCCACGGCGCTGTACGACGCCCCGCCCAGTACGGCCAGCGCGATACGGAACGCCACCGGCTGGAACAGCGTCGCCGTGTCCGACCGCCGGCCCTTCCCCTCCCCCTCGGCGCGGGGCGCGGTGAGCGCCCGGTCCACCCCGGCGAACCACTCCTGGGCCTGCTCGGCGGCGATGCTGCGGCAGCCGGACAGCAGCTCCTCGTACGAGGTGGTCCCGAGCACATGCCCGGCCAGCAGCGAGGCGAGCAACTCGGCCTCGGCGGGGCGCAGATCGTTCAGCCCGACCGCGTCCTTGACCTCCTCGCGTGCCCAGAGGTCCTCCGCGCGCGCCAGCAGCTCGGCCGACGGGGGATCGCTCTCCCGGGCCTCAGCGGCCCGCTCCTCCAGCCGCTCGCGCAGCCGGGTGGCGAGCAGTTCCTGGGTGGGCGCGGGCGGGCAGAGCATGCCGTACCGCCCGGCCAGCAGCGCGTTCGCCGCCGACCCGACGGTGACGACGATCACCGCGAAGGCCTCGCGGCGGGCCAGGGCCGCGGCGAGCTCGTCGAGGTCCATCTCGTCCGGGGGCAGGGCGTTGGCCCGGGTGAGGGACAGCTCCAGCAGCTGCCCGGTACCGTGCCACGCGTCCCCGCCGTCACCGTCCAGCTTCTCGGCCAACTGCCGGACCCCGCCGTCCGAATCGACCCGTCGGATCCGCGAGTCGGGCTCTGCGTCCGCGCCGTTCGCCGCGGAGGTGGTGACCTCGTCGAGGAGCGAGAGCGCCGTACTCGTACGTCCCGTACCGGGCGCGGCACCGAGCACGAGCAGCCGCCGGGCGCGCAGCGCGTTGCGCAGCAGTACGTACCCTTCCGGCTCCACGTGGTCCCGGCGGAGCCGGCGCAGCTCCTCCTCGGGCACGGGCCCGCTGCGCAGGCCGGCGCCCGGCGGACGCGAGCCCAGCAACAGGTTGAAGTTGTCGCCGATGTGGGCGCTCTGGAGCCGTGAGTGGGCGAAGCTGATCAGGTCCCGGCGGACGTCGAACAGCTGCCGGGTGGCCAGGCGCGTCCGCGCCGCGGCGGCGAGATCGGTGGGCCCGTCCTCGCCGGAATCGTCGGCGAGGGGGTCGCGGGTGCGCTCCTTGAACCGCCCTGCGGCGCGCTCCCGTTCCCTCTCCCGCTCCTTCTCCTTCTCCTTCTCCGACTCCTCGTCCTCCGCGGACTTGGACTTGTCGTCGTCGGACCTGCCGTCGTCGCCACGGGCGCGGTCGTCCCGGTCCTGCTTCCTGTCGTCCCCGGCCTTCTTGTCGTCGTCGGACGACCGTCCCCCGCCGGGCTGCTCAGAGGTGTCGACGGCAGCGCCGCCCGCCTGCTCGTCGTCGCTCACCCGGCTCAGTCCTTCCTCTGCTCGGTGACGCGGTTGTGGGACCCGCCCATCTGCACGGGCCCGTGGTAGACGTTGTGCTCGTTATGGAAGGCGTCGCCCTTGACGTTTTGATGAATGCCGACGTCACCGGGCCGATGGCCGGACCTGTCCACGACCGGGAACTCGTCCTCGGCGCTGTCGTCGAGGTCGTCGAGCTCGTCGTCGAAGGCGGACAGCGGGCCACCGGCAGGCGAGGGCGTCGACGGCGTCGACGACGCGGCCGCCGGCCCGGCCCCGGGGATCTCCGGAGCGGGCCGCCCGGGCAGGTGGAACCAGGCGGTGGCCGGGCCCTCCTTGAGCTCCAGCCGGGCCGGGGAGTAGTGCGCGGGCTCGATGAACTTGCCGCCGCCGCTGACCACCTCCTCGTACAGCGACTGGGAGGTCACCAGCACGAGGTCGGCCTTCTCGGCGTCGAGGAGTTGCCGGGCGACGGGGGAGTCGGCCAGTCGGCAGGCGAGGTCGACGGCCCGTCCGCTGATGCCCCGCTCGTCGTGCCGGACCGGGCCGACGTGCATGCCGATGCGCAGCCCGAGGGGGACGGCCAGGTCACGGTTCTCGTCGCGCAGCTTCTCGTGCACCTCGACCATCCACAGCCCGAGCAGCCGGCTCGCCGCGATCCGGCCCGGCACCGACAGCAGCACGCCGTCGCCGCGGTCCTCCGTGTGGACGACGTCCCATGCCACCTTGGCGTGGCTGAAGGCCGTCTCCAGCACCCGGTAGATCCGGGCGCGCATGCGCGGCCTGTCGACGTCGTCGTACGCGCCGGAACGTCTGGCGTCGACGCTGATCACCAACTCGTAGTGTGCTTCGGTGAGTTCCAGAGCGTCGTGGTTCACCCATGCCCCCTGCATGTTCTTTCCGCTTGCCGAAGAAGTGGTTCGTGCTGCCGAAGAGGTGGTTCGTCCTGCCGGGGACGTGGTCCGCGGAGGTGGCCCGTCCCCTCAGGGTCAGGCCCGGGACGTGAGGCGTCTGTAGCCGTTTACACACGGCGGGGCGTGGGCTTACTCCTGATGACCGTCCGCGAGGAGGGCGAGCAGTCCGGGCTCGAGGATCTCCACCATCCGGTTGCCGGTGCGCACGATGTTCTGGGTGCGCAGCAGCCGTAGGGCCTTGGCGACGGCTTCGCGGGTGGCGCCTATCGTGGCGGCCAGTTCGTCCTGGGCCAGTTGGACGACGGGGCCGGCGGTGGCGGGGGCGCGTGTGGGGCTCGCCGCGGTGGGGGTGTAGGGGCCGGAGGGCTCGGCTCCCGAGAGTTCGGTGAGCCGGCTGGCCAGGCGTTGCAGCACGGTGAGCGAGGCGAGCGCGGAGCGTTCCTGGTCGGCGCTGCGGAGCCGGGAGGTCAGCTGACGTATCACCAGGCCGCTGACGCGGGGATGCAGGGCGAGAAAACGACGAAACGCATCCCCGGATATGACTTGGGCCTCTATGGGGCCCAGTGCACGCACGGTGGCGCTCCGGGGATGCGGATCCAACGCGGCCATCTCACCGAGCAGTTCGCCCGGGCCGCGCAGGCCGAGTATCAGCCGGGTGGCCCCACGGTCCGTCGCCACGGATACGGTCACCCACCCCTGAAGAATGATCACGACGTGACTGGTTCGGTCGCCCTCGGTGAGGAGATGGGCGTCGGCCGGGTAGTGCTTCCGGTTGCCGAGGGCCATGACGCTCTCGTGCTCCTGGGGAGTCAACGTGTGCGCGAACGCCCGCTCATTGCCGAGCAGCCCCATGGCCAGCCCCCCGCCGCATTCCGGACGCCTGGGATTTCGATGGGTGTTGATGGTGGCAGGGCAAACTTCCGGGCCGAGCGGATTGCGCCATACCAGGGGTACTGGCCGGTAGTTGCGGAATGCCAGGTTGGTCGCACTGTCACCGTGCCCCTGCACCGCACACCGACCACCACCACCGGTGCAGGTCGTCGCTGTCACGCCTTCTCCGAGGGGACGAGCGTGAGGTCAGACACACCACTCGAACAAGGGAACGCATCGCCGTCGTGATTCGGTCAGCCGATGGAGAGTTGGCGAAAACTCGGGTTTGCGGTGTGACGGGGGTGATGACGAGGTGGTGGCGAGGTGAGGGGGCGGTGGGCCGGGAGGGGGGTGTGGGGTGGGGGCGCGCGAGACCTGGTGCCGCAGGACCTCGGCCGGTTGCCGGGAGTCGGTACGGGCGTGGACGGACGGTTCGGAGACTGACCTTGGCCGGTCGCGTCAGCGGTGCATACCGACGGCCCTGCTCGTGAAGGCCACTCGCGTCATACCGGTCGAGACACTCATCGACCGTTGGTGGGGCGGCAGTTGAGGCGGCCCCGCCGACGAGCAGGTCGCCCCCGCCTGACCGACTCGACGCCCCCGGGTTTCAAGGTGAGCGTCGACCGGAGGGGCGGATCCCACAACGGCCGCGCCCTGACGCCGGACTCCGTCGCCAGGGCCACCAACGACCCCGGCTGCCACGACCTCGACATGATCGCCGCTGCCCACCGAGAACTGGCCCGTCCCGACCAGGCCCGCCGCCATGCCGAGCAGGCGCTGAGCCCTCGCCCACGAGACCCTGCCCCTGCACCGCGAGACCGGCCACCGCCTCGGCGAGGCCCGCACTCCGATGCCGCTCAGCCGCGCCCTGCACAAGATCTGCGGTCGTCCGGTCGTTCCGCAACGAGATCACAAGCCCCGGCGCGCCTAGGGGACATATTGGTCATTTTCCTATTAACCTCCCATAACTGTACGAAGTCGATCTGTCACGGATCGCAATCAACTCACTTCACCGGAGATGACATGCACAACCTTCGCAAGGCTGCCGTCGTGGTCGTCGCCCTCGGCAGCGTCGGCATCCTGAGCGCCGGCACCGCCACCGCCCAGGGCATGGACGGCCACGGCGGCAAGACCAGCGTCCTGCAGAGCTCCTCCTGCAAGTCGCACGACCTGAACGTCGACGTCCTCGGCCAGGTCGGCGTGCTCAACGGCGTGCTGGGCAACGCGCTCAACGGCGAGGGCAACTCGGGTGGGCAGGACACCCACATCGGATCGGCCATGGGCTGCGACAACAGCGCCTTCTAGCCCGTGGTGCAGAGCAGGGCATCTCTTGGTCGGCTGGTCGTCCGCATGTCGACGGAGGCCGACCGACGGGATGCCCTGGCCGGTACGGACCCCGGTGCCCCATGGCGCGACCTACCGGTGGAGTACGGGCCGTCGCAGACGGTCCCTGGGATGTTCCGCCGATGGCAGTGCACCGGTGTCCGACCGGCCGTGCTCGACCTCGGAAACCGGCCAGGGGCCTGATCCACTCTCCCGGATCGGGCCCCTGGCCTGGTGGACCACGACGAAGGCCCCGACCGATCGGCCGGGGCCTTTCGCCTGCCCTGAGCCCTCTGTCGCGCCCTTTACCACGCCCGGCTGAGGGCCAGTTGTGCATACGGCCCTTCGTTTGTTAATTCTCGGAGAACTCTTCTACAACCTTCCGTCGCATGCGTCGGTCTGCTCTCACACACAGGGATGTCTGAGGGTTCATGAAGAGGAGCTCAGAACGTGACCGTGCGTTCCTTCACCCGGCGGATGCGACCGCGAGTCGAGCGCAAGGCCGCCGAAAGGGTGTGGCAGCTGCGCACCATGCGGCGCCGCCGCACGGCAGCCGTCACGGACCCGACGCTCCGCCCGGTCGCGGTGCGCGGCCAGCAGCTCTACGGCCGGATCGTGACCCGGTTCAGCGCCGCCGGCGCGGCCGCCGCCAACCTCGGCCTGGTCGTCGCCGCGCTGGAGCAGGAAGGTATCCCCTACTTCCTGGTACCGACCTCGCGTACGCGCCACACGCTCGGTGTGAACGCCGTCGACCGGGAGCGTTTCCTCACCGTCCTGGAGGCGCAGAACGCGGGGAAGGCGGTGTTCATCGGCAGACCGCTGCCCGGCGGACAGCTCAAGAACCCCGCCCTGTTCCTGGACGGCGTACTGCCGACCCCGCTGCGCACGGCCCCCGTCCTGCGGATCGGGGAGAACCACCTCGGGCCCTCCGGCCAGCTGCTCGCCGGCCCGGAACTCGCCTGCGACGTCGAGTTCTGGGAGGACGGGGCCCAGCTCCTCGCCTCCGACGACGGCCCCCGGCGCCTGGCCAAGGTGCAGCCCCAGGCGTCCGAGGACATCTTCGCCGAGTCCCTCGTCGCGCCCCGCAACAACGGCATCACGGACGTACTGCCGGCGTCCGAGCAGAAGCCGGCCACGGTCCGGATCGGCGACCGGGAGCTGCCGACCTTCGTCCCGCTCACCCTGCCGACCGTGAACGACGTGACCTTCCCCGTCGACGTCGTCTACACCTGGGTGGACGGCGAGCAGCCGGAGATGAGGGCCAAGCGGGCCCGGTACCAGGGCCAGGGCATCGCCGAGATCCTGGACAAGGAGACCAACGCCTCCCGCTACACCAGCCATGACGAGCTGAAGTACTCACTGCGCTCACTCGCGATGTACGCCGACTTCGTCCGGCACATCTACCTCGTGACCGACGGTCAGAAGCCGCACTGGCTGGACGACCGGGCCCCCGGGATCACGGTCGTCGACCACCGCGACATCTTCCCGCCCGACGTCCTCCCCGTCTTCAACTCCCACGCGATCGAGACCCGGCTGCACCACATCCCGGGCCTGTCCGACCACTACCTCTACTTCAACGACGACGTGTTCGTCGGCCGCCGGGTCACCGCCGAGCACTTCTTCCACGGCAGCGGCCTGATGAAGATCCCGGTCTCCCCGCTGAAGATAGGCGTCGGCAAGCCGCACGCCGAGGAGACGGCCACCAACTCCGCGAGCAAGAACGTCCGCCGGCTGCTGCTGGAGAAGTTCGGCCGGATGACGACGAACAACTTCATGCACACCCCCTTGCCGCAACAGCGCGAAACCCTGCGGGCCCTTGAGGAGCTCTTCCCGTCAGACATCCAGCGCACCACGGCGTCCCGCTTCCGCTCGCCGCAGGACATCGCCATGACGGCCCCGCTGCTCTACCAGTACGCGCTGATGACCGGCCGCGGAGTGCCGGGCAAGTACAGCTTCCGGTACGTGAACATCAGCCGCCCGGACGCCGAGAAGCGCCTGACCGACCTGCGCCGCAACCGCCGTTTCGACTTCTTCTGCCTCAACGACGTCGATGTGCCGCCCGAGGAACGGGAGCAGGTCGGCCGCCGGATGGACGAGTTCCTGGAGAACTACTTCCCCTTCCCGAGCCCCTTCGAGAAGCAGAAGTAGCGGGCCTGGGGGGCATGGACATGGGGGGCATGGACATGAGGGGCACGCACATCCGTCACCGTTTCGGACTGCCGGGGGGCATCCGGACGGCCCGGAACCTCGTTTCGCGCTTGCGGCTCTGGCTGACGGCCCGGCTCTGGGCGCTGCGCGCGACCCGGGCCCGCCGACGCCTGCGGACCGCCGTACCCGGCCTGCGCCGGATCACCTTCGGACCCATACGGCTCTACGGCCGTACGGTCGCCGACTACACCGCCGCGGACGCCGTCGAAGCCGATCTGGAGCGGGTGTGCACCCTGCTGGAGGGCCTCGGCGTCCCGTACTTCCTGGTCCCCGCCGACCACGGGCACGGCGCGCCGCGGCAGGTCATCGGCATCGAGGAGAGGCACCGCGGCGCGGTTCTCTCCCGGGCCGCCCAGCGCTTCGCCGGCACCGTCGGGTACGTCGGCGCCGTAGGACCGGACGGCGCCGTGACGACCGCGGTGCTGTGGGCCGACGGCAAGCTGCCGCGGGCACTGGGGCGGGCCGCGGTGCTCCGTACCGGTCTGGTGCGCCTGGGCCCGGAAGGGCAGGTGCTCACCGGCCTGGAGACGGGGTGCGACATCGAGTTCTGGCGTCACGGCCGGGACCTCGGCACCTCGGGCACGGACCCCTCCTGGCTCACCGTCCCCGGCAGCCGCCTGCCGGACGTCTTCGGCCCGGCACTGGTCGCCCCGCGCCGCAACGCCGTCTCGGAAGTGCTGCCGACGGCCGCGCAGCAGCCGGCCGCGGTGGTGTGCCGCCGCCGCAGCGTGCCGACGTTCGTCCCGTTCGCCGAGCCGGGCATCGACGAGGTGCGCTTCCCGGTCGACGCCGTGTACACCTGGGTCGACGGGAACGACCCGGCGATGGCCGCGAAGCGCAGAGCCCATCAGGCCCTCTCCTCGAACGTCATCGCCGCCCGCGAGACCGGCGCCTCCCGCTACACCAGCCACGACGAACTGAAGTACGCGCTGCGCTCCCTGGAGATGTACGCCGGTTTCGTCCGGCACGTCTACCTGGTGACCGACTCCCAGATCCCCGCCTGGCTGGACCCGGACGCGCAGGGCCTGACGGTGGTGGACCACCGGGACATCCTCCCGCCCGACGCGCTCCCCGTCTTCAACTCACACGCGATAGAGAGCCGCCTGCACCACATCCCGGGCCTGTCCGACCACTACCTGTATTTCAACGACGACGTCTTCATCAATCGCCCGGTAGGAGCCGAGCACTTCTTCCACGGCAACGGCATAGCCCGCATTCCCCTGTCCCCGCTGAAGCTCGGACTCGGCGCCCCGCACCCCCTGGAACCGGCCCCGAACTCCGCCGGGAAGAACGCCCGCGAGGTGATCCGGCACTTCCACGGCAGACACATCACGCACAAGTCGCTGCATACCCCGCACCCCCAACTCCTGTCGGTCATGCGGGAAATGGAAAGCCTGGAAATCGAGGAGCTGAAGCAGACCTCCTACTCCCGCTTCCGCTCCACCACCGACATCGCTCCGGCCTCCACGCTCCACCACCACTGGGCCATCGCGACCGGCCGTGCCGTCCCGTCCGACTACCGCTTCCGCTACGTCCAACTCGGCACCCCGGACATGCACCGCCGCCTGGCCCGCCTCGCGGCCGGAGAGGACATCGACTTCTTCTGCCTCAACGACGTGGACACCGCCCCGGCGGCCAGAGCGGCGGCCGAGGCCGCCATCCACACGTTCCTGGAACGCAAGTACCCGTTCCCGAGCCGCTTCGAAGGGACCACTCGGGCCACTTCGCGCCAGGTCGCGCCGCTCACGACGCGAGTCCCGCCGCAGCCGGCCCGGGAGGAAGCACAGCACTGCGATTGACGCTGCCCGGTCAGGGCACGCGTCAGGGCGCGCCAAGAAATGCCCCCACGCCTTTGCGGCAGTGGGGGAGGAGTACGTGCCAGGGCCCGCGACGCCGGCACGATCCAGAAGACACCCCTAGGCGGCCTTGGGCCGCCCGGCACGCAGGCCCGGGGCCGGCTCCTGTTCGTCGTCGAGCGGGAAGATCTCGTCCTCCCCGAAGTCAGGGGCTTGGAAGGGGCTTGTCGTCGGAGGCGGCGATGCCGTGGCGGAACGGCGGGGTTGCCCTTCCGGAGCGGAGAACAGCGACGTCAGGTCGATGAGAGGTCTGCCTTTCGTTACAGGTCCCTGAGGGCCTGGCGTGCCGTGACCGGGCACAGCGGTCCTACAGCTTGGTCATCTTGGCGTACGGGCTCAGGATCCGCATCTGCGCCGAGCCGAAATCCACGAGTGCCGCGATTCCGTCCTCGATGCCGATCACCCGGCCGAGGCCGTGCACGTCATGGGTGACCTGGTCACCCACGGCGAAGTGCTTGGGAGCCGGTGCGACCGGGGCCTTGAAGGGGCTGGTGGGCAAGTGACGCTTCGGTACAAGAGGCTTTGTCATTGACCCCAGTATGGGCCTACGCGCCGCCGCTGCGCTGTGGCCGCCCACACAGCCCCGGACGGCAAGGCCCGGAGGCGCCGTGCGGCCCTGTACCGCCACACACGTCGAAGGGCCCCACCGCAAGCGGTGGGGCCCTTCGACATCGTGCCCGGTGAGGCACTGGCGGAGGATACGAGATTCGAACTCGTGAGGGGTTGCCCCCAACACGCTTTCCAAGCGTGCGCCCTAGGCCTCTAGGCGAATCCTCCGCCGGAAACATTACATGACCGAGAGGAGTGCTCGCGAACTCGTTCCCCCAGGCCGACATCGGGTACTCTTCGTGAAGCCCCTCACGCGGCGCTATCTGACTGAACTCCCCCAGGGCCGGAAGGCAGCAAGGGTAGGTCGGCTCTGGCGGGTGCGTGGGGGGCGCTTGCGTTCCCGCTGAGGGGTGGGGTTGTCAGTGGGCGCCTATAACCTCGTAAGCGTGTCGTCTCTCGCGTTGTACCGCCGCTATCGCCCGGAGTCGTTCGCCGAGGTCATCGGGCAGGAGCATGTCACTGACCCGCTGCAGCAGGCGCTGCGGAACAACCGGGTCAATCACGCGTACCTGTTCAGCGGGCCGCGTGGCTGCGGCAAGACGACCAGTGCGCGGATCCTCGCGCGGTGTCTGAACTGCGAGCAGGGTCCTACGCCGACCCCGTGCGGCCAGTGCCAGTCCTGCCAGGACCTGGCTCGCAACGGGCCAGGTTCCATCGACGTCATCGAGATCGACGCGGCGTCCCACGGTGGTGTGGACGACGCGCGTGAGCTGCGGGAGAAGGCCTTCTTCGGGCCCGCGAGCAGCCGCTACAAGATCTACATCATCGACGAGGCCCACATGGTCACGTCGGCCGGCTTCAACGCGCTGCTGAAGGTCGTCGAGGAGCCGCCCGAGCATCTGAAGTTCATCTTCGCCACGACCGAGCCCGAGAAGGTCATCGGGACCATCCGGTCGCGGACCCATCACTACCCCTTCCGGCTCGTCCCGCCGGGCACTCTGCGGGACTACCTCGCCGATGTGTGCGGCCGGGAGAACATCCCGGTCGAGGAAGGGGTGCTGCCGCTTGTCGTGCGCGCGGGAGCGGGGTCCGTGCGTGACTCCATGTCCGTCATGGACCAGCTGCTCGCCGGAGCGAGGGAGGAGGGCGTCACGTATGCCATGGCCACCTCCCTGCTCGGGTACACCGACGGGTCGCTGCTCGACTCCGTCGTGGAAGCCTTCGCGACCGGTGACGGCGCCGCCGCCTTCGAGGTCGTGGACCGTGTCATCGAGGGGGGCAACGATCCCCGGCGGTTCGTCGCCGACCTGCTGGAGCGGCTGCGGGATCTCGTCATCCTCGCCGCCGTGCCGGATGCCGTGGAGAAGGGGCTCATCGATGCCCCCGTCGATGTCCTGGAGCGCATGCAGGCCCAGGCCGGCACCTTCGGCGCCGCCGAACTGAGCCGGGCCGCCGACCTCGTCAATGCGGGGCTGACCGAGATGCGGGGGGCCACCTCGCCCCGGCTCCAGCTCGAGCTGATCTGCGCGCGTGTGATGCTGCCCGCGGCGTACGGGGACGAGCGTTCCGTGATGGCCCGGCTCGACCGGCTGGAGCGGGGCGTGAACTTCTCGCCGGCCGCGGGCGGTGGCATGCCCGCGATGGGGTACGTGCCCGGTCCTGACGCCCACCCGGGAGCGGCCGCAGCGCCGGTTCCGCCGGGTGGCGGTCCGGCCGCGGCCCGGGCAGCCGTACGGGCTCCGGGGGCGCCCGCGGCCCCCGCCGCCGCGACTCCGGCCCCGGCGACTCCCCCGGCCGGAGCCGGTGCGCCGACGGCCGGTATGGGCGGTACGGCCGCTCCCGCTCCGGCGGGTCAGGGTGCGCCCACGGAGCAGGCCACGTCCGCGCCCTCGGCCCCCGGCCGGCCGCCGACGCAGGGCGGTCAGCAGCCTCAGCCACCGCAGGCTCCGCCCGCTCCGGCGCCTGCGCCCGCACCCGCCGCACCGCCCGCGGCCGCCACGCCCGGGGCATGGCCCACCGCCGCCCCTGCGGGTGGTGGCCGGCGCCCCGGCGGCTGGCCCACGGCAGCCCCGGCGGGCGGCGGCGCCCAGTCCCCCCAGGCAGCGCCGAGCGGCACCCCCGCGCCCCCGCCCACACCGCAGCCCGCGGCGCCCACGCCCCCGCCCGCCCCGGGCGCAGGCGCGGCACCGGCCTACACGCCCCCGAGCGGCGGCCTCGACCCCCGCATGCTTTGGCCCAACATCCTGGAGGCGGTCAAGAACCGTCGCCGCTTCACCTGGATCCTGCTCAGCCAGAACGCCCAGGTGACCGGCTTCGACGGCACCACCCTCCAACTCGGCTTCGTCAACGCGGGCGCACGCGACAACTTCGTGAGCAGCGGCAGCGAGGACGTCCTGCGGCAGGCGTTGGCCGAGCAGTTCAACGTCCAGTGGAAGATCGAGGCGAGCGTCGACCCGTCGGGCGGAGGCTCGGCTCCTCCGTCGCCGGGCGGTTCCTCCGGCTTCGGCGGTGGTGGCGGAGGCGGCTTCGGCGGAGGCGGCGGTGGCGGCTACGGCGGTGGCGCTACGACCGCCCAGCGCCCGGCCCCGCCCCAGCCGACGCACTCGATGCCCACCCCGCCTCCGGCGGCCCCGGCTGCTCCGGCGCCGAACGCTGCCCCCGCCTCGGCACCCCAGCCTCCCTCCGCCCCCGAGCCGCGGCCCCCGGTGTCCATCGAGGACGACATCCCGGAGGACGACGACCCCGACCTCAACGAGTCGGCCCTGTCCGGCTACGAACTGATCGTGCGGGAGCTGGGGGCGACGGTGGTGGAGGAGTTCACGAACGAGTAGCGGGGCCTCGTGGGCAACCCCGCCCCGAACGCCCAGGCCCGAGAGGACCAGTCCCGAGAGGGCCAGGGCCAGGCATTTCGGCCCGGCCGGTCAGCCTCTCCGGCGATCCGGGACCGCCCGGGACTTGGAGGAACGTACAGCTCACCAACCCCCGGCCCCTCATCGCCCCGCACAAAAACCCCGTTAGGCTGACCCCCGTGAAGGTCCTCGTCATCGGTAACGGCGCCCGCGAACATGCCCTGTGCCGCTCCCTGTCCCTCGACCCCGACGTCACCGCGCTGCACTGCGCCCCCGGCAACGCCGGCATCGCCGAGGTCGCCGAGCTGCACCAGGTCGACGCCCTCGACGGCGCGGCCGTGTCCGCGCTGGCCACGGAGCTCGGCGCCGACCTCGTGGTCGTAGGACCGGAGGCGCCGCTCGTCGCCGGGGTCGCCGACGCCGTACGCGAGGCGGGCATCCCCGTCTTCGGTCCCTCCAAGGAGGCGGCGCAGCTCGAGGGCTCCAAGGCGTTCGCGAAGGACGTGATGGCGGCGGCCGGGGTGCCCACGGCACGGTCGTACGTCTGCACCACGCCCGACGAGGTCGCCGACGCACTCGACGCCTTCGGCGCGCCGTACGTCGTCAAGGACGACGGCCTCGCCGCCGGCAAGGGCGTCGTCGTCACCGGTGACATCGAGGCCGCCAAGGCGCACGCCGCCGGGTGCGAGCGCGTCGTCATCGAGGAGTTCCTCGACGGCCCCGAGGTCTCCCTGTTCGCCATCACCGACGGCGAGACGGTCGTCCCGCTGCAGCCCGCCCAGGACTTCAAGCGGGCCCTGGACGGCGACGAGGGCCCGAACACCGGCGGCATGGGCGCGTACTCCCCGCTCCCGTGGGCCGACCCGAAGCTGGTCGAGGAGGTCATGGAGACGGTCCTGCAGCCGACCGTCGACGAGATGCGCCGCCGCGGCACCCCCTTCTCCGGCCTGCTCTACGCCGGGCTCGCGATCACCTCGCGCGGCGTCCGCGTCATCGAGTTCAACGCCCGCTTCGGCGACCCCGAGACCCAGGTGGTCCTGGCCCGCCTGAAGACGCCGCTGGCCGGCGTCCTGCTGGCCGCCGCCAAGGGCGATCTCGCCGATCTGGCGCCCCTGCGCTGGAGCGACGACGCCGCGGTCACCGTGGTCGTCGCCTCGCACAACTACCCCGGGACCCCGCGCACCGGTGACCCGATCACCGGCCTCGACGAGGTCGCCGCCGAGGACGCCCCGCACGCCTACGTCCTGCACGCCGGCACCAAGCGCGACGGCGACGCCGTCGTCAGCGCCGGCGGCCGCGTCCTGTCCGTCACGGCGACCGGCAAGGACCTCACCCAGGCCCGCGACCGCGCGTACGCGGCCGTGGCCCGCATCGAGCTGGACGGCTCCCAGCACCGCACGGACATCGCGGCGAAGGCGGCGGCGGAGGCGTAGAAAGCGCCCGCGCGCCCACCGCATCCAGACAAGCCGCCCCCGCGCGAGACAACCCCGCAGGCCCCGAATCCGTCTCAGGATTCGGGGCCTGTTCCCTCCTCGGCTCAGGGCCGGGATCAGGGGCCTGATCCTTGCTGTCCGTCATCCACCTTTCCCCAAAGCCATTCCATCGAGTGACCGCTGCCCCATCCGGCTGACGTGGGCCGAAGCCCCAACTAGGGTGCGGCGCAAGCGTTCCGGCACTTGGCCCACCGGCATTGCGATGTCAGTGGCGGGTGCCACAGTGGGGGAGTGAGCAAAGCCAGGACAGTTCGGACAGCCAGGGCAGCGGGGAGGGGGTGAGGTCCGGTCGTGACCGGTATCGGTGTGGAGGTGGGTGCGCAGTCCGCGCGCGCCCGGGCCCTCGCGGTGCTGCGCATCCGCAGCCGCGCGCTCGCCGTCGCCCTGCTCCCCGCGGCGTTCGCCGTGGTGCTGCTCGTCGGCGCCTCCACCGGCCACCTCGTCGGCCCGGGCTGGCACGCGGCCCGCTGGGTGGTGACCCCCGTCGCCGTTCTCGTCCTGCTCGCCGCCGCCGGTATCGCCCTGGTCGTCGCCCGCGCCCGCCCCGCCGTCAGCCCCACGGTCCCGATAGCCGAGGAGCAGGCCCCGGACCTGTACCGGATGGTGCGCGACCTCGCCGACCGCCTCGGCGTCCCCGCCCCGTCCGCGATAGCGCTCACCCCGGACTGCGACAGCTGGCTGGAGGACCGCACCCACCCGTCCCACGGCCCGCCCCCGGCCGACGACCGCGACGAGCACGAGGTCAACGGCCTGCGCGGCGGAAGCACGCGCGCCGCCCACCGCCGTACGCCCGCCGCCCCCGTCCTCGTCATCGGCTCCCCGTTCCTGTGGTGGATGCGCGTCGGTGAGCTGCGCGCGGTCCTCGCCCCGGTCGTCGCCGGTACGGGACCTTCCGCGCACCCGGACATAGCCCAGGCCCGGCGCTTCGTCCGGGGCCTGGACGCCGCCGTGGCCGTCGCCTCGACGCGCGGCCGTTGTCCGGGGTCGCGGGCGGTGTGCGCGGGCGTCGGCTGGGTCGCGCGGCTGCTGCTGCGCAGTTGCCGGGAGCACGCCACCGAGATGGAGCGGGGGGTGGCCAGCGCCGCCGCCGAGCGTGCACAGGCTGTGGATTACGGACTGCGGATCGTCGCCCAGGAACAGGTCGGGCTGGCGTACGCCGGCTGGGACCGGCTGCTCACGCGTGTGGCGCTGCCCGCCTGGCGGATGGGCCGCTGGCCGTCCCGGCTGGA
This sequence comes from Streptomyces sp. SD31, assembly GCF_052068475.1. Taxonomy (NCBI): domain Bacteria; kingdom Bacillati; phylum Actinomycetota; class Actinomycetes; order Kitasatosporales; family Streptomycetaceae; genus Streptomyces; species Streptomyces sp. SD31. The sequence continues at coordinate 98,906 of NZ_JBQHCX010000001.1, read as the reverse complement.
CGCGGGCGTCGTCGCCGCCCTGACCGAGCTGTCCCGTCGGGACCGCCTGGCCGAGGGCTTTGCGTCCCGGTTGGGTGAGCGCCCCGCGTGCGACCTGCTCGAAGAGCCCGGAGCGGTCGACGAGGCCGCCTCACTCCTCGCGGCGCGCCTCTTCCACGGTGGCCCGGCCGAGTCCGGCCCGGACTGGTCCCCGGTGGACTGGCAGGAGTACCCGGAGGAGGTCGTCGACCGGAAGTGGCGCACCGACGCGGCCCGCCTCCACCGAGTCCTGGACGCCCTCGGCGTCCGCCGCACCCCCGACGGCACACCCTCGGAGGCGAGCGGCCCGACCCTGGCCCGCGTGATGGACCACCTCGCGGCCGAGCACCTCGCGGTCCCGCCGGACCGGATGACCGCCCGGCCCGCCGACCCGCATGCAGACCCCCACGCCGCCCCCGTCCCCGCCGCCCCACCCCCACTCCCGAAGCCGCCCAAGGCCCCCTACGCCGCCATGTCCGAGGACGACTCCCCCGACGACCAGGAAACCGAGCGAAGCTCCGCTCTCGCCGCCGGTCTGACCGCCGAACTGGCCCGCGAAGAGGCCGCCGCGCCCGCGGAGCGGACGGCGTCCCCCGACGCCGGCAGCACCCTCCTGGACATCGGCGCGCTCCCCCTCTTCCCGCTCCAGCCACCCCGCACCGCCCGCGAGTTGCTCACCGACCACGTCACGGCGATGGTGTGCTGCGCCGCGATGGACACCGCGGGTGCCGCCCCCGGTCTGGACTGGCTCGACGGCCCCACGCTCCTCATCGACGGCGAAAGAGCGGCCGACCTGACCCCCAGAGTCCTCAGCCTCATCGAGGACGGCGATCCGGTGCCGCTGCGCGCGTGGCTGGTGGAGTCGGGGATACGCCCGGAGAAGCCGGTACGTCTGGTCTGACGCCTGTTTCACGCCGTATGCGGTCGGAAGCCCCGGTTCCACTTTCGGCCAATTCGCAACGAATAGTGACAGCATGCGTGCGGAATGTGATGTGCTGGGATCGATAGCGCACATGGCAAGGGCTTGCGACATACGACAGCCGTACAAAAGCCCGCGTCACATGACAGGAACCGCCGGCACACCGCAGGTAGACCGCGAGCACACGCAAGCGCGTACAGCGCTCGCACGACACACGAACGCTCGATGCACGACCACGGGGGACGAGGGAGGGGTATGGCCATGGGGTCGGAGCAGATCCGCCGCTGGGAGTCGGGGGCACTCGCGCATGCCGTGACGGACCCCTTCGGCCAGGGCCCCGTCCCCTGGCTGCGCGGCAATGTGACGTACTTCGACGACACCGGCCAGGTCGTCCCCTGGTACGTCGACGGCCAGGCCCACCCCCCGACCGCGGACACCCCGAGGGTCCCGGCCCCCCGCAGCGCCGGCCCGCGCTCCGCCGACGACGTCCACCGGCAGATCAAGGGCTTCACCTCGACCGGCGCGGTCGCCCCCGGCGAGGCCGTCGACTTCCACATCACCGTCGACCCGCCCCAGGAATTCGCCGTCGACATCTACCGCATCGGCCACTACAGCGGCGACGGCGCCGCCAAGATCACCACCAGTCCGCGCCTCTCCGGCATCGTGCAGCCCCCGCCGCTCACCGCCGACCGCACGGTCTCCTGCCACCACTGGTGGCTGTCCTGGCGCCTCCAGGTCCCCTCGTACTGGAGCATCGGCGCCTACGTGGCCGTCCTCACCACCGCCGACGGCTACCGCTCCCACATCCCCTTCACGGTGCGCGACAAGCACCCCGCGGATCTGCTCCTGCTCCTCCCCGACGTCACCTGGCAGGCCTACAACCTCTACCCCGAGGACGGCCGTATCGGCGCCAGCCTCTACCACGCCTGGGACGAGGACGGCCGGCTGCTCGGCGAGGCCGACGCCGCCACGACCGTCTCCTTCGACCGCCCGTACGCGGGCGCGGGCCTGCCCCTGCACGTCGGCCACGCCTACGACTTCATCCGCTGGGCCGAGCGCTACGGCTACGACATCGCCTACGCCGACGCCCGCGACCTGCACGCGGGCCACGTCGACCCCACCCGCTACCGCGGCCTGGTCTTCCCCGGCCACGACGAGTACTGGTCGACGAACATGCGCCGCACGGTCGAGCTCGCCCGCGAGAACGGCACGTCCCTGGTCTTCCTCTCCGCCAACTCCATGTACTGGCAGGTCGAGTTGGGCCCCTCCCCGTCCGGTGTCCCCGACCGCCTGATGACCTGCCGCAAGCGCCAGGGCCCCGGCCGCCCGGTGCTCTGGCGTGAAATCGACCGTCCCGAGCAGGAGGTGATCGGCATCCAGTACGCGGGCCACGTCCCCGAGCCGCACCCCCTGATCGTCCGCAACGCCGACCACTGGCTGTGGGAGGCGACCGGCGCCCACGAGGGCGACGAGATCACGGGCCTGGTCGCCGGTGAGGCCGACCGCTACTTCCCCCGCACCCCGCTCCCGGACCACGACGAGCGCATCCTGCTCGCCCACTCCCCGTACACCGACCGCGAGGGCGCCCTCCGCCACCAGGAGACGTCGCTGTACCGCGCGCCCTCCGGCGCCCTGATCTTCGCCTCCGGAACCTTCGCCTGGTCCCCGGCACTGGACCGCCCGGGCCACGTCGATGCCCGCGTCCAGCGCGCCACCGCCAACCTCCTGGACCGCATCTGCAAACGTGACTGAGCTCACCCAGCACACCCCCAGTCCAAGGTCAGCGGCCCGTACGGGACAATCGACCCATTGGACAGAACCACGGGGAGGAACCGTGTCCGGATTCGTAGAAAAGCCCGAGCCGCTCCAGGTTCCGGGCTTGGTACACCTGCACACCGGCAAGGTGCGCGAGCTGTACCAGAACGAGGCGGGCGACCTCGTGATGGTCGCCAGCGACCGCATCTCCGCCTACGACTGGGTGCTCCCCACCGAGATCCCCGACAAGGGCCGCATCCTCACCCAGCTCTCCCTGTGGTGGTTCGACCAGTTCGCCGACCTGGTCTCCAACCACGTCCTGAGCACCGACGTGCCCGCGGGCGCCCCCGCCGACTGGGCGGGCCGCACCCTCGTCTGCAAGTCGCTCCAGATGGTCCCCGTGGAGGCCGTGGCCCGCGGCTACCTCACCGGCTCCGGCCTGGTCGAGTACAACGAGTCCCGCACCGTCTGCGGCCTCGCCCTCCCCGAAGGCCTCGTCGACGGCTCCGAGCTCCCCGCCCCGATCTTCACCCCGGCCACCAAGGCGGCCGTCGGCGAGCACGACGAGAACGTCTCCTACGAGGAGGTCGCCCGCCAGGTCGGCGCCGACACCGCCGCCCAGCTGCGCCAGGCGACCCTCGCCGTCTACTCCCGCGGCCGGGACATCGCCCGTGACCGCGGCATCATCCTCGCGGACACCAAGTTCGAGTTCGGCTTCGAGGGAGAGACGCTGGTCATCGCCGACGAGGTCCTCACCCCGGACTCCTCCCGCTTCTGGCCGGCCGACCAGTGGGAGCCGGGCCGCGCGCAGCCGTCGTACGACAAGCAGTTCGTCCGCGACTGGCTGACCTCGCCGGCCTCCGGCTGGGACCGAAAGAGCGAGCAGCCCCCGCCGCCGCTGCCCCAGGAGGTCGTGGACGCGACGCGGGCGAAGTACGTGGAGGCGTACGAGCGCCTGACGGGCATGAGCTGGAGCTAGGAGCATGACAAAGGCCCCGGTCGATGACCGGGGCCTTGATCTGGAGCGGACGACGAGGCTCGAACTCGCGACCTCAACCTTGGCAAGGTTGCGCTCTACCAACTGAGCTACGTCCGCATTGCGCCGTGGCGCGAGAGCAACTATACCCAACCTCGCTCCCGCGCGAGACGCACTGCCGCGTGCCGGTTCTCCGCCCCGAGCTTGGAGACGGCGGACGACAGATAGTTCCGCACGGTCCCCTGCGACAGCGCCGCCCGCTCCGCGATCTCCGCGACGGGCGCCCCGTCGGCGGCGAGCTCGAGCACCTCGGCCTCCCGCGCGGTCAGCGGCGAATCCCCGGCGGCGATGGCGTCGGCGGCCAACTCGGGGTCGACGTAGCGGTTTCCGGCGTGCACGGTACGGATGATCTCCGCGAGTCGCTGAGCGCTGACGGTCTTCGGGACGAACCCCCGCACACCCGCCTCAAGGGCCCGCTTCAGATGCCCGGGCCGCCCGTGACTGGTCACGATCAACACCTTGCAGCCGGGCAGCTCGGCGCGCAGGGATGTGGCGACCTTCACACCGTCCGCGCCGGGCATCTGAAGATCGAGGACGGCGACATCGGGTTCGTGCGCGAGGGCCATGGCCAGCGCCTCCGGTCCGCTCGCCGCCTCGGCGACGATCACGAGGTCGTCCTCCAGCGAGAGCAGCGTGGCGAGCGCCCCCCGGATCAGATGCTCGTCGTCGGCGAGCAGCAGCCGTACGGGCCCGGTCATACGGCGGCCTCCCGCACGCCCGCTCCCGCCAGCGGCACCTCAGCGACCAGCCGGAACAGCCCCTCCCCGACGCGGCCGGCCGCCAAGGTGCCGTCCACCGCGGCGAGCCGCTCCCGCAGCCCGGCCAGCCCGGAGCCGCCACCTTCGTCGGAGGCTTCGGCAACCCCGTCGTTCTGCACCGTCAACACCACGCGCCCCTCCGCCACCCGCACTCCCACCGCGCACTGCCCGGCATCCCCGTGCCGCAGCACATTGGTGGTCGCCTCCCGCACCACCCACGCCAGCGCCGACTGCACCTCGGCGGGCAGCCCGGCCGCCTCCCCGGTCACCTCGCACTCGATCCCGGCCGCCGTCAACACGCCCTGAGCACCGGCGAGTTCGACCCCGAGATCAGCCTCCCGGTATCCCCGTACGACCTCCCGCACCTCGCGCTGCGACTCCTGCGCGATCCGCTGCACCTCGATCATCTGCTCCACGGCCTCGGGCCGCCCGCGCCGCGCCAGCTGCACGGCGAGTTCGCTCTTCAACGCGATGACCGCCAGATTCCGCCCCATCACATCGTGCAGATCCCGCCCGAACCGCAGCCGCTCCTCGGCGACGGCGAGCCGGGCGCGGGTCTCGCGGGCCTCGTCGAGTTCGTAGACGGCTTCGAGCAGCCAGGCGGAGAAGACGCCGATGAAGGCGAAGAAACCGCTGCCGAGCAGCGTGATCAGACCGATGACCAGCGCGGCGAAGGCGGACCGGCTCAGCAGGAGCACGAAGAGCCCCGCACCCGCCGCGAAGCCCGCGACGACGGCGGACAGGCGCCTGCGGCCGCGCACTCCCAGCGCGATGTTGCTCGCCCCGAAGAACATGACGACGCTGAAGACGCTGCCCGCCGCGGAGTCGACGCCGTCACCCTCCGGACCGTACTGGACAACGGCGAGAGCCGTGGCGGCGACGGCCGCGGTGACGGCGCCGAGCGTCCACAGCAGCCGTACGGGCTGCTCACGGCGACCGCACACCCAGTCCACCGCTCGCGACGCGGTCAGGGCGCAGACCACCGCGTGCGCGCACACCATGAGCAGTAGCCAGCCACCGAGCTCGGACGGCATCTCGCCGGTGACCGGCAGCGCGATCGTCGCGACCTCCATCACCGCGAAGAAGTGGAACGACCACCTCGTGTACGTCTCGACCTTCTCCGGCGTGCTCTTGCGCCGCCACCATCCCCCCGCCTTGGGCATGTCCCCGCTCCCCGTAAGTCAGCGCCTGGGTTCCCAGCGGAACCACCGCCGTACAGCAAACACGCCCAGGACCGTCCAGGCCAGGGCGGTGAGTACGGCGCCCACCGCCTCGTACGCCGACAACTCCCCGGTCCAGCCGCCCCGCACCAGCGTGATCACCGGGGTCAGCGGCAGCAGTTCGCACACCGACGCCACCCGGTCGGGCAGGACCTCCAGCGGGACGGCCATGCCGGAGCCGAGCATCGAGACGAACATCACGGGCAGTGTGGTGACCTGGGCGCTCTCGGTGGTGCGGGTGAACGCCGAGGTGACCGCCGCGAGCGCGGCGCACAGCACGAGGCCCAACGGCAGCGCGAGCACGGCGAGATAGGGGGCGCGGGGCGCGGGCAGGTCGAGGAGGACCGCGCAGCCGACCGCGAGGAGGAGGGACTGCACGAGGCCCGTGGCGAGGGACGGCAGCGCGGACCCGGCGAGTATCTCCGCGTCCCGCAGCTCACCGGTGCGCAGCCGCTTGAGGACGAGTTCCTCGCGCCGGGCGGTGAAGACGCCGACGAGCGCCCCGTACACCGCGAAGAGCAGCGAGAACCCGACCGCGGCCGGCAGGACGACGGTGCCGGGGGTGAGCCCGGACTCCTCGAGGTCCATGTCCTTGGTCGCGGACCACACGCTGAACGGCAGAACCAGCGGCACGAACAGGGCGGCGACGAGTGTCCCCCTGCTGCGCCCGAGCAGCGTCAGCTCGGCGCGGGCCAGTGCCGTCATCCGGCCCGCCGGGGTGGTGACCGAACCGTTCATGCCGCGTACTCCTTCGCCGTCTTCTCCGCCGCGCCGGACGCATCCCGCGCGATCCCCAGGAACGCCTCCTCCAGCGAGGCCGACCGCACATCCAGCCGCCGCAGCTCCACCCCGGCCCCCTCGGCCCACACCAGCAGCCGGGTCGCAGCCCGCTGCAGCTGATGGGTCCGCAGCCGTACGACCCGCCCGTCGACCTCGTGCCCGCTCACCCCCAGCTCGGCGAGCGGCGGCAGGTCGCCCAGGAAGTAGCCCTCGGGCAGCTCGAAGGTGATCCGCGACGGCTGGGTCGCGGTCACCTCGGCCGGTGTCCCGTCGGCCGCGATGCGCCCCTCGTGCAGGATCGCCAGCCGATCGGCGAGGCCCTCGGCCTCCTCCAGGTAGTGCGTGGTCAGCAGCACGGTCGTACCGGCGTCACGCAACCCCCGCACCAACTCCCAGGTGTCCCGGCGCCCTTCGGCGTCGAGCCCGGTCGTCGGCTCGTCCAGGAACAGCACCTCGGGGTCCCCGAGCAGCGCGAGCGCCAGGTCCAGGCGCCGCCGCTCACCCCCGGACAACTGCTTGACGCGTACGCCGGCCTTTCCCGCCAATCCGACGAGCTCCAGCACCTCACCCTCGGACCGGGCCCCGCTCACGCACCCCGCCCACATCCGCGCGGTCTCGGCGACGGTCAGCTCGGACGGAAATCCGCCCTCCTGCAACATCACCCCGGTCCGCGGCCGTACGAGGGCCCGCTCGGCGTAGGGGTCGTGCCCGAGCACGCGCACTCGGCCCCCGGCCGGCCGGGCGAGCCCTTCCAGCAATTCCACGGTCGACGTCTTGCCGGCGCCGTTGGTGCCGAGCAGTGCGAAGACCTCGCCGCGGACCACGGAGAACGAGATTCCGCGCACCGCCTCGAACCCGCCCCCGTACACACGCCGCAGGTCAGTGACCTCAATCACGTGTTCGTGTTCGTCGAAGTTCATGACATCAGCGTCCCGGCAACGGGAGCCCGGCAGCAGTGCGCGCTGTCACCACTCCGCATGACAAATGTCAGACGGACCGGCCGCGCGGATACAAGAAAGACCCCGGTCCATTGGACCGGGGTCTCATTCCCGAGCGGACGACGAGGCTCGAACTCGCGACCTCAACCTTGGCAAGGTTGCGCTCTACCAACTGAGCTACGTCCGCATTGCCCCCGACCGGCTCTCACCGATCGGTGCGAGCACCAGCCTACCTGATCCACAACGGTGGTCGGACCGGCGGTGCAGAGCGGGTGACAGGAATTGCACACTGCGCCTTCCCCCTGGAAGGGGGATGTTCTGCTACTGAACTACACCCGCATGCTCGGCGAGCTGGGCTTTTCTGCCCCGCCCGGCGGCGTGCTCCAGACATTAGCTGATCTGCAGGGGGGTAGCGCAAGTCGGTTGTCGCACCGGCCCAAGTCGGCCGCCCTCAAGGCCCGCTGACGGGCCCTGAGGGCAGCCCTCGGGCCGCCTCACTGCGCCGAGGCGAACGCCTCGTAGACCTTCTTGGGGATGCGGCCGCGGGCCGGCACCTCCATCTTGTTGGCCTGTGCCCAGGCCCGGACGGCCGCCGGGTCAGGGGCGACCTCGGTCTGCTTGTACGTCTTGCCTGACTTCGACCGCTTGCGGCCGGCCTCCACGTACGGCGCGAGCGCCTTACGCAGTTTCTTGGCATTGGCTTCATTCAGGTCGATCTCGTACGACTTGCCGTCGAGTCCGAAGGCGATCGTTTCCGCCGCTTCTGAGCCGTCGATGTCGTCAAAGAGAGTGACCACGACCTTCTGCGCCACGAATATCGGTCCCTTCGTACGGCACGTTGACAATTCATTTGTACCGTGCCCGACAATGCATTGTGAAGCTCGACTAAATCCTCCCGCGTGTCCGAGCGCAATGGGTATCAGGTGTCGATCCGGGATCTTTTCCGGAACTTTTCGTCGATGGAGGCCGGTGCTCCGGATCGTGACTGCCATCACGTAGCTTCCTACAAGTCGACGCGCGTAGAAATTTTGTGCAGGTAGTCTGAAACCACTGCAGGAACCTGCTCCGCACCACACCACCGGGAGTGCACGTGGCACGCGTCGTAGTCGACGTCATGCTCAAGCCGGAGATCCTCGACCCCCAGGGCCAGGCGGTGCAGCGCGCACTGCCGCGGCTGGGTTTCGACGGGATCTCGGACGTACGTCAGGGAAAGCGTTTCGAACTGGAAGTTGACGGCCCGGTCGACGAGGCCGCGCTCGCCCGCATCCATGATCTTGCGGAATCCTTCCTCGCCAACACCGTCATCGAGGACTTCACCGTCCGGGTCGAGGAAGTAGCGGAGGCCGCGAAGTGACCGCTCGTATTGGCGTCGTCACTTTCCCGGGCTCTCTCGACGACCGGGACACGCAACGTGCGATCCGGCTCGCGGGTGCCGAACCGGTCGCCCTGTGGCACAAGGACAAGGACCTCAAGCAGGTCGACGCGGTGGTTCTGTGCGGCGGTTTCTCCTACGGCGACTATCTGCGCGCCGGGGCCATCGCCCGCTTCTCGCCGGTGATGGACACGGTCATCGAGCAGGCGAAGGCCGGTCTGCCGGTCCTCGGCATCTGCAACGGCTTCCAGATCCTCACCGAGGCCCACCTCCTCCCGGGCGGGATGCTCGGCAACGACCACCTGCACTTCATCTGCCGCGACCAGAAGCTGCGGGTGGAGAACGCGGGCACCGCCTGGACGGCCGACTACGCGGCCGGCCAGGAGATCCACATCCCGCTGAAGAACATGGACGGCCGCTATGTGGCCGACCAGTACACGCTGGACAAGCTGGAGGCCGAGGGCCGGGTGGCGTTCCGGTACCTGGACTTCAACCCCAACGGCTCGCTCAACGACATCGCCGGCATCAGCAACGAGGCCGGCAACGTCGTAGGCCTCATGCCGCACCCGGAGCACGCCGTCGAGCCTCTCATCGGGTCGGGCCGCACCGACGGCCTCCCCTTCTTCACCTCGATCCTCAAGAAGCTGGTCAACGCATGAGCCGGACGCCTCTGGACACGGTCGAGCACGCGGCCGCGACCCCCGACGTCGAGCTGCCCTGGGCCGAACTCGGCCTGAAGAAGGACGAGTACGAGAGGGTCGTGGAGATCCTCGGCCGTCGGCCCACCGGTGCCGAGCTCGCCATGTACTCGGTCATGTGGTCCGAGCACTGCTCGTACAAGTCCTCGAAGGTGCACCTGCGCCAGTTCGGCGAGAAGGCGCCCGAGAGCGACGCCCTGCTCGTCGGCATCGGTGAGAACGCCGGTGTCGTGGATGTCGGCCAGGGTTACGCCGTGACCTTCAAGGTCGAGTCGCACAACCACCCGTCGTACGTCGAGCCCTACCAGGGCGCGGCGACCGGCGTGGGCGGCATCGTGCGCGACATCATCGCGATGGGCGCGCGGCCGGTGGCCGTGGTGGACCCGCTCCGCTTCGGTGCGGCCGACCACCCCGACACCAAGCGCGTGCTGCCGGGTGTCGTCGCCGGCATCGGCGGCTACGGCAACTGCCTGGGCCTGCCGAACATCGGCGGCGAGGTCGTCTTCGACGCCTGCTACCAGGGGAACCCGCTGGTCAACGCCGGTGCCATCGGTGTGATGCGGCACGAGGACATCCACCTGGCGAAGGCGTCCGGCGCGGGCAACAAGGTCATCCTGTACGGCGCTCGCACGGGCGGCGACGGCATCGGCGGCGCGTCGATCCTGGCCTCCGAGACCTTCGACGACGCCAAGCCGTCGAAGCGCCCGGCGGTCCAGGTCGGCGACCCCTTCCAGGAGAAGCTGCTCATCGAGTGCACCCTGGAGGCCTTCAAGGAGAAGCTGGTCGTCGGCATCCAGGACCTGGGTGCGGCGGGCCTGTCCTGCGCCACGTCCGAGCTGGCCTCGAACGGCTCCGGCGGTATGCGGGTGACCCTGGACGACGTACCGCTGCGCGACTCGACGCTCTCGCCCGAGGAAATCCTCATGAGCGAGTCGCAGGAACGCATGTGCGCGGTCGTGGAGCCGGGGAAGGTCGACCGGTTCCTGGAGATCTGCGAGAAGTGGGACGTGATCGCCACCGTCATCGGTGAGGTGACCGACGGCGACCGCCTGGAGATCTACTGGCACGGCGGCAAGATCGTCGACGTCGACCCGCGCACGGTGGCGCACGAGGGCCCGGTGTACGAGCGCCCGTACGCCCGCCCGGAGTGGCAGGACGCCCTTCAGGCGGACGATGCCAACAAGCTCGCGCGGCCCGCGAGTTCGGCGGAGCTGAAGGACCAGGTCCTGAAGCTGGTCGCCTCCCCGAACCAGGCCTCCAAGAAGTGGGTCACGTCCCAGTACGACCACTTCGTGCAGGGCAACACCGTCCTCGCCCAGCCCGAGGACTCCGGCATGATCCGCATCGACGAGGAGACCGGCCTCGGCGTCGCCATCGCGACGGACGGCAACGGCCGGTACGCGAAGCTGGACCCGTACCACGGCGCCCAGTTGGCGCTCGCGGAGGCGTACCGCAACGTCGCCACGACCGGCGCCAAGCCGCTCGCGGTCTCCGACTGCCTGAACTTCGGCTCGCCGGAAGACCCCGCGGTGATGTGGCAGTTCGCCGAGGCGGTCCGCGGACTTGCCGACGCCTGCCAGCAGTTGGGCACCCCGGTCACGGGCGGCAACGTCTCGCTCTACAACCAGACCGGCGAGGTGGCCATCCACCCGACCCCGGTGGTCGCGGTCCTCGGCGTCATCGACGACGTGGCCCGGCGTACGCCGGTTGCCTTCCAGGAGGAGGGCCAGCTGCTCTACCTCCTCGGCGACACGCGTGAGGAGTTCAGCGGCTCGGCCTGGTCCCAGGTCGTCCACGACCACCTGGGCGGTCTGCCCCCGCAGGTGGACCTGGAGCGCGAGCGCCTGCTCGCCGAGATCCTGATCTCCGCCTCCCGCGACGGCATGATCGACTCCGCGCACGACCTGTCCGACGGCGGTCTGATCCAGGCGGTCGTCGAGTCGGCGCTGCTCGGTGGCAAGGGCGCCCGCCTGATCGTCCCGGACGGTCTGGACGCCTTCACCTTCCTCTTCTCCGAGTCGGCGGGACGCGCGATCGTCGCCGTGCCGCGCTCCGAGGAGGTCCGCTTCAACGACATGTGCGGTGCGCGGGGCCTGCCGGCCACCCGCATCGGTGTCGTGGACGGCGACTCCGTCGACATCCAGGGCGAGTTCGCGCTCACCCTGGAGGAGCTGCGGAAGGCCCACGAGGAGACCATCCCGGCGTTGCTCGCCTGAGTTCCGTACCTCGAAGCCCCCGTCCGGTCCGCCGGGCGGGGGCTTCGTCGTGCGCCGATCCGCACCCACTCCTGGTTGCACGTAATTACGTAGTTCCGTAATATCGAAGCGTGGAACTTGAGCAACGCGTCGCCGACCTGGAACGGCGGCTGGCAGCGCTGGAGAACGCGCAGCACACCGCACCCCGCCTCGGTGAGGGCGACTTCTGGGCCCTGCAGGGGTTCAAGGAGCAGTTGGCCCAGCTGAAAGCGGCCGATGGAGGGGTGCTGTTCACCGGCGCCGTGCGGTTGCCGACCGGGGAGCAGTACGAGTGGCAGCACGGGGCGCTGACCGAAGGGCTGCTGGACGACGACTGGACCGAGTCCGCCGAGTCGTTCGCGGCGCTCGGGCACCCGGTGCGGCTGCGGCTGCTGCGCGAGGTGATCGGCGGTCGGCGCACCGCGGCCGAACTCGCCGAGCTGGACGAGGTCGGCACGACCGGCCAGATCTACCACCACCTGCGCCAACTGACCGGCGCGGGCTGGCTCCACACGGTCGGACGGGGACGTTACGAGGTGCCGCCGGGGCGGGTCGTACCGCTGCTGGTGGCGCTGTCGACGGCCCGGCCGTGACGCGAAGAAGACATGAGCAAGGGGGAACGATGTCCGCACGCAAACTGGCCACCCTCACCTACCGAGGGCTGCAACTGACCTTCCTCGGCCTGGTGATCGCGCACTTCTCACTGGACCTCGGGTATCCGTGGTGGTGGAACTTCCTGCCGATCGTCCTGGCCTACGCCCTCGTCATCGTGGCCAACCGGTGGGGCGGCACTCCGGACAGCCCGCGCGCGGCCCGGGAGCCCGTCGAGGTGGCCCCGCCCGTCACCGGCCGCTGGACCGCGCTGAACAGCCCGGCCGACCGCACGCCGAGCCACGGCACGCACGCGTACGGCCAGACGTTCGCCATCGACGTCGTCGCCGAGCCCGAGCCCGGCGCCCGCCCCGGCTTCCGCTCGCTCTGGCCGATCGCCCGCCGCAACAGCGCCTTTCCCGCCTTCGGCGCCCCGCTCCTCGCGGTCGCCGACGCCACCGTCGTACGGGTCTCGGACGGGCAGCGCGACCACCTGAGCCGCACCTCGCTGCCCGCCCTGCTGTACCTGATGCTGGTGGAGGGGTCCGTGCGCGACCTGCTCGGGGTCAGGCGGATCGTCGGCAACCACGTCATCCTCGACCTCGGCGACGGCACCTACGCGCTCTACGCCCACCTGCGGCGCGGTTCCATCACCGTCCGCGAGGGCGACCGGGTGACCGCCGGCCGGCCGCTGGCCCGCTGCGGAAACTCCGGCAACTCCACCGAGCCCCACCTCCACTTCCAGCTGATGGACGGCCCCGACCCGGACAGCGCCCGCGGCATCCCCTTCACCTGGCGCGGCATCGGCGTCCCGCGCAACCACGAGGCGTTCGAGGTGCCCACGGCGGAGTCGCAGCCCGCAGGGGCTGCCCACCCGGCTGGGGACTGATCCCTACGGGACGATCAACATCGAGGCCACTGGCCGGGCGCCGCGGTGGCGCCCGGCAGGACCACGGTGAAGCTGCCGTACTGCCCGTACGGACAGGCAGCCGTGCCGGTCACGACGGCAGCTGAGACAGCCACCCCGGACGACACCGACAACCCCACCTACTACCTCTGCACGATCACTGTCCGCTGATCGCTGGGCGGCCGAGGACCGTGCCGCCCGCCGGCTGGACACCGCCGCCGAACTCATCGGAGTGCGCCGCGATGCCCGCAGGCCCTCGCCGGCAGAGGCAGACAGGGCCCGCGACGGCACCGTAGCCCGCATAGGCTGCCCCTATGCCGCCCGCCAAGAAGCGCGCCCGCACCTACGACCCCGCCAAGATCCGCACGGCGGTCCTCGCCCAGTTCGGGAACGTACGTCAGGCCGTACGCACCCTGACCCCCGAGCAACTCGCGCTGCCTACCCGGCTGGGCGACTGGACCGTACGGGACCTGGCCGCACACGTGACCATGGCCGTGGAGACCGTCAGCCGCAACCTCGACCGCGACGAGCCGACCAAGGCGGAGCTCACCGTCCTGGACTGGCCCTTCGCCACCGCCGCCCGCGCCGGCGACATCGCCGACGGCACCCGGGACCTCGCCGCCGCCAACCCCGACCTCGACGCCCTGTACGCCGGCACCGAGGAGCGCCTCAGGCAGAGGCTGGCGGACGCGCCCGGCGACCGGCTCCTCGCCGCCCGTACCGGCGCGATGACCCTCGCCGACTACCTGGTGACCCGTACCGTCGAACTCGTCGTCCACACCGACGACCTGAACGCCGCCGTCCCCGGCCTCGACATCCCGTACGACCGCCAGGCCCTCGCCGCCTGCACCCGCCTCCTCGCCGACGCCCTCGCCGCGCGGGCGCCCGGCGGCTCGACCGAGGTGCGGATCCCGCCGTATGCCGTGGTGCAGTGCGTCGAGGGGCCGCGGCACACCCGAGGCACCCCGCCCAACGTCGTCGAGACCGACCCGCTGACCTGGATCCGGCTCGCGACCGGGCGGGTGGCGTGGCAGGACGCGGTGGCGGAGGCGAAGGTGAGCGCTAGCGGGGAGCGGGCCGATCTGGGCGGGTTGCTGCCGCTCCTGAGCTGACCGGCGGCCCTCAGGAGTGTTCACCCCTGCCAAGCGGAATCGCGCGGAACCAGTCCCGCGTCCCTCCCGTCCCACCGGCATGAAGACACTCGGCACCCTTGGCAAGGACAAGCAGCGACTGGCCGCCGCCCTCACCGCACTGGCCCTCCTCCCGCTCGCCGCCGCGTGCGGCAGCGAGGACGCGGGCAGTGACTCGGTCGGTGCCGGGGCCTCGGCCTCCGTCACCGGCGCCTACTGGGCGGTCGACGCCGTGACCGTCGACGGCAAGAAGAGCGCCGCCCCGAGCAACGCCCACCTGCGCATCGCCGACGGCGGCGAGGTCGAGGGCAACCTCGGCTGCAACAACTTCGGCGCCGACGCCGCCTTCGCCGACAGCCACGTCACCTTCGACAAGATGCAGGCGACCGAAATGGCCTGCGAAGGCGTCCCCGCGAACTTCGAGCAGACCCTCGCCCGCACCCTCTCCGACGGCGACCTCACCGCCGAGGTCGACGGCGAGAAGCTCACCCTCACCACGGCGGACGGCGACCGCGTCGCCCTCACCAAGGAGGAGGCCGCCGCGCTCAAGGGCACGAAGTGGACCATCACCAGCCCGGACACCGGCGGCAAGGCCCACCTCACCTTCGACGCGAAAACCGGACAAGTCAGCGGCAGCCTCGGCTGCAACAAGGTGAGGGCGAAGGCGACGGTCAGCGACGGCAGTATCACGCTGGGCACCGCGTCCACCACCCGAATGATGTGCGACGCCTCACTCATGAAAGCGGAGAAGACCCTCCTGGCCCTCTTCGACGGCACGGTGAAGTACGAACTCGATCACCGCAACCTCGCCCTGACCAGCGAAAACGGCGAACACGTCAACGCGGCCGCCGCCGAGTGATCCTTTACGGGCGCGTATCCCCAATTCGGACCAGTGGTCGATCTCGCCTACACTCGATGGCGTGCCACGTGGTGACGGTCGACTCAATCACGATCTACTTCCCGGCGAGAAAGGCCCCCAGGACGCGTGTGGCGTCTTCGGTGTCTGGGCTCCGGGCGAAGAGGTCGCAAAGCTCACGTACTTCGGGCTCTACGCCCTCCAGCATCGGGGCCAGGAATCCGCGGGAATCGCGGTCAGCAACGGCTCCCAGATCCTCGTCTTCAAGGACATGGGCCTTGTTTCCCAGGTCTTCGACGAGACCTCGCTCGGTTCGCTCCAGGGTCACATCGCGGTCGGACACGCTCGCTACTCGACCACCGGCGCCTCCGTGTGGGAGAACGCCCAGCCGACCTTCCGTGCCACCGCGCACGGCTCCATCGCGCTCGGCCACAACGGCAACCTGGTCAACACGGCCCAGCTCGCCGAGATGGTCGCCGACCTGCCCAAGCAGGAGGGCGGCCGCACTCCGCGCGTCGCGGCCACCAACGACACCGACCTGCTCACCGCGCTGCTCGCGGCCCAGGTCGACGAGGACGGCAAGCCGCTGACCATCGAGGAGGCCGCCCACCAAGTCCTCCCGCAGGTCAAGGGCGCCTTCTCCCTCGTCTTCATGGACGAGCACACCCTGTACGCCGCCCGTGACCCGCAGGGCATCCGCCCGCTGGTCCTCGGCCGCCTGGAGCGCGGCTGGGTCGTCGCCTCCGAGTCCGCGGCCCTCGACATCTGCGGCGCCAGCTACGTCCGTGAGGTCGAGCCAGGCGAGTTCATCGCCATCGACGAGAACGGCCTGCGCACCTCCCGATTCGCGGAAGCGAAGCCCAAGGGCTGTGTCTTCGAGTACGTGTACCTGGCCCGCCCGGACACCGACATCGCCGGCCGGAACGTCTACCTCTCCCGCGTGGAGATGGGCCGCAAGCTCGCGAAGGAAGCCCCGGTCGAGGCCGACCTGGTCATAGCGACCCCGGAGTCCGGCACCCCGGCGGCGATCGGCTACGCGGAGGCGTCCGGCATCCCGTTCGGTGCGGGTCTGGTGAAGAACGCGTACGTCGGACGTACGTTCATCCAGCCCTCGCAGACCATCCGCCAGCTCGGCATCCGCCTGAAGCTGAACCCGCTGAAGGAAGTCATCAAGGGCAAGCGCCTGGTCGTCGTCGACGACTCGATCGTGCGCGGCAACACCCAGCGCGCCCTGGTCCGCATGCTCCGCGAGGCGGGCGCCGCGGAGGTCCACATCCGGATCTCCTCGCCCCCCGTGAAGTGGCCCTGCTTCTTCGGCATCGACTTCGCCACCCGCGCCGAGCTCATCGCCAACGGCATGACCATCGAGGAGATCGGCACCTCGCTCGGCGCCGACTCGCTGTCGTACATCTCCATCGACGGCATGATCGAGGCGACCACCATCGCCAAGCCGAACCTCTGCCGCGCCTGCTTCGACGGCGAGTACCCGATGGATCTCCCGGACCCCGAGCTGCTCGGGAAGCAGCTCCTGGAGACGGAGCTGGCCGCCGGCCCGGCCGCCACGGCCGCCGCCGACGCGATCCGCCGCCCGTAAGACGGCCCGTGCTGTGCCTTTTTAAGAAACGCCTGCCGTACGACACGAAGGTTCTCTACTGCCATGTCTGAGACAACTGGTGCCAGCTACGCAGCCGCGGGCGTCGACATCGAAGCGGGCGACCGCGCCGTCGAGCTGATGAAGGAGTGGGTGAAGAAGAGCCAGCGCCCCGAGGTCCTCGGCGGCCTCGGCGGTTTCGCCGGCCTCTTCGACGCCTCCGCCCTCAAGCGCTACGAGCGCCCCCTGCTCGCCTCCGCCACCGACGGTGTCGGGACCAAGGTCGACGTCGCCCGCCAGATGGGCGTCTACGACACCATCGGCCACGACCTGGTCGCCATGGTCATGGACGACATCGTGGTGTGCGGCGCCGAGCCGCTGTTCATGACCGACTACATCTGCGTCGGCAAGGTCCACCCCGAGCGCGTCGCCGCCATCGTCAAGGGCATCGCCGAGGGCTGTGTGCTCGCCGGCTGCGCCCTGGTGGGCGGCGAGACGGCCGAGCACCCCGGTCTGCTGGGCGAGGACGACTTCGACGTCGCCGGCGCCGGTACGGGCGTCGTGGAGGCCGATCGGCTGCTGGGCCCGGATCGCATCCGTAAGGGTGACGCGGTGATCGCCATGGCGGCGTCCGGTCTTCACTCGAACGGGTACTCGCTCGTCCGGCACGTCCTGCTGAACCAGGCCGGTCTGGCCCTGGACGCACAGATCGACGACCTCGGCCGCACCCTCGGCGAGGAGCTGCTGGAGCCGACGAAGATCTACTCGCTGGACTGCCTGGCCCTCACTCGCACCGCCGACGTGCACGCCTTCAGCCACGTCACGGGAGGCGGTCTGGCCGCCAACCTGGCCCGGGTGATCCCGGACACCCTGCACGCGATCGTCGACCGCACCACCTGGACCCCGGCCCCGATCTTCGACCTCGTCGGCAAGACGGGTCAGGTCGAGCGCCTGGAGCTGGAGAAGACCCTGAACATGGGCGTCGGCATGATCGCGATCGTGCCCGAGGAGTCCGCGGACGTGGCCCTGGCGACACTGGCCGACCGAGGCGTGGACGCCTGGGTCGCGGGCGAGATCACGGACAGGGGCGACCACGAGACGGGCGCCGCCCTCGTCGGTACGTACTCAAATTAAGCCCGCCGCCGGCTGATCCCCTGCAGGCAGCACAGAACCCGGTCGGTGACCGAGGTCACCGACCGGGTGAGTGCTCAATGCAAAGTCAAGCGCCGCGACGCTGCTCCGAGGGGTCCTCGTCCTGATCGTCGTCGTCGTCCTCATAGAGGTCGGCGTACTTCGAGTACAGGTCGTCGTCGTCCTGCTCATCGTCCTCGAAACGATCGCCGTTCGGCGACTGGTTCGACGTCGATGCGCCCAGCTCCTCGGCCAGGCGTGAGAGGTCTGTCCCACCGCTGTTGTACTTCAGCTGGCGGGCGACCTTCGTCTGCTTGGCCTTGGCCCGGCCGCGCCCCATGGCTCGACCCCCTCAACGACGGGGCTCGACGGCCCCAGAGTCTGACACGCGTTCATGATCCGGAACGGACTCTCCGTGGAGAGGCCGGTCCGTAGGGCTTCCACGGTACCTGAGCCCGCGCCCATACGGTACGTCGCCCGCAGCACAGGCGTGTGCACAGGACCTTCGAGGCGCCCTGTCCTCGCTGGTCAACCGCGATTTTAACCACTTATTGGCGGTCGACCCGCCGGTAAGAGTGAGAGTTCTCTCCAACTGCCCACCGGCGGGTACCGGGCAAACCCGTGTTAACGGCTTCGGCCGGCCTGCCGGACGGCTCAGTGCGCTCCGCGTGCCTCCGCCATCCGCTGCTCGGCGATCCGGTCGGCCGCGGCGGCCGGCGGAATCCCGTCCGTCTTCGCACGTGCGAATATGGCCAGCGTGGTGTCGTAGATCTTCGCCGCCTTCGCCTTGCACCGCTCGAAGTCGAAGCCGTGCAGCTCGTCGGCGACCTGGATGACACCGCCGGCGTTCACCACGTAGTCGGGCGCGTAGAGGATCCCGCGGTCGGCGATGTCCTTCTCCACGCCCGGGTGGGCGAGCTGGTTGTTGGCCGCGCCGCACACCACCTGGGCGGTCAGCACCGGCACGGTGTCGTCGTTCAGGGCGCCGCCGAGCGCGCAGGGGGCGTAGATGTCCAGGCCGTCGATGCGGATCAGCGTGTCGGTGTCCGGGACGGCAAGGACGTTGCGGTGCCGCTCGGTGATCTGCCGCACGACCTCCTCGCGCACATCGGTGACGAAGACCTCGGCGCCCTCCGCGACCAGGTGCTCGACCAGATGGTGACCGACCTTGCCGACGCCTGCGATGCCGATCCGCTTGGCGCGCAGCGACGGATCGCCCCACAGGTGCTGGGCGGAGGCCCGCATGCCCTGGTAGACGCCGAAGGCGGTGAGCACGGAGGAGTCGCCCGCGCCGCCGTTCTGCGGGGAGCGTCCGGTCGTCCAGCGGCACTCGCGCGCCACGACGTCCATGTCGGCGACGTACGTACCGACGTCGCACGCGGTGACGTACCGACCGCCCAGCGAAGCCACGAACCGGCCGTAGGCCAGCAGCAGCTCTTCGCTCTTGATCCGGTCCGGGTCGCCGATGATCACGGCTTTGCCGCCGCCGTGGTCGAGACCGGCCATGGCGTTCTTGTACGACATCCCGCGCGCGAGGTTCAGCGCGTCGGCGACGGCCTCTTCCTCGGTCGCGTACGGGTAGAAGCGCGTACCGCCGAGGGCGGGGCCCAGAGCGGTGGAGTGGATGGCGATGACGGCCTTGAGGCCGCTGGCGCGGTCCTGGCAGAGCACTACTTGCTCATGACCCCCCTGATCCGAGTGGAACAGGGTGTGCAGGACGCCGTGTGTTACGTCGGTCACTGTGGTGACTCCTGAGTACTGGCGGCGGTTTGGAGCGAGCTCCCGTACGGGTGGCGGGGGCTGTGAGCATGAGATTAGCCCCGTCGGCACCCGTCCATCCCGCAGTGCTCAGGATCACCTACTCGCGGAGTACAGCCGTGCGACGATTTGCATAGTTTTCCCGCACGTTTGTGAGCGGGTTTCGCAGGTTTTCCAGGCAGACCGCGGGGGAGAGAGCAGGCGTGCCCAAGGTGTCCTCGGTGATCGTCCCGTACGCGACCTATCTGCGCGTCTACGAGCCGCTGGCCGCCTTCCCGGAGCCGGAGCGCGGCCACTGGGACCGTTACGCCCGCCGCCCCGACCGGCCCTCGTACCAGGACGAACTGCGCCGCTCCCTGGCCGACTTGCTGCCCACCCCGCCGATCCCCGTGCCGGTGCACGAGAGCAGCGACGCCTTCGTGCTGGAGGTCGACGGGGTGGTGTGCGTGTGCCCGTGGCGCACCCGGCTGCGCGGCTGGCAGGCGCTCGGGGAGCTGGCCGAGGAGTTGCCGAAGCCGGTCCTGGACGCGGCGCTGCCGGAGGTCGTACGCCGCCAGACGGCCCAGGACTACGAGCGCTGGCTGGCCCGCAACCCGGACGCCCGGCCGTGGATCCGCAGCTCGGCCTGGCAGGTGCCGCTGCACTGGTTCGTGCTGGTGTCGGACGAGGAGCGGCGCTTCGACAAGGGCTCGGGCGAGATCCCGCCGATGCTGCGCTACCGCACGCCCATGGTGCAGGCGCGGCGGCGCGTGGCGCGGGCCCTCAGGACGCTCAAGGACGCCATCGACGAGGGACCGCTCATCGACGGCCTGGTGGACGTCGGGCGCTGGCTGGAGGAGTTCCACCCGCGCTCGCTGGTCGAGCTGGACTACGGCGGCCTGGTGCACACCCTTCCGGCCGGCGAGCTGGAGGACGACCACTCGGCGGCCGATGTGGCCGACGGCATCGAGGCGCTGCGGCACGGCGACGGGGCCGCCGCGGGGGAGGCCTACGGGCGGCTCGTGGAGAGGTGGCGGGCGGTGCGGGACCGGCGGTCGGCGAACTGAGCCGGTCCGGTGTGACCTGGCCCACTCGGTCAGGTAACGAACTGGCGTTTGACGGGGCGCCCGATTTGGGGTTTCGTGCTCGCTCTGGGTTCTTGATGCCTCGTCAACATCGGACGTAGGTCCCGATCCGGGCGTATGCATCAAGGGTGTGTCAACGCACGCAAGCGTGACGGACCGCACGTACGCGGCCCTTGCATCCCTAACCCCTCCTCGTGCCAAAATAGGACAAGGAGTCCGGGGAGGACTCCATCTCGACATTGCACGCTTTGGGGGGTCTTGGGACTCCTGCACGCCACTGTGACTGATCGTCACAGTGGCGTGACTGTCCGCTATGGCATGGTCCATCGGCATCCGTCGCTGATGAACACCTGGGAGGGCAATTCCATCGGTTTGGCCGACGCGGCTGGACAGATGGTGTAGTTGTAGTGCCGAGGACAAGCCGTTCGTCCTATAACCGACTCGACTCGCGTCCGCCATTTCGGGCAACGCGGGTCAAGGTGCAGAATTTAGAGGAAAGAACCGAGAAGGTTCGGTTCTCCCGAGGAGGCCGCTCATGACCGCTCGCACCCCTGATGCCGAGCCGCTGCTGACCCCGGCTGAGGTCGCCACGATGTTCCGCGTCGACCCCAAGACGGTCACGCGGTGGGCGAAGGCCGGGAAGCTTACGTCCATCCGCACGCTCGGCGGACACCGCCGTTACCGCGAGGCTGAGGTCCGCGCTCTGCTCGCGGGGATCCCGCAGCAGCGCAGCGAGGCCTGAACAACTGCATAAACGGGCAAAACGGCGGTTCCCCCAACTTGCCGTGGCGCCCGAACTCTAGCTCCAAGCGACGCGGGTTCTGCCCCAACAGAGCCCACGCCCGAGCCGATCAGAGCTTCGCAGGCACGTAACAAGGGTGCGTCGTAGATCGCGCTGGACTCCGCCGGGTCCAGCGCGATCTTTTTTGTGTGCGCAGCGTGTGCCCGCGGTGGTCCTGTGGGCGGGCGTGTCGGAGTCTGGGGAGGGGTGTCGTATCTCCTGTGGACTCGCCGTGGGGGGTCGCTCGGCGTGTGCGGGGCGATCCCCGGAAGCTGGTGCAATTGCACATATTAAATTGACCAGTTGTAGGTGAGGTGTAAGTACCGCACTTCCGGAAACTCATGCGGTGACACCCGTCACATGCCGAGGTGCTTGTTGCCTCTGGACCATGTGCGCTAAAGGGAGGCGCAAGCTCCAGCGCCCCACGGCCGCACGGGAGTTGACGTCCCGGGGCGGTCACGTGGTGGAAGCGGTTTCGTCCTCGCTGACCACGCGCGGAGCCGTCTGGGGGGTGCGCGGGGTGGAGTCCATCGCCAGCCGCAGCAGGCGGTGGCAGATCGGGCAGTGGCGGGTCAGATGCCGGTAGGACGAGGCGGCCGACAGGTGCGCGCGGAGCAACGCCCGCGTTTCGTGCCTAGCCGATGCCGGCATACGCCACCTCCAGGGGCCACAGGGGGAAAGTGCCCTGACTTCTGGGTACCGAGCGAATGTGACTCCGTCAAGGTGGGCCGGCACTCCGTTGGGGGCGCCGCGTTGTGTGCGCCCGGTGCTGTGGGGGCGCCCGGCGCTGTGGTTGCCGTCCCCTGAGGGCTGCCGTCCCCTGGGGGCGCTGCCACCCCCAGACCCCCGCTTCGGCCCTGAACGGGCCTCGTCCTCAAACTCCCCCGGAGGGGGCACCCTCAGACGGGCCGAAATGCCTGGGCCGGCGTCGAGAGGGCCTGCCCGCGGAGATGAGTAAGGCCCGTACCCCTTGCGGGATACGGGCCTCTCACTGCGGTCCTGACGGGATTTGCTGCGTCTGATTGCGGCTGCGCCGCGGGCGCGGCCTCCGACTTGGCGGGGGGTATGAGTGAGGCCCGCGCCCCTTGTCGGGATGCGGGCCTCTCACTCTCACTGCGGTCCTGACGGGATTTGAACCCGCGGCCTCCACCTTGACAGGGTGGCGAGCACTCCAAACTGCTCCACAGGACCAGATTTCGCTGCGCTATTTGTGCGTTGCGCTGCGAGAAGAGACTCTACAGGAGGGCGAGCCTCCTGGTCGAACTCACCCAACGTGCATGCCTGGTTACGGCGCCAGCGCGTCGATCGTCTTCACGATCCGCTTGTCGGAGATCGGATACGCCGTACCGAGCGCGTGGGCGAAATAGCTGACGCGGAGCTCCTCCAGCATCCAGCGGACGTCCAGCACCTGCTGCGGGACCGGGCGCCCCTGCGGCATCTGCTCCAGAAGCCAGGCGTACTCGTCCTGCATCTCGTGGACCTTCTCCATGCGCGTCGTGTCGCGCTGGACGTTCGTCGGCATCTGCTGCAGCCGACGGTCCACCGCGATCAGATACCGCACGAGATCCGGCATGCGCCGCAGCCCCGCCTCCGTCACGAAGCCGGGCTTCACAAGGGCGTCCAGCTGCTTACGGACGTCCGTGAGGTTGGCCAGCAGGGCAGGGCTCCGTACGGCCTTCAGGCGGCGCTCAGCGGCCTGCCAGGCGGCGAGGACCTGCTGCACCTGGGCGACCGTGCGCACCGTCGTGTCGACGATCTCGGCGCGCACCTTGTCGTACAGCTTGCGGTGTGACTCCTCGTCCCACGCCGGCCCGCCGAAGTCGCCGATCAGCTTGTCCGCTGCCGCCATCGCGCAGTCGTCGAAGAGGGCCTGGATCGAGCCGTGCGGGTTCGCCGACAGCGCCAGCTTCTGCGCGTTCGTCAGGCGGTCGCTCGCGAACTTCGCCGGGTTCACCGGGATGTTGCGGAGGATGAGCCGGCGCGTGCCCTTCCACATCGCCTGCTGCTGCTCCGCCTCCGTGTCGAAGAGGTGTACGGAGACCAGGTCACCGTCGTCCACCAGCGCCGGGTACGCCTTGACCGGCTGGCCGGCGCGGCGGGTCTCGAAGACGCGGGTGAGCGAGCCGATGGACCAGTCGGTCAGGCCCTGGCGTTCCAGCGACTCGCCGCCCTGACGGGAGGCCGTGGCCGCCGCGGCCTGGGAGAGGGCCTTGCGCGCCTTGGGCTTCAGCCGCAGCTTCAGCGCCTCCAGGTCCTTGTCCTCCGCCAGCTTGCGGCGGCGTTCGTCGATGATCCGGAAGGTGATACGGAGGTGGTCCGGGACCTTCGGCCAGTCGAAGTCGTCGGCGGTGAAGGGGACCCCGACCATGCGCTTCAGTTCGCGCGCCATGGTCACCGTCAGCGGCTCCTGCAACGGCACCGCCGCGTCCAGGAACCGTTTCGCGAAGTTCGGCGCCGGCACGTAGTTGCGGCGGATCGGCTTGGGGAGCGAGCGGATCAGTTCCGTCACCAACTCCTCGCGCAGGCCCGGGATCTGCCAGTCGAAGCCCTCGTCCGTGACCTGGTTGAGGACCTGGAGCGGGATATGGACCGTCACGCCGTCCGCGTCCGCGCCCGGCTCGAACTGGTACGTCATCCGGAACTTCAGCGCACCCTGCCGCCAGGTGTCCGGATAGTCCGCCTTGGTGACCGCCTCGGCCGACTCCCGGATGAGCATCTCGCGCTCGAAGTCCAGGAAGTCCGGCTGCTCGTGCCGCTTGCGCTTCCACCAGGAGTCGAAGTGGGCCCCGGAGACCACGTGCTCCGGGACCTTCTCGTCGTAGAAGTCGAACAGCGTCTCGTCGTCGACGACGATGTCCCGGCGCCGCGCCCGGTGCTCCAACTCCTCGACCTCGCTGAGGAGTTTGCGGTTGTCGGAGAAGAACTTGTGGTGGGTGCGCCAGTCGCCCTCGACCAGGGCGTTGCGGATGAACAGCTCGCGGCTGACCTCCGGGTCGATCCGGCCGTAGTTCACCTTGCGCTGGGCGATGATCGGGACGCCGTACAGCGTGACCTTCTCGTACGCCATCACGGCCGCCTGGTCCTTCTCCCAGTGCGGTTCGCTGTACGTCCGCTTCAGCAGGTGCTCGGCGAGCGGCTCGATCCACTCGGGCTCGATCTTCGCGTTGACGCGGGCCCAGAGGCGGGAGGTCTCGACGAGTTCGGCGGACATCACGAAGCGCGGGGGCTTCTTGAAGAGGGCCGAGCCCGGGAAGATCGCGAACTTGGCGCTGCGGGCACCGAGGTACTCGTTCTTCGCGCCCTCCTTCACGTCCTTCATCCCGATGTGGGAGAGCAGGCCGGCGAGAAGGGAGACGTGGACGCGGTCGGCGGGGGCGTCGTCCTCGTTGAGGTGGATGCCCATCTGCTTGGCGACCGTGCGCAGCTGCGTGTAGATGTCCTGCCACTCGCGGATGCGCAGGAAGTTCAGGTACTCCTGCTTGCACATGCGCCGGAAGGAGCTCGATCCCCGCTCCTTCTGCTGCTCGCGGACGTAGCGCCACAGGTTGAGGTAGGCGAGGAAATCGCTCGTCTCGTCCTTGAAGCGGGCGTGCTGCTGGTCGGCCTGGGTCTGCTTGTCGGCCGGGCGCTCGCGCGGATCCTGGATGGAGAGCGCGGCGGCTATGACCATGACCTCGCGGACACAGCCGTTCTTGTCGGCCTCCAGGACCATGCGGGCCAGGCGCGGGTCGACGGGGAGCTGGGCGAGCTTGCGGCCGCTGTCCGTGAGCCGCTTGCGTACGTCCTTCTGCGTCGGGTCCAGCGCGCCGAGCTCCTGCAGGAGCTGGACGCCGTCGCGGATGTTGCGGTGGTCCGGCGGGTCGATGAAGGGGAACTTCTCGATGTCGCCGAGGCCGGCCGCGGTCATCTGCAGGATGACGGAGGCGAGATTCGTACGGAGGATCTCCGCGTCCGTGAACTCCGGGCGGGCGAGGAAGTCGTCCTCGGAGTAGAGGCGGATGCAGATACCGTCCGACGTACGGCCGCAGCGGCCCTTGCGCTGGTTGGCGCTGGCCTGGGAGATCGCCTCGATGGGCAGCCGCTGGACCTTGGTGCGGTGGCTGTACCGGCTGATCCGGGCGAAGCCGGGATCGATCACGTACTTGATGCCCGGGACGGTGAGGGAGGTCTCGGCGACGTTGGTCGCCAGAACGATCCTGCGGCCGGTGTGGGGCTGGAAGACGCGGTGCTGCTCGGCGTGGGAGAGGCGGGCGTAGAGGGGAAGAACCTCGGTGAACCGGTAGTTCTTCTTGACCAGCGCGTCCGCCGTGTCCCGGATCTCCCTCTCACCCGAGAGGAAGACGAGGATGTCGCCCTTGCCCTCCCCCTGAAGCTCCTCGACCGCATCGCAGATCGCGGTGATCTGGTCGCGGTCGGTATCGTCACCGTCCTCCTCGAGGAGCGGGCGATAACGCACCTCCACCGGATACGTCCGCCCGCTGACCTCGACGATCGGGGCGTCCCGGAAGTGCCGGGAGAACCGCTCGGGGTCGATCGTCGCCGAGGTGATGACGACCTTGAGATCGGGCCGCTTCGGCAGCAGCTGTGCCAGATAGCCGAGCAGGAAGTCGATGTTGAGGGACCGCTCGTGGGCCTCGTCGATGATGATCGTGTCGTAGGCGCGCAGCTCGCGGTCGGTCTGGATCTCGGCGAGCAGGATGCCGTCGGTCATGAGCTT
This sequence comes from Streptomyces sp. SD31, assembly GCF_052068475.1. NCBI lineage: Bacteria > Bacillati > Actinomycetota > Actinomycetes > Kitasatosporales > Streptomycetaceae > Streptomyces > Streptomyces sp. SD31. The sequence goes on along the minus strand of NZ_JBQHCX010000001.1, from coordinate 72,652 downwards.
GATGAAGGTGGCGTCCGGGTTCACCTGGTCGGTGAAGCGGACCTTCCAGCCGACGGACTCGCCGAGTGGCGTGTCCAGCTCCTCCGCGACTCGCTCGGCGACCGTGCGGGCCGCGATACGGCGGGGCTGCGTGTGCCCGATCATGCCGCGCACGCCACGCCCGAGTTCGAGACAGATCTTCGGGATCTGCGTGGTCTTGCCGGACCCCGTCTCACCGGCGACGATCACGACCTGGTGGTCGCGGATGGCGGCCGCGATGTCGCTCTTCTTCTGGCTGACCGGCAGCTGCTCGGGGTACGTGACGGCGGGCACACGGCTGCGCCGGGTGGCGATACGCTCCTCGCCCCTGGCGATCTCCGCCTCGATCTCGGCGAGCACGGCGGCGCGCGCCTCCGGCTTACGGATCTTGCGCGCACCTTCGAGCCGCCGACCCAGTCGCTGCGCGTCGCGCAGGGAGAGCTCGGTCAGACGGGGGGCGAGGGCGCCGAGGGCGGGGGCAGGGTGCGTAGACATACGCGATCCAGGATCTCATCCCGGGGAAAGAAGGGGCGAACCCTTTTGTGCCCGCCCCCGCTCACCTCCCCCGCGCGCGTCACCGCACGTCGACGTAGTCCTCCCGGCCGCTGCCCACGAAGTGGTAGCTGTCGGGATACAGGTGGACGGGCACCCAGGTGCCGTCCTCCTTGGCCGTGAAGCCCTTGCTGAAGGAGCCGTTCGTCTTCGTGGTGACGGTGGCCATCACGTACCAGGTGGTCTTGCCCTTGGGCCGGAAGAGGATCTGCACCTTCTTGCCGCCGTACGCCTTCCAGGTCGACGCGCCGACCTTGCGCTCCTGGAGCACGCCCTTCACGGTGATCGTCCGGCCCTTGGACACCGGCTCGGGAGACGCGTTGGCGTCCGTGATCCGGGTGAGGGCACGGTTCTTGCGCAGGCTCTTGCTGACGGTGCCCTTGATGTCCTTGGTGGTGGACCCGGCGTAGCGCAGTCGCCAGTAGCCGTCCGTGTAGCCCGGCACCTTCTGGACGATGAACTGCGAGCCGAAGCCGGTCTTCACGGTCTTCTTCGTGGCCCAGCCGCTCGTGCCGTTGGCCGAGTACTGGATGTCGACGCTGACCTGGTCACTGGAGTCGCGCCCGATCAGGTCGAGGCTGCCGGTGATCTCGAGCTGCGCGTACTTGTCCTGCCGCGCCGTGAACTCCGTGAACTTCGTCGTGGCCGTCACCGCGACGGTGACGTCCGCAGTGGTGGAGCGCTGGATGAAGGGGTTGTACGGGTACGTCTTGAAGGCCACCTCGTAGACGCTCTTGCTGCCGTACGGGTACTCCGCGAAGGAGAAGCGGCCGGCCGCGTCGGTGGTCGACTCGACGGGGCCGCAGGTGGTGCAGTCCTTGTAGTCCATCTCCAGCGGGATGCCGGCGAGCGGCTTCCACTCGGTGCCGCTCTGGTACTGGAGCGTGCCGGTGACGTTGATCTTTTGGCCCGCGGTGACGTGGAAGCTGCTCTTGTCGAGGACGAACCGGGTCGGCGCGGCCTTCGGCCTGACGTCGATCCAGGGGCTGGTGGCGAAGCCGAGCTCGCCGTTGTACTGGGCGAAGGTCCAGCCGCCCGACGTCGTCTCATGGGAGGCGGAGAAGTGGCCGGCGGCGTCCGTGACGGCGGGCGTGTCCTCGTTCTCGTCGAACGTGAGGTCCACGGTGGCACCGGGAAGCGGCACCGTTTCGCGGGTGCTGGGGTCGCGGAGGACCATGTCGCCGGTGGCCGTCACCGTCTTGTGCTCGATGTCCGGCTCGGTCGGCGTGACGGAGAAGCCGGTGATGACGGGCTGCTTCCGGTAGCGCAGGGTGCCCGCGTTCTTCTGGACGGTGGTCTCGCCCGCGGTGTTCGTGGCCTCGATGTCGATCGTGTAGTCGCCGAGGGTGTCCAGGTGGATGGGCGGGGAGGCCCAGATGCCCTCCCACGAGCTGACCCAGTACTTCTGGGTGAAGTCGGTGACCGTGGCCACCGGTGTATCCGACTCGCTGCTGCCGACAGGCCGCAGCGACGCGGTGATCTTGTCGATCCCACCGCTGTAGTTGAGGCGTACGTCGAGGACCGACCAGTCGGCCTGGTCGCTGTACGCCTCCTCGACATTGGGTCCGGCGGCGTGGGCCGTGCCGGGTATGGCGAGCGTGGAGAACAGGACGGCGGCGGCCGTCACCAGTCCTCTGGTGATGCGTCTCAAGAACCCCCCTCAGGCTCTCCATGAACGACGAAAACCCCCACCGGGACCGGTGGGGGTTCTCGTACTGTGTGGCTGGGGCCGGGGTCGAACCGGCGACCTATCGCTTTTCAGGCGATCGCTCGTACCAACTGAGCTACCCAGCCGCGAGGCCTACAAGAAGCCTCAGCGGTCCTGACGGGATTTGAACCCGCGGCCTCCACCTTGACAGGGTGGCGAGCACTCCAAACTGCTCCACAGGACCAAGCGATGCGTACGACAGTGTCGCACACCGTACTGCGTGCCCCCAACGGGATTCGAACCCGTGCTACCGCCTTGAAAGGGCGGCGTCCTAGGCCGCTAGACGATGAGGGCTATCGGCCCGCCTGGGCGCTTCTCAGCGCGTCGGGGACGTGAGAAGCATATGGGATGGCGGGAGGTATCGCCAAAACGGTTTACGGGGTGGGGCTGAGGGGCGGGCTCGGGGAGTCGGTCGGTGAGTCGGTCGCGCCCGGTTGGTTCTCCTTCACCAGGTGGCGGCGAACCTCTGCCGTCGTCAGGCCCAGGCCGCCCAGTTCGATCTCGTCCCAGGCCTGGAGGCGGCGGGTGTCGCGGTCGAAGTAGAGGATCGAGGTCTGGATGGGGTCGGGGTGTTTGCCCTCGATCGCGCGCAGGCCGCTGCCGCCGGTGGAGCCTTCGACACGCAGGCGGGTGCCGAGGGGCAGGAGCTCCATCTCCTGGTGGTGGATGTGGCCGGCCAGGACCAGGGGGACCTCGCCGTCGGTCTGGCGGGCGGCGACCGGTTCGTGAGCGATGGCGACATCCACGGGGGTGCCGGCGGACTTCTGGTCGCGCAGGGACGTGGCCAGGCGGGCGCCGGCCAGTTCGTTGGCCGCGTCGCCGCCTGGGACCTTCGAGCGGTCGGGGGTGAACTGGGGGTCGCCGATGCCGGCGAAGCGCAGGCCCGCGACGGTCTGTGACCTGCCGTCGTCCAGGACGTGGACGTTCTTCAGTTTCTCCAGGTAGCGCTGGGTCACCTGGGAGTCGTGGTTGCCGCGGACCCAGACGTAGGGGGCGCCGAGGTCCTCGATGGGGTCCAGGAAGCCGTTCTCGGCGGCGGTGCCGTGGTCCATGGTGTCGCCGGAGTCGACGATCACATTGACCTTGTACTGGTCGACGAGCGAGGCGATGATCTTCCAGCTCGCCGGGTTGAGGTGGATGTCGGACACGTGCAGGACGCGGATGGTGCTCGGGTCGGGTGCGTAGGCGGGGAGCGTGGAGGTGGCGTCGTAGAGCTTGGTCACGTTGGTGACCAGGCGGGCCAACTCCTTTTGGTAGACGTCGAATTCGGTGACGATGCTGCGGGCGTTGCCCACCAGGGACGGTGCGGAGGAGAGCAGGCCCGAGAACTTCGGTTCCAGGACGGATTCGGGGTTCCAGGTGGCGTACGCCGTGCCGCCCGAGGCCGCCAGGAGGGTGAGGGCGAGGCCGCCGGCCGCCAGGGCGCGGCGGGGGCGGCGGTAGACCGCCAGGCCCAGGGCCGTGGCTCCGGAGACGACGGCCACGCAGCTGCGTACGGCCAGGTCGCGGGTGCCGTGGGCGACGTCCTGGGTGACCTCGTCCTGGAGGCCGGAGAGGCGTTCGGGGTGGTCGACGAGGGCCTGGGCGCGGGCGGGGTCCAGCTGGTCGACGTTGACGTCCAGGCGGACGGGGGCGATGTGGCTGTCCAGTTGAAGGGCGCCGAGCGGGGAGACGTTGATCTTCGTGCCGCCGGTGGCGGACGGGCGCAGCGTCATCGTCGTGTTCATGGGGCCGACCGGTACCCGTACGTTGCCGACGATCAGCAGGCCGAGCCAGGCGCCGAGGAGGACGACGGTGACCAGGCCGACGGCGCGGGTCCAGGGGTGGGGCTGGGAGACGAGTTCCGGGGTGGGGTGCGGGCGGCGGGTGGCGTAACGGCGGGCGAGGGCGCGTGGGGCCCTGGGGAGAGGGGCGAGAACCTTCCGGACTGCGGCGGGGACGCGGGCCATTGGTCCCGTATGCCCAAGTGCGGGGGTGGGTATGCGGGGCCGTTGCGGCTCCTTCCCGGATGGTTCGTGCCCGGGGTTCGTACCCGACAATGGGCCTGTGCTGGAGATGACGCGCGAGGAGTTCGAGGAACTGGTCGCCGAGGCGCTGGACCGGATTCCGCCGGAGTTGACGCGGCTGATGGACAACGTCGCGGTGTTCGTCGAGGACGAACCGCCGACGGACGATCCCGAGCTGCTCGGGTTGTACGAGGGGACTCCGTTGACCGAGCGCGGCGAGTGGTACGCCGGGGTGCTGCCGGATCGGATCACGATCTACCGAGGGCCGACGCTGCGGATGTGCGAGTCGCGGGAGGAGGTCGTCGAGGAGACCGAGGTGACGGTGGTGCACGAGATCGCGCATCACTTCGGGATCGACGACGCGCGGTTGCACGCGCTCGGGTACGGGTGAGCTCGGCTCCGAGGGGCCTGTGAACCTGTGAATGCAGGGCGCGTGTCCTCTTGTGGGCGGCGGGAGTTGGGCAGGTTGACTTCTTCGCCCGCCCCTGGAGGTGGCTCCCGTGCGCCCCTTGTACGTACCTGTCCGTCTGGCTGCCACGGTGCTGGCCGTCGCCGCCGCATCCGGCTGTATGAGCGTGGGTGACGACGGCGGAGGCGGGAGCGCGAAGCCGTCGCACTCCGCGGGGCAGCGTGGTGGTGAGGCGCCCGACGGGGGGTCGGCCGTGTCGGGTGGTGGCCCCGGGTACGGGGCGCATGTGGACGACCGCAAGCGGGAGAAGGAGAAGCGCAAGGGGAAGGGCGTCAAGGGGGCGAAGGAGTCGGCGTCTCCCTCGGCCTCGCCGTCCGCCGACATGAGCGCGTCCGCTCCCGCGGCGGACAAGCCGCCGGCCAAGCCGGGGCAGACCGAGAAGCCGGGGCCCACCCGTACGGCGGAGCCGACGCCCACCCGGACGCCGGATCCGGAGCCGACGCCGAGCCAGGAGCCGACGTCGGCCCTGCCGACACCCACGGAGGCCGAGCCGTCGTCGTCGGCGCACGAGGAGACGGGGCCGCAGCTGGCCCAGCGGGAGCCGGCGCCGACCGCGGGGGCGCCCGCGTGACGTAGGGGCGGCGGGGTCGAGAGGGGTGGGGGCAAGTGACGTTGCCTACACGGGCGACGGCCGGTTTGCCTTGGGGGGCCTGGGGTGCGTATGGTGGTAGATCGTTTGATCCCATTTGCCCGGCGCCACTGCAGAGCGCGCCGTGTGGCGCGTACTCTCCCTTGCCGTGGCTGACCGCATTGAGGCGGTCGTATTGCGAATCACGGAGTTGACGGGCGCGTGCCGACGAGACTCCGGAAGGTTTCGCATACGCATGTCCATTTCCAGTACTGATCACGTCGTCGTGCCCGAGGACGCGGAGAACGCGTCCGTCGAGGACGCTCCCGAGGTGACCTTCGCGGACCTCGGTCTCCCCGAGGGCGTCGTCCGCAAGCTCGCCCAGAACGGCGTGACCACCCCCTTCCCGATCCAGGCCGCGACCATCCCGGACGCCCTGGCCGGCAAGGACATCCTCGGCCGTGGCCGCACCGGCTCCGGCAAGACCCTCTCCTTCGGTCTGCCGACCCTGGCCACGCTCGCTGGCGGCCGCACCGAGAAGCACAAGCCGCGCGCCGTCATCCTCACCCCGACCCGTGAGCTGGCCATGCAGGTCGCCGACGCGCTTCAGCCCTACGGCGACGTCCTCGGCCTGAAGATGAAGGTCGTCTGCGGCGGTACGTCCATGGGCAACCAGATCTACGCCCTGGAGCGCGGCGTCGACATCCTCGTCGCCACCCCGGGCCGCCTGCGCGACATCATCAACCGCGGCGCCTGCTCCCTGGAGGACGTGAAGATCACCGTCCTCGACGAGGCCGACCAGATGTCCGACCTGGGCTTCCTGCCCGAGGTCACCGAACTGCTCGACCAGGTCCCGGCCGGCGGTCAGCGCATGCTTTTCTCCGCGACCATGGAGAACGAGATCAAGACCCTCGTCGACCGGTACCTCACCAACCCGGCCACGCACGAGGTCGACGCGGCGCAGGGCGCGGTGACGACCATGTCGCACCACATCCTCATCGTGAAGCCCAAGGACAAGGCGCCGGTCACCGCCGCGATCGCCTCCCGCAAGGGCCGCACCATCATCTTCGTCCGCACCCAGCTGGGCGCCGACCGTGTCGCCGAGCAGCTGCGCGACTCCGGCGTGAAGGCCGACGCGCTGCACGGCGGTATGACGCAGGGCGCGCGGACCCGGACGCTGGCCGACTTCAAGGACGGGTACGTCAATGTGCTCGTCGCGACCGATGTCGCCGCTCGCGGTATCCACGTCGACGGCATCGACCTCGTGCTGAACGTCGACCCCGCCGGTGACCACAAGGACTACCTGCACCGGGCCGGCCGTACGGCGCGTGCGGGGCGTACGGGCACGGTCGTGTCCCTCTCCCTGCCGCACCAGCGCCGTCAGATCTTCCGGCTGATGGAGGACGCGGGCGTCGACGCCGGGCGTCACATCATCCAGGGCGGTGCCGCCTTCGACCCGGAGGTCGCCGAGATCACCGGCGCCCGTTCGATGACCGAGGTGCAGGCCGAGTCCGCGGGCAACGCCGCGCAGCAGGCCGAGCGTGAGGTGGCTCAGCTCACCAAGCAGCTGGAGCGGGCGCAGCGGCGTGCCGCGGAGCTGCGTGAGGAGGCCGACCGGCTCGTGGCCCGGGTCGCGCGCGAGCGGGGCGAGGACCCCGAGGCCGCGGTCGCCGAGGCGCAGGCCGCGCAGGCTTCGGCGACGGTCGAGGCCGCCGAGGTGTCCGTGCCCGAGCAGCCGGCGGCGCAGGACGTCGACAAGTCCGAGGCTCCGGCGTACGAGCGTCGTGAGCGTCGGGACAACGACCGTGGCGGTTTCCGTCGCGACGACCGCCGTGATGACCGTCGGGACGACCGGGGTGGGCGTTCCTTCGAGCGTCGGGACAACGACCGCGGTGGGTTCAACCGTGACCGTGGCGAGCGTGGTTTCGAGCGTCGGGACAACGACCGTGGCGGCTTCCGTCGTGATGACCGTCGGGACGACCGGGGCGGGCGTTCCTTCGAGCGTCGGGACAACGACCGCGGTGGGTTCAACCGTGACCGTGGCGAGCGTGGTTTCGAGCGTCGGGACAACGACCGTGGCGGCTTCCGTCGCGACGACCGTCGGGACGACCGGGGTGGCCGTTCCTTCGAGCGTCGGGACGACCGTGGTGGCCGTCCCTTCGAGCGCCGCGACGACCGTGGTGGGTTCCGTCGGGACGACCGGCCGGCCGGGCGTTCCTTCGAGCGTCGGGACGAGCGCGGTGGGCACCGTGGCAGCGACCGCCCCTTCAACCGTGACCGCCGCGACGACCGCCCGGGCTTCCGCTCCGGCGGCCACGACCGGCCCAGCCACGACCGGCCGTACGGCCGCCGTGACGACCACCGCGGCGGCGGCTCCTTCGGGCGCCGCGAGGACAAGCCGCGCTGGAAGCGCAACGGCTGACACCGAGTGAGCTGAGAGGGCCCGTACGACGAAGTCGTACGGGCCCTTTTCAGTCACCTGTGACGCATGTCACGACGCTCGGGCGGGAATTGCTGGGGGCATGACAGATGACGCGATAGCGAGTGGGCTGTCGGACGAGGAACGGCTTGCCCAGCTCGGTTACACCCAGGTCCTCGCCCGCCGTATGTCGGCGTTCTCCAACTACGCCGTCTCCTTCACGATCATCTCCGTCCTGTCGGGCTGCCTGACCCTCTACCTCTTCGGCATGAACACGGGCGGCCCCGCCGTGATCATGTGGGGCTGGGCGGCCGTGGGCCTGATGACCCTCTTCGTCGGCCTGTCGATGGCCGAGATCTGCTCGGCGTACCCGACGTCGGCGGGTCTGTACTTCTGGGCGCACCGGCTGGCGCCGCCGCGTACGGCCGCCGTCTGGGCGTGGTTCACGGGCTGGTTCAACGTGCTGGGCCAGGTGGCGGTGACGGCGGGCATCGACTTCGGGGCCGCGTCCTTCCTGGGCGCGTATCTGAACCTGCAGTTCGGCTTCGAGGTGACACCGGGCCGGACGATCCTGCTCTTCGCCGGCATCCTGGTGCTGCACGGCCTCCTCAACACCTTCGGGGTGCGGATCGTCGCCCTGCTCAACAGCATCAGCGTGTGGTGGCACGTGCTGGGCGTCGCGGTGATCGTCGGCGCGCTGGCCTTCGTACCGGACCGGCATCAGTCCGCTTCCTTCGTGTTCGGCGAGTTCGTGAACAACACCGGCTGGGGGAGCGGGGTGTACGTGGTACTGCTGGGTCTGCTGATGGCCCAGTACACCTTCACCGGGTACGACGCCTCGGCCCATATGACGGAGGAGACGCACGACGCGTCGACGGCGGGCCCGAAGGGCATCGTGCGGTCGATCTGGACGTCATGGATCGCGGGATTCGTCCTCCTCCTGGGCTTCACCTTCGCCATCCAGTCGTACGAGGGTGCGCTGGCGTCCCCGACGGGCGCGCCGCCCGCGCAGATCCTGCTCGACGCGCTCGGGGCGACGGCGGGCAAGCTGCTCCTGCTGGTCGTCATCGGGGCGCAGTTGTTCTGCGGGATGGCGTCCGTGACGGCCAACAGCCGCATGATCTACGCCTTTTCGCGCGACGGGGCGCTGCCCTTCTCCCACATCTGGCACACGGTCAGCCCGCGCACGCGCACGCCGGTCGCGGCGGTGTGGCTGGCGGCGGGCGGGGCGCTGCTCCTCGGGTTGCCGTATCTGATCAATGTGACGGCCTACGCGGCGGTGACCTCGATCGCGGTGATCGGCCTGTACATCGCGTACGTCATCCCGACGCTGCTGCGGCTGCGCAAGGGGGAGGCCTTCGAGCGGGGACCGTGGCATCTGGGCCGCTGGTCGGGGGCCGTGGGTGTGGTGGCGGTGGCGTGGGTCGGCGTGATCACGGTGCTGTTCATGCTGCCGCAGGTTTCCCCGGTGACCTGGGAGACCTTCAACTACGCCCCCATCGCCGTGCTCGTCGTCCTCGGCTTCGCCACGACCTGGTGGCTGGCCTCGGCCCGGCACTGGTTCCTCAACCCCGACCACGAGCGGACGATCGCCCGCGACGCGGCTCGGGCGGGGGCGCCCGAAGTGGTGGATCCGTAGGCTGAGGCCCTGTGAACCCGTGGCGCGGAGGCATGCGAGGGCTCATTCCGCCGCCGTCCGCACCCGCGACGCGGCCGTGTCCCCGATACCCGATCGGCGACACGGCCACGGGCGGCTATGCTCGGGGTGGCAACATCGCCTGGGCCCTTAGCTCAATTGGCAGAGCAGTGGACTTTTAATCCATTGGTTGTGGGTTCGAGTCCCACAGGGCCTACGGTTCGCGGGTAGGGGGAAGCCCCTCTGACCTGCGGTGCGGCGCTCGGGTCGGCTTCGGTCGGCTCGGGCGCCGCGGCGTTTTCGGGGCACTGCGTGAGCGGATGTTCGATCAGGGCCGCACGTTTGGTGATGCTGACAAGATCCCTCGCGGGCGCGTCTGCGAGGCTTCGCAGCGGCGCGGCGCCTCTCGCCCCATGCTGCGATAGCCGACGGACTGGCCGCAGCTGAAGCCAACTAGCTCATCCGTGGTTTTCTCAGCCTGCGAAGTCAGAGCAGTGGCCCACACCCTCCAACTGATCTGCCATGACGGACTGCAGTCGACTCAGCACCAAACTTCAGTGGACTACTGCGTGCGGGACAACGTAAGCCCACGCCGCTTTAGGCTTGGACACGCGCACAACGCTTAATTGCGAGAGGGCTCCTGCTGATGGCCAAAGAGATCACCGGTACTGTGACACGCTGGGACGTCTCAGCGGCAGACCTTCCCGAGATGGTGCTGACTGTCCCCACGGGCGACCGCGTGCTTCTGCTCCCCGACTCAAGCATCGACGGGATGGCTGTCTACCGGGACGATGTGGCCGGCTTGATCAAGACCCTGCGACACCGTGGCGTGGACATCGACTTCGCATGCGCGCGAGAAGACCGCCGCTATCTCAGTGAGTACGGGGCCACCGCGGTGGTGGCCACCATTGGCATCGCTGTCGCCACCACGCTCACCACCGATCTGGTCAAGAGCATCGTTCTGACTGCCTGGCAGCGGGCACGCTCCTCACTGGGGCCCAACTGCCCTGATGAGGAGGTCGACGAAGCGCATGTGACGGTCAAGATCGCTGAGATCGTCCGGACCGAGAACGAAACGGCCATCCGAGGTCTGGAGATCACCAGCCAGCTGGCAGACATCGAGAGGCTCATCCAAGCGGCCGTGTCCGACCCGGCCCGTGCCGAGCTTCCCCCGGCAGACCCTGGCGATGCTGCTTCGGAGGACACCACCGGATGAGAGTCTCCGGCCTCGCCATTCGCACTGGGGTGCCTTTGCCCCCGGCATCAGGCCCTGTGCGCGCGGCTATGTTGCACCAGGACGGTGTAACGGCCCTGCGAGAATCCATGCGTCTGTACGGGCAGTGCTGTCGCAGCATCTCCCTCACCTGGGGACTGCCCCTGGACCACCTTCCGTCCTGGGCATCGACGACAGAGGAAATCCACCGCCGCGGACTGTGGACGATGAGCGCACAACGGGACTTCCTTATCCGCGTGTGGTCGCAGGCCCGACGCCGACTTCGAGCCAACATCGCAGCATTCACCTCGCCGTCTCCGTGGTCTATCGGTCCACCCACCTCCGACCGGTGGAGCCACCGCCAGTACATGGCGATGGCGCGTTTGCTGCACACACCGCACGACACGCGCCAGCCAACCGATCCGTGGCAGGACCTGGAAGCGGCGGCACGCACCTCTCTGGGCCGTGCCGTCGACGCCTACAACTTCCTAGAGGACAGCGAGCTTTCCGAATTCGCCCACCGACACGCTCACCACGTCGCAGCTCTCGTAGGAGGGCTCTTCGACTGCAACATCGAGTACTCCGACGGCACCTACTGGGACGTCTGCCGCCTCACGCTTATGCACAGAAGATGGGGCATGTCTGTCGGCTTCACCGCGACTCGAAATTGCTCCTTGTGCGGGCAGGACATTGATTACTGCCCGCACCTGCTCGATACCCGATACGACGTCACCGTGCGGCATGACGCTGACGGAGCGTGCAACGTTTGCGGTTTGCGTAGCTGTTCACACACTGATGGTGAGACCGTCTCCGCCTTTCCGCGATCCGTCATGTCCGAGCTGCAGCTCCACGAAGTGAGTTGGGTGTCCCGGCCCAGAGACCCCTTGGCCCGCTTCACCAAGATTGAGTTGAGCCAGGAGGTACTCCGGCGCGGCTTGGGAGAAGACCCGACAGGGAGAGACATCTGTTGCTACCGGTGCCTTCATCCCTGCAGCGGATTTAGCCACATGCCGAACCAGGACGACGATCCTTCGCCTTAATCTTCCGCTTGCCGGCGCGGGGTACCAGCCTTACTGCGGCCTCGGCGATCTCGCGGTCCAGCTCAGGTAGCAAGCTCGTGTACGTGTCCGAGGTCAGCGTGATGGTGGAGTGCCGGAGCGTCTCCTTCACCGCGTGGATGTCGCCACCGCCTCCGTGCGTGAGCGTTGCGGCGACGTGGCGCAGGTCCCGCAGAGTGATGGGCGGCAGGTCGGTCGTGGCGAGGACGCGCCGGAAAGTCTCTGAGCCCGTTCCGGGGTGGAGCCACGAGCCGTCTTCCTTCGTGAAGACCTTGCCGGTGTCCTGCCAGGCTTCGCCCCACTTCGCGCGCTCCTTCTCTTGGCGGGCTTTGTGGTCGCGCAGTTCGGAGATGGTCGTGCTGTCGAGCGCGATCGTGTTGGCGCTGCCGTCCGTCTTGGGCTCGGATTCGTAGGGGTCCCAGCCGTCCACCACGATCTCCTTGGCGGGCGTGATGAGGCCGGCGTCGAGGTCGATCTCGTGCCAGTCCTGGCCGACCGCCTCGCCGCGACGGAGGCCGCGGGTACCCATGAGGTGGAAGATCGCGTACAGGCGGTCGCCCTCGGCTGCGTCGAGGAAGGCGCCGAACTGCTGCGGGGTCCACACCATCACTGGGCCGGGGATCTCGCCCGTCGCGCGCCAGCGTCGGACTCGTTCATCGGTCCAGAGGAGTGGCTTCGGGCGCCTGCCGGACTCCAACTCGACGTGGGCCGCTGGGTTGAAGGTGATGAGCTGCTGGGCGATCGCGGAGTTTAGGGCCGCGCGCAAGGTGCGGCGGATCGCCTGACGGGATGCCGGGCCGGTGATCTTCCGGAACGGCTTCATCTCCGCCAGTTTGGCCCGCTCAGCCGCGAGCAGCTTCCGCTCCGCTCCTATGGGGCGGCCGGGCTTACTCGGCTTGCAGCGGGCGATCTGCTCGCGGCGGGCTTCGTTCTCGGCCGCGATGACCTCGTTGTCGTCGGCGATCCCGTCGAACATCTCCACCAGGTGACCGACGTTGAGCCGGTCGAGGCGTACGTGGCCGATGCGCGGCTTCAGGTGGACGCGGATGTGGGAGGCGTAGCCGTTGAGCGTGGTCTTTTGCGGCGCTTCTTCGCGGCGAACCACTGGTCGAGCCACTCGCCGACGGTGAGGCTGCCACGGAGGGCCAGGCCCGCCCTCAGGCGGCGCCGGGTCTCCTCGATGGCGGGTAGCGGGGCCTTCTCGGCTGCGACCTCCTCCAGCAGGGCGATGAGGCGCTGGAGGCTGTCGGGGTCATCCTTGTCCGCCAGGGCGAGCAGAGCGCGGACGTGGTCGAGGTCGGCCTGAGCCGTCTTCAGGGAGTCGTAGCCGGCGCGGTTGAAGGAGCGCCGGGTGCCGTCTTCGCGGGGCGGGAGTTCCTGGCGTATGGAGTACGAGCCGTGCTTGCGGCTGGAGAGCTTGGGGCATTTCTTGCCGAGCGGCTTGCCGGTGTGTGGGTCGCGGCAGTAGCAGCGGCGGTGGGTGGAACCCTTCAAAGAGCGTTCTCCTCGGTGGGGTCGGTATCGGGCGGGTCGATATCGGCGAGCTGCGAGGGCAGGTGGGGTGGGGTACCGCCGGCTTCGCGGATGGCGTCGCGGTGGCGGCGTAGTTCGTGCTTGGCGTTGGCGGCCTGGTCGGCGTATCGGGCCAGAGCGCGCTCGGCTGCTTCCCGTTGGACGCGGTTGGCAGCCGTCCTTACCTTCCAGCGTTCGTAGTCCTCGCTTTCCACGGCAGCCAGGGCCGAGCGGAGTTCGAGGTCGTGGGCGAGGAAGTGATCGAGCATGTGGTCGGTGGCGTCTTCAGCAGGTGAGTTGCCGACGAACCACTGCAAGGCGTCCCAGGCCGATCGCGGATCCTCATAGGGGAGTTGGCGGACCTCGTCGACGTAGCCAACCGGGTAGATCAGGCTGATCGGGGACATACGCAGGGCCTTGGCGAGGACCATGACCTCGACCAAGGGGAGGACAGCGCGGCGGCCGGACTCCATGTTGGCGATCACGTTGCGGGGGATCGGGTAGCCGATCTCCTCGCACCTGTCGGCCAGATCCTGTGCGCTCCACCGCAATTCCTTCCGTCGTCTGCGGACCTCGCCGGCCACAGTGGCCATGACGTGGTCCTCCCATTCGAGGTCGTCGACCTCGGTGTCTTTCTCGTATCCATGGTCGGAACGGCGTTGTGTCATGAAGACACATTAACTTGCCTAGCGTTGATTCCGTGGCCTGGAGACGAGCGCGATCGTCGTGTTCGCCGAGGGCTCAGTCATGGATGGAGCGCGTATGCGCGAGAACGAACCCGCTGGCCGGGTGAAGGGCATGAGTCGAGAGGAGCTGCTGGAGCTTCCCGCTGCCGTTGACCTGGAGACGGGCAACCGGGCGTTGGGGCTTGGGCGGAGCAAGGGGTACGAGCTGGCGAAGCGCGGCCAGTACCCGTGCAAGGTGCTGCGGCTGGGCAACGCCTACCGGGTGGTGACCGCAGATCTGTTGGCCCTGCTGGGCTTGGCCGCATGAGAGCGGGGCGCCGTAGCAGACCGTTCTGCGCTGAGCTGACACAGAAGCGCTGGACTGTTGCCGGCCGTGGACGTACGGTCCGTGTTCCCTCGCGATGGCCTGGCGCCCGCGAGAAAGGGGTGGGCCCCGGCGGTGCAACGCCGGAGGCCCGAGCAACCCCGAACGGCCCTGGAAGAACCAACCCGGCGGCAAGGGCGTGCGAGCCCGCCACCGCCAGACGAGGAGCTGCCGAGTGCAACCCGAGGACCCCGAGCCCTATTCCGCCCCCGCGCAGGCCATCTGGCCCGCAGCGGCCATCCCCGGCCGACCCAGCGCCCACCTGCGCGCCACGCAGGCTGACGGCGCCGACCCGAGCCCCAGCGGTGATGCGGACGCCCGCAGCACCGACGAGGCGGGGACGCCGAGCGACCTCGTCGAGATACCCGACGCGGAACCGACCCACGGCTCGAAGCTGCTGGACGAACTGTGCGCACGGATAGCCCAGTTCGTGATCCCTCCCTCGCCGGAGGCGCTGGACGCGATCACCTTGTGGGTAGCGGCAACGCATCTGCAGCCCGCATGGCAGCACGCCCCTCGGCTGGCGGTGGTGGGACCGGCGAAGAGGTGCGGTAAGTCGCGTCTCCTCGACGTGCTGACCGAGACGGTGCACGAACCGATGCTCACCATCAACACCACCCCGGCGGCCATCTTCCGGTCGATCACCGAGGAGAACCCGCCCACGCTCTTGGTGGATGAGGCGGACACCATCTTCGGCCCGAAGGTCGCGGAGAAGAACGAGGAGACGCGCGGCCTGCTGAACGCCGGTCACCAGCGGGGCCGTTACGTGACCCGTGTGGTCGGCAACGACCACACCCCGCACCGCTTCGCGACTTTCGCCCTGGCGGCCATCGCGGGGATCGGCGACCTGCCCGACACGGTCATGGACCGGGCGGTCGTGATCCGCATGCGGCGCCGGGCCGAGGGCGAGAAGGTCAAGCCCTTCCGTTCTCGCCGTGACATCCCAGCCCTGCACGATCTACGCGACCGCATCGCCGCGTGGACCAAGCCTCTGATGGACGAGGCCGCGAACCTGGAGCCGGACATGCCCGTCGAGGACCGTGCCGCGGACACCTGGGAGCCCCTGGTCATCGTCGCCGACCTGGCCGGCGGGCGCTGGCCCCGGCTGGCGCGGGTCGCGTGCGCGCGGATGGTCGCCGCCGAAGCGGCGGCCGAGGAGGACCACCCCAGCGGGGCGCGGATCCTCGCCGACATCCGCCGGGTCTTCTACGCCCAGCGAGGTGGACAGCCTGTCCACCGAGGAACTCCTCCACCACCTGCGCCAGGACCCCGAGGCTCCGTGGGCCGAGTGGGGACGGGGCGGGCTCACCGCGCGTGAGCTGAGCAGGATGCTGCGCGCGTACGAGATCAAGCCCGGCAACGTGCGCATGGCCGACCGGACCCAGCGCAAGGGGTACATGCGCAACAAGTTCCTCGATGCCTGGCGCCGGTACTGCCCCACCGTCCACCCCGTCGACGCCGACACCACTCGCGGCGAGGGCTGAGCCCAGCGCCCCTGGTTGCCGTACTTGCCGTCCCTGCCGTGATCTCGCAGGTCACACGGCCTACAGACAAGACAGCAACCGGGGCCAAGACGGAAACGCGATCATCAATCGCACCCTGCCGCCAAGACGCCGCCCGTATCCGTCTTGCGCCGTCCGCCGCCGTCCTGCCGTATCGCCGCAGGTCGCAGCCCTGCCCACCGGGACGGAAGACGCAACGCCACCGTCCCGACCGGGGGCACGGCCACACCGACACCAGGCCCGCCAGGACATCCCGCGCTTGTTCCGTCTCGGAACAAGACGTCGGCAGCGCCTGCCGGGACGGAGGGCCGAGGCGGTTGCCGTACCCGCTGTGACCTGCGCCTGCAACGGCCAAGACGCCAAAGACGCACCACACCACTACCCCAGGAGTATCCCGCTTGAGGATCCCTCTCATGTCCCGTCGCCGAGACCGCCCGCCGCGCGGTGACCAGCCCGGTCAAGAGCAACCAGCGAAGACGAAGCTCACTGCGGAGCAGTACGTGCTCCGCACGGCCGGCATCGTCATCGTGGCCCTTACCGCCGGTGCGTTCTGGCTCTCCTACGCACACCTGGCCGAGGTCGCCGCCCAGCACGGACTCCGCGACTCGCCGACCCGCCGATGGGCGTGGCCCGCGACGCTGGACGCATTCATCGTCGCGGGCGAGCTCCTCATGCTCCGTGCGGGCCTGCGCCGCGTCACTGACAAATGGGCCATCGGCGTCACCGCCATCGGATCATTCGGCTCCATCGGGCTCAACGTGGCCGGGGTGACCGGCACGCGCGACGTCGGCAGCGTGCCGTTGCTCGACTACGTGGTCGCCGCGGTTCCCCCAGCCGCCGCGATGGTGGCCTTCGGCGTGCTGATGCGGCAGATCCACGAGCTCGTCGCGCAGCCCGTTGTCGACCATTCGGCCCCCGATTCAGCGCAGGTGTCGCAACCACTGGCCACCACATCCGTCCAGCCCACCGAGCTGTTGACCACCACGGTCGGCCAGTCCGGCGAGGCTCCGGCTGAGGGCGTCCAGCCTGCCGGTCTGCTGGTTCAGCCCGGCCCGGCCGCTGAGCCGTCGGCTGCCGTATCCGTCCAGTCGCCGGAATCGCCGACCGACGCTGCAGCGGGCAAGTTGCGCGGTGGCCGTCCGCCCGGCGCCCCACTCCAGGTACTCGTGGAGATCGGCCGGGCTGCTGCCGCTGAGCAGGGCAAACTCACCAGGGCCGTCGTCCGAACGGCAGTCGAGGACAAAGGGCTGACGGTCGGCAGTAAGCGGCTGACCGAGGTGATGGACATCCTCCGGGCCGAACTCGAAGCCGCAGCGGAGGCCCATCGAGCCGACGGCTGACCGGAACCGCCGCCGGGTGACCGGAACCCTTCCGGTCACCCGGCCCGCCGGTCACCGTCCCGTGTAACGCGTGATCGTCCACACCTGTGGATGAGGTGGCAGCCGTCCGAACTCCGTCTGATCTTCGCGTTGCCCCGCGCGCCCCACGCCTATCTGGAGAACCGTCCATGACGCACGACCCGCTCAACCCCGAGAACGCCCCCGACGAGCTGGGGCAGCTGACGAAGTCCCCTACGCTGATGGACCGTTGGCGCCGTGCGTTCGGACGGGGTGCCCCTGGCGGAGCCAGTAGTACCCCGAGTCCGACTCAAGGCCGGTCTTCGGGGGGCTCCGCCTCGGGGGTGGCGGGGGAGGCCCAGCGCCAGGGGGCGCCAGGCCAGGACGTCAGGGCTCAGGGCGGCCCCGACGCGGACACGCTCCACACCGTCCAGTGCGAGACCCTGCGCCCCGTACGCGCCACCGACACCGCTGAGGCTGTCGGCGGCGAGCCTGTCGTGAAGAGCGTGGAGCCCACGATCCGCCGCTTCACCGGCACCAAGCGCGTCGTCCGCGTCGGCCCCCTGCGCTTCACCGGCGACGAACACATCCAGCTCCAGGAGGCAGCCGCCGAGCACGGCTACAAGGGCGACTCCGGCTTCGCCGCCGACATCGTTCTCGCCTTCATCACCGGCCGGTTCACCGCCAACCTGCCCCTGTCCGAGGACCGCCGCCGCACCCACATCTTCCGCGCCCAGGTCCTGCGCCAGCTCAACCGGATCGGCGTCAACGTCAACCAGATCGCCCGCGCCCTCAACAGCGACCACACCCCACCCGACATCCGCCAACGCCTGACCGAACTCCACGACCTGCTGGAGCTGATCGCCGAAGCCCTGCGTCAGCCCGTCGAGGTGGAGACGGAGGCGTCCGCGTGATCGCCGCCATCAAACCAGCCGGATCCAACACCCGTGGCCTGCTCGCCTACCTCTACGGCCCCGGCCGCCACGACGAGCATCTCGACCCGCACATCGTGGCTGGCTTTGCGATGCTCGGCATGCCCGACCCCGGCCGCGACGAGAATGCCACACTCACCGAACTCGCCCGCTACCTCGACGAGCCCGTACGGCTGCGCAACGGCGAGTTCGGCAAGCCGGTGACCGACCACGTTTGGCACTGCCCGGTCCGCGCCGCCCCCGAGGACCGCTACCTCTCCGACGCCGAGTGGGGCGAGATCGCCCAGCGCATCGTCCAAGCCGCCGGCATCGCCCCGGCCGGTGACGACCTGGCCTGCCGCTGGATCGCCGTACGCCACGCGGATGACCACATCCACATCCTCGCCACCACCGTCCGCGAAGACGGCCGCCGCCCCAAGCTCCACGACAGCGGCATCCGCGTCGGCGACGCCTGCCGCGAGATCGAGAAGGACTACGGGCTGCGCCGCCTGAAGAAGGGTGACCGCACCGGCGCCCGCCGCCCCACCCAGGCCGAGATGCACAAGGCCGAACGCCTCGGCTGGGACCAGACCAGCCGCGAGTGGCTCCAGGACCGCATCCGCGCTGCCATCCCGCACGTGAGCAACGCGGAGGAATTCATCGCCTACCTGCAAGCTGAGGGCGTCGAGGTCCAGGCCCGGCGCGGCCCGTCAGGCGACCTCCTCGGCTACGCCGTCGGCCGCCCGGGCGACGTCAACGAAGGCGGCGAACAGGTCTTCCACTCCGGAGGAAAGATCGCCCCCGACCTCTCCCTGCCCAAAATCAAGGCCCGCCTCGAATCAAGGCAGCCAGAAGAGCACCCCACCGCCCGCCGCAACCGACCCAGCACCGCCTGGCACGAAGCCACCGACGCCCTCGACACCCTCCACACCGACCTCGCCGACGACACACACGCCCAAGCCAACATCACCGCCCTCGGCGAACTACTCGAAGCCACCGCTCAGAAGGCACCCGACAACCTGCGCGCTGAACTTCAGGCTGCGTCCAAGGCATTCGCCCGCGCCCAGCGTTCTCACGTCTGGCCCGAAGACCGAGCAGCCCACGCTCTACGCAGCGCGGCACGCGACATCGTGCACACCGCCACCGACCCCGACGGCAGCGCCTTGGCCGCCTTGATCGCAGCCCTCGTCTGGGCCGTCATCGTCGCCGGGCGCTGGCACGAAGCGAAGAGCCACGCCCACCAGGCCGACGCAGCCCGCCAAGCCGTCCAGCACCTCCAGACGGCCGCCGACCACGCACTCGCCCCGACACTCGCCGAACTCACAGCCCGACCGCCCAGGGAGCAAGCCCGCCGCGTACTCGCGAACGACGTACGAGCAGTCATCCCCGACCACGCCGAGCGAATCCTCACCGACCCGGCCTGGCCCGCGCTCGCCACCGTCCTCGCCGACGCCGAAGTCCGCGGCCACCAAGCCCACCAGCTCCTCAGGGAGGCTGCCGCCCAGCGTGAGTTGACCACCGCCCGGCAACCCACACGCGTGCTGATCGCCCGTATCCAGCACGCCGGTCGGAACCCGGCGCTCAACCGCCATGCCGAGGCTGCCCGCCGACGCTCGACCATTGCAGGCTCGGTCCCCTCTCAGCGGAGTCGAAATCCCCAGCCCGCAGCGGCTGCGACTCTTACCGAAGAGCAGCGCCGCCAGCGTCGGTAAGCATCATGCGTTCCGTCTGAGCGAGGCTTCAGCCGTCTCACCGAAGTCGACCGCCATAGGTAGGGCATGCGAGACGGTCCAAGACCGCAACCAAAACCATGCCAGGGGACCTGTAAAGACTCATGAAGACTGATCTCGACAGGCGGCGAATGCGGGCTCGTCGCCTCCGCGCGCTTCAGCGCTACGCGACCTGGGGTCTCGTGTCTGTGGCCGCGTTCATGCTGTTCGGTGGGCTGCCCTGGCTGGTGTGGAAGGGCCCGTACGTCCTTGACAGTAAGTACATCGACATCGACACGGTAGGGGACGGCACCGGCTCTGCGGCTCTGGTCACTGGTCTGCGGACCGCACTTGTGGCCTGCGTCGCCGCGCTCGGCGCCGGAATCGCCCTCTTCTACACGGCTCGCAACTATCGACTCACCCGACGCGGACAGGTTACTGAGCGCTTCACCAAAGCCCTGGAACGCCTCGGCTCCGACGAAATCTACGTAAGGATTGGCGGGATCCTAGCTCTGGAACAGATTGTCCAGGACGCACCCGATCAAGCAACCGACGCTGCCCACGTTCTTGGACACTTCATCCGGCATCGAGCCCCCGCCGCAGACCCTGCTGCGCCTACCGCCGACGAGGCGGGTAGTACGGTTGGCAAGCCCCAAGCTCCCGACGCAGACGTGCAAGCAGCTCTGACCGCACTCACCCGCCACGAATCGCGCACGCACGTCGATCCCCGGGAAATTCTCGATCTTCGAGGGCTTTGTCTTGCCGGTGCTCGCCTCAACTCTGCTGATCTCACAGATGCTGTGCTTAACGGCACTGACCTCAGGGGTGCTGAAATGAACCAGGCCAAGCTCACCGGTGCCCGGCTAAACGAGGCGAACCTGAGTGGTGCCTGGCTGAACCTGGCGAACCTGAGCGGCTCTCGGCTGAACGGGGCAGACCTCAGTGGCGCTGGATTGAATAAGGCAGATCTCAGTGGTGCTCAACTGGATCGTGCGGACCTCACCGGTGCGGGGCTCAATGATGCCGATCTCAGTGGCGCCGGGTTGGTCAACGCAAAGCTCGCCGGTGCTGGGTTGAATAAGGCCAATCTGAGCGGCTCTCGACTGAACGGGGCAGACCTCAGTGGCGCTGGGCTGAACAAGGCAGACCTCAGTGGTGCCCAACTGGACGGTGCGGACCTCACCGGTGCAGGACTGGACGGTGCGGACCTCAGCGGTACTGGTCTCGGAGGAGCCTGAGCAATAGCCGAATGCGTGCGCGGTGAGCGCCAGCGAGTCGGGTGTCGCTTCTGAGGGGGTGGGGTCGTAGTCGATCCGGCCTCCGATGATGTGGCGGCGACAGGACGGGCTCAGCTGCCAATGCTGGCTCAGGTTGTCGCCCTCGCCGCGTGTGGCGGCAAGGGCACGCTCCTTCTTGTGGCTGGTTCTGTTACGCGGCTTCGGCTTTGCCTGAATCGCTCGCCGCACCTGCGTGTGTGATGGACAACCGCACAGCCCATGTCAGGACCTCGACCAGGTGCTCGGCCAGCAAGCCGACGTGGGGATCAGGCTGGACCAGGGCAGTCGCTTGGCCGCGGGCGGTGCGCTCCCTCGCCCACTCGTGGTCGAGGCTGGTGAAGTCGTCGTCGATCCAGATGGCGGGTGCGTCGCCGAGCCAGGCGTCGACGTGGTCACGCTTCCACAGGTAGCCGTTGGGGTGGCTGGTCGCGATCTGCGGATGCGGGAGGTCGACGTATGGCAGGGGTGGGAGGCTGAGAAGCGGGCCGATGAGCGTGCTGGCGTCTTGCCGCCAGCTGGTGCACCAGACGGGGGCGACTAGGCCGGTCCGGATCACCTGCATGAGCAAGGGGCCGTGCGCAGGGTTGAGCCAGATGGTGACCGGGTCGTCAGTGGACCGGCCAGTGGGAACCACGCCGTGACGGGTGTGGGTCGACGGGCCAGCCCCTTCTGCGTCCGGGAAGGGTATGAGGATGCCGTCGATGTCGAGGAGCAGGTAGGGCGGTCGCATCGGTTCCTCCCAGAGGGCCGGGGCGGGGATCAGAGCTTGCGCGCGGTGATCAGCAGGGTGGTGGGCCAGATGCCGTGACGGGCGTCGTGGAAGTCCTGTGCTGAGGTGAGCCACAGGCCGGAGCGGTCGAGGTGTTTCTCCCAGCGATTGGCGTCGAAGTCCCAGCGGGCGTTGGGTAGTCGGGTGCGGTCTGGGAGGATGACGTAGTCGCGGCGGGGATGGTCGTTGGTGGTTGGGCGTAGGCCACCGCGCTGAGGGTGAGGGACCGAGAAAGCAAGGGGGCGCCCGG
Source organism: Streptomyces sp. SD31 (assembly GCF_052068475.1). Taxonomy (NCBI): domain Bacteria; kingdom Bacillati; phylum Actinomycetota; class Actinomycetes; order Kitasatosporales; family Streptomycetaceae; genus Streptomyces; species Streptomyces sp. SD31. The sequence goes on along the minus strand of NZ_JBQHCX010000001.1, from coordinate 50,688 downwards.
GTTTGAGGTGCTGGGCGATGGCCGGGAGCAGAAGTTCGGGGGCTACGAGGCCGACGGCTCCGAAGACGGAGTAGATGGCGTCGAATTGCTCGTCGGAGGCTTGTAGGTAGTGCAGGGCATGGCCGGCGACGAAGGTCAGGTTGCTCAGTCGCCCGTAGTGCGAGCGGGCTCGGCGGACCTGGAGGCCGACGAGGTCGACGCCGGTGACCTGGGCGCCGTAGCGGGTGGCGAGGTGGGCGGCGTTGTGGCCGGGGCCGCAGCCGAGTTCCAGCAGTCGTTTGAGGCGCAGGTCCGGGCCGAGGACCTCGGCGCCGGGCCCGGCGCCCGGCCGCGTGGTCCACTCCATCCGCGCGGGGACCGAGAGTGGCTCGGCAGGGTTTGCCGTGGTGCGTTGTAGGGCGTGGACGTACCAGGGGGAAGCCTGGGCAAGCACGTCAGACCTCCAGGAGGTGGAGGACGTCGGTGAGGTGGCGGCGTACGGCCTTGATGTAGGCGGGGTCGGTGGCCGGGTCGTTGATCCAGCGGATGGACTGCTCCATGAACCACTCGACGGCCCACATGCGGTGCCAGCCCAGCGCCCAGTTCTCGGCGGTGAGCCCGCCGCGATGGGTGAGGGCGTCGGGGGTGCCGCCGGCGGTGACGTACTGCTCCAGGAAGACGCGGAGGCGTACGGGGTCGGGGGTGTCGAGGGTGCCGTGCCAGCTGGCGAGGTCGAGCAGGCCGGGGCCGGTGAAGGCGCGGGCGAAGTCCAGCAGCCGCCAGCCGTGCCTGCTGATGTGGAGGCTGGTGGGGTGGAACTCGGAGTGCACCCAGCCGAATGGAGCCACTGTGGCACCGGCCGAGCGGGTCTCGGCGGCCTGGGCGATTCGATCGAGCGCGTCCTCGATGTCGTCCGCCTCCTGCCACCGCTCGGCCTTGCGGAGCCGGGCGAGGTGTTCCAGGGCCCGGTTTGGCAGCGTGCGGAGCCGGGCTTGGTCGAGGACGGGCAGTGCGGGTGCTGTGCGGGTGCCGTGCAGGACCACGGCCGCGGCGGTGCCGTCGAGGTCGTCGGCGTCGCGGACGGCGGGGTCGAGGTCCTCCATGAGCATGCCGAGCCAGCCGTCCATGACGGCGGAGGCGTGGACCTGCGGGACGGGAACGCCGAGCGTGCGTGCCAGGCGGAGAGCTTGGTCCTCGCTGTCGAAGGGCCGCTTCGCGTACTTGAAGATCGCGGTGGTGGAGTCGGGGAAGGTCAGGCGCTCGACCCCGGACATGGACCACACGCGCACCTCCTCGCGCACGGCGGTGGTACGGCTGGCCATGGTGAGCAGGTTGTCGAGAAGTTCGGCGCTGGGGTTCGCGGTCACGTGGGGGCTCCAAGGAGGTTGGTGGCGTCCGGGGCGGGCGAGCGGTGCCGGCCTGCCCCGGAGCCTGGTGTGCGGTGTTACGCGGCTGGGCTCACGCGGTGGGCGTAGATCTGCTCGATCCATCCGGCCTTGAAGGCCGCGAGGTCGTTGCGGAAGGCGGCCATCGAGGCACCGTAGGGCGCGACGACGCCGCCGGTCTGGTCCGGCACGGACTGGCAGCCGTGTACGAGCCTGCCGCCGAGGGCGGCGTGGGCCTTGATGGACTCGATGCGGCGGTGCTCGTTGAACCAGCCGCCGTGGTAGACCTCGTCGAGCATGCCGCCCATCTCGTCGCTCAGGTCGAAGACGACGGAGGTGGCGGCGGGGAAGAACCAGCACGGGCCGACGTTGGAGATGTGCCCGTCCAGCTCGACCTTGTTCAGCGCCATCAGCGTGGCCGCCTCGCGTAGCATCCGCAGGTGCTCGGCGGTGATCCGCGGCAGGCCGAGGCCCGCGAGGTGCTCGTCGCGGAACAGGTACGCGTACACCGCGTAGGCGGTGGACAGCACGCGGGCGGCGTCCGAGGTGGACTCGGCGTGAGCCTTGATGAAGTCCAGCGCGAGCTGCTCGACCGCGCTCTCGGTGGTCTCCTGCACCTCCAGCAGCTGGGACTTGACCAGCTTCCAGTCGGCGACGAGCCACGTGTTCGACTCGAAGCGGAAGAAGTACTCGGCCGGGTCGATGGTGATGCTCCGGCCGTCGACCTGGATGCCGGGCAGGCGGCTCCAGCGCTCGTCGAACGCCTCGGGCAGCTCGACCGTGATGGCCGTGGTGTTGATGGTGGTCACCGTATCTCCGTCTCTGATCGGCCGGGTTCGGGCATAGGAATGTCCGAACCCGGTGTAGGCGTACGGAACTTCGGGGAGCAACCCGGCCGAAAGGGGGAGCCTGGTCGCTGTGTCGGACCAGGGCCGGGCGGCTGATGATTAGTGAACCCTCCGTCACACACAGTGGGTACCGTGAGAGGCAGTTGAAGCGGTATACGCGGTTTACAGCCCCGGAGCGGAGGCGATCGTGGCAGCAGCGCCGAGAGGTCCCAACTCCCGCCTGCGTGACGTCATCGAGGCGATCGGCTGCACCTACGAGGCTCTGGCGAAGGACATCCGGCGTATCGCGGCCGAGAACGGCGAGATCCTCCAGACCAACAAGTCAGCCGTCTCTCACTGGGCGAACGGCACACGCCAGCCGACCGGACAGACCGGCCAGTACCTTGCGGAGGCGTTGTCCCGCCGAGCAGGCCGCACCATCACCTCGGTCGAGATCGGCCTGCGAGCACCCGAAACGGCGGTGTCGGAAGAGCCCGATCCTGTTCTGGCCGCCACCGATCTGGGCCGAGCCGACGTCGAGCGCCGCCGCTTCCTTGCCGTGGCTGCCTTCACCACGGCCGGTGTGGCCATGCCGCTCTTCTACGACCACGAGGCCACCGCCCGCATGCTGCGGGCCCGCACAGGCAGCTCCCTTGTCGGGATCGAGGACGTGGACGTCGTACGGCAGATCACCGCAGCCTTCAGTGCGGCCGACGAACGCCTCGGCGGCGGCCATGGCCTGACCACCGTCACCGCCTACCTCGCCGACACCGCCGCTCCCATGCTCCGCGGACGCTTCCCGAACGAAGCCTTACGGCAGGCCGCCTTCGGTGCCGTCGCCGAACTCGCATACCTGGCTGGGTGGAAGCACCATGACCTCGGCCAGGAAGGTGCCGCCCAGCGCTACTACCAGGTCGGCTACCAACTCGCTTGCGAAGCCGACCCGCGTGGCCACGCCGCCTGGATGATGCGCGCTCTCGCCCACCAGGCACTGAGCCTCAAACAGCCCCACCACTGCGTCGACCTCGTCGAAGGAGCCCTCACCCGCGGCCTAGGCCACGTCGACGGCCAGACCGAGGCGCTACTACACATCACCCACGCCCGCGCCTACGCTGCGGTCGGCGCGAAGCCAGCAGCAGCCCGCGCTCTGCTCGCCGCCGAAGACGCCCTCCTGCGCGACGACGGTCCCCAGCCCAGCTACTCCCGCGTCAGCGGCCCGGCCGCCGGCACCGTCGCCAGCCACACCGCCCGTACCCTGACCGACCTCGCCGACCACGTCGGCACCGAGCAACAACACCGCGACGCCCTGGTGCGCTGGGACCCCGAGAAGTACAAGCGCGTCCACGCCCTCACGCACGCCGACCTCGGCGACAGCCTCGCCGCTCAGGCCCGCGCCGACGAGGCCGTCGCCGCCTGGTCACAGGCTCTGACCCTGATGGAGGGAATGACCTCCGACCGTACGCGCAAAGCGATCACCTCGCTCCGCTCCACCCTCTCCATCTACCAGCGCCGCAAAGTGCCCGGAGCCGCCGAACTCGCCCGCCGCGCACGCGAAGCGCTGGCCTAAGCTGCCCACCAACCGGCCGACGAAGGGACACAAGCCGTGGCTCAGCGGACAACCGACGACCAGCCCAAAGCCCTACAGCCCGCCCTTGAATCCATGACCCTCCTGGTCGCCGCCGTCATCGTCCACGACAAGGCCACCAACCGCGTCGTTCTCCTCCAACGCAGCCAGAACGCCAAGTTCGCCCAAGGCATGTGGGACCTCCCCGTCGGCAAGAGCGAACCCGGCGAGCCCATCACCGAGACCGCCGTACGCGAGTTGTACGAGGAAACCGGCCTGACCGTGAAGCCAGAGTCCCTGAAGGTCGCCCACATCATCCACGGCGCCTGGGGAGTCGAAGCCCCCAACGGCTTCCTCACCGTCGTCTTCGCTGTACACGAATGGACTGGCGAACCCGAAAACCGAGAACCGCGAAAGCACGCGCGAGTTTGCTGGGTTGACGCGGCATCTATCCCCGAATCATTCGTCGATACAACTGCCAGCGCTCTCCATGCCTATCTCAGGCGCGGGTCGCAGGTGTCGCTTGACGGCTGGGCATAGCCAACTTAGACAGCTAGGAAGGCGAGAAAAGAGAAAGGGGTACTGCCTCGTGGAGGCAGTACCCCTTAAAAACTTCCCGGCAGCGACCTACTCTCCCACGAGGTCCCCCTCGCAGTACCATCGGCGCAATCAGGCTTAGCTTCCGGGTTCGGAATGTAACCGGGCGTTTCCCTGATGCTATGACCACCGAAAACTGTGTGGCGTGACGTTCCCGCCAGCGCCTTCAAAGAAGATCATACATGTTCCACCGAGCAGGGTACCGAGGCGGCGGCGGTTGGTGTACGGCGCCTACGTCGCCAGCCCCGGCCTGCCGGCTGGTGGCGTGGCGTTCGTCTCCTCACCCGAGCAGGTGGTTCCTAGGCGTCGTCCGCGCCTGGCACGACCTCGTACCAGGCCAGCTCATGGAATGGCTCCGCAGCAAACCAAGCCCACGTGCCGGAGGCGAGGTCCTTGAGGCGTCGCCTTGCCGCATCCGAATTGCGTGACTCGAACGCGGTGAGGAACGAGCAACGGCCTTCCGCAATGTTCTGTTTCGCTGCCCATTTAAGGAGTGCTGTCCGCCTGGCCGCAGTGACAACCCCGTCTGAAGCCGCAACCTCAATGATCCAAAAATCGACTGGATCTGCACCTATATCTGCCATAATGACGTCGGGGAGAACGTTCTTGACGTCGATTGTGATACCGAGACCCTGCAGAGCTATTTCCTCGCCGAGATGGACCTTGTCTCCCGGCTCAGAGATGGCGAGGACGACCGGCTTCTGCATCCGAGCCTCGGCCCAGGTCTCCACGACCCCCTTGATGATCAGAGAAGCTATGCCTGGTTCGAGTGTTCGAGTAGCCCCTCCGCTGTTGGGAAGAAGCACAGTGACGGCATGTTCGGCGGCCTCAGCCTTCAGCGCGAACGCCGCCTTCAACCTGGCTCCAGCATCCAAGTGTTTGTCGCGCCAAGCGGTCGCTGCCTGCTCGAAAATCTCGTCGGAGAGTTCTGGGTCAAAGAGGTCGGCGAAGTGGTCGAGAAGCGCCCAGCTGGGCTGGCTGCTCGCCGTCGGCAGGCCAGCGCGCTTGCGGATGGCTGCGTGGGAACGCCACTCCCTGAAGGTCTCGTCTCGCAGAGTTTCCCTTGAGTTGTCCCTGTAGGACGGCTGGAAGGGCTCGTTCCACGTCTCCTCGTGGAGGGCGGCTACGTGCTTGTTGCCCTTCGCCGCGGCCGTTCTCCAGGCTATGCGGTCGGCGTCTCCCGAGTGAGCCAAGGCGCCCTTGGACATCCACAACACGGTCGTTGGGCGTGCCCACTGCACCGTGTCCGTTGGGTCATCAGCGCTGCAAACGGCGTCGACGTAGATCAGAGCCGACACGGCCATCGCAGCGAGCGGCGAGGAGAACACCGGGTCGAACGCAGCCCTCGGGAAGATCACTTGAAGTCGCCTCTCGGCTTCCTCGGGGCTGATGAGCTTCCTCAACTTCAGGCTCCTGTAGGTCGGTAGGCGGCGGCGACTGCTGCTTCGAGTGCATCTCCCTCAAGGTCATTCCACTTCCGCACTACCTCGCGGTGCGGCATGGGGATGGACTCAAGCTCGTAGGCGCTGAGCGCAACCGAGCCGGAGATGCAGCGGACAACCTTGTCCATGGTCTTGGTGGCAAGCAAGCGAGTCATGGCCTCAGGCGTCAGCACCGAATCAGCAGCGGCAGAGCATCGCAGCACGTTTACGTGGTTTTCGACAGTGACTCGGCCGTCGCGGGCGTCCAGATCTGCCTGACTGAGATGTGCGGCAACGAGCCGACGTGACTGTTCGGGGGCCGTGGTGCGCTGGACCAGCACGGCAGGGCTATCTAGCACCATCACCTTGAGGTCAGAGGCGGCGGTGAGGGCCAGGAACCGCATGGAATCCCGCGCAGGATCACGATGTAGGACGCCGCCGTCTAGGTCTGCAGCCCAAATCACCTGGGAACGATTGGGACCGCCGGACGGGTACAGGTCGCTGCTGCGTCGATTCCACACGAGCGGACCTGTGGAGGCGCGCCAGCCCAAGGACCCCAGAGACTCTTCCATGGCTGATGCTGCGGCAGCGATGGGCGCATCGTCGGAGCGGCGTGGAAGAACCCAAGGTTGCTCTGTCCTCTGGGTCTTAACACTGGCGATGGTGGTCTCGGAGCTGCCAAGACTGCTGATCCTGGTCTTCCTGCGCTTCCGCCTCTCGAACGTGGCCAGGCATGTTTCTTGAAGCACAGACGTGAACACGCCGCTGCGGTCCTCCACGAACGCCACAGCGCTCATGGCCGCCTCTTGGCTTATGTGATCGCGCAGCTTGCTGAAGTAGCGTCCGCTGGTGAAGCTGGTCGGAACGAGTGCGGCTAGGACACCCTCAGCGTCCAGGGCATCGATAGCCCTAGCCATGAAGAGCCCGTACAGGTTTGCGTGTCCGTAGAGGACGTGGGCATAGCGCTCGCGCTCGACAGGAGAAAGCCGCACGCGACCATATGGCGGGTTCATCACCACAACGCGCACAGATCCTGCAGGCATGTCCAGGCCGTCACCAACGTGGGCGAGTGCGGGTAGTGGCTTGCGAACAGATGCAGGGACTCGGGCAAGAGTCGGCAGCATCTCCGCTGCTAGCACCACGTTGGCGACCCACACCGCAGCTTCGTCGGCGTCCACCCCGCGAAGGAGGTTGGGCAGGCCGGCCAACGTGAGCGCAGGATCGACATCGAACGCTGCCCGCAGGTGTTCCCGCAAGGCTGGCAGTAGAAGGGCGCCGGCGCCGCAGGCGGGGTCAAGTACTAGACCCGTAAGCATTCGGTTGCTGGGGGGCAGGCCAAGGCTTTCTCGAGCCATTCCCCACAAATGGACGGCGAGTTCGCGTGGCGTGTAATGGCGACCGTGGCGCGACCGCGTTGCAGCCGATAGGGCTTCTACGTACGCCGCACCCACTTGCTCTGGCCCGAGTGTCGACAGGTCGGCTGGCTCGATGGAGCCATCCATGATCCCAGCAGGCGGACGCGCCTGGAGGGCCTGTTCGATATCCAGCCACGCCCCGTCGAGCCCGGCAGCAGAAGCACGCGACCTCCACCACGCTGAAAGGCCGGCGAGTACTGCTGCAGCGCTGGAAGTCAGCTCTGCTGGCCGGTCCGTCAGCTCGCCTCGGGAACCCCGGGAACCCAAGGGCCGCGCCGTAGCGTTGCTCACCTTGGCTTCCGACAGTGCTGCGGCAGCGAGCAGTTCCGGCATGAAAGCGGTGCTCCTTCAGGGTAGGGCTCGACGCAACAGTAGCGACCTGGAACTGGTGTGTCCTCGAAAGGCTTGTGCTACCAGCGCCAACTACAGACAACCGAGACTACTGCGATGCATTGGCGTTATCGGTTGGTTATGTCTAGTTCGATTGGGAGGTTGGCGGTGCGAGTAGCAGTGGCGAGGTTGGCCGACGCTGCCCGCCTGTAGGGGTCAAGGTCAGGGCCCCTCCGTCCATCGCTGGCCGGTGGCGGGTGATGCATGCAGCTAGGTTCCGTACGTCAGTGGATCAAAACTGGCCAACTGTCAGCCGGTCATGGCCCATATCCGGCCGCTTGTCCTGTGCAGGCTTGCCGATGGCTACGCTGCGTGCCTAGGAGATCTCGATGCGTGGGCGGATCTGACAAGAAGGAGGACGCTTGAGCACTCATCTGCGCTTTGCGCCGGAAATCCTGATCCGCCTGGGTGAGGAGCTGATCCCCCACCCAGATCTCGGCGTGATCGAGTTGGTGCGCAACGCGTACGACGCGGATGCGACGAAGTGCATCGTCCAGCTGCACAATGCCACGCAACCGGGCGGGACCCTCGTTGTTGAGGACGACGGCGACGGTATGACCGTTGAGGACATCCGGGAAGGCTTCCTACTCATCGGGAGGTCCTCGAAGCCTGGTGCCCCGGACAGTCGATCCAACCGCCGGCGGATTGGTGAGAAGGGCCTGGGGAGGTTGGCAGCCCTGCGTCTCGGTCGCCGAGTCGAGGTGAGCACGAGACCGCGTAGCGAGCCGGGTCTGGAGCACCTGCTGGTCATCGACTGGTCTGACTACGAGTCGGTCACCTCAGTCGAAGATGTTGAGTTGGCAGTCTCCACCCGATCAACGTCAAAGCCTCCGGGCACCTCGTTGACCGTTCACCGGCTAATGGAGGGGTTCGACAACGAACAGATGGAGCGGCTTGCACGCGCCATGCGCTTGCTGACCGGGTTTTTCAATGACGAGGACACGGGCTTCGCTGCCACGCTCATTGCTCCTCAGTTCGAGAGAATCTCGGAGGCGGTTAATCGGGGCTTCTTCGATGAGTATGAGTACAAACTCGAAGCCCACCTGGATGAGCAAGGTTACGCCAGTACAATCCTGTACGACTGGAAAGGAAATGTGATTACAAGGGGTGAGCATATTGACGTAGTGCCCGATCACCGCAGAGGGCGTTTGCAGCCCCCTTTGCGATACCAGGCGCCACCAGCATCTTTCGAGCTGTGGATGTTCTTGCTCAGCAAGCGCGCCTTTGACCTCCGTGGATCAAAGCGGCGGTACGTTGAACTACGTCCTTGGCTGGCGGTGGTGGGTGGTGTCCACGTGTTCCACCGTGGACTTCGTGTTCATCCGTATGGTGACCAAGGATCAGACTGGCTAGACCTCAACCTTCACCGGTCGCGCAGTCCCGAGCTGCGACCCTCTACTAATACCAGTATTGGGCGGCTTTCGGTAGAGGATCCGGATGGGCTGCTTCTCCCTAAGACGGATCGAATGGGGTTCCAGGAAAATGCTGCCTTTATTGAGCTTAGACAGTTTGCCGCAAGTGCTACAGACTGGGCCGCACGTGAACGGAGGAGGATTCGAGATCGTGAGCAGCTAGAGCGTCCTGCTCCGACTCGTCGCACCGATCAAGATGTTCCTTCCAGCGAGAAGACGGAGCCTGAGGAGGCCGTGTGGGCTGGGTCTACGGGACTTGAGCCTCAGGAACAACCGTCGACGCCGGAACCGCCTCTGCCGAAGCAGCGGCAGAAGTCGGCGTTGCCAGCAGTGCCGCCTGAGCGTTTGGCCTATCGGGCTCTCGCCACAGCCGGGATCTTGTCTGTCGCGTCCGTACGTGAGTCGGTCGCGGTTGGCGACGCCGGCAGTTTGGCTGCCGACGGAGCAGCCGACTGGGTTGCGCTCGGGGCACGGGCGGCACATCCGGATAAGTTCCGGATTGCGGCCCGTGACCTCAATGAGGCTATCGGTGACGCGTTGAGCGCAGTGCGTGGCCAGCTGGAGCGTCATGGGGTCTCACTCACGCTAGACCTCTGGGGGGAGCCGGTTCGGGTCGCCGCGGCCGCTTCGGATCTGGAAGCGATCGTTTTCAACCTTGCTCTGAACGCCGTCAAGTCGTTTGAGCGTGCCGGTGAGATGTTGGGTGGGCGCGCCGTGTTGGTGCGCACCCACGTCGATAGCGGGCAGGCAGTCGTCGACTTCTTGGACTCGGGTCCGGGCGTCGACGACGTTGGCCTCGTTGAGATGTGGCTACCGGGCGTGGCCGGACGGACGTCAGACAGCACTGGACTTGGGCTGACGATCATTCGGGACGCCGTCGCTGACATGCGTGGCACACGATCCGTGGATGCCTACGGGGAGCTGGGGGGCGCGACGTTTCGCATTCGCCTGCCCTTGTGGCACGACCAGGACTGATGCGAGTGCACGCAGGAGAGGCTCTTCACGGCAGCTTGCGTGAGCGATGCGTGAGCGGATGATGTGGCACGAGCTGTTACGAGCCGCAGCGCGCATCACGACGCACGTACTCTGACCAGGAGGTTCCGGACACCGAAGAACCGTCCGGAACCACCCAGCAAGCTTTGGCCAGGACTTTTAATCCATTGGTTGTGGGTTCGAGTCCCACAGGGCCTACCGGTGGCGGGGGAGGGAAACGGCCTCTGACCTGCTACGCAGCGCCTGAGTCGGCTTCGGTCGGGTCGGGCGCTGCTTCGTTTTCGAGCCATTGCATGAGCGATGCGTGAGCGGATGTGCTCGTGGCCTGCGGATCGGGTGCCGCTTGGGCGGATGAAGTGGAGTGCCGCAGCGTCTCCTTCACCGTGTGGATGTCGCCGCCGCCTCCATGCGTGAGCGTCGCGGCGACGTGGCGCAGGTCCCGCAGGGTGATGGGCGGCAGGTCGGTCGTGGCGAGGATGCGGCGGAAGGTCTCCGAGACCGTCTCCGGGTGGAGCCAGGAGCTGTCCTCCTTGGTGAACACCTTGCCGGTGGGAGAAGAAGATGCGCACGGCGGCGGGATCGGTGGTGCCGCAGCGGATCGAGGGCATGGCGGCGTCCGGCCTGGTCCCGGATTGCCGACGCATCGTGGATGGCGGAGGCTCGCGCCCTACTTTTCAGCGGGGGTCGGAGAGAGGAGACCGGGCCTTGAATGAGTGCAGGTCGGCTACGGCGAGGGTTTGCTCCGCGTCATGCGCCTCGAAGGTGCCGATGCACTGGAAGCCGAGGCGGATGGCGAGCCTGAGGGAACGCTCGTTGGCCGTCTGGGTCACCACCAGGACCGGCTGGTCGGGCAGCTCGCCGGCGGCGGCGCGCAACATAGCTGTGGCGGCCTCGAATGCCAGTCCCGCACCCCAACTGCCGCGCCGGAGCAGGTAGGTCAGCTCCAGCTCCGAGCCTTCCTTGGTGACGTGTCCGGGAAGGTCGGCGGAACGGCGGTCGAGTACGAGTGTCCCGATGAACCGGTCAGTTTCCTTGTCGGCGATGACGTAGGTACCGGGCTTGGCGGCAATGGCGCTGATGCCATTCGCGTCGAAGTACTGCTCGACGACGCTACGGGGCCGCGGGCCGCCGAGGTGGGCACGGACCTGTGGATCGGTCTGGAGCTCGATGAGGCCGTCGATGTCGGCAGCGTGCGCTTTTCGCAGTTGGAGACGATCCGTAGTGATCTCCGTGGCAGACAGGGTGGGTAGTGCGGTCATGAGATCCATTGTCCCGGCTCCTTGGATCGAGCCATCGCTCCAGGGGCGGCGGTCAGCCGGCCCGCGGGGATGCGCGGTTGGGGCACTTCCTGCACGAGGGAGGTGTCTCGGTGAAAGCCAAGTCGTCGCACTGCATCGAGGGCTTCAGCAGTAGGGCGCTTGGTTGGTGAGAGACGCCGCTACCCGCATCCATATGCCGAAGAGGCGGTACAGGGCGGGCAGTTCACCTGTTGCCTGGGTGGTTCTGCTGTCTGTCGTGGTGACTCCTGGGATTCCTGCCAGGGTGGTTGCCACGGATGTCGACTGCCATCGCACGGCCAGGGTGGACTGCTCCCTGGTGGCTGTGGCTGCGGCTGCGCGCGGCCGCGTCGAGAGCACGGTGGCGACGGCCGCTTCGATGTCCTGGTGCGCTTGTGCGATGGGGCGTAGGTCTGCCGCGAAGCGACCGTGTGCGTGCTTCACGGTCACGGTGGTGATCGAGTCGTCCCAGGCCGTTGCTTCTGCGCAGGCGATGTCATCACCGGTGAGCGCGACCAGCGGGACGCCGAGTGCTGCCGCTGTGGCCTGGGCGAGCCCGATTTCTCCCACGGGCCGGTCGTTGAGCCACATGTCCTCGATCTCGTGACCCATGAAGCTGTGGCTCAGCACGCCAGGAGATCCGGCCCGGGAGTGATAGCCGATGCAAATCATGGCGTCGTGCCCCGGTTCGAGGCCGGCCAGCATGCCCATGGTCTTGGGTTTGCCCCTTACCAGGCGTGCTGCCGGATGCAGGGTCTCGGGGAGGAGGTTGCGCATCGGACCGTGCGCGTCGTTGACGAGGATGTCGGTTGCCCCGGCTGCGAGTGCGCCGCGCACTGCGGCGTTGACGTCCTCGGCCATGAGCAGACGGCCACGTTCGTAGTCCCGCCCGTCGGGCTGGACGTCGGCGGCGTCGACGAGTCCGGTCACGCCTTCCATGTCGGCGCTGATGTAGATCCGCATACGTGTACCTCTCGGCCTTCTGGTCAGTGATACGAGGGCTGGTCTGCTGCCGTCCGGCCCGTGCCGGGGCCGTGCTCGAGGTCTGGTTACTGGGCCTTCTGCAGGAAGGCGCGGGCAACAGGGCCTGCGTCGCGTCCGCCCAAGCCGCCGTCTTCGAGTAGCAGGGCCCGGGCGAGGTCCTGGTCAGCTTGGAATCCGATCATCCAGTGGCCTATGAGGGGCGCAGCAAGTTCGTTGTCCGACCGGAGACCGGCCCTGGGCAGTGGAGCCGTGCCTGGGCCACGGTGGGCAGCGAACGCTGCAGGCGCAGCGTCCAGGTCTGTACGTCCCGGGCCTCGGTGGGTGCCGCTGCGACGCGGGGCAGGGAGATCTCCCGGTCCACGACCTTGCGGATGGTCGGCGGATCGAGTCCGAGTGCGCGCAGGGTGCGCACGAGAGCCGGCCGGGCGACGGCACCGTTTCGTAGAGCCGGTATCCGGCCGGGCTGAGGTCGGCCGGCGTCACGATCCCCGAATCGGAGCAGAACCGGATCGCCTTGACCATGAGGGCGGTCCGCTGGGCCGGTGCACCGATGAGAAAGAGGCGGGGACCGTGCCGCTGCGGGATGGCGTCTTCGTACAGGAACTCTCTTGGGATTTCCCGGAGCGCGATGGGTGCCGGTGACGGGTCCGAGCGTCATGGTCGAGATGGCTCAGCGTCGCTCTGGGCGAGGTGTTCTCTCAGCCGGGCCGCGGTGGTGAAGAGGTGCCCCCGCATGCCGACGGCCTCGGCCGCCCGGATGTTGTCCTGACGGTCGTCGACGAAAAGGACGCGATCCGGTGGCACACGCAGGGCATTTTGGCACCACCGGTAGGCGTCCGGGTCGGGTTTGGCCCGGCCGATGCGGCAGGACAAGGCGCATACCTCAAAGCGATTGAACCAGGCGTGGCGTACTTCGTAGTGGCCGGCCAACTCTTCGGGGATGTTGGACAGGAGCGCGATCCGCCGGTCTTGTGCGGCGAGTTCCTCGAGGAGGTCGACCATGGTGTCGTCGACGCCGCTCCAACTGGCGATGTCGGCCGCGACGAGGCGCTCGATCTGGTGGTCGTCGAAGCAGGTGCCCAGGGTCTTGGCCACCCTGCGCCAGTAGCCGGGGCCGTTCACCTCACCGCGGTCGTATGGCGGACGCAGCGTCCAGTAGGCGTCCCAGAAATCGGGTGCAGGTATGCCCGCCGTCCGGACGATCCGGTCCTTGCCCTCGGCGGACTGGAGGCGCGCGATGACGCCGAAGAGATCGAAGAGAAACACAGCGCCGGTCATGAGGTCACACCTTCCGTACGGTCACGCCCGCCGCGCTCAGCCGGTCGGTCTGGTCGTCGGGAGCGGACTCGTCCGTGACGACGGCGTGCAAGGCGGAGGCCGGGGCGACGAAGCCGAGTGCGGTACGCGAGAACTTGGCGCCTTCCGCGACAGCGATGACCCGGCGGGAGGAGGCGATCGCCACACGCTTGACGGCGGCGTCGTCCAGGTCATAGGCGGTCAGGCCGTTTTCCGCGTCCAGTCCGCAGCAGCCGATGATCGCGGTGTCGAAACGCAGGGCGGCCAGCGACGCCGTGGTGAGTGGACCGGTCAGCGCCAGCTCGCCCGGCCGCGGTCGGCCGCCCGGGACCAGCAGAGTCAACTGCGGGGCTCCAGCCAGCGCGTTCACGGCGTGCAGGGACAGCGGCAGCACGGTGAGCCGTCGGTGCTCCAGGGTGCGGGCCACCTCCAAGCACGTGGTGCCGCTGTCGAGGACGACGGACTCTCCGTCGGCGATCAGCCGGGCAGCCTCGGCGGCGATGCGCCGCTTGACCTCCAGCCCCTCCTGGGCCCGCAACGCGAAGGGCGGCTCCTCGCCGCGCAGCAGCAGGCTCCTGGCTCCCCCTCGATAGCGCTCGAGCACCCCCTGCGCCGCCAGGACTTCGAGGTCGCGACGGACGGTCATCTCCGAGGCGCCGGTGAGCCCGGCCAGTTCGGCGACGCCGATGCTGCCGGCTTCCCGTACGGCGTCGGTGATCTGCCTGAGTCGATCTGTACCTGCCATGCCCAGATTGAACATCAGAGGTGTTCGAAAGGCAACCTTTCGAAAGGAGATCATGTTCTATATGTTCGAAGCATGGAACAAGACCTGCGAGCCGGCCGGCTGGCCACCTTCGCCTATTTCATGCTGAACGGCTTCCTCATGGGGATGTGGGTCGTCCACATCCCCGGCATCGAGCCGCGGGCAGGAATCGGCCATGCCGTGCTCGGCTGGCTCTTGCTGCTCCTGGGCGCAGGCGCCTTCGCCGGCATGCAGGCCGTCGGCCCGCTCACCGACTGCTTCGGGGCCCGCACCGTCGTCCCGCTCAGCGCGGCACTGTGCAGCGCGGCCGTGGTCCTGCCCGGCCTGGCGGCGAACGTCTGGACGCTGGGGGCCGCGCTCCTGGTGCTCGGCGTCGGCAACGGCTGCCTGGATGTCAGCATGAACGCCCATGCCGTCCAGATCGAGCGCGGTTACCGGCGGCCCGTCATGTCCGCCTTCCACGCCGCCTTCTCCATCGGTGGTGTGCTCGCCGCGCTGGCGGGATCCCGCACGCTCAGCCTGGGCTGGAGCCCCGCCGCGACTCTCGGCGTGGTGGCGCTCGGCGGCCTGGCCGTCGCCGCGCTCGCGGCCCCCGCCCTGCTGCGCCGCGACGCCGTCCGTCCCTCGGACGACGCCACCCCTGCCACGGGGACCCGTCAAAGGACGCCCCGGCGCATCTGGATGCTGGCCACGCTGGCATTGATGATCATGCTGTGCGAAGGCGTGGCGAACGACTGGAGCACCCTCCATCTGCGCCAGGTCCTCGACGCGAGCGCAGCCACCGCCGCCCTTGCCTACGGAGCGTTCGCCACCGCCATGACCGTCGGCCGACTGCTCGCCGACCGGGTCACCGCGCGCCTCGGCCCCGTGGCCATCCTCCGCTACGGCGCGTCCGTCGCCGCACTCGGCCTGACCGCGGCGGCCCTCTCGCCCTGGGTCCCCCTGGCTCTGGCCGGCTGGGCCGTGTTCGGGGCAGGACTGTCCGGCTGCGTTCCCCAACTTCTCAGCGCCGCCGGCCATTCCGACCAGGACACTGCCGGCGTCAATGTCTCCCGCGTCGCCGGACTCGGTTACCTCGGCATGCTCGCCGGGCCCGCCGTCATCGGCCCGCTGACCCACGTCCTGCCGCTCAACCTCACGTTCCTCCTCCCCGTGGCGTGCTGTGTCATCGCCGCCTGCCGCTCCGGCATCCTGCGGCCACCGCAGCCGGCCACAGCCGCATCGTCACGTTCGGCTGCCCGCCGCGCGGGCTGCTGACACGACCAGCCGTGCCGCCGCAACCGTTCCCACACACCACGGACGGACAACGACACCCTGAGCTGATCCACTCGCCTCAACCGAATCCGGAAATGATCACCCCTGAGGAAACGTCAGTTACTACGAACGCCGACAATCCCCGGAAAGGCATGCCTGGTGGAAGAGCTCGTACGACTCGGTGACATCGAGCAGGCCGCGGCCGGAGACACGCGGCCGATCTGGGCCGCCCAGGGACGGCACGACGGCAGTCTGGGGCCCGGCGTGCGGGCCTGGCGCCATGGAACTGCCCTGGCGGTGGCGAGTCCAGGCCTCTCGGAACGGGATCGGCTTGCGATCCAGGGCGACCGAACCGATGCGGTCACCTTGGTGCGGCGAGTAATGGATGAAATCGGACCGTCATATCGCCCCTTCGCGGAGGCACCCTTGATCGATGCCGTGGTGCGGCAGATACCCGGCCTCGTGCCGATACACGAATTCTTCTGGATGGAGACTGCGTCCCGGCCCGGTACTGCCCCTGCAGGCGCGCAATGGTTGGAAGCTCGACAGGAGAAAGCAGCTACGGCACTCTTCGATCGCTTCTTCCCTGACTCGTACGCGCAACCGGGGCGCATCGGCGTACGCCGATGGGCCGGAATCCTCGGCAGCCTGGAAAGCGGCTCAGCCGCGGAGCCCTTGGCGGTCGCGGCCGATGCGTGGTCAGCAATCGGCTGCGGGTACATGGCCGGGGTATGCACTCACCCCGCAACCCGCGGACGCGGCCTGGCACAGGCCGTCTGTGGCTTCGTCGTGGACGATCTGGTCCACCGGTACGGACGTGCCGCGCTCATTGTGGATGCTGCCAACACGTCGGCAATCGCCGCGTACGAACGCCTCGGCATGACCAAACACCTCTCCGGAGCGGCGCGCTTCTCTCCCCGGTGAGTTCGGGGTGTACCGCCAGCCCCCATAAGTCGCACCGGTATTCCAAGGTCAGTTGCTTGACCAGGCGAACCAGCATGGCCAACCGGGTGTCTGATTGTGCCCGGTTGGTAGCGTCACAGGCATGGATCAAGACCGTGTGCTCGAAGCGTTTCGTCGGGAATCCGGGGCGCTCACTGATGCTGTCTCAGGACTGTCTGAGGCCGAGTGGAACCTCCCGACACGCTGCACCCCCTGGGCCGTACGCGACCTGCTCGGGCACGTGTCCGTCGTGATCGATTGGCTTCCGGGCATGCTGGACGCCCCAGCACCGAGCGAGGCCAAGGTTTCCGCAGCGGAGTACTACCGCCCGGACGACCGGTTTTCACCCCGGACCAACAGTGCCCGGATCGCCCTGGCTCAGGACCGGGCAGCAGAGTCGGCTGACGGTGCCGCCTTTGCCGACGATTTCGCCGCGATCTGGCGGCGAGTCGACCGGCTGTGCCGGGTCCAGCCTGCCAGCCGTACCGTGCGGACGCGTCATGGTGACGCCATGCTCTTGTCGGAGTTTCTGCTCACCCGAGTCGTTGAAGTCGCCGTCCACGGCCTCGACCTGGCTGATGCAGTGGGACGCGAACCTTGGCTCACCTCGTCGGCCGGTGACGCCGTGCTGGAGCTGCTTCTCGGCGCAGAGCAGATGGCGGCCGCCGACACATTGGGTTGGAGCCAGCCGCATTTCCTGCGCAAAGCCACCGGCCGTGAGCCGTTGGACGCATCAGAAACCGCGCAGATCGAACAGCTCGGCATCCGATGGCTCGCCCTGGGCTGACAACTGTGCTCGGCTGCACCCCCTCCAAGTTCATCCGTGGCTCGCGGCCGCGTCGGCGGGCACTCCGCCGTTGCCACCGAGGCAGTCATCCGCGCCGCCCGCGACCTGCTGCCCGACCCCGGCCGCTCGATCACGTCGATCGCCAAGCTGCTGGGTGTCTCTCCGGTTACCCCCTATAACCACAGGGCCCACGGAGCGCCCTGGGCTCGGGCAAGGATTTCCAGGCCGACGCCGAGGGTGGCGGCGTGCACCACCGGTAGGCGTCCTCCGCGCCCCGCTGGGGTGCGGAGCGGCATCACGGACCGGTACCCGCCGACGAATGGCCCCGCTCCTCTCGCCACTGGCCGCCGGGGGTGTTCGCGCTTTCTGGAACCAGAAGGCGAGCAGGAGGGAGCGTGGAGACGTAGCCGCAGACTTGAGTCTCCTGCAGGGGGAGACAGGAGGGTGGGTCTCATGGATGGCGGCACCCTCTACTCGATCGGTGAACTGGCCCAGCGCACCGGGCTGACAGTCAAGACGATCCGGTACTACTCCGATCGCGGCATCGTGGCGCCGGCCGACCGTACCCACGCCGGCTACCGGCGCTACGCCCCGGATGCCGTCGCTCGCCTTGCCCTCGTGCGAACACTGCGAGAACTGGGACTCGGCCTCGACATGATCCGGCGGGTCGTGGATCAGGAACTCACGCTCAGCGAAGTCGCCGCGGAGCACGCCGCCGCACTGGACGTACAGATCAGCATCCTGCGTCTGCGACGGGCGGTGCTGACGGCCGCCGCCGAACGCGAGCCCAGCCTCAAGGAGATGGAACTCATGCACCAGCTGGCCACACTGTCCGAAGCCGAACGCCGACGCTTGATCGACGAATTCCTCGACACCGTCTTCGACGGTCTGCACAGCGGCTCCCGCTATGCCGCAGCTCGGCGGTCCATGACGCCCGAGCTCCCCGACAACCCCACAGACGAGCAGGTCAGGGCATGGATGGGCCTGGCCGAACTGTCCCTGGACCCGGACTTCCGCGCCAGTGTGCGGCGCCTGACCGAAGACCATGTGGCCGGCCTGCCCGACGGCGCCACGACGCCACCGCGCCCGGACGTGGTCGCCATCACGCGTGATCTCGTGGGACCAGCCGTGGCATCCGGCATCAGCCCGGATTCGCCCCAGGCCGATCCTGTCGTCGCGGCGCTCACCGCCCACTGCGCGCTCGCCCACGGCCGCCCCGATGACACCGAGTTGCACCGATGGCTGCTGCACCGTCTGGAAGCCGCGAGCGATCCGCGCAGGGACCAGTACTTCCAGTTGCTCGCGCTGATCAACGGCTGGCCGGCGCCGGAACGCCTCGTCCCGGTGATCGACTGGTCCGTTACAGCTCTGCGGATACGGGCGGCTCGATGACGCAGCAGCCTCACAGCCCCGCCGCACAGCCAGACGAAGCACTCAAGGCCACCGTCGCCACATACTGCCTGCCTCATCCCACCATCAGTGCGGACCTGCGGGGCCTGCCCTTCTGACGCGCGCTGAGCAGGAATCACCGTGTGGTCACGCTGCTTCGGCATATCAGGGAGGAGAAGACCGGGTTACGAGCTACATCTGCTCTGACCTGGTGGTTCCGGACACTGAAGAACCGTCCGGCCCACAGACGGACTCGGCGCCGGGCTGGTGGGCCCGGCGCCGAGGCTTGGTGCGGTGCAGTGGACAACTAGTGGTGACAACTCGAGCCGGTGTGGTTGATTTGCCCGCCCGCGCTGCCTTCACCGTTGAGTGCGTTGCCCAGCAGACCGTTGAGCACGCCAACCTGGCCGAGGATGTCGATGTTCTGGTCGTGCGACTTGCATCCTCCGTGGTCGTGCCCGCCGTATGCGTTGGCAGAGCCGGTGGCTATGAAGCTGAAGCTCCCCAGGATGGCGGCCGCCACAGCGGCCTTCTGAAGCTTGCGCATTGCTCCTCCTTGGGTCGGGTAGAGCGCACCATTGATAGATCCACTTTGCGCTCATTTCGGAGGCTAATCCGATATCTCCCACTGCGCTCATCGGGACTGCCATATGGGGGTCCTGAGGGGCAATCGGCTGTGACGGGGCCTCAATGTCCCCCGCTCTGGGGCGACTTCGACTTCTCACGTTTTGGGTTGCGCCTTTCCGTGAGAGACGGTTAGCTGTGTCTCACGGATAGATTCACTATCAACCGTGAGGAATGACGATGGCTGCCCCTCGCACCACCCCTCGCACCGCCGCTCGCACCACCAGTGAGCAGGTCCCCGTCCGCGTCTTCGGCGGCCCGACCGCCCTCATCGAGTACGGCGGCCTGCGCCTCCTCACCGATCCCACCTTCGACGCCCCCGGTGACTACCCGCTGGGAGGCGGCCGTGCCCTGACCAAGACCGCCGCCGCCTCCGTCTCGCCCACCGAGCTCGGGCGGATCGACGTGGTTCTGCTCTCGCACGACGAGCACCCCGACAACCTCGACATATCCGGCCGTGCGCTGCTCGCCGAGGTGCCGTTGACCTTGAGCACGCCGAGCGGCGCGGGCCGGCTGGGCGGTACCGCTCGGGGGCTGGGGGACTGGGAGTCCGTGGCGGTGGACCGGCCCGGTGGAGGCGCGATCACCGTGACCGGGGTGCCGGCGCTGCACGGCCCGGGGGAGCGCGAGGAGCTCGAAGCGGTCATCGGGCAGGTCGTTGGCTTCGTGCTGACCGGGGACGGTCTGCCCACGGTGTACGTCAGCGGCGACAACGCCCAGCTCGGGCCGGTCAAGGAGATCGCCGGGCGATTCGGGCCGGTGGACACGGCCGTCCTCTTCGCCGGTGCCGCCCGCGGGGCCGTGCTCGACCGCCAGTTGCTCACCCTCGACAGCGTCCGGGCCGTGGAGGCTGCCCGGATCCTCGGGGCGCGCCGGATCGTCCCCGTCCACTTCGACAGTTGGGCCCACTTCACCGAGGGGCGCGACGAGCTGGCGGCCGCGTTCACCGAGGCGGGGCTGATCGACCGGGTCCAGCTGGGGTGACCGGCGCCCAAGGGGCCGGCTCGCCGCCTCACCGGCTCGCCGTCTCACAGGAATGTCACAGCCTGAGTCAGTAAGTCCCCTGTGACGCATGGCGGGTTTGTGCCAGTCAGCGATCTCCGCTCCCTGAACTATCAACAGAAATCGGTCCCTTGAGGAAAGCTGGGCGATCATCCGGGATCACATTCCGGACCGCGGCGGTCGAAGGTGCTCGATCCGGCCGCCGATGCCTTCATTCCTTCAGCACCAGGGATCACCATGCCCCCCACCCCCCACCCGGCCCCGATACCGGGGGCGAAACGCGCCGCCCGTATCGCCGTGGCCGCAGGCCTCGTTGCAGCGCTCTCCGCGGCCGGGCCCGTACCCCTCGCCCTCGCCGCGGACGGCTCCACCGCCACCGCGGCCGACCCCGGCGTCAAGTCCGCGCACGACAAGCTCGGTTCGGACGACGCCGACCTCCTCGCGGAGGCCAAGGCACAGCGCGACAAGACCGTCACGATGATGATCGTCACGGCACCCGGACGGACCGAGAAGGTCGCCGAGGAGCTGGACGCGGTCAAGGGCGGCTCCGTGGGCCGTACGTACGACAAGCTCGGCTACGTACGGGCCACGGTGCCGACCGCCAAGGCGGAGTCGGCCATCGCGGCCGCCGCCAAGCTCTCCTCCGTGCAGGCCATCGACCTGCGGGACGAAATACCCCTGGAGGAGCCGAGCCTCGAAAGCGGCGGCAAGTCGAGCGCCACCGCGGCCACTTACTCCGGCCCGGACAAGAACACCCCCGCGAAGAACCCGTACAACCCGTCCTTCGAGACGGGCGCCGTCGACTTCGTGAAGAAGAACCCGAAGGCGGACGGGCGTGGCGTGACCATCGGTGTCCTCGACACCGGCGTCGACCTCGCCAGTCCCGCACTGCAGAAGACGACGACCGGTGAGCGCAAGATCGTCGACTGGGTGACCGCCACCGACCCGCTGGTCGACGGCGACGGCACCTGGCGGGCGATGACCACCTCCGTCGCCGGGCCCTCCTTCACCTACGGCGAGAAGACCTGGAAGGCCCCTGCGGGCTCGTTCCAGATCAGCACCTTCCGTGAGGCCGTCACCAATCAGGGCAAGGTCACGGAGGGCGACGCCGACGGCGACGTCAACCGCGACGGCGACACGACCGACGACTGGGGCGTGCTGTACGACGCCAAGGCCGGCACGGTCACCGTCGACGTCAACGACAACGGCGACTTCACCGACGACACGCCGATGAAGCCTTACAAGGACGGCCACCAGGTCGGCCACTTCGGCACCGACGACCCGGCTACGGACATCCCCGAGAGCCAGGACTTCGTCGTGGAGGTCCGCAAGGACGTCCCGATGGATCCGCTGGGCGGCGACTGGGTCGGCAAGAAGGCCGACTTCGTCAACATCGGCCTCACCGCCGGTTCGCACGGCAGCCACGTGGCCGGCATCACCGCCGCCAACGGCATGTTCGGCGGCAAGATGAACGGCGCCGCCCCCGGCGCGAAGATCGTCTCCTCGCGGGCCTGCCTCTTCGGCCCCGGCTGCTCCAACGTCGCCATCACCGAGGGCATGATCGACCTCGTCGTCAACCGTGGCGTCGACGTCGTCAACATGTCCATCGGCGGCCTGCCGCCCCTGAACGACGGCAACAACGCCGGCGCCGAGCTGTACACGCGGCTCATCGACACGTACGGCGTCCAGCTCGTCCTCTCCGGCGGCAACTCCGGTCCCGGCGCCAACACCATCGGCGACCCGGGTCTGGCCGACAAGGTCATCTCGGTCGGCGCCGGTGTCTCCAAGGAGACCTTCGCCGCCAACTACGGCACCGGCGTCGAGAACAAGTACCAGCTGTTCAACTTCTCCTCGCGCGGCCCGCGTGAGGACGGCGGCTTCACGCCGACGGTCGTCGCCCCCGGCGCCGCGGTCAGCACGATCCCGGCCTGGATGCCCGGCTCGCCGATCGCCGAGGCGGGCTGGAAGCTGCCGGCCGGCTACGCCATGTACAACGGCACCTCGATGGCGGCCCCGCAGACGGCGGGCGCGAGCGCGCTGCTGCTGAGCGCCGCCAAGCAGCAGGGCATCAAGCTGACGCCCCAGAAGCTGCGCACCGCGCTCACCTCGACCGCCCACCACATCGAGGGACTTCAGGCGTACGAGGAGGGTGCCGGCCTCATCGACGTCGTCGACGCCTGGAAGGCGATCAAGGCGGGCGCCACCGCGCACGACTACGCCGTGAAGGCCCCGGTCGACACCGCGCTCGACCAGGCGCTGAAGACGCCGGGCTTCGGCACGGGCGTCTACGACCGCGAGGGCGGCCTCAAGGCCGGGAAGAAGAAGACGTACGACGTCACGATCACCCGTACGTCCGGCCCCGCCGGCTCGCTCCCGCACATCCTGCGCCTGGCGAACAACAAGGCCCGCACCTTCTCGATCGTCGGCCCGAAGGTCGTCGACCTGCCGCTGAACAAGGCGGTGACCGTCAAGGTCCAGGCCGCCCCGAAGCACGCGGGCATCAAGAGCGCGATCCTGGAGGCCGACGACCCGAGGACCGTGGGCGTCGACAAGCAGATCCTGAACACCGTCGTGGTCTCCACGCCGCTCCAGCACACCTTCACCGCGTCCGGGTCGGTGCAGCGCAACAACGTCAAGTCGTACTTCGTCACCGTCCCCGAGGGCACGAAGTCGCTCCAGGTCACGCTGGGCGGCCTGGCGGAGGGCAGCCGGACGCTGTTCAGCGCCATCAGCCCGTACGGCACCCCGGTCGCCGACAACGACCCGAACACGACGGACATCGCCTCCTACGAGGACCCGCTGCCCGGCGTCTGGGAGATCGAGGTCGACTCGCGCCGTACGTCGGCCCTGCTGGACAACCCGTACAAGCTGAACGCCACCGTCTACGGCGCGTCCTTCGACCCGGCGGCCGTGACGGTGCCTGAGGCCAAGGTCGGTACTCCGGTCGCCGCCTCCTGGACGGTGACCAACAAGCTGGAGGCCGTGGAGGGCAACCTCAAGGGCGGCGCGCTCGGCTCGTCGAAGACCGCGCGGCCGACCATCGCCGACGGTGAGACGCAGACCAGCACCGTCGAGGTGCCCGAGGGCACCACGTCGCTGGACGTCGCCATCGGCAAGGTCTCCGATCTGGCCTCCGACCTCGACCTGAACGTGTACGACGCCGAGGGCGAGCTCGTCGGTCAGTCCGCGGACGGCGACTCCGAGGAGGCCGTCTCCATCGCCAACCCGGCCGCCGGCAAGTACACCGTCGAGGTTGTCGGCTTCGAGGTGCCGTCCGGCTCCACCGAGTACGACTACCGGGACGCGTTCTTCTCCTCCGCGCTCGGCTCGGTCACGGTCGACGAGTCGACGCAGGTGAAGCTCGGCACGGGCGACTCGGCGAAGGTGGCGGCGAACGTCACGGTCGCGCGGGCCGTGCCCGAGGGCCGGCAGCTCTTCGGTGAGGTACGGCTGGTGAACACGCGCGGGACGACCGCGGGTGTCGGCGGGGTGACGATCGAGAAGGTCACGCCGTAGTCGGCCGTAGTCGGCCCTAGTCGTATGACGCATGGCCGAGGGGCGGGTGTCCGATCAGGACACCCGCCCCTTCGTTCTGTCTGCCGCGTGCTGCCGTCCGCTCAGCCTACGTTCAGCCCCGCGAGATCCCCCAGCGGCAGCGTGTGCTGGGTCTGCAGGACCTTCGCGCGCAGATAGCGGACGTTGTCCGGTGTGGCGAAGACGCCGGTGGGGACGCGGCCCTGGACCTGGATGCCGAGGGCGCGCAGCTGGTCGGCCTTGTCGGGGTTGTTGGAGAGCAGGTCCAGTTCGCCGATGCCGAGGGCGGTGAGCATCTGGGCGGCCGCCGTGTAGTCGCGGGCGTCCTCCGGCAGGCCCAGGGCGGCGTTCGCGGCGTAGGTGTCGAGGCCCTGGTCCTGGAGGGCGTACGCGTCCAGCTTGTTGTAGAGCCCGATGCCGCGGCCCTCCTGGCGCAGGTACAGCAGCACCCCGCCGCGCTCGGCAATGCGCTCGACGGCCTCGCGCAGCTGGGGGCCGCAGTCGCAGCGGGCCGAGCCGAAGACGTCGCCCGTCAGGCACTCGGAGTGCAGCCGGACGAGCGGGGTGGTGCCGGGGGCCGGGTCGCCGAGGACGACGGCCACGTGCTCCTGGCCGTCGGTCAGGCCGTGGAAGGTGACCAGCTCGGCGTCCACGGAGTAACCGTCGTGGAAGCGCAGCGGGACCCGGACGCGGGCGCGCTGGGTGGCGGCGGCGGTGAAGTCGGGCATGCGGGATCTCCGGGTTCCGTACGTGGGCCGGCTGCTTCAGATTTGAAGCAGCTCCTCGGTGCAGGACCCTACCCCATGCTTTAAATTTGAAGCAACAAGTTTGTCGCCCGCGTCACAGGCCGGTCGGACTCGGGCCTCGTTGCTCCTGCCCCACGACTCTTGCCTCCCGACTCCTGCCTCACGAACAGGACTTGCCGGAGCGCCGCCGCCAGGGCACGTCGTCGGCGGTGGCGTGCGCGTCCTCTCCCTGGAAGCCCTCGGCGACCGCGGTGAAGATCTCCTCCAGCTGTCGGACCTGCTCCGGGGTCAGCCGGTCGAAGAGCAGCGCCCGTACGGTCTCCACGTGCCCCGGAGCCGTGCGCTCCAGGACGCGCATCCCTTCCTCGGTGATCGCCGCGATGCTGCCGCGCTTGTCCCAGCGGCAGTCCTCGCGCCGCACCAGCCCGTCCTTCTCCAGGCGCGTCACGGCGTACGTCAGCCGGCTGCGGGTGATCTTCAGCCCTTCCGCGAGATCGGTCATGCGCAACCGGCGCTCCGGAGTCTCGGACAGGGTGGCGAGGATGGAGTAATACAGATGGGGCATGCCGGCTTCCTGCTGGAGCTGCCGGTCCAGCGCGTCCTCCACGAGGGCGGCGGAGGCGATGTAGGCGCGCCAGGCGCGCTGCTCCTCGGGAGTGAGCCAGCGAGTCGTCATGCCCCCAGTGTAGGTTTGTTTCAAACTTGAACCAAGCCCGAGTTTCCCCGACCGAGCCGGAGAGCGCGCCGATGCCGTCGTACCCCTACGTCCTGCTGTCCGCCGCGGTCTCGCTGGACGGCTACCTCGACGACACCACCCCCGAGCGCCTGCTCCTCTCCAGCCCGGCCGACTTCGACCGCGTCGACGAGGTACGGGCCTCCGTGGACGCGATCCTCATCGGTGCCGGCACGATCCGGGCGGACAATCCCCGGCTGCTGGTGAACTCGGCCGAGCGGCGGGCCGCGCGGGTGGCGGCGGGCAAACCGGCGTATCCGCTGAAGGTCACGGTCAGCGCGTCCGGCGAACTGGATCCGGCGGCGAACTTCTGGCACACGGGCGGCGAGAAGATCGTCTATACGACGGAGAAGGGCGCGGAGCGGCTGCGGCGGACGCCGGTCGCGGCGGACGTGGTCGCACTGGGCGCGGACCTGGACTGGCGGGGGCTGCTGGAGCACCTGGGCGAGGTGCGCGGCGTCGAGCGGCTGATGGTCGAGGGCGGCGGCACGATCCACACGCAGCTGCTACAACAGGGCCTCGCGGACGAGGTGCAGCTGGTGCTGGCGCCGCTGTTCGTCGGGGACCCGGACGCACCGCGGCTGTTCGGGCCGGGTGGGTATCAGGGCGGCCGGCTCCGGCTGCTGGAGGCGCGACGGATCGAGGACGTCGTCCTGATGCGCTACGAGCCGACGGCGCCCGGCGTCGGCACTCTTCCCTCCGCCGCGGATCGGCACTGGCTGGCACTGGCGTGTGACCTGGCGGCGCAGTGCCCGCCGTCGAAGACCGCCTTCAGCGTCGGGGCGGTGGTCGTGGCGGCCGACGGCACGGAGCTGGCGCGGGGGCACTCCAGGGAGGGCGGCGATCCCGTGGTGCATGCGGAGGAGGCGGCGCTGGCGAAGATCGCGACCGGTGATCCGAGGCTGGCGTCGGCGACCGTATACAGCAGCCTGGAGCCGTGCACCCGGCGGGCCTCCCGGCCGGCGCCCTGCGCGCGGCTGATCCTGGAAGCGGGGGTGCGGCGGGTGGTGACGGCTTGGCGGGAGCCGGACACGTTCGTGGTGGGCGCCGACGGGAGCGGGCTGCTGGCGGGGGAGGGGGTGGATGTCCTGGTCATGCCGGAGTACGAGAATCGGGCAAAAGCCCCGAATGGTCACCTGCTGCCGTGGCGCCGGTAAAGGCGTGTGCTTTCTGTCCTGCGGATGGCGTACTATTGAGTCATCGCCGCGGGGTGGAGCAGCTCGGTAGCTCGCTGGGCTCATAACCCAGAGGTCGCAGGTTCAAATCCTGTCCCCGCTACTGAAAGCTCAGGGCCGGAACCAATTGGTTCCGGCCCTGAGTGTTTTCTCGACGATTTTCCGACTCGCTTCCCGCCCCCCACTTCGGCAGCAGCCCTGGTGAGGTGGGATGAACGGCGGATCTCGTACGCGCGCCGGTCCGTCCGGCTGCTCTGCGTCCTGCGGGGCGGCATGGCGCACGACCTGGCTCTCATGGCCGTACGACGGCCTTGATCGTTGTCACCGGATGTGATCGGCTGACTGCCCTCCGCATAACAACTGACATACCGTCAATACCTGTGTGGTTCCTGAGTCCCGGCCAACTCGCCCGATTTAGGCCGCTCATGACCCGTAAGTCCGGGCGAAATTAGTTAATGATCAAGTGGAACAGCTTGGAATCCGCACCCCGCGTCTATTAACGTTCGATAACGCAGCGCGGTCGTCCCAGCCGTCACAAGAGGCGGCTCCGTGCGCACGCGCCGAATCCCGCAAGGGAACCGGGGAACCACCACCTTGGGGTGAATCGCATGGATGCCGCCGTGAACTCACGGCCGGTATACGCGCGTAGGAGACCTTCCTGCTCCGAACCCGTCAGCTAACCCGGTAGGCGAGAAGGAAGGAAAGGAGCACGCCCACGTGGCGTCCAACAGGCCTGCCCAGCAAGCCCCGTTCGTGCCGAGCCAACGCGGTACCGACAGCTTCGGCTACGACCGCTACCGCACCGACGAGGGCCCGTTGGAGGAGTGGAACCCCACTGCGGAATCCATTCGTCCCGTACGCGGCAGGCATCGCGTCTCCAAGCAGCGCGGCGGGGGACTCGCCCGCAGCTCCACGGTTCTCGGCGTCGGTGTCATAGCCGCCGTCGGCGCGGGCGGCATGGCCAGCGCGAACAGCGGCAAGCCGCCGGTCGCCATCACCATGCCGGACCTGCCGCTGATCTCCGACGACTCCGCCGAGCCCGCCGAGGACACGGCCACCGCCCTCAGCACCATGGGCACGGCGACCGAGGAGACCGCGCAGGGCACCACCGACGCCGGCGAGGCGCTGCGCAGCCGGATCATCGCGCAGGCCGAGCTGCAGCAGGACCAGATCGACGACAAGGCCGCCGCGGCCGCCGTCGCCGCCGCCGAGAAGGAGGCCGCCGCCGCGGCCGCCAAGGCGGAGAAGGAAGCCGAGGCCAAGGCCGCCGCCGCGAAGGCCAAGGCCGAGGAGGAGGCCCGCAAGAAGGCCGAGGCCGAGCGCCTCGCCGAGCTGGCCAAGCAGTTCACGCTGCCGACCTCCTCGTACACCATCACCTCGACCTTCGGTCAGGCCGGCGCCTACTGGTCCTCCGGCTACCACACGGGCCTCGACTTCGCCGCCCCCACCGGCACGCTGATCAAGGCGGTTCACTCCGGCACGATCACCTTCGCCGGCTGGGACGGGTCGTACGGCTACAAGACGGTGCTCACCCTCGACGACGGCACCGAGCTCTGGTACGCGCACCAGTCCTCGATCAGCGTGAGCGTCGGCCAGAAGGTCAACACGGGCGACGTCATCGGACGCGTGGGCGCCACGGGCAACGTGACCGGTGCGCACCTGCACCTGGAGGTGCACCCCGACGGCAGCACGAGCGGCATCGACCCGCTGGTGTGGCTGCGCGGCAAGGGGCTCACGCCCTGAGGTTCCCCCACGTCTGATCCCCGGCGGTCCTGACGGCAACCCCCGACGTCAGGGCTGCCGGTTTCCGGAGCGCCGGGGTCCGCTTGTTTACGGGAACTTTGCGGCGGGCGTGGAAGAGCGCCCTCCGCCAAGGGCGTTGATATGGAGCATGACTGCTTCCCTGCGCAAGCTCGGCTCCTCCGACCTAGAGGTCTTCCCGCTCTCCCTCGGCGGCAACGTCTTCGGCTGGACCGCCGACGAGACCCAGTCCTTCGCCGTCCTCGACGCCTACGCGGCGGCGGGCGGCAACTTCATCGACACGGCCGACTCGTACTCGGCGTGGGTCGAGGGCAACGTGGGCGGCGAGTCCGAGACCATCATCGGCAGCTGGCTGAAGGCGCGCGGCAACCGGGACGACGTCGTGATCGCCACGAAGGTCAGCCAGCACCCCGACTTCCAGGGCCTGACCGCGGCCAACATCAAGGCGGCCGCGGACGCCTCCCTGCGCCGCCTCGGCACCGACCACATCGACCTCTACTACACCCACTTCGACAAGCCGGAAGTGCCGGTCGAGGAGATCATCGGCGCCCTGGACGACCTGGTGAAGGCCGGCAAGGTCCGGCACATCGCCGCGTCCAACATCTCGGCGGAACGGCTGGCGGCCTCCCTCGCCTTCTCCGACCGCGAGGGCCTGGCCCGCTACGTCGCCCTCCAGCCCCACTACAACCTGGTCTCCCGCGACACCTACGAGGGCGAGCTCCAGAACCTCGCCGAACGGGAGGGCCTCGCGGCGGTCCCGTACTACGCCCTCGCGTCCGGCTTCCTCACGGGCAAGTACCGCGCCGACACGGCGGTACAGAGCCCGCGCGCCCAGGGCGCCGGCAAGTACCTGGAGACAGAGCGTGGCCGACGGGTGCTGGCCGCGCTCGACGAGGTCGCCCAGGCCCATGAGGCCCCGGTGGCCACGGTGGCCCTGGCCTGGCTGGCGACCCAGCCGACGGTAGCCGCCCCGATCGCCTCGGCCCGGACACTCGAACAGCTGCCGGCGCTGCTGGGGGTGGCGGAACTGAGGCTGACGGACGAGGAACTGGGGAAGCTGACGGAGGCCTCGGCCTGAGCACTGAGGATCACTCCCCGGCGCCGGCCCAGGGGGCGGCAGCCCCCTGGCGGGTTGAAGGGGCGGAGCGCCTTCAGGATGGGACGGGTAAGGGCGGCGGGGGCGAGCCAACCACTCCGCCCCCCGACGCTCACGTCCGATACGGGTTGTACGCGGGATACGGCGCCGTCCCGTACCTGGGCCCGTACGGCTGCCCATACGACGGCCAGTAAACCGGCACCGGCGCCCCATACCCGTACGCCGACCAAGCCTGCGCGGCCCCCGCATGCTCAAGCGCCGGCCGCGCCAGCTCCCGACGCCGCCACAACTCGTGCAGCAACTCCCGTTCCCGTACGGCGAAGTCGGCCCCGGCCCGCCCGCGCCGCCCCCGATGCCGCAGGAAGGCCAACGACGTGGCGTACGCCTCGTACTGCGCCACCCCCCGAGCCGCAGCCCGCCCCCCACGGCGCCGCGCATACTGCCGTGCCATCCGCCTGGCCCGCATCGAGCCGAGCACGAAGGGCTCGCCCGGCGTCAGCCACCCGGCGACGACATAGGCGGGCAGCTCCTCGCGCACGGTCCGCAGCTCACGCTGCCGGGTCCAGATCACCAGCCACGTCAGCAGCCCGAACGCGGGCACCATGAAGGCCGCGTACACGGCGAAGAACCCGAACTCCCCGAAGGCCGACGAGCCGTTCCACAGCGCGTGCATGCCCATGGCGAGCAGCAGCCCGGAGAGGGGAAGGAGGACGCGCCGCGCATGCTGCCGCTCGCCCGACAGGGCGGCGATGCCGAAGCCGATGCCGGTGAGGACCGTGAAGAGGGGGTGCGCGAAGGGCGACATGATCACCCGGACGAAGAAGGTCGCCGCGGTCACGGAGGCGATACCGCTGTCGCCGGAGAGCTGGTCGGTACCGAAGGCGGTGCCGAGGTAGAGGATGTTCTCGGTGAAGGCGAAGCCGGTGGCGGTGACCCCCGCTATCACCACGCCGTCGACTATCCCGGTGAAGTCCCGTCGGCGGAAGAGGAAGACGAGCAGGACGGCGGCGGCCTTCGCGGTCTCCTCCACGACGGGCGCTATGACCGTCGCGCCGAGGGTGTCCGCGTGCGACGGGTCGGCCGTCGCGGTCGCTATCCATCTGGTCGCGAAACTGTTGGCGACGATCGCTATCAGCGCCGCCGCGCAGGCGCCCCAGGCGAACGAGAACAGCAGATTGCGCCAGGGCCCCGGCTCGACCCGGTCCAGCCACCGGAAGGAGGCGACGAGCAGCGGCACGGGCAGGATGGCGAGTCCGAGCCCGACCAGGAACCCTTCGGTGCCGGTCTGCTCACGTACCAGGGCGAGGATGACCAGCCCGGAGAGCGCGAGCAGCGTGCTGAGCGCGCCATAACGCACCCACCGCTTCTGCCACCAGTGCGCGTGCCGCCGTGCGCCGCTGGTGGGGCCGGTGGGGGGCGTCGGGTACGGGGGACAGGTGGCCACGGCATTGACCCTAACGAGGCAGGGGCGCCGCCCGCAGCAGCGCGAGGGGCTCTGGCGCCGGTGGGGGTTTCTTCGGTGCTCTGCTGTAAATGCTCTTGTCGGTGCTGTTCGTCCGGTCGTCGGCCGGATGCTCTTCCCGCCCGGTCGTCCACCGGATGCTCTTCCCACCCGGTCGTCCACCGGATGTTCGTCCCATCCGGTCGTCCGCCGGACGTTCTTCCGCTGCTCCTACCGCTGTACGCGCCGGAAGAGCAGGTCGTTCACCACATGACCCTTGTCCAGTCCCTGCCCCTCGAAACGGGTCAGCGGCCGGAACGGGGGACGGGGCGCGAAACCGCCGTCGTCCTGGGTGTTCTCGAAGGCGGGGTGCGCGGTCAGCACTTCGAGCATCTGTTCGGCGTACGGCTCCCAGTCGGTGGCGCAGTGCACGAGGGCACCGGGCTTCAGCCGGGTCGCGGCGAGGCCGAGGAACTCGGGCTGGATGAGCCGCCGCTTGTGGTGCCGCTTCTTGGGCCAGGGGTCGGGGAAGTAGACGCGCAGCCCGTCGAGCGAGTCGGGCGGGAGCATCTCGCGCAGCAGGATGATGGCGTCCCCGTTGCCGACCCGGATGTTGGACAGCCCGTTCTGGTCGGCCAGATTGAGCAGGTTGCCCTGCCCGGGGGTGTGGACGTCGACGGCGAGGATGTTGGTGCCGGGGTCGGCGGCGGCCATCTGGGCCGTGGCCTCCCCCATCCCGAAGCCGATCTCCAGCACGACGGGGTTGTCGTTCCCGAACAGCTCGGCGAGGTCCACGACGCCCCGGCCGTCGATGTCGAGCCCCCACTTGGGCCACAGCCGCTGCAAGGCGTCCGCCTGCCCCGCGGTCACCCGGCTCCGCCGCGGCTGGAAGCTCCGGATCCGCCGCTCGAAGTGCGACCCGGCGGGGTCGGGCCTGGGCCCGTCCGGGAACCGGGGCTCACCCTTGGCCCGGGTGTGCCGAACCGAGACACCGGGGACGTGGCCGGAGTGGTCCTCGCCGGGAATGCCGGGAATGCCGGGCTGACCGGGGGTACCGGGCCGGGAGACGTCGGGGGCGTTGAGGGAGTCAGACACAGTGGGGTCGATTTTACGTGCTCCGCACGACCACCCTCCGGGCCGCGACCGTCACGGCCGGCACCCTCGCGCCCCCCTCGGCCGCTCAAGCCTCCCCGAGCACCGCCAACGCTCTGCGCGCCACCTCCCGCCCGATCGGCAGCGAAGCCGTCGCCGCAGGGCTCGGCGCGTTCAGCACATGCACCGCCCTCGGCCCCTCCCGGATCAGGAAGTCGTCCACCAGCGTTCCGTCCCGCAACACCGCCTGCGCCCGCACCCCGGCCGCCGCGGGCACCAGATCATCCGCCGTCACCGCCGGCAACAGCCTGCGCACCGCCACGCCGAACGCACCCTTGGACACCGACCGCCGCAGCTCCCCGGCCCCGTACCGCCAGTGCCGCCGCGCCATCCGCCACACCCCGGGCCACGCCACCGTCGCCCCGGCCTCCCGCGGCCGTACCACGCCCCAGCTGTAGCCCTCCCGGGCCAGCGCCGGCACCGCGTTGGGCCCGATGTGCACATCCCCATCGATCCCGCGGGTGAGGTGCACTCCGAGGAACGGGAACGCCGGATCCGGCACCGGATACACCAGCCCCCGCACCAGCTCGGGCCGCGCCAGCGAGTAGTACTCCCCCCGGAACGGCACGATCCGCACCTCCGGCTCGTCCCCCGTCATCCGGGCCACCTCGTCGCAGTACAGCCCGGCACAGTTCACCAGCACCCGCCCCCGCACCACGTCCCCGCGCGTGGTCCGTACGGCGACCCCCAGCTCGGCCCGCCGGTCGACGCGCTCGACCTGCGCGCCGTACCGGATCTCCGCCCCCGACGCCTCGGCCAGCTGCCGGGCGACCCCGACGAAGTCGCACACGCCCGTCGTCCCGACGTGTATCGCGGCGAGCCCCCGCACCTCGGGCTCGTACTCCGCGATCTGCGCGGCGCCCAGCTCCCGGACCGGAATCCCGTTCTCCCGCCCGCGCTGCACCAGGGCGTGCAGCCGCGGCAGCTCCTCCCGCTCGGTCGCGACGATCAGCTTGCCGGTGACGGCGTGCGCGATGCCGTATTCCGCGCAGAACTTGACCATCTCGGCGGCGCCCCGCACCGCGTACCGCGCCTTCAGCGACCCCGGTCGGTAGTAGATCCCGCTGTGGATGACCCCGCTGTTGCGCCCCGTCTGATGCCGGGCGGGACCCGGCTCCTTCTCCAGCACGGTCACCCGCGTGCCGGGTGCGGCCCGCGTGATCGCATACGCGGTGGACAGCCCGACGATCCCCCCACCGATCACGAGCACGTCACAGTCGTAGACGATCCCCGGCCGCACCTGCACCACCTCCTGCATCCGATAGTGCACTGCGCCACTGACAACGCGTTCAAACGCAGGAGGGACGGGGCCCTCCGTTCCTCTTCTTGTCCCTGTTCCGGTTCTTGTCCCTGTTCCGGCTCAGGCGGGGGCCATCAACAACGGTCGTGCCCGCTCCCGCAGCTCCACGACCCGCGGCTCGTCCCCGTACGGCTCCAAACGGTGCAGGAGATCCTTCACGTACTCCGTGGTGCGAGCCGACGATATGCGCCCCGCGACCTCCACCGCCCGCACCCCCTGCTCGCACGCCGCATCGAGATTGCCCGACTCGAGCTCGGCCACCGCCGAAACGACGAGCCGCAGTCCGTGCGACCGTACGAACTCCTCCGTCGGCTTCGACAGCGCCTGCTCCGTGAACCGCCGCACCTGCCGCGGCGCCTTCAGGTCCCGGTAGCACTCGGCGGCGTCCGCGGCGAACCGGTCGTAGGAGTAGAACCCGAGCCAGGAGGGATCGTTGTCCCCCTCCCGGGACCGCTCCAGCCACCCCTCCGCCGCCTTCAGCGCCGCGCCGGCCGCCTGCGCGTCACCGGCGCGCGCGTGCGCGCGTGCCTCGACGAGCCGGAAGAAGCTCATGGTGCGGGCCGTGGCGAGCCCCCGGTTGCGTTCCAGGGCGGCCTGGGCGAGGTCGACGCCCTCGTCGCCGAAGCCCCGGTAGGTCGCCTGGAGCGACATCGACGCCAGGACGTACCCGCCCAGGGGCACGTCGGCGGCCGCGCGCGCGAGGCGCAGTGCCTGGATGTAGTACCGCTGGGCGGCCTCCTGCTGCCCGGTGTCGAAGGCCATCCACCCGGCGAGACGTGTGAGCTCGGCACTCGCCCCGAACAGGGCCCGGCCCACCTCGTCGGAGTACGAGCCGAGCAGCAGCGGTGCCGCCTCCACCCGTAAGCACTCGGGCACCATGGACGAACGCCAGTCGCCGCCTCCGTACTTGGAGTCCCAGCGCCTGGCGTCCTCGGCGGCCTCGCGCAGCTTCTGCACATCGCTGTGGCCGACTTTGAGCGGTGCGCCGGAGTCCTCCGCGGAGTTCACCTCGCGCGCCACCGAGCTGTCGGCCGGGGTTATCAGCCACCGTGAGGCAGGCGTTGCGTATGCGCTTACTGCGAACGATCCGGCCAGCGACTGCCAGATGCCTCCCGAGCCGGCGCGGCGGCCGGCGAGGTCGAGACGGTACAGCTCCGTCGCCGACTTCACCGCCTGTCCGACGTCCCGGGGGAAGGCGAGGCCCACTTCGGGTGCGGGGTCCGCGTCCGCCAGGCCGATCTCGTGGAGCGGCACCGGACGGCCCAGCTTCTGGCCGATGGCGGCCGCGATGAGGTGCGGCGCGGCGCCCTGCGGCACCATGCCTTTCGACACCCAGCGCGCCACCGACGTCTTGTCGTAGCGAAGAGTCAGGCCCCGCTGAGCGCCAAGATCGTTGACGCGTCGGGCGAGTCCTGCGTTGCTGATTCCCGCGAGGGCGAGAACGGCGCCGAGTTTTTCGTTCGGCCCGCGTTGCTCCCTGGACATGCGCCACCCCTCGACACAGACGGCTGCCGCGCTGGCATAACCACGCGGCATTCGTAAACCCAGCGTAGTTCGCCGCATCCCAAGCGTTAAGGGGC
The DNA here is from genome assembly GCF_052068475.1 of Streptomyces sp. SD31. Classification (NCBI taxonomy): domain Bacteria; kingdom Bacillati; phylum Actinomycetota; class Actinomycetes; order Kitasatosporales; family Streptomycetaceae; genus Streptomyces; species Streptomyces sp. SD31. Next base: position 15,869 of record NZ_JBQHCX010000001.1, on the reverse strand, counting down.
ATTCTTCCGGATGGCGGGATTGTGGTCCGCACTCAAGTGCACACCCCCTACGCACAGTTGTGGCGTGCTCCCGTTGTGTGGCTGTGCGCCTGTCCGTGCGCTCTTCTCCAGCCACCGGGGGAGCGGTTCCATGGCTCCTGCGTGGGTCGGCCCGCTGTACTGGATCCAGTGGGCTGGGGGATTCCGCCGCCTACATCCCCGCGGGTGGCGGAACGGTCCGGGGGGCGTGCGGCGTTCCCCGGACTGCGCGCACGCCGAGTACGGCGAGTAGTGCGCAGGACTTGCACGGAGCGTGCGTGAGCCTGTCCCTGCAGCGCCGATTTGGCCGAAAATCGACCCTGCTTCTTCCCGGTAATTACCGCTCCCACCACGGAACTTGAGGGCGCAGGGGGCGTTTTTGGGGAGCGTACCGGGGGCGCATTCGCGTCGCAGACGTCGAGCGATCCCCTTGCCCCGTGCGGGTGTTCGGATCGCGCGAGGGCCCCCGCGTGGGCGCAACTCCGGGATCCCGAGCGGCTCCGCCGCCCCTCCACCCCGCCTCCTTCATGGCAGCATGGTGAACCGGTTCGTGCGGTGCACTGGTTGTCCACAGCCTGTGGAGGCGTCGATGCGGTGGTTGGTGGGATGGAGCAGCACCGCCGCGGTGGCCGCCGCGATCGGCTCCGCGGGGGCCACCGGGAGCGACGGCGAGACCGTGCACCCGGTGGGGTCCCAACTCCTGTGGGGTGACCCGGATCCGCTGTGGGCGGTCGGCGACTGGCGCCCGGACGAGGTGCGCGTGGTCAAGGCCGACGAGCAGACCCGGATCGCGGTCCTCGGCACCTGCGGGGCGAGCGACGAGCAACTGCGGGTCGGCCTGTTCGCCGCGCGCGGAGGGGCACTTCGGCATCTGACGGCGTGGTCCGGCAGCTACACGGCCGTCGTCCAGGTCGGCCGCCGGGTCACCGTGTGCGGCGATCTGGCCGGCGCACGGCCCGTGTTCTACACCCCCTGGGCGGGCGGCACGGCGTACGCGACGGCCGCGCTCCCGCTCGCCGACCTCATCGAGGCCAACCTCGACTTCGGCCACCTCGCCGCACTGCTCGCCGCCCCTGACGTACCGGCGGCCCTGCACGACTCCACCCCGTACGACGGCGTACGACGCATTCCGCCGGGGCATGCGCTGATCCTGCGCGCCGGGGCACGCGAGATCGCCGGGTACGAACCGGTCGCTTCGCTGGCGGTGGCGGCGCCGACGGCGGACCCGGACAGCGCGGTGGATGCCGTACGGGACGCCCTGGTGGAGGCGGTACGCGCGCGTCTGTCCGCACCTCGTCATGTCCCCGGCGCCGACATAGACCCGGGCCCGGTCCCGGGCATGGGCCCCGCCGAACGGCGTGCCGCGCGCGGGATGCCGGTACCGGGCATCGGCGCGGACCTGTCCGGCGGCCCGGCCTCAGGAACTCTCGCCCTCCTGGCCGCCGGCCTCCCGGGAATGCCGGGCACGGTACTGGGCCACGGCACGGGCGCGGGGGAGCGGCTGCTGGCGGTCACCTTCAACGACTTGGCGGTGGGGGGCCGCGAGGCGGAGCTGGAACGCGCGGGCACCTTGGCGGCCAACCCCCGCCTGCACCACGTAGTCGTCACCGGCGGCGAGGAGACCCTGCCGTACGCCGACCTGGACGGCCCGCTGACGGACGAGCCGGGCCCGAGCCTGGTGACGGCGGCGAGGCACCGCGCGCGCCTGGCGTCCGGCAGCGCGGACCACTTCACGGGGTACGGCGCCCGCCAGGTCCTGGACGCTCACCCCGCCCGGCTCGCGGACCTCCTGATGGACCGCAAACGCCGCCATCTGGTCCGCCCGGTCGCGGCCCTGGCGAAGGCGGACGGCTCGGTCCTGGTCCCCGCGCGCGTGTACGGCGCGGCACGCAAACTGTCCCGCACCCCCTACCGAACGGGCCTGGAATCCCTGGCGGACCGCCTCCTCCACCGCCGGTTCGACGAACCCGGAGGCGCCGTAGGGGCCTCGCTCGCCGCGCTCACCTGGGCCAGACCGGGCCCGGCGGCCCGCTGGCTGACCGGCGAGGCGCTGGCTGAAGTATCGGTTCGCCTGCAAGCGGCGACGAGCCGCAACGGCGTGGGCCCCGGGCAACGCCCCGGCGACCACCGCGCGCGTGCGGCACTGGCCCGCCACGCGTCGGACCTACGAGTCCTGGAACAAGCCGCCGAGATCCGCTTCCAGCGCCTCCACGCCCCGTTCCTCGACAACCAGGTCGTCCGCGCCTGCCGAGCCCTCCCCGAAGCCCTGCGCGTCCAGCCCGGCGCCCGCGCCGCGATCCTCCGTACGGTCCTGGAGGGCGCCGGAGTCGCCGACCTCCCACCGGGCTGGGGCGCCCCGTCACACGCGCCGACGGCGGTCGCGGCCCGAACGGGCCTGAGGGTGGCCGCGGACTCCTTGATGGCCCTCTTCGGCACCCCGCTCCTCGCCCAAGCGGGCTTGGTGGAGGCCCGCGTGGTCCGCAAGGCCCTCCGGGCAGCAGCCGAGGGCGAACCCCTCCCCCTCGACGGCCTGGCCGACCTGGTCTCCCTGGAACTGTGGCTACGCCGTCTACTGGCCCGCCGAGGCACCTGCTGGACGGGCACCCCGGCCCGACAGCGGGCGGTACCGGCGGGGATCAGGCCGCAGCAGGGGGCGCTGGGGGCGGCGGGGCGGGGGTAGGGGCCCTTCTGGACCCCGGCCCGCATCACTCGGTCGGTGCGGTGTGTGAGGCCGAGGCTGCTCCGTCCCTAGCCTCCACCAGCCCGTAAGAGCTTGGCCTCTTGAGTCCGGCCCGGGCATTTCAGCCAGTCCGGCGTTTGAGGACGAGGCCCGTTCAGGGCCGAAGCGGGGTCTGGGGCGGCAGCCCCAGCGGGGTCGAAGGGGCGGAGCCCCTTCAGGATGGGACGGGTAGGGGCGGCGGGGGCGAGAACCCTCCCGGCCCGCACCCGAACGACCACCCCAACCACGAACCCCCGACCCGCCCCCGGCCGAACCGACCCTCCCGGCCACCAAAACCCGTGCCACCCACAGCCACCCCCGCCACAATGACCAGGTGCGGTACAGAATCCTGGGCATCACCCAGGCAGAGGACGACCAGGGCACCGTCGTACCCATCGCCGGCCCCCGCCTGCGCGCCCTGCTCACGGCCCTGGCCCTACGCCCCGGCCACCTCACCACCCCCGACACCCTGATCGACGAGATCTGGCCCGACGACCCACCCCAGGACGCCCCCGCCGCCCTCCAGGCCCTGATCGGCCGCCTGCGCCGCACACTCGGCAAGGACGCCATCACCTCCGCCCCCGGCGGCTACCGCCTCACGGCAACGAAGAACGACGTAGACCTCTACGTCTTCGAACGCCTCGTACGCCAGGGCACCTCCGCCCTCCACAGCGGCGCCCCCGCCACCGCCGCCCACGACCTCACCACCGCCCTCGCCCTGTGGCGCGGCCCCGCCCTGGCCGACCTCCCCGCCCGCACCGCCGCCGCGACCCGCCCGGAGGCCCTGCGCCTGGAGGCGACCCGGGCCCGCATCGAGGCAGACCTGCGACTCGGCCGCGCCAAGGACGCCATACCGGAACTGAGAGAACTGACCGAGGCGCACCCGTACGACGAACCACTGCACGCCCTCCTCATCCACGCCCTGCGCGACACGGGCCGAGCCGCCGACGCCCTCACGGTGTACGAAACCGCCCGCCAAGCCCTCGCCGAAGGCCTCGGCACCGACCCCGGCCCCGAACTCCGCGCCCTGCATATGGAGTTGCTGGCACAGCGGCCCTCGGAGACGGAACCCCAGCCGCAACCGCAGCCCTGGCAGCCCACCCCGCCAAGCCCTCCAAGCCCCCCGAGCCCGCCGACCCCCCAACCTCCCGAACGCACCGGCAACCTACGTCCCCGCCTTACCTCTTTCGTGGGCCGGGAACTCGAACTCGACGCCATCCGTTCCGAATTGCACAGGGCCCGACTGGTCACGCTCACCGGACCGGGCGGCTCTGGAAAGACCCGCCTCGCAGAGGAAGCCGCCGCCGAGCTCCCTCAGGCATGGCTGGTCGAGCTCGCCCCGCTCGATCAGCCGGAGGCGGTGCCGGGCGCGGTGGTCAGCGCACTCGGTCTGCGCAAGACCGTGCTCATGACCAACGAGCTGACGGCCCCGCAGGACGACCCGGTCGCCCTGCTGATCGAGTACTGCGCCCCGCGCAGCCGACTCCTGATCCTTGACAACTGCGAACATGTCATCGACGCGGCCGCCACCCTCGCCGAAACCCTGCTCACCCACTGCCCAGGGCTCACGATCCTCGCCACCAGCCGTGAACCCCTCGGCGTCCCCGGCGAGTCGGTACGCCCGGTCGAGCCCCTGCTCCCCGACCAGGCACACCGCCTCTTCGCGGAGCGCGCGGCGGCCGTCCGCCCCGACGCCGACGCCGTGCTGCGCGACGAGCGCGACCAGGAGGCCGTCGCCGAGATCTGCCGCCGCCTCGACGGCCTGCCGCTCGCCATCGAGCTGGCGGCGGCCCGGCTACGGCTGCTCACCCCCCGGCAGATCGCCGACCGCCTCGACGACCGCTTCCGCCTCCTCACCTCCGGAAGCCGTACGGTCCTGCCCCGCCAGCAGACCCTGCGCGCCGTCGTCGACTGGTCCTGGGAACTGCTCGACGAACGGGAGCGCACGGTCCTGCGCGAGGTGTCCGTCTTCGCGGGCGGCTGGGACCTCGCGGCGGCGGAGGCCGTGTGCACCGGGCCGGTCGCGGACCTCATGGGCGCGCTGGTCGACAAGTCCCTGATCGTGGCCACCCCGTGCGAGCGGGACGGCTCCGACGGCATGCGGTACCGCCTGCTGGAGACCATCCACGAGTACGCCGTCGAGCGCGCCGCCGAGGTTCCCGAGCTGTGTCTCGCGGCCGGGCGCAGGCACCGCGCATGGGTGCGCGCGCTCGTCGAGCAGGCCGAACCACTGCTGCGTTCCGCCGACCAACTCCCGTGGATCTCCCGCCTGGAGACGGAGCTGGACAACATCAGGGCGGCCCTCGACCGCGCCCTCACGGCGGGCGACGAACCGGATGCCACATCCATCGCCCTCGCCATGGGCTGGTTCTGGTGGCTGCGCAACTACCGCCAAGAGGGCACGGCCTGGATCGACCGGACCCTGCGATTGGGGGCGGCCCTGGACACCGTGGGCACCGACGCGCCGACGGCCTCCTGCGACCCCCAGGCCACCTCCTACGATCCCCCGGCCACCTCCTTCGACTTCCGGGCCGCTGCCCTCGATTCCCGGATCGCCGCCGTCGACCCGATCGACGCCTTCCTCGCCGCCCCCGATGAGGAGACCCACCACCCACTGCACCACCCGCTGCACCTCCCCCGAATGAACCTCCGCCTGCTCCACCTCTTCCTCAAGTCCGAGACCGAACCGCTCGACGCGCTGCTGGACGAGCGGATGCGGCGCTACATGATCCGTATACGGGACTTCTTCGAGCGGGGAGGCCCGCAGTCGGCGCGGCTGCCGGGGCTCGTCTGGCCGTTGATCGCCTTCTTTCTGAGCGATTCGCGGGACATCCGGGCCGCCATGGACGTCGCGGTCGCCAACTGCCGGGCCCACGGCGGCGACTGGGAGATCGGCGTCTCGCTGATGTTCCGTACGCACATGGTTGTCGACTCACCCGGCGACCTGGAGGGCATCGACGACGACCTCGCGGAGTTGCGGGTCCTCAGCCGCCGCGTCGGCGACCGCTGGATGTGGGCCCAGGTGTGCAGCGCGGCCGGCGAGACGGCCATGTCGCGCAGCCGCTTCGAGGAGGCCAAGGGCGAGTACGAGGAGGCGCTGCGGCTCGCCCACGAGGTGGGCGCGTACGCCGAGACCCCGTTCCTCGTCGCCCGGCTCGCCGAGATCGCCTACCGCTCGGGCGACCGTACGGCCGCGCGGGCCGCGCTGGACGAGGCGAGCGCGGCGGCGGACCGTTACGGCGTCGCGGACTCGCGGGCGTTCGTCCTGCTGCTGCGGGCCCAGATCGCGCTGGACGACAAGGAGACCGCCCGCGCACGTGAGTTGTGCGAGGGGGCCCGCGCGGAGATGGCTCGCGGCACGCCACCGCCCCAGTTCATCGCGATGCTGAACGCGGTCGATGCCCTCGTCGTGACGGCCGAGTCCGGCCCGGAGCACGGACTGCCCCTCCTGGCCGACACACTGCGCGTGGCCGTGGAGAACCGGTGTGCCGACGTGATCACGGCGACCCTCACGGACGCCGCGGCGGACCTGCTGACCCGCCTCGGCGACCACCCGTGCGCGGTCCGCCTGCTCGCCGCCTCGGAGCACTGGCGCCACGGCCATCCACGCCCGCTGCCGGAGCGCGCGCACGCCGAACGGGCCGAGGCCGCCGCCCGCACCGCACTGGGCGCCGAGCGGTTCACCGACGAGCACACCCGAGGCACCGCCCTGACCCGGGACGACGTCCTGCGCGACCTCGCCGGGGCCGTGCGCGACCTCTGCGGCCCTACCCGCAGCTGAACTTCGACTCCGCCCAGTCCGCCAGCAGCAGGGTGTCGAAGGTGCTGTGCGGCTCGACCACCAGCCGTACGGTCCGGCGCCCGGTGAGGTTCACATGGACCGGCACCGCCGCGTCCCCGCCCTTGAGTACTGCGGACCGCCACAGCCGGACGCCGTCGGCGTAGACCGAGAAGGAGAACTCGCCGAGCCCCAGGTTGGTGTCATCGACGCCGACCATCGCGTCGTAGGCGGAGCACTCCCGGTTGAGGTCGATGGTGACGGAGGACCGGCCGTGCACGGTGACGCCGTGCGTGTACCGCTTGTCGGCGATCGACACGCCGTACCGCTGCCACACCCAGCTGCTCTCGCCGAGCCGCATCTCGGGCTCGGTGCCGTCCCCGGCGAGGTCGTACGACAGCTCGCTCCACTGGTAGACGGCCGGGGCGGGCGGAGGCGGCGGAGGCGGCGGAGTCGGTGTCGGCGTGGGCGTCGGGGTGGGGGCAGGGGTCGGAGTCGGGGAAGGCTTGGGCGTCGGACTGGGCGTGGGCGACGGCGTCGGAGTCGGAGTCGGAGTCGGGTCGGGCTTCGGCGCCGCGGCCGGGACGATCGCCGGCGGCTCTTGTGCCGGCGGCTCCGGGGCCGGCTCCTTCCTCGACGGCTCGGGTGTCGGCGTCTCCTCGACGATGGGGGAGGGAACCGGGGGTTGCTTGGCGTCCGTCTTGTCGGCCGGTTGGTCGTTGCCGGCCAGCGCGAGCACGATCGCCGCCGCCACGCCCACGGCGACCACACCGGCCGCGATACCGGCCTTCAACGGCGCGCCGAGCCCCTCGGAAGCGGCCGCGCCGCCCCCGCTGCTCGCCCCGCCGGAACTGCCGCCCGCCGCCCCGGCCCCACCCGCGGCACCGCTCGCCGAACCGCCGCCCGCCGCGGCGGCAGCCCCCGCCGCCCCGGCCGCACCCGCCCCGGCACCGCCGGCGATGAGCCCGGCCGCCTTGGCGTACCCGGCGGCGCCGAACCAGCCGATGACCGCCACCGGCACGACGGCGGGGATACCGCTGGCGACTTCCTTGATCTGGCCCGCTGCCAGCCGGCACTTGGCGCACTCGTCCAGGTGCTTGCGCAGACCGCGTTCGGCACGGGTGCGCAGGCTGCCGCGGGCGTAGGCACCGAGTCGGTCGGCGTAGCGGGCGCACTCCTCGTCGCCGGCGAGGCTCGCGCTGACGTGTGCCTGGAGGTAGGCCTGCTTGAGCCCTTCGCGGGCGCGGCTGGCGAGCACGCGCGTGCCGTTGGCGTCGAGCCCGAAGAGCGTGGCGACCTCGCTCGGCGACTCGTCCTCGACCTCGGTGTGCCACAGCACCGCCTGCCAGCGCTCCGGCAACGACCGGAAGGCCCGCATGGCCAGGGACTGCTCGGCCTCGTGCAACGCCCGTACGTCCGCGCCGAGGTCGAGACCCGCTCCGAAGGAGCCGAAGGACGCAGTGTCGTCGGACACCTCGGACACGCGCGCGGACTGCGCGGCGAACACCGCGAAGTCGTCGACCAATTGCTCCCGCCGCGCCGATCTCGTCCAGTCCGCGGCGGCCCGCCGGATCGAGGTGAGCAGATACGCGCGTACGGCGTGCTCGGGGCCGGAGCCGCCGCGTACCGCCTGGAGCATGCGGGCGAAGACCTCGGCCGTGAGGTCGTCCGCGGTGTGGGAGTCACGGCAGCAGGTGCGGGCGTACCGGCGCACCGCTCCCGCGTGGCGCCGGTACAGCTCCTCGTAGGCGGTGTCGTCGCCGGAGCGCATCCGCCCGATCAGGTCGGCGTCCGACGGCGGCAGCTCGCGCGGCGCTGGCAGCGTGCTGTCCTCGCGCCGGTCGCGCTGAGCCGGGACGCTGCCCTCCGCGCGCCCCTGGGGGCGGCCTCCCGCGGGCATGCCACCCGGCGGCAGGTCCGCCCGCCCGCCCTGACTCGGCACTTGCGGAGTCGCCGAGTCACCGTCGCCGAGTGACTCGTCCTGACCGTCAACACTCATCGCGGAATGCCCCCGCCGCCAGCTCTACCTGTCCCGGACACCGGGTCAGGGTGCCATATTGGCTTTCGGTCAGGACCCACCCGTACGGACCATCCACTCGTCCGTGGGCACTTCCCGCACCGCCGTACTAGCCCCTCACCCATTCAGAGAGGGCTCAAACGGCGTCGGCCATACGGGAGTTGAGCGCGAGGACCGAAATGTGCGGCATGTTCCACGATGGTGTTCGAGGCGAGGACAGCGCAGCACCCCGCCTCCTGGTCACCCCTTCGAAGCAACCGCCGCCGCTTCGGCCGGCTCACGCCTGAGGCCGCGACCGCAACCCCTCCAACAGGATGTCCAGCAACCGCGCCGAGGCCGCCGCCTGCTGCGCCGCATCCGGCAGCGAGGGTGCCGCCGTCGCGATCACCAGCAGGACGTCCGACACCGACACGTCGGCCCGCAACTCGCCCGCCGCGCGCGCCCGCTCCACGAGCTGGCCCACCACGTCGAGCAGTGCCGCCGCCCCGGCGTCGTCCACCGCGCTCGGCGGCACCGCCGCAGGGTGCTCCGGCACCAACCGCAGCTCACCCGCGCCCGGCTGCGTCCGCTGCTGCGGCACCCGGGCCTCCTCGAGCACGCTGCCGTCCTCGGCGACCCCGACCCGCAGCACCTGCGGCGGCAGCAGCCGCCCGGCGCCCGAGGCCACCGACGTACGCAGGAAGCGCGAGAGCGCCGACCACGGCTCGTCCTCCTGACCGAGCGCCGCACGTGCCTGGTCGGTCAGCCGGGAGGTCTCCTCCTCGGCTATCCGCCGCACCAGGACGTCCTTGCTCGGGAAGCGCCGGTACACCGTCCCGACGCCGACCCGCGCGCGGCGCGCCACATCCTCCATCGGCGCGCCGTACCCCAGCTCGCCGAAGACCTCGCGCGCCGCACGCAGCACGTGCTCCAGATTGCGCTGTGCGTCCACGCGCAGCGGCGCCGTACGCGAGCTGTCCCCGCGCACACTGCCCGCCGCCGCGCTCATCGTGCCGCCCACCGCTCCGCCGCCTGATGCGATGGCGGACGCGGAAGACCAACGAGAATCCTGAACATGCATAAGCGATCCCCCGGTAATGACGTCTCCCCCCGGAGACACTCCCCGTCATTGCAAAGCCGGAGCGTCGCGGAACAAGCCCGGACCACGAGCCCGCCCTGTGTGACTCGCGGACCCGAAGAGCGCATCCCCCTACACCCCGTCGACACACGAACATAGTTGAGCGAGGGTCAATTCAGAAGGGGCAGGTTCCGCACGGAGCGCCCCTCGATCGGAGTACGGGTCGTTTACGTCCAGATTTCACCCCCCGTGATCCCCCGGCGCACACCCGTTGACCTGCGGAAGCTCCTTGCACTCCGGCAATTCGGCCAAATCGCGGCGCTGCCGATCTCCGGTCACACAAATTGCCGGGCCTGTGGACAAACGCAAGCGCCGGGTGCGTCATGGGATGGTGAAGGAACGTGCGCGCATTCTCGTTGTCGGCGGCGGCTACGTCGGGATGTACACGGCCCTGCGCCTCCAGCAGAGGCTGAAACAGGAACTGGGGAGGGGCGAAGCCGAGATCACGGTCGTCACGCCCGACCCGTACATGACGTATCAGCCTTTCCTCCCCGAGGCGGCCGCGGGCTCCATCTCCCCGCGCCACGTGGTCGTGCCGCTGCGCCGCGTCCTGCCCCGGTGCCGGATCATCATCGGCGAGGCCACCGCCATCGACCACGCGCGGCGCACCGCGACCCTCTCCACCCTGGCCTCCGAGGAGGAGGGCACGGGCAGCGAACAGCTCTCCTACGACGAACTGGTCCTCGCCCCCGGTTCCATCTCGCGCACCCTCCCCATCCCCGGCCTCGCCGACCACGGCATCGGCTTCAAGACCGTCGAAGAGGCCATCGGCCTGCGCAACCACGTCATCGAGCAGATGGACATCGCCTCCTCCACCCGCGACCCGGCGATCCGCGACGCGGCCCTCACCTTCGTCTTCGTCGGCGGCGGCTACGCGGGCGTGGAAGCGCTCGGCGAACTCGAGGACATGGCCCGCTACGCCACGCGCTACTACCACAACGTCCGCCCCGAGGACATGAAGTGGATCCTCGTCGAGGCCTCGGACCGCATCCTGCCCGAGGTCGGCGAGGACATGGGCCGCTACACCGTCACCGAACTGCGCCGCCGCAACATCGACGTACGCCTGCACACCCGCCTGGAATCCTGCGTGGACCGCGTCGCCGTCCTCAGCGACGGCGCCCGCTTCCCGACCCGTACGGTCGTCTGGACGGCCGGCGTCAAGCCGCACCCGATCCTCGCCGCGACCGACCTGCCACTCAATGAGCGCGGTCGGCTGAAGTGCACTCCGGAGCTGACCGTCGAGGGCACCACGCACGCGTGGGCCGCGGGAGACGCCGCCTCCGTCCCCGACGTCAGCGCCGCCGCTCCCGGCAAGGAGTGCGCCCCGAACGCCCAGCACGCCCTGCGCCAGGCCAAGGTGCTGGGCGACAACATCGCCCACACCCTGCGCGGCGAGCCCCTGGAGACGTACGCCCACAAGTACGCGGGGTCGGTCGCCTCCCTCGGTTTCCACCAGGGCGTCGCCCACGTCTACGGACGCAAGCTGAAGGGCTACCCTGCCTGGTTCATGCACCGCGTCTACCACCTCAGCAGGGTGCCGACCTTCAACCGAAAGGCCCGCGTCCTGGCCGAGTGGACCCTGTCGGGACTCTTCAAGAGGGAGGTCGTCTCCCTCGGTTCGCTCGAACATCCCCGAGCGGAGTTCGAACTCGCGGCCGGTGGAAAGGCTCCTCACAACCCGGAAGGCGACCCGAAGGGGTCGTCCTGACCGGACCCAGGAACTCCACCGACGAGGCAGGCGTCTGACGGGTGTCGGCCAGGTCGGCCGCACTGCCAGACTGATCCCCGAACCGATCCCGACCACGAGGCTCTCCCCACAGTGCTGCAATCCCGGGGTGCTGATGCCCCTCAGACCCCAGGCCGGGTCCGGAGCTGGCCGCAGACGACGACACGAGGCAAGGATTCGTGAACTTCACGCGCTGGAGCGCCCGGCTCCCCGGAACGCAGCGCCGCGCCGCAGCGCGGACCGAACCCGCGGCGGCGGTCACCCAGGACCGCCGGGGAGAGAGCCCGGGCGCCGTCCCCGCGGCCCGCGCCGAACAACTCACCGACGAGGCCAAGCCGATTCCCGCAGTGGACGAACTGCCGGTCCGCGAGGTCCTGGACCGAGTCCCGGCCCTGGTCGCCCTGGTCCACGGCTCCGACCACCGCCTGGCCTACGTCAACGACGCCTACGTGGCGGCCTTCGGCCTGCGCCCCCCGGGCGAACCGGCCCGCGAGGCCCTCCCCGAACTGGCCGAACTGGGCCTGCTCCCCCTCCTCGACCAGGTCCTGCGCAGCGGCAAGCCCCGCACCCTGAAGTCCCGCAAGGCCCCCGACGGCCGCTCCTACACCTTCACCTGCACCCCCGTGACGGAGGGCCACGGCGGCGTCCTCGTCTTCGCCACGGACGTCACCGACCACGCGGAGGCCGCCGAGCGCCTGCGCGCCAGCGAACGCCGCCAACGCGAAACGGCCGTCACCCTCCAACGCTCCCTCCTCCCCCAGGAGCTCGAAGAACCGGACGACCTCCGCATCGCCGCCACCTACCACCCCGGCGGCACGGAGGCCGCGGTCGGCGGCGACTGGTACGACGTGATCACCCTCGGCGGCGGCCGCACGGCCCTGGTGATCGGCGACGTCATGGGCAGAGGCGTACGAGCAGCAGCAGTAATGGGCCAACTCCGCACGGCGGTGAGGGCATACGCCCGACTGGACCTCCCCCCACACGAGGTGTTGCAGCTACTGGACGGCCTGGCGACGGAAATCGACGCCAACCAGATCGCCACCTGCGTCTACGCCGTCCACGACCCGAACGAGGGCCGCCTGGTGTACGCCTCCGCCGGCCACCTTCCGATCCTGGTCCGCGACGAGAGCGGCGCGGTCCAACGCGCCGACGAACCCACCGGCCCGCCCCTCGGCACAGGCGGCTGGATGCACACCTCCGGCTCGATCGCCCTGGGCCCCGGCTCCACGGCGGTCCTCTACACCGACGGCCTGGTGGAACGCAGGGACGAGGACCTGGACGAGGGAATCGCCTCCCTGGAACGCGCCCTGGCCGGCGCGACCGGCACCCCCCAGGTCGTCTGCGACCGCCTGGTCCGCACAGCAGGCGTGACGGCGGACCACGACGACGACGTAGCAGTCCTGGTCCTCCAGCACCCGGCCCGCACGGGCCCCGACAGCGACCTCTTCCGCAACGCGGCCCTGGAACTCCTCGGCGGCATCGAAGCGGCCCCACGCGCGCGTGCCTTCGCCTCCGGCGTCCTCACGAGCTGGCGCTTCCCGACCGACCTCCACGACCTGGGCGTCCTCGCAGCCAGCGAACTCGTCGCCAACTCCCTCCAACACGGCACCCCACCCATGCGCCTACGCCTGCGCCGCACCGACCGCCGCCTGATCATCGAGGTCACCGACGGCGACGACCACCTCCCACGCCGCCGCCGCGCCGAACCGGGCGACGAATCAGGCCGAGGCATCGCCATCGTCGCCACAGTCGCCTCCGCCTGGGGCTCACGGAGAACACCCGGCGGCGGAAAGGCAGTGTGGTGCGAGTTCGCCCTACCGAAACAGCCCGCCGACCCTCCAAGACCCTGACCTGAAGGCCCGCCTCGTGGCAGCGACGGCCGCTTCCCAGCGCCGGCCGGCATCCTTCAGCCCGTCCGGCGTTTGAGGACGAGGCCCGTTCAGGGCCGAAGCGGGGGTCTGGGGGCCGCAGGTCCCCAGGAGGGCGGGGTCGAAGGGGCGGCAGCCCCTGGAGGGTGGGACGGGTAGGGGCGGCGGGGGCGAGAAAACTCAGGCGCGCGCGGGAGCCGACCCCGCAGCCGCCGCAGCCCCCTGCGCCACCACCCGACTCTTCCCCAACCACGGCTGATCCTGCACGGCACTGAGCTGACGCCCGAGCCGCACCGCGAGATACGTGATCCCCAACGAGAACACCAGAAACGTCACGACATACGGCCCATGCAGCGACGCCCCCATAGGCCCACCCACCGCCGGCCCCACCGCCAACGCCAGCTGCTTCACCAGGGCAAACGCAGAGTTGTACTGCCCAGCCATCCCCTCAGGCGCCAAGTCCGCCACCAACGGAGCAACAGTCGGCGACAACATCGCCTCCCCCAGCCCGAACAGCGCATACGTAGAGATGAAGGCAGCCGTAGCCATCTCCTGACTGCCGTGCCCAAGCCCCGCATACCCCGCCGCAACCCAAGCCACAGCCCAGATCAGCCCCACAGCCGCGATCACCCGCGACCGCCTCCGCCGCTCGACGAACTTCAGCACGGCGAACTGAGCCACCACGATCATCGCGGTGTTAGCCGCCAACGCCGTCCCCAGCGCCGAAGTGGAAACCCCGGCCGCCTCGACCCCGTACGCACTCAGCCCAGACTCGAACTGCCCGTAGCAAGCGAAGAACAGCACGAAACCCAGCACACACAGCTGCACCATCGCCCGATTCCCGAGCAGCTGCTTCCAGCTCCCCTTCGCCGACCGGGCTCCCGGCGCCTCCTCGATCCGCGGCGCACGCGGCAGCCGCACCGTCGACATCACCACGACGAGCACCAGGAACATCGCCGCCTCGACAGCGAACAACAGCGTGAACGACGAGACACTCGACGCATCGACGAGGTGCCCACCGATCAGCCCGCCAACCCCCAGCCCCAGGTTCTGCAGAAAGAACTGCGTGGCGAACGCCCGCGACCGAGTCTCCGCAGAGGAGCAGTCCACGATCATCGTCGCGAGCGCCGGCTGCATCACGGCCTGCCCCGCCCCCAGCGCGGCCGCCGACAGCAGTACGGCCGCCGCGCTCCCCGCGAGCCCCAGGCTCAGCGACCCGAACGCGGCAGTGACCAGAGCGGCGAGCAGCACCGGCAGCGGGCCACGCCTGACGATCGCCCGCCCGGCGAACGGCAGCACGACCAGCGCGGCCACGGCGAAGACGGCGAGGACGAGCCCCGCCGTCATGGAACCCAGCCCCCGCACCTGCGCCACATAGACGTACAGGTAGGGGACGGTGAAACCGAGCCCGAACGCGCTGAGTGCGTTGCCCACGTGGATCCGGCGCATCGCTGCGCCCATCGCCCTGGTCACGTTCACCTCTCTCATATGTAGACCTGAAGACTTCAAAGCTAAACTTCGAAGCTAAACAGTACACATCGAAGGACTTCAACGCCAAGCAAGCCCGTGCGATACTCGGCCCATGGGCGACACCCCGGACATCAGCGAACCGACACTCGAAGAACAGATCGCCGCCTACCAGCGGGAGTTCCAGGACCTCGACCCCCAGGTCGAGAAGATCGTCTCCGCGCTGTCCCGCCTGAACCGCCGCATGAATGTCGCCTACGGCCGCCAGACCGCCGCCCTCGGCATCAGCAACGCCGAGTGGGAGGTCCTGAAGGCCCTCGTCCTCTCCGGCGCCCCCTACCGCATGGGCCCCAGCGACATCGCCAAGCGCCTCGGCCTCACCCCGGCCGCCATGACCCACCGAATCGACCGCATGGTCACCGAGGGCCTGGTCACCAGGGAGCGCGACGAGTCCAACCGCGTCCGCGTGATCGTGGAGCTGACCGCGGAAGGCCGAGAGAAGTGGCTCGAGGCGATGCGTCTGGCCTCCGTCTTCGAGGAGGACCTCCTCCAGGACCTCTCCGCGGATGAACGCACCGCCCTCGGCGAGGTCCTCACCCGCCTGCTCCGCAGGGTGGAACACGCCCAGCCGGACGCCGGCGGACGCCTCAGCGACCTGGACTGATGCGCGGCCGCCACCGGCGGCAAAAGATCTTGACAGGGAACGCTTGACAGCCCCCTGCCCGATCCGTAGAGTTCTTCGGGTTGCCGCGGAGCCGTAACGGTTCTGCGACAGCACCTTCCGCCGCGAGAGCGGCAACCCAAACCACAAGCACGACCTCCCAACGGGGTTGAATTCGGCGTGCCCGAATTCAATTCGATTTGGGTTCGGCAGCTCGATTAGGAACTGCCGAGAGGATCCGCTAAGGTTTGAGACGTCGGAACGGCCCAACAGCCGCGAAGACAAGCCCCGCTGACCGGGAATCGGATCCGAAAGGATCTGATAGAGTCAGAACCGCCGGAAAGGAAACGCGAAAGCGAGAACCTGGAAAGCACCGAGGAAATCGGATCGGAAAAGGATCTGATAGAGTCGGAAACGCAAGACCGAAGGGAAGCGCCCGGAGGAAAGCCCGAGAGGGTGAGTACAAAGGAAGCGTCCGTTCCTTGAGAACTCAACAGC